>JBBQWZ010000020.1:0-103608 GCA_038210135.1 Bryobacterales bacterium
CGTCATCCTCGATGTGTTCAGCCGCTACGTCGTCGGTTGGATGATCGCGCATCGCGAAAGCGCCGAACTGGCCAAGCGGCTCATCGAGCATTCCTGTCACGCGCAGCACATCGCGCCTGGCCAGCTCACCGTGCACGCCGACCGTGGTTCATCCATGAAATCCAAACCCGTGGCTTTGTTGCTGGCCGATCTCGGCGTCGTCAAAACCCACAGCCGTCCGCACGTTTCCGATGACAATCCCTATTCGGAAAGTCAGTTCCGTACCTTGAAATACCGGCCAGGGTTTCCGGATCGTTTTGGTTCGATCGAAGACGCTCGCGGTTTCTGCCAATCCTTCTTTCAGTGGTACAACCATCAGCATCATCATTCCGGGCTTGGGTTGATGACCCCCGCCATGGTCCACCACGGCCACGCCGCCCACATCCTAGCCCATCGGCAAGTTGTGCTCGACGCCGCCTACTCGGCTCATCCCGAACGCTTCGTTCGGAAACCACCCAAGCCGCCGCAACTCCCCTCGCAGGTCTGGATTAACCGGCCGCCTCCCAAGGAAAATACTCCTTAAACTTTCACGCCCGGTGTCTCATTCTTGTTGACACGCACCGCTTCGTTGCCCCAGCCATACGACACCTCTACCCGCAAAGACAACACGGTAATACTTATCTTGCAAGATAGATAGCAAACTATCTTGCAAGCAAGTAACTTGTCTCTTCTAGCCGCGAATCCGGAACATCTCCATTGTTTACTGCAAATTCCGTATTCTGCTTGCCACCCCAAAGCGATGCGCTTCCGTACGTACCATCCTTCCGTAGCGCGTAAAACGTAATATCGAAGAGCCCTAGACGCGTCCGATCCTCGCGGTGATTGTGGGCGATCCGCTTCAGGGTGTCCATGCACGCATCGCTTGGATTCATGCCGTGCCGCATGTTCTCGACAATCGTATGCGCTCCCGAAACCTTGATGTTTTCTTCGCCCAAGCCGGTGGAACCCGCTCCTCCGATCTCCTGATCTACGTACAGCCCGGCCCCGATCACCGGGGAATCGCCGACCCGCCCGGGAATCTTCCAGGCCAGTCCGCTGGTCGTGGTGACGCCCGACATTTCGCCTTTGGTGTTCAAGGCGAGACAGCTGATGGTGCCAGTCAATGGACGCTCGGCGACCTGAAGGGCCCAGGCGAGCATCTCTTCGTCCGCTGCGGGGAATAATTTCTGAAAGCGATTGAGCGCAGCCTTGGAAGGCGCGTCCGGACTGCTCCAATTCGTGCGCCCAGCCTTGTCGCGCATCGATTGCTTCCAGACCATCCACGCCAGACGCGACTTCTCGGTCAGCAGATCTTCTTCTTTAAATCCGTACGCCTTGGCGAATCGCAACGCGCCCTCTCCGATAAGCATCACGTGAGAGGTTTGCTCCATCACGACCTTCGCGACCTTGGACGGATTCTTGATCTTCTGGATTCCGGCGACGGACCCGCAGCGCCGCGTCGGTCCGTGCATGACGCTCGCGTCGAGCTCCACGACGCCCTCCTCATTGGGCAATCCGCCGTAGCCGACGGAGTTGTCTTCAGGGTCGTCTTCCTGAATATTGACTCCAGCGATGACGGCGTCGAGCGTATCGCGGCCAGCACGAAGCAGCTGCATGGCGCGCGCACAGGCCCGCAATCCGTTGGCGCTCGAAATAACCACGTTCTTGGGACCGCCGCCTTGCGCCGTGCTGGATTGCGGAGCCGCAGCCAGCGCGGCCGTTGTCATCATCCAATTGCGTCGCGAAATCATTGGTTTTTCCTTACTAAACTGTCGAATTACTATACCGCGTTACACTGATTAATCATGCAAGTTGTGATCGCTCCCGCTCGATCTGTCAGCGGAACCATCACCCTCCCCGGCGACAAATCCATTTCTCATCGCTACGCGATGTTGGCTGCGCTGGCCGAGGGTCCGACGAAAATCGAAAATTATTCGAGCGGCGCCGATTGCCACTCGACGCTCGGGTGTCTACGAAGCCTCGGAATCGAGGTTGCGGTCGACGACCGCACGGTCACCGTCCAGGGCCGCGGCTTGAATGGATTGCGCGCGCCCACCGGAATGTTGGACGCGGGAAACTCCGGCTCCGCGATTCGCATGCTCGCAGGGATTCTGGCGGCGCAGCCGTTCAGATCGGAGATTGGCGGCGACGAATCGCTCTCGGGGCGTCCTATGGCGCGCATCATGAACCCGTTGGCGGAGATGGGCGCGCGGATTGAAGCACGGGACGGCAATCTTCCCCCCTTGACGATCCACGGCGGGAAGCTCCGCGCCATCGATTACCCGTTGCCGGTTGCCAGCGCGCAAGTGAAAACCTGCGTTCTTTTTGGCGGCCTTTTTTGCGAAGGTGAAACCATCGTCCGCGAGCCGATCCGAACGCGCGACCACACCGAACTCGCGCTGCGGGAATTTGGCGCGGATATCGACGTCCAGCGCCGCGTCATCACACTGCAAGGTCGTCCCAAGCTCGAGGGACGGGAATTGACCGTGCCGGGCGATCTCTCCTCGGCGGCATTCTTTCTCGTAGCGGCGCTGATGCTGCCGGGCTCCAGCCTGCTGCTCCATGGTGTCGGCATGAACCCGACGCGCAGCGCGCTCCTCGATTTTCTGGTTTCGATGGGAGCCTGTATCAAGATTTTGAATCTGACGCAAACCGGCGGCGAACTCATCGGCGACATTCTGGTGAAGGCATCGGCCATTCAGGGCGGCTTGCTCGAAAAGGAAATGACCGCGGCGTTGATCGACGAAATTCCGGTTCTGGCTGTTCTGGGCGCGTCCTCGGAACAAGGCCTCGAAGTCCGGGACGCGCGCGAGTTGCGGGTGAAAGAGACCGATCGGATCGCGACTATCGCCGAGAATCTCGGACGAATGGGCGTGACTGTCGATGTCACGGAAGATGGATTTCGAGTTCCGGGCAAGCAGGCGTTTCGGGCTGCAACGCTCGATTCTTTTGGCGATCATCGAATTGCCATGGCGTTCGCGGTTGCGGCTTTACGGGCAAATGGGCCCTGCTCGATCGACCAGGCGGATTCCGCCAGTGTGTCTTTCCCTGAGTTTTTTAGTACACTCCGGTTGATCGCTTCCGAGCAAAGTGCATGATGAATACGCCCAACGACCTCACCGTCGAATGCCTGGTACACGACCTCAACAACGTGTTTCAGACGCTGGTCGAGGCGGCGGATCTGCTTTCGACGGATCCGAAATGGGCGGCACTTGCGGGCACGATTTTCCGCAGCGTCGAACGCGGAAAAGGAATCACCGGCAGTCTTTCGCAGGCGGAGCCGGAACTAGTTGACCTGAATGCCGCGATCGAAAAATCGGCGCAATTTGCGGAGGACTTCGTAGCGACAGCCCTCGCCGGGCGCGTGAGATTGACTCGCGATCTTTTGCAGGGCGTCAGGATCCAGGGCGCACCTGCGGTGTGGGAGCGCGTGTTCGTCAATCTATTTCTGAACGCCGCCCAGGCAATGCCGAAGGGCGGGTCAGTAAGGATCCACACGTCCGTCGAGAATGCGCAAGTGAAAATCGTCGTCACCGACGACGGACCCGGCATTCCGGCCGCGATTCTCCCCGAAATTTTCAAGCCTCGCTTCTCGACCAGTAATCGCAGAACCGGACTGGGCCTGCACATCGTCGCTACGATCGTCACGCGCCACCACGGAACCGTGCAGGCTGCGAATCGGCAGGACACCAGCGGAGCGATCTTCACAATTTCCCTGCCGTGCGAGTTCGCCGGAACCGAAACTTCGCTACCGCTCGCGCATAGCGCCACTGCATAAGGTCCCTCATGGGATGCTTGTGACATCGGCAACCGATGCCATGGCACTCTTCTTAACGTCCACACTGGAAGTGGATAACCTCGCGCTCGCTATGCTGCTCGTGTTCGGCGGCGCGAAGCTGCTTGCTGAAATCTTCGAACGCCTGCGCCAACCAGCGATCGTCGGCGAAATCCTCGCCGGGTTTCTGATCGGTCCGGCGGTCCTCGGCTGGATCCAGCCGAACGCGCTGCTGCACGCGCTCTCGGAGCTGGGCGCGATGTTCCTACTATTTCAGGTTGGCCTCGAAGTGAAGTCGTCCCAGCTGCTGCGCGTCGGCGGAACCGCGATGCTGGTGGCGACTTTGGGTGTCATCCTGCCGTTTGTCACCGGCGTCGGTATTGCCTTTGCCTGGGGCATGCCGCCGATCGAACGTTACTTTATCGCTACCGCCATGGTCGCCACCAGCATTGGAATCACGGCGCAAGTTCTGGCGTCGCGCGGATTGCTCGATCACCAAGCCAGCCGCATCATTCTTGCGGCGGCAATCATCGATGATGTCCTGGGCTTGATCGTGCTCGCCGTCGTCAGCGCGCTCGCCAGAGGCGAGGTGAACTATCTCGAACTCGGGATCACCGCGGCGCTCGCGATCGGCTTCACCATTCTGTTGGCCACCTGGGGATCGCCGACGATGCTCCGCGTAATTCCCCGCATGGACAAGTTCCTTCGCCTGCAGGAATCGCAATTCACCGTCGCGATGGTTCTGCTCTTCGCGTTGGCGTTACTGGCAACGCGCGCAGGGGTAGCCGCAATCATCGGAGCCTTTCTGGCTGGCATGGCGCTGGCGGATTCGGTGAGCCCGCGCGTGCGTGACCTCACCGCCGGTGTGGCGCAGTTGTTTACGCCCTTTTTTTTGGTCGGAATCGGCATGCAAGTCACGCTGGCTCCGTTTCAGAACTTTTCCACAATCTCGTTAATGCTTGTAATTGTCGTGGCGGCTTGCGCGTCGAAGTGGATAGGTGGTGGACTGGGAGCCCTTTCGCTCGGCTGGAAAGACGCCATGCGGGTCGGCGTTGGGATGATTCCGAGAGGGGAGGTGGGCTTGATTGTCGCGCAAATTGGATCCGCATTGGGCGTGATTTCAAAGGACGTTTACGGAGTGGTGGTCTTCATGTCGTTGGCGACCACGTTGATTGCGCCACCGCTGCTTGCGATCGTATTTCGCGGTGTCCCAGCGAAAGTTTCTACCGACGGTTCGAATGGTGAGGCCTGAATTCGCTTGCTAACGCTCTTTTTCTTAGTTGCGGCGGTCGCTACGGCGCAAACGCCTGTCTCCACACCAGTCTATCGGCCGGATGCCGCCGACATTGTCCGAAAGTCGCTTGAGCGCGACCGCGCTAATTTTGAAAAAGCGAAGGACTACACTTACCGTGAGCGGAGCGAAGTCCGATCGTTGGATTCTTCCGGCAGAGTCAATCACCGCGAGATTGAGACCCACGAGGTTCTGATCTTGTCAGGACGGCCGTACCAGCGGCTGATCGCACGCGACGACAAGCCGCTTTCGGCGAAGGATCAACAGAGGGAGCAGGAAAAGATCGACCGGGAATCGGCGAAGCGGCAGCGGGAATCGGATAAAGAGAAGCGCGACTTCGAAAAGCGCCGGAGGGAAGAACGGAAATTTCTTGATGAATTCCTCGGCGTGTTCAATCTTCGCCTTCTCGGCGACGAGGCATGGCACGGGCGTCCCGTTTGGGTGATTGAAGCGAGCGCGAAGCCGCAATACAAACCGCGTGAGCGGATGGCGAAGATCATGCAGAAAGTCCGCGGCAAAATTTGGATAGACAAGGCGGATTTCAATTGGGTGAAGGTCGAGGCGATAACGACCGAGACAATCAGCGTGGGCCTTTCGCTACTGCGCCTGGGGCCGGACACCAAAATCTTTTTTGAGCAAACGCGTGTGAATGCAGAGGTCTGGCTGCCGGGTTACCTGCGCGTGACCGCCGACGCACGAGTGGGCTACATACGCCGCCTTCGCCGCGACATCGAGATCCAGTACAACGACTACCAGAAGTTCCAAACCGATTCGCGGATCATCGCGCCGGAGCAGTAAAGAGTTCGTAGGATACTGGTCTTCGCATGGATCGGCATCAATACAAAAATAAAGACATCACTGTCATTTGGGAACCGCAGCGATGCATTCACAGCGCGGAGTGTGTGCGGCACCTGGGTGCCGTCTTCGAACCAGCGTCGCGTCCTTGGGTTCGCGTCGATGCTGAACCGCCAGCGGACATTGCGAAGACCATACAGCGCTGTCCCACCGGCGCCTTGCACTATCAAGCCGACGACCCGGCGATGGCGGAACAGCCGGACGACGAGAACACAGTCATCACGCGCCCTCACGGTCCGTTGTTTATTCGCGGTCGGATTTCGGTCGGCGACCTTACGGATACGCGCGTCGCATTGTGCCGCTGTGGAGCGTCCGCGCGAAAGCCATTCTGCGACAACAGCCATCTCGCCATCGGGTTTGCGGACTCCGGCAGGGCGAAGCCTGGGATGGCCGATGGCGTCGAGCAACAGGTGGAATCCGGTCCACTGCGAATTAATCCGATCGCGAATGGTCCCCTGCACTTGGAGGGTCCGGTGGTGGTCGCGAACGCGTCGGGCGAGGTTCTGTTTGAAGGCAGTGACGTCTGGCTGTGCCGCTGTGGCGCGTCCGTGACCAAGCCGTTTTGCGACGGCAGCCACACACGCGCCGGATTCAGCGATGCTTCACTAGCGCTCCAGGAATAAGGCCCAGCGCGTCGAGATCGCTCTGTTCGAATCGGAAAGTCACGCCGGCGTTACCGCCTATACGCGGCGTCGGTCTTTTCTTTTTCCTTCTCGCGTTCCGTGTACGGGATTCCCTTTTCCATCCAGTCGGGCTTCTGCGCATCTTTCAGCAGATAGTCGAAGAACTGCTGCATGCGCAGAGTGAAATCCTTCTGATCCGGGCGTCGGCGCAGGCCATGGAATTCGCCGTTGTAGTTCCACAAATACGCTTCCTTTCCTAACCGGCGCAGCGAGAGGAATAGCTCGATGCCCTGGTACCACGGCACGGCGTCGTCCTGATCGTCATGCAGGATCAGCAGCGGAGTGTTCACCTTGTCCGCGTGAAAGACCGGCGAGTTTTCGATGAAGTTCAGCGTGTGATCCCAGATCGTGCCGCCGATGCGGCTCTGGGTCTTCTCGTATTGGAACTGGCGCGGAAGGCCGGTTCCCCAGCGGATTCCGTTGTACGCGCTGGTCATGTTGCCGACGGGCGCTCCAGCTTCGGCGGCCTTGAACCGATTGGTTTGCGTGACCATGTAGGCGATCTGATAACCGCCCCAGCTATGTCCCTGAATGCCGATCGCGTTTTCGTTTACCGAGCCCTGATTCGCCAATGCCTGGATCGCCGGAAGGACGCACTTCAGCGCGCTCTGTCCCGGGCTGCCAACCTGATAGACGATGTCCGGCGTGAGGACGATGTAGCCGTTCGACACGTAATATGCCATGTTGATGCTGGTGCCGGGGGTCGGACGGACGAAGGTATGGAGGTTCTGTGATAGACGCTCGTAGATGTACACCATCACTGGATACTTTCGGCTCGGATCGAAATTCTCAGGCTTGTAGACCGCGGCCTGTAGAGCAACTCCGTCTACATTCTTAAAATTCATCAGCTCGCCGGAACCCCACAGCATGCCGGCCTTCTGCGGATTCATTTCGGTCACCTGCTTGGGACTGCGGAAGCTCGAATCGGTGACGTTCAGGTTTGGCTCGTCGTGGAAAGTCTGCGCGGTCATCAGCACGACGTCCGCATCTTTCGCCCTGATCACGGCCCGGTAGTTCTTGGAGCCCCAGATCAATTTCTGCGGCGTAGCGGTGTTGAGATTGGGAACGCTGTAGTATCCGCTGTCCCGCGTCGTGAAGTGTTCCGCGCGAAGCAGCAAGGACTTCGACGAATCGATGCCTCGATCCTCTTCTTCGGCGACATCCTGGCGGTCGAGACGCTGCACGCGGAACTGCATTCCGTCGCGCCGGCCCATGCCACCGGTGAGGTTCTTCTGCGATTTGCCGTCGGCGGAAATCGCCCAAACGTCAAAGCGGTCGTACAGTAGAACCCAGTTTCCCTCCTTGGTCCAACCGGCCTGCCCGTAGGAACCGGCCGCCGCCGGTGAATCGTTTTCTTCGTTCCAGAACTTCTCCGCCATCGAGCCGGTGAGGTTGGTGACTACCCCGCTCGGAACAGCGACCGAATACCAGTTGCTGTCGCGGAATAGTAGGAAAGCTTTGCCGTTCGGCGACCACGTGACCGGGCCGCCTCCGAATCCGCCACCACCACCTCCGCCGGAGCGCTGCTTTTCGAAGAGCAGCTTGCGTGCTCCGGTGGCCGTGTCGATGAGGTACAGATTCGCGTAATTGCCGTCGTAGTCGACCATGGACCGCAGAGCGCGGTCGTCGGTTCCCACCGCCGCCTTTCCGTCGTCGGTGGTGAACGCCTGCTGCATCGTCGGATCGGTGAGCTGGGCGATCGACTTCGAATTCAAGTCGATCATGGCGCGATAGCTGCGATTGCGTTCCTGCGCGGCGCGAACTTTCTGCATCGGCTGAACGTAGTCGTCCTTGTAATGCCACAAATCGGCGACCACCTTGTCGTCATTCGGGCCGGGTGCCGCGGTGGGCGCGGCCGGACCCTCTTCCCGGGCCGGATTTCCGTAGGCGCAGGCGAAGTACAGCTTCGAACCATCGCGCGAGAAACTCGCCGGCGCGCGGTCCGAGATGTTGCAGCCGGGTTTCAACGCAGAGGCGGAATTGCTCGCGGTGACAACCGCCGTGGCGGCCGATTTGCGATCCCAGACGTACACCGCGAACTTGCTATCATCGCGGTCGGTGAGGAAAGCGGCCTGGGTCTGTTCGCGATCGAAGATCGGACGCGTATAGCGGCCTTTGCCCGAAAGCAGCGCGACCGGAGCCGCGCCGGAATCCGGCGTCACGGCGAACACGCCATTGGTTTCGTTCTTGCGCGACTGGACCGCGTAGGTGAGCACTTTGCCGTCATTCGCAAAGGTGAATTCGGCAACGTCTTCGAACGTGCGCTCGGCTCCGCTCGAGAGGTTGCGAAGGACCAGGTCGGTGCCAAAGGTGCGACGTCCGGGCCTGTCGGGAGCGCCGCCGCCACGCTGGTCTTCGATCTCGTTGTCGTTATTCGCTGCGGTCGGCGCGGCGGGCGCCTCAGCCGCCGGCGTCTTCGCGGATTTCTTGTAAGCGACCCAGGAAGCGCCCTTTTCCGGCGTCTGGAAGCTGTCCACTTCCGCGATCCGAATGGCCGACGTTGCCCCGCTGACGTCGGCGATCAACATGCCATTGCGGGGAGCCGGCTTGCGGTCTTTCTTGGCCTGTTCTGTGGCTGCTTTCGTCGGAAAAACTTGCGTGACAGCGTAGTGCCCGTCGTGGCTGACCACGATCCTGATGTTGCGGCGCTGTAATTCCTCCGGGCTGGGCCCTTCGTCGGAAGGCAACGGAGGGGGAGGCTGCTGGCCGATGGTTTCCCGGCGTTCCTTACCGGACGCGAGGTCGCGGATCACGAGCTCGCCTTCGCCCTCTTCCGGAAAAATGGCGTAGAGCAAGGTCTTGCCGTCGCGCGTCAGGGCCTGCGCGGAGATACTCCGCCACCCGTCGTAATCCTTGTGATTCAGGGGTCGTTTCGCAACCTGCGGAAGCGCAATCAGCGCGAACAGCAGACACGCGGAGAGTAGGCGGGCGGCGCGCCTGCAAGTCGGTTGGAGCTTCATGGTGTATTGGATTATATGATGACGGCGGTTTCGCGCGTCAAAGTTACCGCGAACCTGTTGATGGCGCGCCGCCATGCGAGCAGCAGCACGATCCCGATCAGGATCAACGCGGCGGAGAGTCCGACCCACATTCCGACGGCGCCCCACCGGTATTGAAAACACAGTACGTAGCCCAGCGGCAGTCCGATCAGCCAGTAGCCGCCCAAGTGGACCAGCATCGGCGTATGCGTATTCCCAAGTCCGCGCAGCGCGCCAGTCACGACCACCTGCGTGGAATCAAAAAGCTGAAAGAATCCAGCCACAAAAAGGATGGCCACGCTGGTGTCGATCACTCTCGGATCCGGCGTGTAGGCGCGCGTCAGCATGCTGGGGAGGGTCCAGAATGCCAGCGCGGCGCAGGCCATGAAGGTTGCGCCGAACGCGAGCGCGGTCCAACCGGCGCGAGCCGCCGCCTCTCGATCGCCGCGTCCCACCGCTTGTCCGACGCGCACGGAAGCGGCTGCTGAAAGCCCGAGCGGAATCATGAACGTCAGGCTGCATAGATTCAAGGCGACCTGATGCGCGGCCAGCTGTACTGGCTCCAGCTTGCCGATCAGCATGGCGGCCAAGGCGAAGATCGAAATCTCAATCAGAATTTGCGAAGCGGCCGGAAAGCCGAGTTTCAACAAGTCGCGCATGCGTCCGACGTCGAACCGCAACGCCTCGGTGAGATGCTTCTCTTGCCACCACGTATACACCGCGACAAAGACGGCCAGATACAGCATGGCCACGCTGGTGGACCAGCCAGAGCCTTCGGTTCCGAGCGCCGGCAGGCCGAATTTTCCGTAAATAAACGCCCAGTTTCCGCCCGCGTTGATCGCATTGGCGGAAATCAGAGCGACCATCACCGGAGCCGCCCGATGGGTGCTGATCAGATAACGGCGAATCGCAGTGAAGACGAGCAGCGAAGGCGTGCTCCAACTCAGCGCGCGAATGTAGGGAGCCGCCTCCGCGATGACCGACGGCTGCACTCCCAGGAGGTCGAGTATCGGGATGCCAGCGCGGCTTCCGGCCATCAACAGCGGAGACAGCGGAATGCAGAGCAGCAGAGCGTTCCACAAAGAGTGATGCGTATCGGCCCGATTGCCAGCTCCTTCGGCTTGGGAGACCAGCGTGTCCAACCCAAGCAGCAGTCCGACTCCGAAGATTCCGACGGCAAAGTAGAGTGCCGTGCCGATGCTGACCGCGCCGATCGCCGACGGACTCAGGCGTCCGACCATCATGGTGTCAACAGACGCCATGGCGGTCCAGCCGATCTCCGCCAAAACCAATGGCAGAGCCAGCCGGAACATCGGCATTAACTCCGAACGATAATCGACGGAACGCAAAAAAGCCCCTTTCCTTTTAGAGTAGAGGAAAGGGGCTGGGAGCTAGCACGTTGTGACGGAATCGGACTTGTCTTCGGGATTCGCAGCGTCACTCCGCGATCGCGAGTTCAATTTGTGGCGTAATGAGATTACCGTGGTCTCAGCGCCTCGTTACATCGGGTATTACCAGCGATCGCGCGCGTTATGTTTGAGCGCGTAGATCTCTTGCGAAACATGATTCTGGCGCGCGGCGATCCGCTCGCGCTCGGCGCTATTGAGTCCGCCGCCGGTGAGCCGGTCATGCCGGGCTTCGCGGTCTATGGAACGCTCGCGGTTCTCGACAAAGCGCGTTTCACCGCGCGTCAACTCGCCGCTGCGGACGCCTTGTCCAATTCGTTCCTGCTGACGGATCTCTCTGCCCGGAATGCTTTCGGCGAACAAGCCGCCGGTCATCAGCATCGCCGTCACGCCTATCTTGAACGTCGTTTTCATGACTGCCTGCCTCCTCCCTATTCAAACGCGCACGCTCACAAATCTACTTGCCCGTGCGGATTAAACTCCAGCGAACGGAACATGGAGCCGGCTTCATCCTGAGCGACCGGAAGACGCCGTTTGCTGGGCGTGTTACCTTCGAGATCATGGCAAGCAGAAGCGTCAATAAAGTGATTCTCATCGGCCATCTCGGCCGGGACGCGGAGACGAAGTTTACCCCTTCTCAAGTGGCGGTCACGAAGTTTTCGGTGGCCACCAGCCGCCGCTGGAAAGACCAGACCTCCGGGGAGTGGAAGGAAGAAACCGACTGGTCGAACGTTGTGCTTTGGCGCCAGGAAAACCTCGGCCAATACCTGACCAAAGGCAAGCAGGTTTATGTCGAAGGCCGGCTTTCGACCCGCAGCTACGAAGATAAAGACGGCAAAAAAGTCTGGGCGACCGATGTGGTCGCCGACGAAGTGATCCTGCTTGGCGGACGCGGCGAAGGCGGATCCGGCGGCGGCGGGGACGAGCACAACCAGATGGTTTCGGCTCCTCGCGGTGCGCAGGCGCGACGCGCTCCGGCGGGCGGCGGCGCGGCTTCACCGTCGGCCGACCATGGCTTTGAAGGCGGCGTCACCGACGACGACGTTCCATTCTAAATAGGAAGTCTCCTAACGCGCCGGAGTTCCGGCCGTTCCGCTGTTGCTACGATCGAATTTGGTGACTGACGAGCAGGGTAACGAGGCGTCATCCGGCTGGGCACCGTTGCGCAGGCCGCTGTTCCGCGACCGTTGGCTGGCTGCGCTGATTTCAAACCTCGGCGGGTGGATGCAGGATACGGCCGGCACGTGGCTGATGGTCACTCTGACCACATCGCCGCTGCTGATCGCCTTGATGCAAACGGCCGCCAGCCTTCCCGTCCTACTACTGGGTCTGCCAGCAGGCGCGAATGCCGACATGTTCGACCGCCGCCGGCTGCTGATTTTCTGGCAGTCGTGGATGCTTGGCGCTGTCGCCATCCTGAGCGTCCTGACCGTCGCCGGAGTGGTTTCCCCCTGGACGCTGTTGACGCTGACGCTGCTGCTGAATATTGGCGCGGCGATGAGCAATCCGGCCTGGCAGGCGATTGTTCCGGAACTGGTTCCACGCACGGAATTGCCGGATGCGATCGCGCTGAACTCCGCCGGCTACAACCTGGCTCGCGCGCTGGGTCCGGCGTTGGGTGGTTTGGCGATCGCCGGATTCGCGTCCGCCGTGACCGGCGCTGGCGTCGTCTTCTTTTTCAACTCCGCGTCGTTCCTTGCGGTGATTATCGTGATGTACCGCTGGAAGCGAGCTCCGCTGTTCAAGAGCTCTTTGCCGACAGAGCGGCTGTTTGAATCGATGCAGTCGGCGTTGCGCTATACCCGGCACTCCCCGCCAATGCTGGCGATTTTGCTGCGGGCCTTCCTGTTTACCTTATTCGTCAGCTCGATGTGGGCCCTGCTGGCGGTCGTGGCGCAGCAGGATCTGAAGCAGGGCGCCACCGGTTACGGCATTCTGACGGCATGCATCGGGGTCGGCGCGGTAGTGGGTGCGACCTCGCTTGCGCGCTTGCGACGGCGCTTCCAGGCGGATTCGATTGTGCTGGTAGCGACGGCCGTGATCGCGGTGACGTTGGGAGTGCTGGCGTATGCGCGAAACGTTCCGCTGGTGTTATTCGCGCTCCTCGCCGCAGGCTTCGCGTGGACCAGCACAACGTCCACCATGAATGTGGCCGTACAGATGTCGGTCCCGGCCTGGGTGCAGGCCCGAGCGCTCGGGACCTACCAAATGGTTTTTCAAGGCGGAATGGCGTTGGGCAGCGCGGCTTGGGGCTTCCTCGCGGAACACACGTCGGCATCGCAGGCGCTCTTGTGCGCGTCCGTCGGATTAATGATCACGCTGCCGCTCGCGCGCCGCTGGCCGCTGATACGGGGGGATCAGCCGGATCTTAGCCTTGCCATGCCGCCGAGGCCGGAGACGCGCTACGTTCGTCAGCCGGAAAATAACGAAGGTCCGGTGCTGGTGACGATCGAATACGAAATCTCCGCGGAACAGTACGCCGAATTCGCCCACCGCATCCATCAAATGCGGGACGTCCGGCTTCGCGACGGCGCCGCGCGCTGGGGCGTCTATCAGGACGCGGCCGATCCGGAGCGGCTGGTCGAGACCTTCGTCGTGGATTCCTGGCTCGAGCATCTGCGGTTGCGCGAGAGGATGACGGCGTCGGATCGTGTGGTCCGCGACAGCGTCTGGGCACTGCACAAAGGCGAAGCGCCGCCGAAGATATCGCACATGATCTATGCACGGGAGCGCGCGGAATCAAGGATGTGATCCGTTAGTTGCCGCTGGCTCGCACTAAGCTCAGGCGATAAGCTTTGCCCCCTTTTTGGGTCGAATCGCGGCCGAGCAGGTCATATAAGAGAGTCGCTCACAGCCACAATATCTGTGAGCTCCGATTACTTCTGAACAGTGATCAGAGTGGACACGGAAGTAGCTGTGCCCATCCGCGCGATCAATGGCAGGTCGCCATTTACCGCGTCGGTCGGAACCTGAACATTAATCTGATACAAACCTGGCGAACCAGGGACGACCGTAGCGGAAACGACCGTAGCCGCGGTGCCGCCGATCGTAACGGTGGGAAGCGTGGCGACCCGCACGGCGTCGGTCGGCACTTGACCGGGAATCAGCGCGGGACTAGTCGCTCCCAAGCCAGTGGCATAGACACTAACCGTTTCGCCAGGCGCTGCTGGAGCCGTGGTAACCGAGGAGAGGAGGCCGGCTTTGCCGAGAAGAGTTCCATTCGCATGGATGCCCGCTACGTTTTTTCCGTCCAGTGTGAACAACTGCGGAGCAGTTACCTGCACCGTGAGAGGAATCGCAATTGTCTTTCCAGCGGGATTTCGAATTTGGATGGTCATCGAAGTTGAAAAGAGATCGCTGGGGAGCAGAAAATTGACCTGCGTCGGGCTCACGTAGCCGACGTAAGCCAGGCGGGGCGCGCCAAACAGGTTCAGAATGACACTCACGCCATCAAGGGAAAATGGAATCGAGCCATTCAGGAAGTCGCCGTCCGTCCACGACCGTGTCGTAGCCCCCAGGTTCGTGCCGAAAATCGTGCCCCAGGAATTCGGCGCCAGGGGACCCGCCACCGATGTCGCGGCGCTGACGATGTTGCCCGCTGTAACACTAGGCGCAGCCAGAATTGCCGGAGTCAATTGCACGTTCGAGGTGTAAATCAGATCCCCGTTCAGACTACCGTCTCCGTTCGCCGCGTTTCCGGCGACGAAGAGAGTCACCGGGCCGGCATCCGCAGCGGGCGGAGTCCAGTCGAACTGGAACGTGGCGCCTTTTATACTTCCATTTCGCGTGCCTGCCGAAGTGTGGGTGATGAATGAAACGCCAGACGCGCAGGGTACTGGGGCATTATCCTCGCAAATCACTTGAGTCAGGTTGTCAACCGGCGTCAAGGTACCTGCCTGCCCGCCTGCGAGATCACTATTCAACCGGGCCGACAACTCGAATCCCCACCGCTTTTGAACCGGATCAGTGACCTGAACTACGACTCTCTGTTTGACCCCGGGAATGTACACCGCTCCACCTTGGAGCAGGATGTTTACGCTTCCCGTTCCCGAATTGAGGGCGCTGCTGGAATGGCACGAAGCGCATGCCCTGGCGCTATCTCCCGCGCCGCCCGTCACTCGAGGAGGAGGGCCGTAGCTATGTCCTAAGGCGACGCCGATTGGGACAAGCGCAGCTAAAAATGGGAGAGCCCAAGCAAATGTTCGCATGGGTTATCGTGGCACGTCCGGATTCTTGAATTTCTTCGAGAGTGTAATATTTCTGTAAAATCCTACACCGAGGCGCGATCACGTCACCTACCGAACCAACCCACCAACGGCGGCGCGAACCCTCGCCCAACATGCCTCATGCAGCGTGCAAGCGGAGGTCCGAAGGTGGTCAAAATTGACGGTCCGATCGTTGCTGGAGACGGGGTGTTTTAGCGCTTGGTTTGGGAGTCTTGGGGGGGGCTCCTTCATATTTGTAGTTGGATTGCCTGGCGTAGGGCCAGAATTTGGCCAGTCTTTCGACTTCGCGCAGGAGGAGATTCTGGAGACTTCGGCGCGTGAAAAATCGAAGCCAAAGCTCTTTGGGGTCCCGAGTTTAAGCACTCGGATGTAGCTCTTCTGTAGGGAGTTGGAGGATGGTCCTGGCGTTGTCGAGGTTGGCGTGCTGGGCCTCCAGGCGCTCGTCTTTGGTTTCATGGAAGAGGGTGAGGGTTTGGTTGTAGGTGCGCTGGACGCGGGACTGCTGGCGGGTGAAGTTTTCGAATAGGCGGAGACTTCGGCGGCATCCTTGTGGGATTTCATGGGTGGTGTGGTGGATCCAGGCGTCGGCGCTCCGGAGCTGCCCGGGGTTAGGCGGCGAGCCTGCGGCCGAGGTCGAATTTGGACACTGGCAGCCGGGGTGGAATTCGTTGATGGGTTTGGGGGCGTCGGCTTCAGGGTCGAGAGAGGGTGGAAGGATTTTCGTAGTCAGGCCATGAGTGCGGGCGTTCGGGCTCGCGCGATCCTATGTTGAGGATAGGAGTTGGGTTGGGGTGATTCGGCGTGATCGGCAAGGGTTTTGATTTATTCGGGTTGGCGATTTTCGAAGTGCTGTGATCGTGCGGCGGGGAGCGGGATTTGGGAAGCGAATGACCGCAAGTTAAGAGGTTGTGATCTCAGAGGAAATGCAGCTCAGCGTACGACTTCCCGCCGACCTGCATAAGCGCCATAAACTCGAAGCCGTTAAGCGCAGACTACCGGTGAAAGAAGTCTTTCGCGAGGCTCTCGACACGTGGCTCGCGCCGAAACGGGATGGTGAGGAAGAAGAATTCCAGCAGCAAATTGCCATTGCGAGCGAGGGAATGGTGAAGTACCGGAACGCGTTAAGGCAGTTGGCTCGTTAAGGAATCTCCCGCCCGAACGGAGCCGCGTTGGCTAAAGCTTCGGGCTGTTCTTGCGATTCCCGAAGAGCAACTTGGAGAGCATGGCGGTTCGAGCGGGATTCGCGGTCAAGGCTTGCTCGAATCCGCCCTCGCCCGTAAGCAGAATCTCTTTCACTTCGAGCCGAGGTCAATACATAGACTCGCCGCGGCGTACGCGTCCGGCATTATAATAGCGACCGAACCAGAAGCCGTTGCCGCCACGCTCGCGTTGGCAGCCAGCGAAATTACCGAGGAACAGTCTACGGCCTGGGTCATAACGGAACCGACTACTTCAAACGCTCGATCTTTCGGATCGTTACCGGCGGAGTCAGCTTCTGCCCCTATACCGCCGACTCTGAATTTTCCAGACCACATCCATTCCCTGAATCACCTTGCCAAACGCGGCGAAGCCTTGCCCGTCGGCATGGCGGTAAGGGCCAGGATTCCAACGCACAGATTCAAGAACCCGGTTTTCAGGCCAGCATATCTTTAATCGAAATGCCCACCAGCGCTAGAGTCAGCCCAATCATCAGCGCGACGGAAGCCCAGGCAACGACGTTGTAAAATCGCGAGTTCGTCCATTCCTTCATCACGCGCTTCTTGTTCACTAGCAGCGTCATGAAAATCAGGACAAACGGTAGCAGCGCTCCGTTGATGACCTGGGACAGCAGGATCATCTTGACCAGGGGAAAATTAGGCAGCAGAATCACGGCGGCGCTCACTACAATCAGCAGGGTGAAGAGCCAGTAGAAAATCGGTGCTTCGCGGAAGCTCTTATTGACGCCGGATTCAAAACCCAAGCCTTCGCAGACGGTATACGCGGTGGACAGCGGCTGCACGCACGCGGCAAACAATGACGCGTTGAATAGCCCCGCCGCGAACATCAGCATCGCGTACTTCCCGAACGGCGCAAGCCCAAGCGCCGCGTCGGCCGCATCCTTAATATCTCGCGGGGCGACGCGGTAAATCGCGCCCGCGCAGGCCACAATGATGAAGAACGCGATCACCGACATCATGATGCAGCCGACGATGACCTCAACCCGGGATTCCTTGTATTCCTTCGCCGTGACGCCCTTCTCGACGACGGCCGCCTGCAGGTAGAACTGCATCCAGGGCGCAATCGAGGTCCCAACCATGCCAATCAGCATCGTGATGTAGCCGGTCTCGAGCATCAGGCGCGGCGTTACGCTGTAAATCGCCGCCTGCTTCCAATCCGGCTTCACCAGGATCCCCGAGATGATGTAGGCGACATACACGACGCATGCCCACAGGAAAATCTTTTCGACACGGTCATAGGTCCCCTTCACGATCAGCAGCCAGACGGCCGCGGCGCTGATAGGAACCGTGATGTACGGACTCATGCCAAAAATTTGGAGCGAACTTGCGATGCCAGCAAAGTTCGCCATGATGTTCGTGAGATTCGCCAGGATCAGCAGCAGCATCATCAGGAACGTGTTTCGCAGGCCGAATTCCTCGCGGATCAAATCCGAAAGGCCCTTTCCGGTCACCGCGCCCATGTGCGAGCACATTTCCTGCGTCACGATCAGCAGCACCGTGATCGGCAGCAGCGTCCACAGCGGCAGGTACCCGTACTTGGCACCGGCCTGCGAATACGTGTAGATACCGCCAGCGTCGTTGTCGACGACGGCGGTAATGAATCCCGGACCGATGACCGCGAAGAAAACCGTCCAGTGATAACGAACGCGCCGCCATAGGTTCATCATGCCGCGCCCCCGGCGGAAGGACCGAACCGCGATGGTAAGGGAACGGACGTCGCCACCGACATCGCTCTCATCCGCCCCTCAGCACAGTAATGATGTTGTCAGCCGTAATCACGCCGGCCAGTTTGCCGTGCTTATCCACCACCGGCAAAGTCAGCAGGTTGTACTTGTCGAACAACTCCGTGAGTTTTTTTTGCTTGACGTCAACCTTCGCCTGGATCAGCGTGTCGGACCGCAATTCGATGAGTGGCGTCTCGCCCCTCGCGATAAATAGCCGCGCCAGCGGAACGGCCGCGATCAGCCGGTCCTCGCGATCCACCAGGAACATGGTGTTCAGCGATTCTAATAATTCCGCATGCGCCTTCAACGCAATCATCGCGTCCGACACGGTCGCATCCTGATGCAGCGCGACGTATTCGGTATTCATCAGGCCGCCCGCCGAATCCTCGTCGAATTCCATCAACTCGCTGACTTCGGACTCCGCTTCCACGTCCATTTCTTCGAGGATTTCCTGCGACGATTCCTCGTCCAGCTCCGCTAGCACATCGGCGGCTTCGTCCGGCGACATCTCTTCAATGATCTCCGCCGCCTTGTCCGCTTCGAGCGACTCGAGAATGCGCGCCTGAATGTCGAGATCGACTTCCGACAACGCTTCCGCGGCTGTTTCGGAATCCATGGTTTCGAAGATGACTTCGCGATCGTCCGGACTCAGATCCTCGACGATGTCGGCGATATCCGCGGGGTGCATTTCTTCGAGCAGCTTATTCGTGACGTTCAAGCGCAGTCGCCGTTGAGGATCCGCCTCGAGGATGCTGCACGCTTCCCAACGGATGGAATGGGGCGGAATCGGACCCTGCAAACGGCGAATCCAGCGGCGCGGCAGCACGCCTTGGAATAGACGCCGGAACATGCTGCGAAGCCCGATATCGACTTCAAGAAGAGTCAGAACATCGAAGCCGTTTTCGTTCCGGACCTCGAACGTCACATCGGTGACGCGGACCACCTTGCGGCCCTCGCCATCAATAATCTGCTGATCGAGAAGGTCGCGCACCATCCGCAGCATATACTCGTCGGAGTGATACGGAATCAGGACTTCTTCCTTCAGGAAGATGCCGTCGAGATTGATCTTTTGGACTTGATCGAAGCGTAAACTCAGCCAGGCGTATCCGCCACCAACGAGAAAACGATCGACTCTGCTTGGGTTTACGAGCGGGACAACGGCGGCATCCCGGACCACACCGATCCTGCGGCCCTTAAGGTCATAGACCTTGAGCCCGAGCAGTTCGGTAAGGAACAGCAGGGTCTGCGCCATTCGAGCCTAAGTGTGCCGGGCCTTGCGGCCCGAGGTTTGCCGATTTCCATAATTGGACTGAAGTCCGCGAATCTTTACTATGACCGATGGCGTCCGGGAGACGCAAGCAATTTGGAAAATTTACTGCACAGTAACGACGAAGGGAAGCAGCTTTAAAATTCCGCCGCTTTCGAGCGAGCGGAGCGGAACACCTTTCAGGATCTTTTTCGTCGCCGCCGCACTCGGATCAAAATGCTCGCGGACGCGCGTGCTCAGCTCCGTCATCGTGCTCTCGTCCCGGTTCATCAAAACTTCCCAAAGGCCTTTGCGCTGCGGGAACGGCACGATCACTACTTTCTCACTCTCGCCGATCTTCGCCTTCAGTTTGATCATTGAAAGCGCCTTGTCCAGTCCGCCCAGCTCGTCGATCAGGCCATTCTGTTTTGCCTGTACGCCCATCCACACACGGCCCTGTGCGAGTGGTTCGACGTCATTGTACTTACGATTCCGCCCCGTGGCCACGCGACCAACGAAGCCCTGATAGAACGCGTCCAGCTCTTTACGCAGCTTGAAGCGCTCGTCGTCGGTCAGCGTCTTGTATTCGGAATTAATGTCGGCATAACGGCCCTTGCTCAAGCCGTCCTTCGAAATGCCGATCTTGTCATACAGGCCGCGCAAGCTGATTTTTCCGAAGAAAACGCCAATCGATCCCGTCAGCGTATTCGGATACGCCACGATTGGATCGCCAGTCATCGAAATGAAATACCCGCCCGACGCTGCGAGGTCCGACATCGAAATGATCATCGGCTTCTTTTTGCTCAGGGACCGCGCGGCGTCCAAAATGTCGTCCGAAGCGATTCCGTCGCCGCCCGGCGAATCCACGCGGAAAATGACGCCGTCGATCGACGAATCATTCTCCACCTGCTTCAGCAGCTTCACCATTCCGCCGGCCGTAATCCCTGCGCCATTGCCAAAGTCGTCCTTCACTTGGGCGCGCGTAATTTCACCCGCGCCTGCAATCAACGCGATCCGCTTCCCGCGCTCCGACGGCGGGCTCGCCTTGAGGTAAGTTTTGTGCGAAACCTTGGAAAGGTTCACTTTCGTCGCGTCTTTCAGATCCGCGTACAGCTTGTCTTCAAAGGCCAACTCATCGACTAAGCCTTTGGTTTTCGCGTCCGGCGCCAGAAACGGTCCGTCGTCCATCAACGCAGTCACGTCGTCCGCCTTCTTGTGACGCCCCTCCGCGATGGTGCTGACGAGCGAGCCAAACAGCTGGTCGAGAATCTTGCCGTAAACTTCCTTGGTCTCAGGTGACATCGACGTCCGAGTGTACGTGTCTCCGCCGTCCTTGTACTTGCCGACGTGCTCGATCTCCATCTTCACGCCGAGCTTGTCGAACGCGCCTTTCAGATACATCATTTCGAGGCGCAGACCCTTCACGTCGAGAAGATCCTCCGGCGCCATGTAGATCTTGTCTGCCGCGGTCGCGACGTAGTATTCGCGCGTTCCCGGACCGCGCAGGTACGCATACACCGGCTTGCCGGACTTCTTGAAATTCAGAATGTCCATGCGCAGTTCTTCTAGTTTCGCCCACCCCACGGCCAGGCCACGCGGTTCAATCACGAGCGCCCTTACGTGCGGATCCGTAGCCGCGCGCTGCAGCATCCGCCACGTTTCCACTATCGTCGTCCCCGAAGCTGTTTCGAGGAATGGCAACTGCACGTCCACCGGCGGAACTTCCGGCATGTCGCCTTCGAGCTTCAGAACCAAAGCCGCCTGGTCCGGCACGGCGGGTTTGCGCTCCGACGTCGAGATCCGAATCAGCGCAAACAGGAAAATCACCGACGCCAGCCCGGCGAAGACTACTCCGCAGAACAAACCAATAAAGAAATTCTTCATGAAATCATCCCCGGCTTATTCGCCGCTCAAAATCAAGTCGAACCGCTTGCTCACGTCGCGTAAGTGAGCCTCGGCGCCGCCCGAAATTTCGAGCGTTGCAGTTCCCGCGTAACCGATCTCGCCCAAAGCTGTATAGATTTCCTTCCAATTGATCTGCCCTTCGCGCAGCGGAGTCCATTCGACGACGTTTTTCTTGAAGCTGAAATCCTTGATATGCAATTTGACAATTCTCTTGCCAAGCGTCCGGATCCAGTCTTGCGGATATCCGTACATCACCACATTCCCGACATCGAAGTACGCCCGAATCCACGGCGATTGAAATTCGTCCAGGTAGCGCGCCATCTCGAGCGGACTCAGCAGAAACTTGTTCCAAACTTCTTCGATCCCGATGATGACCTTCCGCTTCTCGGCAATCGGGATCAATTTGCGGATTTGCGCCTGCGAACGCTCCCAGGCCTGGGCGTACGAGGTTTCGGGATTCACTACCGCCGGAACCAGCAACACCGTATCCGCTCCCCACAGTTCCGCGTTTGCGAGGCTGGTCGTCATTCCCCGCATGCTTCGTTCGACCACTTCGGGCGAGCCTGAGGAAAGCGGAAATTCCCAGTGCGCCTGATTCATTACGGAATGGATTTTTAGGCCGGACGCCTGCGAAGCCTTGCGAAACGCCTCGGCTTTCGCCGCATCCGGCTGCGTGGGACACTCGATCGCCTCGAACCCGCAGTCGCGCGCCAACCGGAAACTATCTTCGAGCGCCATGTCCTTCGGGAGCATGCCGAACCAAACGGCTTTCCGGATCGGCAACCGCGCAGCGCGGGCGGACCCCGCCATTGCACTCGAAGCTGCGAACAGAGCAAAGTTCCGCCGAGTCATCATCGCTTGAGGATACTGGATTCCGGCGGACGCATCAGAAACTCGATACCATCCACCTTGTACAGCACCTTGCCGTCGCCGCCCGGAGCAGGCGCAATCTTGCCGGCGCGGACTTTGTCGAACGCCGCCACCAATCGCGCCAGCACGGCCGGATCCTGCACTGGAATGTTGTGCGCGCCGAGGACTTTCTTTACCGCCGGCATCAACGCAGCCAATCGCCGGATCGACGCGCCGTACGCGTTTAGGTCCGTCTCCGGCCGGGACAACCAGATCGCCGCCGGATAGTACGTGTCGCCGGTGAACAGCAGCCCGGCTTCCCGATCAAACAGGCAGAGCGCATCCGGGGTGTGTCCCGGTGTCGAAAGCACTTCGAGCGTTCGGCCGCCGAGGTCGATCTTGGCTCCATCCTGAATGGCGTTTGTCACCTTCCAAGGCAGGGTCGCGTATGATTTCGTGTCGAATCCTGTAGGCAAGCTGCCGCAGATCTCGTTCTCGCCGATCTCATCCTGGGCCGCTTTCCGGCTACCCTGTGCGTTCTTCTTGCTGAAGGCGGTGTCCATTCCGTAGACCCGCTGGAATCGCCAATTGTCGCCAACGTGGTCGTTGTGGGTGTGCGAGTTCAGCACCGCGATCGGCAGCCGCGTCAGTCTTTCGGCAAGTTCCTTGAGATTGCTGATGCCCATGCCGGTGTCGAATAGCATCGCGCGCTTGGTCCCCACGATCAGGTAGCTGATCGTTTCTTCCGACTGGTGCGGCTCGTCGATCGCGTACACACCGGCGGCGACCTCGAACACCTCGAACCACTGATCCGGAACCGGAATCCGCTTCAGCGTTTTCAACTCCGGCCGCGGCTGCACCCGGCACCATTCCCGCGAATCGGTTTGCGCGGGGAGCGCCGAGCACATGAATAGAGCGACTCCGCCTAGCCAAGATGACGTGGAGAACACAATCGCAATTGTAGGCGGTCGCGTTCCGCCTAGGGAGCATTGATCTTTCGCTAGTACGGACGGCGGCCGACCCAATTGCCCGGCGGATCGTATTCGCAAACCCAAACCTGGCGCCGCGGACCGCGTGCGACCCCGCACCCCAATTCGCGCGTCCGGGCCCAAACGATCTGCGTGTAGTGCCCGCACATGCCGGAGCAGCGGTTCGTGCGGTAATCATACTCCCGCGCTTCGGACGCCCACGCCCGCACCACGTACTCCGCTGACTGCGGCGCTGTGCTCGCAAACAGATTTTGCCCATACGGGAGATTGGGCCTGTGCGCGAACTGGTTCCGCGCGACCAAAGCTTCCGCCCAGTCCTGCGCACTTTCCTCCAATTTCGCGGACCACTTCAACGGTCCGACGCCTACCCGCGCCCGGACTTCGTTGTGCGCTTCGAGCAGATCGTGCAAAAGCGACGAGGCGGCCGACGATCCATCATCGCCTTGCCGCCTCGTCTGGGCGCTGCCGCTTCCTGCTAGAAGGATCAGGATCGACAGCGCTACCCGCATGCTTTCATTCCACACTTACTGCTGATTCGGATTGTAGTTCTGGGGAGATCGCCGCGGAGTCACGTTCTGTCTCGGCTGGTTCGGATCGTAACCCTGTTGATTCGGATCGTAGTTCGGCGGAGCCTGCTGAGATTGCGGGTCCTGCTGATACCGCGGATCTTGCTCCTGGCAGTTCGGATTCGGAATCCAGTTGCCGCGCCGGTCGTATGAACCCGGGCTACAATTCTGCTGCTGCGCCGGAGCCTGCGGGCCATACGTGCTATTCGGATCGTAGCCGTTACCCGGATCGGAGGCGTAGCCTGGATCGGAGGCGTAGCGTGGATCGGAGGCGTAGCCCGGATCATAGGCATAACCCGAATCGTAGCCATACGCGTACGGCGCGCCATAGCCTAAATAGATTCCGCCGCCATAGTAGGGACGGCCATAGTAGTAGCGCGAACCGACGTAGTACCCGCGGCCATACCCGCCGCCGACGTAGCCGCGGCCATACCCACCGCCGACATAGCCGCGGCCATACCCACCGCCGACATAGCCGCGTCCACCGTTATAACCGCCGCCGTAGCCGCGATGCACTTCGGCACCGCGCGGTGCGACATAGCTGCGTCCGCTCGAGACACCGCCCGAATAGCTTCGCTGCGTGCTGCCGGAATAGCCGCGCGAGCTGCCCGCGTAGCTCTGGCCTCCGCCGCTAAATCCCCGGCTCGATTCGGAGGAACTGTGGCCGCTGTAACTGCCACCGCCCCTGGATCCTCCCGATGAAGATCCGCTCGAGGAACCTCCATGTCCGCCGCGGCCCTGCGCCCAGCCGGCGACTGGAACGACCGCTATCAGCGAACCAGCCAGCAAAGCCGTCGAAGCGAATTTGGAGAGTTTCATTCTGTACCTCTTTCCTCACCCAATGGACGCTCTACCTCTTTAAGAAGTTCTAACTAAATTGCATCGTGAATGATAAGTAATTATTCAACGTTTCAACAACTTGGCTGAGATCAACCAGTGGTGGACATGCACCAGTGCTAAAGCTTTTCCGCGAGGCGTCCGAACGCCCCTCAGGCCAACCGTTATCATTTAACCCGTAAACCACGCATATCTGGACGAGACCCCATGAAGACCTTCTTGAAAATCCTGGCGAACGCCCTAGGCGCCTTCGGAGTTGCGATCGCGCTGATCAATCCTAAGGCTCTTTTCGGCGGCGAACAGCCGGTATCCTTCGTATTTCTGATCGCCGCCGTCGTCATTGGGCTTGTCGCGTACTTCTTGCCTGCGCCCAGCCGCTTCCCCGACGTGGCCGTCGTCGCCGCGACGCTCGTCCTGATCGCGTTCGCGCTTACGCGCTTTAGTCCGATTCGCTCGCGGCTGATCGTGGCGGAACACCTCGGCTCGATTCCCTACCTCGGCCTGGGCGACCGCGCTGACCTCTATCGCCCGGTCTATGGACCCACGCTGATGCGCTCCGAGCACGTCATGGCCTTTCACGAAGGACTTCTTCGCGAATTTCCGGACGTCGAGACCGTCGTGCAGGATCACGGTCGCTATGCGCTGGTCTACGCCGGACGGCGCTTGCGCGGACAAACCGACGACCAGATCTTCAACGATCCTTTTGGTCCGCGCTTGTTCCTCGGCACGCTCATCTCGGAAACCTTCGAGCCGTATTGGTGGACCACTTCGCTCTGGCTGCGCAATGAACTCGCCCTGAAGCCCAGCACCGATTGGAAGATGGGTTTGCTGCCGCCGGCTTGGGCCAAGGCGAAATTTCAGGCGATCGCCGCCAATCCGCCCAAGGGCGACGCGAGCATGATCGAAGGCCTTCTCTATATCGCGCTCCGGCGCCCGGAGTTTGCCTCCGCGCAGCAAATCAACACGATGCTCGACGCCTGGCAGCAGATCCGTCAGAAGCAGGACGCTGCCGTCGATAAGCCCATCGCCGCCGCCCGGGCGATGGCCGCGGCACTCGCTCCCAACGCGGTCGGAGGACACCTATCCGTGAACTTCCAGTATCCCGAGACCTGGAGCGCCAACATGCGCGCGGTCTTTTCGGCTGATTTACTACGCTTCCTTCAAGCGGGCGGAATCGACGCTCGTTTGGATAGCGCGGGAACACCGATCGCCGTCTCCGCTTCGCCACGCCAGTGGGAAAACGTCGCCTACGTGTTCACCGACGAGCAATATAAAACCGTCCGCCAGCACATCGCGGGCGTACATCTGGGACACGGCGTCTACATGTCTGGTCGCGACACCACCACGCAAGTCTTGGAGAAGACGCAAAAGGAAACGCGCGGCAGCCTTGGAGTTCCCACGCTGATTCTGCGCCTCCGCGCCGGCAGCCAAGAAGTCGCCTACGGCTTTGCGCCCGTCGATACGATCAGCAAGGAGAGGGCGGAAGCGCTTTGGTCCTGCGATCCATCGAAGCCGCGTCTCGGTTTCACGCGCGAATCCGACGAAGAGAGCCTCGCCGATCTCACGCTCGCGCCTTGGCGTTTCGGCTTGCGCGTCCCCAGCGAAGACAACAACCGCAACAAGCGCAGCGAAGAGTACATCTACTAGCGGCTGCGCCAGACCTCCTCGCGCCACCGCAACGAAAACAAAGCCGCGCTCGCCAGCGCGCAGCCGGCCAGCACATAGAACATGACGCTCCAGCCGAAGCGCGCCGAAACTCCGGCGATCACATAGGGCGAAACCAACTGGCCGAACGCGCCCATGCCGTTCGCGAATCCGGCCGCTGTCGCCGCGACCTCCGCCGGAACGCTATCCTGCACCGCTGCTCCGCCGATCAGCGTGTCCGGCCCGAAGGTGAACGCGCCCAACAAAGCGATGCCGAGCAGATTCGGCAATCGCCCCCCCGCGCTCAACGACGGAAACGCGATGCTCGCCAGCGCCAGGCAACTCAGCAGCAGAACGCCTACCGGAACGCGCCTCGCTCCGAACCAGTGATCCGACGCGTACCCCGCCGCAAGGACTCCGCCAAAGCCCGCCAGCTCGAACACGGACGCAGAGTATCCCGCCTCTGCCGTCGAAGCCGCGAGCTGGTCCGTCATGTAAACGGGCAGCCAGAACAGGAATCCGTAGCTGATCTTCAGGAAGAAACACGCGCCGGCGATCGCCCGCACGCCAGGGTGCCGCAGCACTTGCGCCCAAGCCAGTCCGCGATGCGATGGCACCGGCTTGGGAGTGTTCGCCGGACGATTTCGCGCGCCCGACAAAAAGAGGATGCCCAACACGGTCAGCCCGGCCGCCGGCCACCAAGTCGCGCGCTTCCAACCCCACTCTGGAAACAGCGGGCCGGTTGCCGCGAACGTCGCAAACACGGTCGCGAGAAATCCGCCGAGCACATAGTTCGTGCTCCACCACGCCATCACCGTTCCCCGGCGGTTCGCGGGAAACCAATCCGCCATCATTTTGATCAGGCCGGGCCAACCGGCCGACTGCGCGAGTCCGTTTACCGCCTGCAGTATCAGAATGGTTCCGATCGACGCCGCGAATCCCAACGTCGCTGTCACCAGTGCCGACGCCAACATGCCAATGCCCACCACTAGCCGCGCGCCGAACCGATCCGCGGCTTCGCCCATCAGGAACTGCCCGACGGCGTACAGCAGGCTGAACGCGAAAATCGCATTCGCCAATTGGACTGAAGTGAAATGGAATTCCTGCCGTAGCAGCGGCATGATCACGCTGAAATTCTTGCGACACAGATAGAAGCCGAAATAACTCAGCCACGTGAGCGCGAAGATTCGTTGCCGTGCCGACATGCCCGCCTGCTTACGAGCGCAGTCGGTAAATCGCTGTGTGCCGCACCAGTTGCGCGGGGGTCCCGTTCGCCTGCAACACGACGTCGAGCGTCACCAGTTGGTGGCCCTTCCGCTCGAAGTGGTCCGCTATGCGCCCCCGAACCTCGACCACATCACCCGGCTTCACGGCCTTGAAGTTGTAAACGTCGCTGCCCGTATGGATCCATGGACCCAGCACGAAATTCTTCACCAGAATCTCGTTCGACAGCGCCAGCAGATACTCCGGCGTCACCGGATCAGGAGCCGTTGTGAACAGCGTTCCCAACACGCGCCCGGGCAGGAATTCGTGCTCGCTCGCATCCGGCCGATCCTGCGGCAAGTCCGCTTCCGTCAACGTCGTCGTCGGACCCACATCCGGATTCGCCATCGTCGCATTTCCCACGCCGCATTCCGTGCCGTCTTCCTTGCGCGCCGTGACTTTCACGCCGTCGAACTGCGCAATCACCAGTTCGCCTTCATAGAACGGCTGCAGGAAACGCGCCGTCATCGTACCGCGCGCCAGCCATTCCGGCCCGAACGCCTCGATAACCGGAACCGCCATATATCCATACACCGCCACACCGGGAACCAGTCCGCCCTTGAAGCCATACTTCGCCGCAATGGTGTCGTCGTGAATCTTGTTCTCGGAAGTTACCGCCGTGTTCACGGCGCGTACGCGATGCTCAGTCATTCTGGTTGGCGTCCTCGCTCAAATCGAAACAATCATGATCGCGCGAACGAGGAGGCAGTTGCAGGGTTGGTTTGGAGGCGCGGGGGGGAATCGAACCCCCGAGTAAAGGTTTTGCAGACCTCTGCCTTACCACTTGGCTACCGCGCCGGTAAGGGATCGTTCAACAGAATATCGCAGGGAATGGAGGCGCGAACCGGATTTGAACCGGTGATGGAGGTTTTGCAGACCTCTGCCTTAACCAACTTGGCTACCGCGCCCCGTGGAACCAGTTTCCCGCTCCGACCCATTCGAAGTCAATCACCGCCTTTCCCGACCGTCGCCCGCGCGCTTCTTCTTCGCTTTCTCTTTCAGAACCGTGAACGAAGTGAGTTGTGACTACGCGACCCATCGAGAAGCACTCGAATAAGCGCCCTCATCGCTGGCAGCAATGCGAAACTGGAAGTGCACCGCCCTTCCGTTTGACATGCCAGCCCAGACCAAGAGCCTGACGTCCCGCCATTTTTTTGGCCGCGGCGGACTCCTCTCGCAATGGCATCCTAATTACGAATTCCGCGAAGGCCAGCTCCAAATGGCCGAAGCCGTCGAATCCGCCCTCACCGATCGCAAACATCTGATCGTCGAAGCCGGAACCGGTACCGGCAAGACTCTCGCCTACCTGATCCCCGCCATTCTTTCCGGCAAACGCGTCATCGTCTCCACCGGCACCAAGAACCTGCAGGAGCAGCTGTTCTACAAGGACATCCCGTTCCTCGAGCAGCATCTCGGCTATCCGCTACGCGTCTGCTACATGAAGGGCCGCAACAACTATGCGTGCCGCCAGAAAATCTACGACGCCGAAAACGAGCCGATTCTCTCCGGCCTCGAAGAAATCTCCGACTTCCAGATCATCCGCGAGTGGGAAAAAACCACGCCCACCGGCGATCGTGCGGAAATCAAAACGCTGCCGGAATCGAGCAGCGTCTGGGCTAAGATCGACGCGCGTCGCGAAACCTGTACCGGACAGAAGTGTCCGCAATTCGAACGCTGCTTTCTGACCAAGATGCAGCAGCTGGCCCACGAGAGCGACATCATCATCGTCAATCACCATCTCTTCTTTGCGGACCTTGCCGTGAAAGATGGCGACTTCGGCGGCATCATCCCCGAATACAACGCCGTCATTTTCGACGAAGCGCACGAAATCGAGGACGTCGCAGGAGCCTACTTCGGCGTCGGCGTCTCCTCGCACCAGGTCCTCGATCTCGATCGCGACATCGGCGCTTTAGCTCGTCGCAAAGGTTTCGGCTCCGAAGATCTCGACCGCATTCTCGCTACGCTTCGCGATCGCAGCACCAATTTTTTCTCGCTTTTCGGCGAAGGCGAGGGCCGCACCGGATTCCGCGAGCACGATGCTTTCCTCGAAAAGCACGAACAGAAATATCGTGATCTGCTCACCGCGCTCAGCCTCATCGAAGCCCAGCTCGAACTCATCCAGCACGCGCCAGAAGAGCTGATCCCGCTTGCCCGCCGCGCCAAGGAACTGGCCGCCAATCTGCAATTCTGGATGGAGAGCAACAGCAAGACCATCGTCTATTGGATCGAACGCCGCGGCCGCGGATGGTATCTGCAGGCCACGCCCATCGAGGTCTCGCAGATCCTCACCGAACGCGTCTTCGACAATCTGGAATCCGTCGTCCTCACGTCCGCCACGCTCGCGGTAGCCGGGAGTTTCGAATTTGTCGCGCGCCGTCTCGGCCTGCGCGGCGGTCGGACACTGATCGTGCCCAGCCATTTCGAATACGAAACCCAGGCCCTGCTCTACATCCCGCAACACCTGCCCGATCCCAAAAGCCCGACCTTCCCCAAATACGCCGCGGAAGAAATCGTCCGCATCCTGGAACACAGCCGGGGACGCGCCTTCGTCCTGTTCACCAGCTACGGTCAGATGCGCCAGGTCTACGACCGGGTTTCGCTCGAAATCACTTACGAAACACTGCTGCAGGGAACCGCTCCGCGGAACGCGCTGCTCGATGAATTTCGCCGCACACCAAACTGCGTCCTGTTCGCGACTTCCTCTTTCTGGCAAGGCGTGGATGTTCCGGGCGAGCAATTAAGCTGCGTCATCATCGACAAACTTCCCTTCGCCGTCCCGAATGATCCCGTCGTCGAAGCCCGTATCCAGGCGCTTCGCGACGAAGGCGGAAACCCGTTCTACGACTACCAGATTCCGCAAGCCGCCATCGCCCTAAAGCAAGGCTTCGGCCGCCTCATTCGCAGCAAGTCCGACCGCGGAGTTTTGTCGCTGCTCGACAACCGCATCACCAGGCAGCGCTACGGCCAGGTCTTCTTCGACTCCCTGCCGGACTACGCGTTCACGACGAAACTGGAAGACGTAGAAAAATTCTTTGAAGAGAAGTAAACCGCACGGCGTGTTCCATGGCTCCGCCGGCAGTCGTCACGCTAGAATAAAAGCAGTCCCTCCCATGTTTGCTGTAGCCGTAGAACACACCTTCTCCGCCGGTCACGCTTTGCGCAATTACAAAGGCAAATGCGAGAACGTGCATGGACACAACTACCGCGTGCGCGTACGTTTTGAAGGCGAAAACCTGAATTCCACTGGGATGCTAATCGACTTCACCGATGTGAAGCGCGTCCTGCGCGCCGCGACGGAACGTCTCGACCACGAGTTCATCAACGACCTCCCGCCGTTCACGGAAGTGAACCCATCCGCAGAAAACATGGCCAAGTATTTCTACGAGGAACTCGTCTCCGGGATGGCGGGAATCGCCGACGTACCGGCGATGCTCAGGGAAGTCGAAGTCTGGGAGACCGACATCCAAAGCGCTTCGTACCGCCCCTAGAGACCAACTTCCCTCAGAACCGCGAACGAAGTGAGCGGATCCTGCATCCTGGAACGCCGTCCCGGAAGACCGCCCCCAGCCGCGACCGAAGGGCGCGGTCAGGTCCAACCCCCAAACGCAGCAATGGGCGACCGCGCAGGGCCGCCCATTCTCCAAAAACTAACTTCGCCCTAGCGGCCGAAAAACGCCGCGTTCTTCGCCGTGAAATCGTTCCACTTTTCCGGAAGATCGTCCAGGGCGAAGATCGCCGAGACGGGGCAGACCGGCACGCAAGCGCCGCAATCGATGCACTCGACAGGATCGATATAAATCATTTCATGATCCGCGAACGCCGCTTCATCCTTCTTGGGATGAATACAGTCGACCGGGCACGCATCGATACAAGCCGCATCTTTGGTACCGATGCAAGGTTCAGCAATTACATAAGCCATACTTTGGGTTCTCTCACCTGTCCAGGAGCCGCGAGGCAGGGGGTTAAACCGTTAGGGTAGCACAACGCCTCGTATTTTTCCCCTCAAATTGCTTTTCTCCGCTGCTACGATAACAGCCGTGCGAGTACATATCCTCGAAGATCGGCAGGCGCTCGGCGCATACGCCGCCAAGGCGATCGCCGACTGCGTGCGTGAACAACTCGCCCTAAAGCCGCGTATCTCGATGCTCTTCGCCGCCGCGCCCTCGCAAAACGAGACGGTTTCCGCCCTCGCCGCCGAACTCGGCATCGACTGGTCTCGCGTCACAGCATTGCATCTCGATGAATACGTCGGCCTGCCGGATTTTGCCCCCGCTTCGTTCCGCCAGTATGTCCGGACCAAAGTGATCCTGCCGCTCGGAATCGCCGAATTCCACGGGCTGCGCGGCGACGCCTCGGATCCCACGGCGGAATGCGCGCGCTACAGCGCGCTGCTCAACCAGCTGCAGCCCGAGATCGCGCTTCTCGGCATCGGCGAAAACGGCCACCTCGCATTCATCGATCCGCCCTGGTGCGACTTCGGCGATCCTGCTCTTGTCAGGGCAGTTCCTCTCGACGACGCCTGCCGCGTGCAGCAGGTGGCCGACGGATGCTTTCCGTCCTTCGACGATGTGCCTAGCGGAGCGCTCTCGCTGACTATTCCCGCCATGCTTCGGACGCCGAACCTGTTTGTCATGGTGCCTGGACCGCGGAAAGCAAAAGCAGTGCATGCGGCGCTCGAAGGGCCTGTCACCAGCGGATGCCCGGCGTCGATCTTACAAACGAAGTCCGAGGCGAATCTTTACCTCGATCGCGATTCGGCCGCCTTGTTAGCTACTTCTTGGGTTTCAGAATGAACGTGGTCTCGCCCGGAAGCGCGAGGTTCAATTCTTTGCGCACGACGTTGTCGCGCTCGCTCTGGCTGGAATTCACCTGCTGGACCTTCTGACGCAGCTTCTCGTTTTCGTCAATCTGCCTGGCGTTCTCCTGTTGCAGATTCTGAATATCGGCGCGCTTCTTCATCAACGCAGTGACGCCTTGCGGACCGCGCAGCATCGCGAATCCGAACAGGCCCGCCAACACGATGACCACCGGAACGCTGGCGCGGCGCGTCCATTTGCTTCCGCCAGCGCCCCACCATTTCGTTAGCGTCTCGTTGATGTTCATACTAAAGTCCACTTACGGTTATAATCCGAATTTGCAAAAAGGTCCAGCCCTAGGTGCACTTCGCTTCCTTAATTTGACATGACAGGTAAAATTGTCGTCCTCAGCACTGCCGGATCGCCGGAAGAAGCCGAAAAGCTTGCCCGCGCACTGGTCGAAGCCCGCCTCGCCGCCTGCGTGAATATCGTCCCGCGGATCCGCAGCATTTACCGCTGGCAAGGCGTCGTCCAAGATGAAGCCGAACTCCTTCTGATCATCAAGACGACTCGCGACCTGCTTGCCAAAGTCCAGGAAACCATCGCGCACCTGCACAGCTACACCGTGCCCGAAGCCATCGCCCTGCCGATCGCGGACGGCTCCCCCGATTATCTCGACTGGATCGACAAGGAAACCCAGCCCGGCGATCCCGCTGCTACCAAGTGAGATCCGAAAGGATCGGGTTCTTCGACACAAACCCCTCGCCATAACGGACCCCCGCGCGGGCCCCGAGCGTGGACGCCTCGGCGAAAAGCCTTTCCCGCACTAATTCTTCCCGTCCGCTGACCTGCGAAAGATGAGCCAACACGGACGCGATCTTGGCGTCAAGCTCACCGCCGATATCGACCACCAAGGACGGCGTCATCGCCGCTGGAACCGCATAGAAAATCTGTTTCGGACGATGTGCCGGCGTGTCGTCATCCAGCTTGGCGATTCCACTGAGAAAACACGAATCGGCCACCATCTCGGACGCTACCCGTGTGTCCGGATGCGGACCCGCCTCCGCATGCGCAAGGATCACCACCGTCGGGCGCAGCCTGCGCAGATCCGCCACCACTGTCATGCGCGCCGAAAGCGTGTTCTCCAGGCGGCCGTCGGGAAAGCGGCGGCATCCGCGAAACGCGAGGCCCAGAATGTGCGCGGAGGCGTCCGCCTCCTCCATTCGCTGTTCGACCGTCCCGCGCGACGCCAATTCGCCCGCCGTCAGATCGACGATGCCGACGCGCTTGCCGGCCGACGCGAGTTTCCGCAGCGTGCCTCCGCACAGCCACTCGGCCTCGCTCGGACGGGCAAAGACCGCCAGAACATCCAGCGGCTCGATGCCGTCGATCGACTCGTAATACAGGTTGGTGACGGCCATTTCGAATCGTTTACTCCCAGTTGTGATGCGCGAACCGCCGTCGCGTTTGGAACCTGCGAACCAGCAGCATGCCGGCGATGAAGCCGCCGATGTGCGCGAACCACGCCGTCCCGCCCGCCGCATACGACGCCGTGGTGATCGATCCGATGCCGCTGAAGATCTGGAGGATGAACCAATACAGCAGCACGAAAGCGGCGGGCAGTTCCACGGTCGTTACGAAGAACAGCAGAAAGATCAGCGTCACAATGCGGACGCCCGGAAACTTCACCAGGTATGCGCCCATCACGCCCGCGATCGCTCCGCTCGCCCCGATTGTCGGCAGTGGCGAGTACGCGTTCAGCAGGATGTGCGTCAATCCTGCGGCGACACCGACCAGCATATAGAACGCGAAAAATCTGACGCTGCCCATAATGTCCTCGAGATTGCGCGCGAAAACCCATAGGAACAGCATGTTCCCGACGATGTGCATCCAGCCTCCGTGCAGAAACATGGAGGTGATCAACGCCGAGTAATGCAGCCGGTCGGGGATCAGCGCATAACGCAGCAGGAAGGCTTCGTACGCCTCGGGTGCCAGCAGATTTTGATACAGAAACAGCAGCGCGTTCACCGCAATGATCAGGATCGTCACCGGCGTGGCATTGACGACGCGCTCTGTGGACCGCAGCGGAAACATAGCCTAACCGCCAGCACCCTTGGCGGAGGCGTTCGCGCGCTCGGCAAATTCCGGTAGGTCGCGCCGCTCCGCACGCGCCATCAACGCCTGCGCCTCGTCTGCCGTTCCGATATGCCCGCGCGCTCCGATGCCGGTGCAATTCAGCGCCGCCATGGCATTGGCGAATTCGAGGATCGGCCCCATCTCCATGCCCTTCAAGACGCCGTAACAGAACGCGCCGTGGAAGATGTCGCCGGCGCCGGTCGTATCTAGGCAATTGACGACGAAGGCCGGCGAATAATGAAAGCGCCCATCGAGCAACGCGAGAGCGCCATGCGCGCCGAGGGTCATCGCGGCGCACTTCATGCCGTACTCTTCCTGCATCAGCCTTAGCGCGCGGAATGGATCCCGCTCGCTGGTCCACTGGCCCGGAAATTCGCTGCTCGCGACAAGGTAATCGATGTTCGCGAGCACCGCGTCGAAGCCATGATAGATCGTGTCCACGTCCACCGTAACCGGAATCCCGTGGCGCCGCGCAATCGCGGCGGCCTTCGCTACTGCCGGCGTGTCATGCCCGTCGATGTGGAGCAGCCGCGCCGATGCGATCATCTCTTCGCTGATGCTGTCCGGATCCAGCCGGAGCCGGTCGGAACGCTGCCACAGCACCGTGCGCTCGCCCGTGCTCTGATCGATCAAAATGTAAGCCGTCTGATTCGGGCAGTCCACTCGCACCTCGACGTCGTCGAGGTTGATCCCGGTTTGGCGCAGGCTCTCCATCTGCACCCGTCCGCGCTCGTCATCTCCCACCGTGCCGATGTATTTGGTGCGTAGCCCGAGACTCGCGCAAGTGATCATCGCACTCGCCACCTGGCCACCCGGGCTCAGGATCTCGCGCGTGAAAGGAACCTTGCCGGCATACGCCGGAAAGTGATTCAACAGAATCAAGGTGTCGGTGGCGTTCAAGCCCACGCCGACAACATCGAAGAGTTTGGAGCTCATTTGGTTTCGCTGGGCGAAGCCGTTCCCCGAATCAGCTTGAGGATCGCCTGCGCCGTTGGATCGTCTTTCTTCATCACACTGACGATCTCTGAGATATGGCTTTCTTTGGGAATGAACAAGAGCCGCGAAGACACGAACGCGCGCCGCAGCAACGAATCGAATTGACGCGCCTGCGCCGGCAGTGAGCCGTAGTCCCACTGGCAATACGTCACCAAAAACGGCGCGTGAATCTTGCGTACGTGGAACGCGGGAGACGCGTCGCGCCGGACCATCTCATCCACACCAAACACGTTTTCCAGACCGCGCACGTCATATACTCCACTGAGTGCCGCCACGCCCTTGATTGCGTCGTCCGGAACTTGCGCCGCCTTCAAATACTTCTCATCCGTCGCAAGCAGCGCGACCAAATGCCCGCCCGCCGAATGACCAGCGATGTAGATCTTCTTCGGATCGCCTCCGAACTCCGCCGCATGCTTATAGGTCCACGCGAACGCGTCGGCGACGTCCGTGATCTGCGCCGGGTGCAAATCCTTCGGCGCCAACCGATAGCTCGGAATCACGACCACCAGGCCATCCAGCGCGAAGCGATTGCCGAGGATCCCATAATTCGACCGGTCGCCGGACCGCCAGGAGCCGCCGTGCACGAAGAATAGCACCGGCGCTCCGCCTTCGACCGGCGTCGCCGGCGAATACACATCCAGCTTGTGCTTGGCCGCATCCTCCGGCTTGCCCTGCGTGTACGGAAGGTCCTTCTTCACTGTGACGGCCGGGGAAATCTCTGTCGGAGGCAGACGCAAAGGATCCGCCTTCGCCACGAAAATCGGGTTCGCAAAAATCCATGGGCGGTCTTCACCGTCGATCGTCAGCCACGCCTCCAGACGATACGCGCCCTCTTCTTTCACTGTGTATTGGAACCGAGAATCCTTCGCTTCGGCGATCACCTTGCCGTTGCGGATCAGCTTGATCTTCGCCGGCAGCGGCAGCGTCGCCGTTAGCCGCGTGTTGTTCTGCATCGGAATGTGATCGCCCATATCAAACACGCCAAGATTGTTGTTCGCGACGAATGTAAATCCGGTCGGATCGCAAAGCCAATCGTGCGAAACATACGCCCGCCCCTCACGGAGCGATTCGCGGATGTCGGCCTCCGTCAGTTCACGCGCCAGAATATGCGTCGAAGCGTGGCGCAACGCAACGTAATAACGGTCGAACACCACGTCGTTGAAAATCTGGTTCTGATGCGCGTCGTTAGCAGCGACGCCAGTGAACACCTGCGTCTGGGTGATCCGGTCCCACTTTTCGAGGAAGCCGGGAAGCACATCGGTACCGGCCGCGAAAACTTCGTCCGGATAGCGCTTCTGCAAATTGACCAGCTTGCCCCACTCCTTTGGATCCTTCATGGCCTTCTGCAGGTACTCGTGGAATTCCTTGTGGACCACGGCATCGGTGTGCCGATTGTAGATCTCCGTTCCGGTGAATCCGTCGTACGCCATATTGGGCCGCTCTTCAAGATGCGAGAGGAACTTCATTTCCGGACCCGCATCCGTCGCCGGATACCGCAGCATATGGTCGTCCTCGGAACCTTGAATGAACAGCACGCCTTCGTGCAGCCCGCGCCAGGAATCCTCTTTCGGACCGCGGTGATCCGTCGAAAGGACCACCTGCACCTGCGCGACCTTCGCGCCCTTCAATAATTCTTCGCGCGTGCCCTTCGTATGCGGGGCGTCTTCCGCATGAATGTGCATCACCGCGCGGAAGTCTTGATACACACCATATGCCGAAGCGCTCGCCCGATGCTTCACCCATTCGAGCCTCTGTTGTTGAACCGCTTCGAGCCTCTCCGGTTTGAGTCGCTCGAGAACCGAGCGCGTTGCCGGAGTTTGTCCGGCAAGCGGAATCAGGATGGTAAGAAGAGGGAGAAAGCGGCGCACACTCATAGTGTACGGGGAAATCGAGTGTTTGCCGGAAGAGGGTTAGTTCTTCTGCGGAGGCATCTCGTACAGATAGATGCGATGGCCGCGCGGGTCCGAAAGGTCCACCTTGGTAGGCTTCCAACCCGGAATCGCGTAGTCGAAAGAAACCACGCGCGAACCCGGCTTCAGAAACTTCTCCAGTCGCGGGCGGAGCTTTTCGTTGGCGTGTGTAATCAGATATACGACGACCGTGTCGGCACCCGATAGATCGCATTCGAACAAATCGCCGCGCATGACTCTGGCGCTGTTCTGCAAGCCTAACTGCTCGATGCGCCGATTCGTCGATGCGACCAGTTTGTCCGAAATCTCGATGCCGACCGCCTTCACCTGATACTTCTGCACCGCGGTAATCAACACCCGTCCGTCACCGGATCCCAAATCGAACAGAGTCTCACCGGCCTTCAGATGCGCCATCTCGAGCATGCGCTCCACCGCCGTCTGCGGCGAGGGAACGTACGGGGCCATGCGGTTACCATACTTTTCGTTGTGCGGAGTCTGCGCAAGGGCCGAACTTGCAGCAGTTGCCGCCAGAATTAAAACCAAAAGCCAATTGCGCATAGTGACGACGAGACTATTTGTCGGCCGCCGGAGCGGCAGCCATTTCTCTTCCTTGCTTGGATTTTACTATACGTCCAACCATCTCGCTGATCGCGAACCAGAGATCGCGCGGACGGCTGATCGTGTACTCGGTGCCCTTGAAGAACCGCACGGCGTGGCCGATCGAATCACGCCACGGCGTCGCTTGCGGGTTCAAGTTGTAGTTCATGTAAAACACCGGGTAGTCGATTTCGGAGACCTGTTTTAGGTTGCCCGACGAGATGTTCTCCTCGAGCAGCGCCTTCGGACCCGCGAACACCAAGGCGTCCGGATGATCATCACCAGCCATCTCATTCATGATCAGGCCGGTTAGGAACTCGGTGTCGCCATGCTTCTGGTTTAACTTACGCGCGTCGACCGTCCCAGGTTTCGCTTCTTGTAGCGCTTCGCCCAAAGCGGGGAAATCTATTTTGTCCGCACTCATTTGTCGGTAGAGGACCTTCTGCTCATGAACGCTGAAGGCAACCAGCGAAAATTTCGTGATTCGGGGGTCACGGTAGATGCCGCGCAGGATCGAAACCAGCGCCGACGTGTCGACCGGCCGCATCGCTGCCAGGCGCGGATTTTGTGGCGTGTAATTGAGCAGAACCTTAACGCTCAAAGGGCGCTCGTGGCGGATCCGTGCCACCGGAGGATCCTCCATAAAACTCTCCGTTTCAATCTTTTGGACGACGCCCGCGCCGATCGCTAACTGCATTTTCCGGTCCTTATTGGGCAGCGTCGCTTCGACGTCCCAATAAGACGAGCACACCCGCTCCGAGCGGTCGCGCATCAGCCAATCCACGTGATACGAACCCTCGCCGATATCGAAGGCGCCCTGCAGCATCGCTTCGCCGCGCGAATCTTCCTCGATCGCCGGAACACGAATACGTTGTACGAAATATAGGGGTTGATCCTTATGGACGTCAGGCAGAACACGGAAGAGAATCGTTAGCATGTTCTCACCGCCGGCTAAATCCTTTAAGGGCAAGCTGACGTCGTAGCCCGCATGGAATCGCAAATCGAAGCCGACTTGCGCATTCTTCGCAGGGGTAACGGTACAGGGTAAATCCTTACGAGGTTCACCCGCCTCGAGGACCGCCATATCGCTATTGATCATCCGCACACCGGCGGCCGGACCCATAGGCAGTTGTGCGCGCGCCGTCGAAAAAACGAAGGCAAGCACCAAAATCGTGAATCCGCAGAGGCGCAGCATCTCTGGAACCCAACCTTTCTGATCGTGCCGGGGGGACGCTCCCCGGTCCTTCTTCCAACATCGGAAGAAAGCGTATTTCGTATTATGGATCAAATACAGAATTCCGCAAGGACCACGTAACAGAAGAGCAGAGAACCCGAGAAGGTATTTCGCGATCGTACCTGGATCGCTGAATGGCCCCACGAAGCGGTGGGTGTCGGTCGATCTAACGGAATTCGCCACCGAAGCTGCAAATCCGCGCCGGAACGTGATATTCTCAGAGACAACCGACGCAACATTCGGGGACGTAGCTCAGTTGGTTAGAGCGCCGGCCTGTCACGTCGGAGGTCGCGGGTTCGAGCCCCGTCGTCCCCGCCACTCTTTTTTCTTTAGAATCATCGAATCGACTTGGGCGCAAGCCCTTCCTGCTAACATCTGCTAACATCCGGTGCGCTGCAGGTTTGCGGCTGGCATGAATCACGTCTGACATTGCCTCGTTCCAAATCCTCGCTGCGGCGCGCGTATCCGCCGGCAGGGCGTGCGAATAAATCGAAAGCGTGATGTTCTGATCAGCGTGGCCCAGGCGTTCACTGACCACCGCGATAGGCACGCCTTTACTGAGTAGCGCGCTCGCGTGGCTGTGACGAAGCGAGTGCATGCTCACACCTTCGAGCCCTACCTTATGCATCAGTTCGACGACTCTGGCGCCGACGCGATCCGGCGAGTAGTGCGATCCGTTCGGCTGACAAAAGATCAGGCCGCTGTCTTGAGAATCCGCGCCGAAGAGCTCGCGATCGCCGTTCTGCTCAGCGCGGTGTGCGGCGAGAACCTCGAGCGCCCATTCTGGAACGGCAAAACGCCGAGGCTTTTCGCTCTTTGTGCTTTTCACTCGCAGCCCGCCAGCCTTCGTCTGTTCAAGCGATTTCGAGATCGTGATCTCGCCGGACTTGGTGTCGACGTCATTCCATATGAGCGCGAGCAGTTCGCCGCGGAGACAGCCAGCCGCAGCAGCCAGCACTAACAGCGGACGAAGCCTTGTTCCCTCGGCTCGCTCGAACAACAAGCGCAGCTTGTCCTGATCCAGGACAGCCGGGCTCCGCTTCGTGAGCTTCGGTAATCTGACGCGCTTGTTCGCCATCGGATTCGAAATGGTCATGACGCCCAATCGATCAGCTTCCGCAAGCGCAGTGAATAACAGAGTGCCGATGTGACGCACAGTCTTAGCAGCGAGCGGCCGGCCGTTCGGCGCGTCTTCGGTTACCCGGCCGCCGTGATCGGTGAGCCGGTGAATCATTTCCTGAATCAGCGCGGTCGTCAGTGAGTTGAGCGGCGTCGTTCCGATGTCCTTCATCAGGTATCGGCCGAGCTCGCGATATCTCTCAACCGTCTTGGGCACGCAACGTCGCGACGCGTGCTCGTTGATCCAGTCTTCGAAGTATTCTGCGAATGTGATGTTCGCGAGATCGATTCGCTTGGTTTCTTCCGCAGCGACGTGGCTCAGTGCGATCGTGCGCGCGGACTCGGCGTCATCGCGGCTCTTGAATCCGGAAGTAACCGCCCCGCCGATCGAGAAACTCCACACCCGATTGCCGAACAGATCGAGCTTCGAAGAAACGCGCGTGCTGTTCGCCTCATGCTCGGCGAGTGCCGAACGCATTGCTTCCGAGGCGGAGCCTTTCGTTGCGAAGCCCGACTTGAAAATTTGGATCCGCCTTCCGGCGGAGTCGCGGCCGGCAGAGATGGAATAGCCCCAACTCGCACCCGATCTGAGGCGACGTTTGAAAATGCAGCCGGTCATGTCCGAGGCTCCTCAAACTCTGTTCTCATCGCATTAACGAAGGCGTCCAAGATTCGTTTAGCGCGCCTCGCCTCTTCCTCCTTGCCTTCTGTTGCCGCTATGAAAGCGGTGCAGAAGGCCTGCACATGGGCCGCAGATTCGTCGCCTTCAAAATTCAAGAGCAAGTACCCGTATTTCTGAGATTTGACGGTAACAGTGCCCATGCTCGCGGCTCTTAGGTCCTGCAAACTCAGTTCGCTTGCAAGATCGTTGACAAAGTCCCAAGAAAACTCAAAGAGGCCTTCATCGTGAGCCAAGCGCGATAACTGAACCAGAGCTTTCCCGCTTGGAGGCCTTGATGTTTCCCACCTCGCTACGGTGGTTATCGAAGCTCCTAGCATTACTGCGAACTGCTGCTGGTTGTAGCCTAGAGCCGCCCTCAAAGCAACCACTCGCTCAGAAACAGGTGTGCGCTTTCGGGTAGTCGGTCGAGCCATTATTTCCTTCTTGACATAACCAGACGGATATAAGTAGCATCGGTTATGTCCACATGGGCATTATCGAGCAACGGAGATCAAACCCCGTACTTGTTTAGGCAGGTCAAAGAGCGGTTCGCGAGACTTCCGAACACCAGCAGCGGGCGGCGCGCGTATATTGTTGTTCAAGATCCATCGCAATTTGAGCGGCGACTGTTTCAAGAGCGCAATATTGAAGTCATATCCATCGGTGGCAGAGGCCGAACAGAAGCTGTAGCGGCGTTGCTTAATGATATTCGGAGCTGACCATGACCACAAAGAACAGAATCGGGATCGTGTACGTCACCAGCAGCAAGTTTAAGAAGGAAGAGAACGAGACCTTCCTTCGGGAGTGCTCGCTAACAAACGGAGCACGCATCGACGACGTCTTCGATTTCGATATCCGACCAGTCCCGATTCAGGAAATCCTCAATGTCGACCTGTCAGTGATGGTCTCCGCGGAGGTTGTCTCCGCCTACAGCCAACTGAAGGTGCCGTGCATCGTCGAGCATGCGGGGCTGATCTTTTCTGAGTATGCGGACCGGTCCTATCCGGGTGGGCTCACCAAACCGATGTGGGACACGCTAAGGGACGGCTTCGTAAAGGAGACCGGATCCGCCGGGCGAAGCGCCGTGGCGCGAGCTGTCATCGCTTACTGCGACGGGAAGCAGGTCAGAACTTTCGTAGGCGAGCGGACTGGAAAGATCGCTGATCGGCCACGGGACCGCCGCGAATTCTACTGGGACACGATTTTCATACCCGAGGATGATTCAGGGCGCAGCCAAGGCCGCACTTGTGCGGAAATCGTCGAGAGCCCAGATCTGGGGTTGGCTTATAAGATGCGGGAGCTGTCTCAGTCATCGGCGGCCATGAAAAGCTTCTTAGAGTTCCGCCTGAAGACGGGAGACCCCGAACTCTGGCGTTAAGTGGGTTCTTCGCGCCACAACTGGCTTCCCAGCGGTACGACATCATCGAGTACCTGAAGCAGAAGGTAGATAAAACTAGCGGGTCTTTTTTGCGTCATGCAGCAGTCGTCGGCATTTGATTGCTGTTATCGGCATTACCGATCCCCCGAGTGAGTCTCTACCTACTGTGGTTTCGCCGGCGAATGTTATATAGTCTCCTTTACTCGCCGACGAGAAAAGGGGTCCACGATGAACCTGCCTTCTTTCCGCATCCGCATTGTGACGATTGCCTTCCTGCTGGTGGCGGCGCTTAGCCTGCACGCGCAATCCATCACCGCTTCGCTGGCCGGGACTTTGCGAGATCCAACGGGCGCGGTTGTGCCCCAGGCGGCTGTTCGGGTCGTCAACACGGAAACTCGCGTCAGCCGGGTGTTCACCACGGACAACAGGGGCCAGTATCTTGCTCCCTCGCTGCCCGTCGGCACGTACGACATTCGCGTGGAAGCGGCCGGTTTCAAAGCTGCACAGAGCGCAGGAATCGTTCTGGATGTCGCGCAGGCGATGAGGCTGGACTTTACGCTCGAGGTGGGATCGGTCGCCGAAACGCTGGAGGTTCATGGGACGACTCCGTTGTTGCGAAACGGCGATGCCGCGCTCGACCTGGTCGTCGACAGCCGCAATATTCAGAATCTGCCGCTCAATTCGCGGGTCACGTACAACCTGGTCCTGCTCGCGCCGGGCGTGCATGGCAGCGTCGGAACGGGCTATAACAGCGTGAATATTTCGGTAAACGGGGGCCGCCCCGGGAGCAATGAAATCCTACTGGATGGGATTCCGTCTTCCCCGCCCGAGGTCAACTACGTCCAATCTTTCACGGCGTTTCCTCCGGTCGACGCGGTGCAGGAATTCAAGGTTCTGACCTCCGGGTATTCCGCCGAATTTGGACACAGCGGCGGCGGCATCATTAACCTGGTCTATAAATCCGGCACCAACACACTGCACGGGAGCCTGTTCGAATTTCTTCGCAACTCGGTACTCGATGCGGTAGTGGGCTACTTAGTAGCCCACTACCCTCGATGCAAACGATTTCTTTTCGAATGCGAACAACATTCCGCTGGGAAGTTTCAAGCGCAACCAGTTTGGCGGGAGTGTAGGTGGTCCGGTGTTTCTGCCGAAGCTTTACAACGGCAAGAACAAGACATTCTTCTTCGCGGATTACGAGGGCTTACGCCAGCGTTCGGCGGCTCCGGCGACCTTTACGGTGCCGTCCGTGCAGCAGAAGGCCGGGGATTTTTCGCAGACGCGGAACGCTGCCGGCGCGCTGGTGGTGATCTACGATCCGACTACGACGGTGGCTTCGGGAGCCAACTTCGTGCGTTCTCCTTTCCCCCAGAACAGGATTCCGCTCAATAAAATCGATAAAGTCGGGGCGAATGTCGCCAAGTATTATCCCGATCCCAACCGGCCGGGCGACGCGAACACGTTGACCAACAACTATTCCGGAAGCGCGTCGAGCCCGCAGGACATCGACAGCTACGACTTGAAGGTCGACGAGAACCTGAACGACAAGAACCGGTTCTTCGTGCGGTACTCGCATCGCAAGCTTCTTTCGGTTTCGTCTTCCATCTTTCCCTCGGCCATTCGTATTGCCGATGGCGGAACCACCGCGCCGCAGACCTCAAACAATGGCGCCGCCAATTACACGTGGACGGCGAGCCCGACGTTTCTGATGGACTTCCGCGCAGGCTTCGGCCGGACGCTGCTGGGCTTTGTTCCGATCAGTTCGGGCTTCGATCCGACGAGCTTGGGTTTCCCTTCGTATCTGGCGAAGCAGGCCGACGCGTTGATGTTCCCGGGATTCCTGCCGACCGGGTATCGATCGCTCGGAAACTTCAATCCGGATTTCCGGCGCAATTCGTTTGAGAGCATCAACGGGAGTATCAATAACACGAAGGCGTTCCAGAAACACGCAATCAAATTTGGCTTTGACGATCGCCTGCTTCTGGTGAACGATCACGAGATCAGCCAGGGTTCCGGCGCGTTCTCGTTCACGCGGGCACCCACGCAGGGCCCGAATCCGAACGCCGCGACGAGTACGGGCGGCGACGGATTTGCGTCGCTGCTGATCGGCGTGGGCAATTCCGGAAATATTATCAACGGCTTCAAAGATGTGGCGTCGCGGAGCAGCTACTACGCGTGGTATATCGGGGACGACTGGAAAGTATCTTCGCGGCTGACGCTGAATATCGGTGTCCGCTACGACATCCAAACGCCCCGCACCGAACGCTACAACCGCATGAACTACTTCGATCCGAACGTGGCTTCGCCGCTGGCGGGTCCGGCTGGGTTGCCTAATTTGAAGGCGGCCTGGTTTTCGTTGGCGTAGGCGGGAACAGCGCCAGCCAGTTCGATCTGCAAACCAACAATATTGCTCCTCGCTTTGGCTTCGCGTATCAGGCGTCGAAGCACATGGTCGTGCGCGGAGGCTACGGAATCTTCTACGCGCCCGCGCTGACGTCGGCGGGAGGCACGGTTGGCAATTTTGGATTCCGCGCGGACACTCCGTATGTGGGCCTGGCGGCCGACCTGACGCCGTTGTCGTATCTGAGCAATCCATTCCCGAACGGATTCACGGCGGCGGTGGGAAGCTCGAAGGGTTTGTTGAGTTCGATCGGAACCGCGATCAATGCACCGCTGCGAGCGACGAAGGTTCCCTACACCGAGAACTGGAATCTGAATATCCAATACGAACTTCCTGGCGGCATCCTGCTCGACGCGGGGTACGTTGCCAATCGCGGACTCCAACTGAATGAGTCCGGCGAAGGAACCTTCAACCTCAACCAGTTGACGACCGCTCAGCTGGCGTTAGGAAACAAGCTGCAAGCGAGCGTTCTGAATCCATTCTCGGGACTCATTACAGTCGGAACGTTGGCCACCAAAAACATTCAGGCGGGAATGTTACTGACGCCGTTTCCGCAGTATCCTTCGGTGTTTCCGTTGTATCTGAACGGATCGTCCTCGAGCTATCACTCCTTTCAACTCAAAGGCGAGCGCCGTTTCAGCAAGGGAATGAGTGCGTTGATGACCTACACGTTTGCAAAGGCGATCGACGATTACTCGATCATTGCCAATGCGGGCCGAAACGCCGCTATTCAGAACGTGTACGACCGGTATTCGGAGCGCTCGGTCTCGCCGAACGATATTTCGCAGAGCCTGCTGCTGACCTCGATCTATGAGCTTCCGATCGGTCGCGGCCACTGGGTCGGCAAGAACTGGAATCACGTGACGAATTTCCTGATCGGCGGGTGGCAGGTGAACGGGATTCTAACTCTGCAGACCGGCTTCCCTCTCGCCCTCAGCACGCAAAACACTTCAAACGCGGGCGGCGCCGTGCTGCGTCCGAATACCAACGGCAAGTCCGCGGCATTGCCCGGCACGACGGAGGAGAGGCTGAGCCGCTACTTCGACACCTCGGTGTTCACGCAGCCCGATCCGTTTACGTTCGGCAATGTCGGCCGTACGCTGGGCGATCTTCGCGGCCCGGGAATCCATAACGTGGATTTCTCGGCGTTCAAGAATTTCCGGATTAAGGAGCGGGCCAACCTGCAGTTCCGCGGCGAATTCTTCAATCTTACGAACACGCCGACGTTCAACCTGCCGGATCAGGTGAGAAGCAACTCGACGTTCGGCCGCATAACGAGTACAGCGGCGTCGCCGCGCCAGGTTCAATTCGCGCTGAAGCTGCTGTTTTAGGCGATCCGCGGCCGCAAAACCGCACTTAGTGGATGCCGCGCACTCATTGGATGTCAACGGTTAACGGATTCGACGCAATTCCATCAACGACAAGCCGGACACTCTCGATGCGAGTCCCTTTGATCGCTGGACTCACCCGGACCTGAACCTGGTCCAGGCCCGGGAAATTGACATCACTCGGACCCGCATACTCGACCGGCAGGCTGACCCCGCCCGCTTCCACGGAAACCTTGTCGAGCGCCGTGCGATGGCGAATGCCAGTCCCCGCCAGGACCAGCGTCACCGGCCAATCGTCCAGCACCAAAGTCGAGCCGAGCGACTGCACCGTCTGGCGCCCGGTCGGCTTCCTCCTTCCTGAAACCACTCGTGAGAGGCAAAGCCAGGTTTCTCTGCCGCCCGAGGTGGAGCATCGGGCGGAGCACATCAAACCTCGTTTTCGTAGGCATGCCCGCCACCCGCCCCCCGCGGGGAGGCGCGTTTTCCAGGACAATCGCAAAAGCGAATGGTAGAGTGCCTGGAGCCTTGTTGGCCGCAGAACGATTTGCTCCCAGCCGCTCCGTGGACGCGCCGAGCGATGGCCATAGGCCCGCGAGTTGTCGCGGCGCGCCGCATGTACGCCGTCGCCAGCAACCCGGCGATCTCTCGAATGGCTTCGTCAATCGATGATTGCGATCACCTCCCGACGTGGAGGCAGCCTCGCAACGGACGCTGTGAATGCGGGCAAAAGCGACAGCGCGGGCGCGGAAGTGGGTCGCAGACAAGGTCTCCAAGCAAAGCCATGAGGGTTCTGATCCAGGAACTCGGTCGGCGTACCAGGTCGCCGAATCGGATAATGGCACTCGCAATTAGGCTGGTAGGGCAGCGGAGTTGTACACAAACAACTGTTGTTCATTCAATTTTGATTCCAATTCCGTTGACTGCCCGAATGCGGTATTCCTAAGGGGGCGGCTTTACTTGCACATTGCACCCGCAAACCTGCGGCCGGCCTAGATTTTATATTCAATGGGTTAGAGAGCCCAAACTTGGGATTTTTGAAGGGCAATACGAGCCATGATAGGTCGTCTGGACCCGAATCCTACAATCCGCAACGATCACCAAGTCTGCTGATCAGTTGTTTCCTTGATTTAACATCCGTCAGTTTCAAACAAAATGACGCGCGGTGTAGCGTTCTCCCGCGACAGCGGAGGTGACGAAGAGGATGACCGAACCAACGATTGAGTATCGTGAACGGTAGTCCGTTAATCGACGTTTTCGATTTGTCTCACTGAAGAATTCTCGCCGAACGAAGACACTCGGCGAGGTTCCATTTTGCGCTTCGAAGTATCAGCACGCGAATTTACCAAGCTCTTCGACAACTCAATCGAAGGTCTACCCTAGTCACGGCACTTACGGTTCCTACCGAATCCACTGTACTTCTGCCGATCCTCTTCCTTTTTTCGACGTCAATCTAACCTCTTTACGGGATGTTCCAGGTTTTGAGAATTGGGCAGAATATCGACGGGAGGTTCGATGCTCAGCTTGAAAGATATGGTGGGTTCCCCGATCGCGGCTCAGGACGGTACAGCCGGCAAAGTGAAAGACGTCATTTTTGACTCGGCCACCTGGCGGATTGTCGGCTTCGTGGCGGAAGACGGTTCCTGGTTTCATCGACAACAGATCCTCGTGTCGCCAGCCATTCTCGCACCGTCGAACTGGCCGAATCACGCCCTCATCAGTTCGACCACTAAGGTCGAGACCTGGCGAACGCGCGCGAGCGAAGATGCGCCGACTCGCGGCGAGACTGCTGAATTTCGGAGTTTTCGGCGACTGCGAGGGCAGCGTGTGCTCGCGTCAAGTTCAGAACTCGGCCGCCTTCAGGACCTCATGGTCGATCCGGAGAACTGGCGCGTCCGATTCCTGATGATAAAGGTTCGATCTTTTGGCGGTTACAAGTTGATGATCTGCGCGAATCGAACGTTGGTAGAGTCGCCGGGGAAGGGGTGCGTGCGGCTTGGCGATCCCATTCCCGCTGGGTAACCACGAAACGACTTCATTGCCAAGCGGTCCGGGGCATCGCCGACTCTACTAGTCCCTTAACGGTATGGTTTCTCTACCCGTGTCGGGTTTTGATGTAGGTAGGTCAGGAAATCAGCCTTGGTGGCCTGTCCGTGAAGGCTGTCGGCCAAGAAAAGGGATGGAGACTCAGAAATGAAACGAGTAAGTTTGATGGTGTTGGTAATGGCTGCCACCCTATCCGTTAGCGCATGCCACAAAGCAACGCCAGTCGCGAAGGCCTCGCCCGCTACACCGGCACCGGCGCCCCCGGCTTCGGCGTCACGTTCGACAACGGCGCAGCAGCGGTCATCGACGTCGAACTCCGCCGCCGCTCGGGAAACGCCGAGCCCTCGGCGAACAACAATGACACCCGAGGAGCGCGCCACCTTAACCCAGCGGCTGGCGAAACTGGACGACGCTCTCTTTGATTACGACAAAGCGACGATCCGCAATGACGCCGTGAATGCTTTGCGCGTGGACGTAGATGTAATACGCGGGATTCTGGCAAGCTATCCGAGCCAGAAGCTTCGTATTGAAGGTTACGCCGACGAACGGGGATCGGCTGAATATAATTTTGGCCTTGCCGACAGGCGGGCAACGGCAAGCAAGGAATTCCTCAACACAATGGGCATTCCCAACGCGCAGCTGACAGTCATCAGCTATGGCAAGGAGAGGCCGGTTTGCACCACCGCGACCGAAGATTGTTGGCAGAAAAACCGTCGCGCGCATATTACTGCCGCCGACTAAAAGCAACTGAAACGGGAGAGTTGAAACGATGAGATTTCTACTATCGGTGTTTTTGATTGTGGGCGGCCTCGGTTTGAAGAAAGCGGAGGCCGCCGATCGGGCGGACAGGGAGCGCCTGATAGGGACTTGGGAGGTAATAGACCAATCTCAGAAGCCGATTCGATGGACTCTGACCGGCGTGATTAGCAAGCTCAGGCTGACGGAGTCCTCCGGCGGGAAGGAGATTACAGATTTCGAATGCGACACGACAGGGCTTCCGTGTTCGCTGCGACTGGACGGACATCGCGCAGAGATCTCCATGTGGTTTAACGGAAACAGTCTACAGGTTATGCAGACGAAGGGCCAGACGGCCTTAAGGGAGGAGTTCGTGGTGGTTGATGACGACGTGCTGGAGGTTAGGGTCACGCCATTAATCCCGAGCGGAGCGAATCAGAAACTCCGTCTGCATCGCGTCGTCAATACCGCCGCGACGACAAGTAAGTGATGCGAAGGTTCTGAGCCGGGAGAGGCGATTTCCGGGCGCCTCTCGCCCTTTTCTCCGCTCTGCGCCATCGCATGATTCTCGACGCCTTCGCCTTCAATCAAAGATTGCTTTTATTCACCACCCTCACGCGGCACGACGTTTTCGACCGTTGTAGCCTTTGTCACACGCCGCCTGGTTGAATCGAGGACACTAGTGACGACAGCCATGAAAGTGCGCAAATCCAGCCTGCTCATTGCCGCTTTCACTTCTCTTCTTTTTGTCATTGGGTTGTCCGCTACCGCGATCTGGCGCAACTCGAGAAACGCGCAGAATCGAGTGGCTGCTATGCACACCACGCATCTCGATGCAGGTGCGGCCCTGGCCGGTATTCGAGCCAATGTTTTTCTGACTGGTATCTTGACGCGCGACTACCTGCTTGAGACCGACCCAGCGTCTGCGAAAGACTACGTCGAACAGTTCCGCGCGATCCGCGCGACGACAGCCGACAGCTTTCGGATTCTCGAAACCGCGGCTCAAGACGGCGCAGAAAAAGTGGCGCTGGAGCGGTTGCGCCGCGAAGTCGCAGCCTACTGGGATCCAACGACGGTAGTTCTTGACTGGAGTCCTCAGCAGAAAGCCGAACGCAGAGCGGCGTTTCTGCGGGAGCGTGTCCGCAGCCGCGTCGAGGTTGTGGGTCTCGCGGCGCAAGTCGAAAAGCTGATGACCGAGAACTTCTCTCGCGAGAAGGAACGGATTGCCAAGGCCGATCAGGATTTCCAATCCTCGCTTGGATGGACCACCGGGATCGCGCTACTGCTCGGCTTGGCCATTGCCGGCGTGACACTTTTCCGGATGACGATACTCGAACGCAATTCAGACGCCTCTCAGTTGGAGTTACGGCGCCTCTCGGTGCAGCTTCGTACGACTCAGGAACAGGAGCGGACCCGCCTTTCGAGGGAACTCCACGACGAGGTTGGGCAAATGCTTACGGGCCTGCGAATGGAACTGGCGAGTATCGCCCGTTCCAACCCGGACATCGAGGGCGAATTGTCGCTGCGGATTTCGCATGCAAAAGAAATTGTTGAGCAGACACTGCGGATCGTTCGAAATATCGCGATGCTCCTGCGCCCGTCGATGCTGGACGACCTGGGCTTGACCCCGGCGCTCATGTGGCTGGCGAAAGAGATTTCGCGTTCAACCGCGGTCGAGATCCAACCTCACATCGATCCCCGCCTCGATTACTTGCCGGATGCTCACCGTACGTGCCTATACCGAGTCGTCCAAGAGGGATTGACGAATGCTGTGAAGCACGCCGGCGCTCACCGGGTGACGGTGTCGCTGCAGGTCGATGGAGAATGGGTAGTCGGCCAGATCGAAGACGACGGCCGAGGGTTTCCGGCCGATATGGCTAAAGGAACAGGGCTTGGGCTGGTGGGAATGGAAGAGCGAATCCGCGAACTCGGCGGGAGCTTAGAAATTAGTTCTTCGCCAGGACGTGGAGCACGCATCGACATCCGGTTGCCGCGACCCAACGATCTGGAAGAATCAGAGGTGCAGGATGATATCCGTTCTACTGGCCGACGATCATGGGATCGTCCGCACCGGGTTGAAGCTCCTACTGGAACGGATTGCTGACGTCAAGGTAGTTGGGGAAGCCGCCGATGGACGGGAAGCGGTCAAGCTGGCGAAGCAGTTTGAACCCAATATCGCCATTCTAGATATCGGAATGCCGCTGTTGAACGGGTTGGAGGCAACAGCTCAGATAGTCAAAGAGAATCCACGCGTCAGCGTAATTATTCTCAGCATGCACACCGACGAGAGTTACATCGTGAAGGCGCTCGATGCCGGTGCGCGCGGGTATCTGCTGAAAGACAACGCGGATGAAGACATCGAAAGGGCCATCAAACTGGTGCTGTCCGGCCGTCCTTTCTTTTCTCCTTCGATCGCGCAGTCGCTTCTCGAAGACTACATGCGTCTGATGCGAAAGCGCGGCGTTCAGGACAGCTACGATCTGCTTACTGAAAGAGAACGCGAGATCCTCCAACTGCTGGCGGAGGGTAAGTCCAACAAGGAAGCAGCAGCGGTTCTAAATTTGAGTCCCTATACAGTTGAGACGCATCGCAACAATCTCATGCAGAAGCTCAGCTTGCACAACACTGCTGAAATCGTGCTCTATGCGGTACGTAAGGGCATCATCACGCCCTGAGCGCTATTCGGCGATCTTGGATAGGACGTGAAGCAGCACGGGATCCGTCTTGCACTGCACTCCGGAGACTTTCCACAGTCTTAGGCTCGCTGTCATTTTCTGGTCCGCCATTTCCATGCTGACGGCCTTGGTCTTCAGCAGTGCCTTTGCCGGATCGGTGTCGGCGGGCTGCAAACAAGCAGCGGTCGCATCGACCACCCGTTGTAGAATTTCATTCCACCTTCGTACGCGTTCCCGAACCATGAGCCCGTTGCGAGTCGGATCCAACCGCAGGGTCTGCTCCACAATGCCGGCCGCCCGCTGGATCTCCGGGTTCCCTGGATCGATCTGGATGGCCTTGCGGTAAGCATCGAGTGCGGCTGCGTCTTTATCGGCCGCCAAGCGCGCATCGCCGAGCTGCAGCCAGACTCCGGCATCTCCCGGGAACCGGCTGGCGAGCACGGTGAACGCATGTTCGGTCTCGTCCGTCGGGCCGATGCTCCTAACCATCGCCGCAGCCTTTTTGGCGATCGACGGATCGTCTCCGCGCTGCTCGATGATCGTTAACAGAAGCGGAATCGCGTCGCTGCGTCGGCCGCTCTCGGCCAGAAGCGCGGCGAAAGCCATTTGCGCCAAGCTCTTTTGCGCCCGATGCGCTGGAGGCCAGTCTCCCGCAAAAGCCTCGCGATACAGGGCAAGAGCCTTCTCGTTGGCGCCTTCGGAGCGCGCAATCTCGGCCAACCCAACCAACACACGAGCGTTCCGCGGATCGCTTTTTAGTACGCCGGACAAATAGCCATCTGCCTCTGTGTAGCGTCTGGATTGAACGAGGGCAAGACCCAGAGTCGCGCGCGCTGCAATGTCCGTCGGTGATTGTGCGAGCGCCGTTCGGAACGCCGCGACCGCTTCATCGACCTGTCCCTGGGCCAGAAATCGCTCACCCGAAGCGTGCGCCTCCGCGCCAAAGGCGGACCGGCGGGAGCGCTGCCAGACCACGAGCCCGGACACGATGAGCACAGCCAAAATCGTGATCACCGCAACAGAAGGCAGCCAATTTTGAACCGCCGCCGCTTCCTTGCGGGCCCTCTCCTCCGGACTGTCAAGAGTCCGGTATACCCGCGAAATATCCTCGCTATGGAGAACGCCGACTGGAGCGCCTCCCGATCGACTGACGACCGGAATCTGCTCGATGCCGGCATTCCCCATGATCTGCAGTGCGGAATCGATCGTGTCATCAGGATGGACTTCGAGACTTGCGACCGGATCCGAGATCGCGTCTCCTGGCCCGGTCAACGGTCGCATGGCGCGGCTTACCGTGACGGGATCCGGTGCGTGCGCGGGCGAAGGCATCCGAATGCCTTCCTGTAGCGACAGGGCCTCATAGATCGGATGCTTCTGCAGTCGCTGCGCGAGTACATAGCTGCATAGATTGGCAATCATCAAGGGCACAATGATCGTGTAATCGCGCGTGACTTCGAAGATCATAACGACGCTGGTCATCGGCGTTCGCACGATCCCCGCGAAGGCGGCACCCATCCCGACCAGAGCATAAGCGCCCGCGTTTCCGGTGTAATCCGGAAGCAGATAATGCGCGCCTTGTCCGATCGCGCCACCTAACATCGCACCGATGAACAGACTCGGTCCGAAGATGCCGCCCGCATTGCCGGAGCTATAACAAGTCGTTGTGGCGATCAGTTTCAACACCAGCAGAACTAGCATCATGCGGATCGTCAGGTCGCCCGTCAGGGCCTCGCTGACGAGGTTATATCCAACTCCCAGAACGCCAGGAACGGCCAGCGCCAGCAGTCCAACGACGAGTCCGCCGAACGCCGGCGTGAATGCTTTCCATCGGCTGGGAGCTTTCAAAAATATTGCCCGCTGCCAGAGGAGGAACTTAACAAAAACGGTAGAGACAAGTCCGCCGACGATGCCGAGCAGGGCGTAGATCAGAAATTCGAGTGGATGGACCAGTTGATACGCCGGAACGTGGAAGAGAGGCTCATCTCCCAGGATCATTCGCAGAATGATCCACGAGGTAGCGGCTCCGATCACGACCGATCCGACGACCCGCGCGTGGAGATCCGCGAGAATTTCTTCGAGCGTGAAGAGTACGGCGGCAAGCGGCGTATTGAAGGCGGCCGCGACGGCAGCCGCGGTTCCGACCGGAATCAGAGAGCGAACATGTTCTTCACTCAGACCGAGGCGCCGTCCGGCGAACGAGGCGATCCCGGCGCCGATATGAACGGACGGACCCTCGCGCCCGAGCGCCACGCCGCTACCAAGCGAAATTGACGAGCAGATGAACTTGCCAATCACCGTGCGGATGTGGATCACGCCGCTGTTCAGAAGGAGCGCGACTCTCGTTTGAGGAATGCCGCTTCCGCGCGCGTCCGGAAAGAACCGGAACAGGAGCCACCCGCCCACGAGCGAGCCGATCACCGGGCTCAAGAACCGCTGCAGCGTTCCGGCCGTAACTAGCGCTTTGCCCAGACGCTCAGTGAGCGCGACAAACGACACCACCGTCAGACCGACGATTGCGCTGATGACCAGCGCCATCAGAATCAGAATCTTGTCTTCGTGATCCCGAAGATCGACCCGCGCCAACTTGCCTTGCAGCAGGCGAAGTAACTTCCCTGGCCAACTCAAGTCCGCGCCTCCAAAGCTAGACATCCACCGGGCTCCAGAACGCGACAGCCTGCGCTCAGCACCGTTGGTATTTCCGGTGGGCCGAACAACTCCAGAGTAAAGCTAGTGAACGCCGCGTCCATGTTTCTGTTTTGGATGGCAGCGCCCGCGGCGGCTGACTGCTATTGCCTAGCGTTTTCATTCTCGTATTGTAGGGGCATTCATTTGGACTCGTAGTTCTTACGGTTAGGATTTGCGCATCCCGAAGTGGCAGCGCCAGAGCAAAGACTCTCGGTGCGCTAAAAAACAGCCTGATTCCTTTTGCCCGATTCGTGCTAATTTGGCGCATGGTCGAGTCCACAGAGTTCGGAGTCGGATATACCAAAGTTTCTCTGATCCGACGGGTAGGGATTGCCGCCGGGATCACCGACATCGATTTCCTCACGCCGGCCGAGATCCGGCGCAAGCTTGGCGTGGTAGATCCCGAGACATCCGGCCTGCTTGAGGCGTTTCTCAACGTCTTCGATCGCTGGTTTCTGTACACCAGAATGATCGAACGGAGAATCACCAGCCACGATGCCCAACTCGAGGCCGAGCGGACAGCCGCGGTAGAGCGCCGGGCGGCGGCGCAGTCCCAGCTCGCGAAGCGCCTTCTGCATCTTGAAGCGAAGGATAGTCGCTAATCGGCGTTTCGCAGGCCGTTCTTCTGGCGCTCAAACCCAAATACGCTTTGTCCTCAAGGTCGTCGAGCGGTTTAAGGTCGGTCAGGCCTTTTCGCGCGGGAGACGTTTTCCATTCCATCATCTTGCGAGTTGCCTTCTGAATCCCCCGCCGAATCAACTGAAGAACGATCGCTAAGCTGAGGGCCAACAGAACAATGAAAATCGGGGATGGATCCCAGTCCGGCATTGGACAATTCCATCGTACGGGCCACATCCGGCATCGAACCATACCGTGAAGGCACCAAGTTTTGCGGATCTTGCCTAAGCGATTATTTATTCTTCCTCGGAGCCGGCACGACCTTCAGCGGTGGCTGCCATTCGAAAGTAGTCGTGAGAGTGCTGCTTCCGAGCGATTGACGGAGTGCATTCCGGATTGCCTCTTCGGTTGCGCCGTCGAACGCCTTCGGCGCGTTGTATCCCAGATGAAGGACAATCGCGTCGCCGGAAAAGCCAATTTCGAAGCGCTTAAGCTCCGCCGCTTCGGTCGGCCAGACACTCTTCAATGGCCCCTCAACAAGCGGCCGAACCGTTGTGGCGAGCGTCTGAAGCGAGGGGCGGACCACTGCCGGCGAGGGAGCCGGCGAGCGTAGACGTTCCCTCAGCGTGATCAGTTCCTCTTCATTTGCAACCTGCCGCACTTCGATAGACACCACCTTCCCGGTCTTCCGGCTAAGCGTGGCTTCGGCCGCTAAAACCCGCGGCTTTTCGACCGGCGTTGTTGTAACCAAGCGTTGGATCAGGCGGTCGGGCAGGATCTCGAGTTGCTGACTGAGAAGGTGGTCAGCCGGGACCAGCGAAGTGGTCGCTTCCCGCGCGGCTGCCCGGCAACGTGTTTCATCCTGCAATTGCAAGAGCGAAGATCGCAGCGGTACGAAGAGTAGCGCCAAAGTAACGACGATCATGACGATACGCCAGCGGAGTTGGCCGACACCACCGAACAGCTTGCGGAACACAGAATCGTGGAGCAGGCTGTAAATGCCGGTGCCGGTGACTTGCCGAATCTCGCTCTCAGAGATTGCGCCTCGAACCGCGGGAGCATCCATGCCAACCAGGTAAAATATGAGAAATGCGCAGCTGGCGATGGCTACGAAATTTGTAAGGAACAACAAGCCTGCACCGGAAATGATTTGCCAGTTCCAACCACTCCCGATGCCAAAGCCCACCGTACATAGAGGTGGCATAAGAGCGACTGCAATGGCGACACCTGGCAGTGCGCTTGCACCGCCACCGCTCAACGAGCGGGCCATTACGCCCGAGCCAGCCAGACCGGCAAAGACCGCGACGCCAAGATCCAGAAGATTTGGCTGCGTTCTCGCAAGAAGTTCGGTAGTCGGCGTTTGAAAAGGTAGGACCCAGACCAGTGCCGCCGAGAAGGCGACGCTGGCCACAATGCTCCCGACCAAGCTCAGAAACGATTTGATTCGCAGATAAATATCCGAAGCGGCGAAGGCCAGTCCGGATGCCAGGATCGGACCCATCAGCGGAGAAATCAACATCGCCCCGATCACGACTGCCGGGCTGTTGAGAACGAGGCCAAGCGTTGCGATGCCCGCGGAGAAAATGAGATCCATGATGTAACTGGCACTCGCGATCTCCGCGGATTTATAAATCTGTATGTACAGTCGTGGCTTAGTAGCCGGATCGATGTGGAGCGCATCGCTGAAATAGTTTCGGAGCACAGTAGAGAACCTCGGAATCGACCATCAATACCACCACGAACGACTTACAGACCCCGCTAGCCTCGTATTCGTCTCACCGCAGGGGCTTAATCTCCGCAGCCCTTTCGGCGGGTTCCGCGAGGAGCACACGCCGGAATGACAACTTCAACAAAGGCGGCGCGATCGTCGCTGCGGCGACCGCCATGAAAACGATCATCGCGTATGTGTCCGCCCTCAGCACATGCAAGGTAAGACCAGCCTGAGCGACAACCATGCAAAACTCGCCGCGCGGAATCATTCCGGCTCCCCACGCGGAACGCGGTTTTGCGCCCATGTCCGATAGCTCCCAGCCCGCATCCCAGTAGCTTCGAGAGTACAGCGACCGGAATCAGCAGAAGGGCCAGCAGCATCACGCGGGAGTCCTGGAACACGCTGAGTTTCAATTGCAGGCCGATCTCCGCAAGGAAGAATGGCACCAACAATTCGGCAACGCCATCGGCAAGATCGTGGACCCTGTGTGGGACCGATTTTGTGATTGCCATTCCGGCTAAGAACGCGCCAATGATCGCCGCGACGCCTATGACTTCCGATAGCGCGGCCAAAGCGAACAGCAAGACCATCGAGAGGGCAAATTCAGCTTCTCCGACCTGGAGCTTACCTCCCAGGCCCTTCGCCACTCGCGCAACCGCCGAACTACCCCAACGTGCCACGATAACGATGAATCCCACTGCAAGCAGCGTCGTCACTGCAATCTCTACCAGATGAACGGTTCCGGTAGCGATCGAACTGACGAGGCCCAATAGCAGAAGTGCGAGAATGTCATCGACCACCGCTGCGCCGAGAACAATCCGCGCGGCTTTGCGGTTCAGCAGTCCCCTTGCAGTCAGCACCTGCGCCGTAATGCCAACACTGGTCGCGGTTAGGGCGGTCCCAAGAAATATGGCTTCGATACTCGACCGACCGACGACCCAGTAGAATGTGAAGCCAGCCGCAAATGGGATCGCAACGCCCAGAGTCCCAACGAGAACCGCTGTCCCGCCGAGCTTGATCAACTCCTCTGCGTCCACTTCTAAACCCACCCTGAAGAGGAGAAAAAGCACTCCCAGACTTGCCATCGTGTGCGTGAACTCATCCGGCGTAATCCAGCCAAACAGGCTTGGGCCGATGAGAACGCCTGCCAAGATCTCCCCAATAATTCCGGGCTGATTCAGCCGTTCGCACAACTCCGCGAGCAGCTTCGCGCTGCCGAAGATAATCAGCATGCTGACCGCGAGAGATAGCGTGTCCGTGGACTCGCTCCCGACAAAAAATGCGAATGGCAAATTGGTCACTTTATCGGGATGCCATCGTTGGCAACCAAATCAATCTCTTACATGATGTGCTCGTTAGCGTCTTTCTTCCCCCTCTTAATAGGCCATCCAACCTTAGGTCCAAGTTATCTGGACCCAGCCCGAGCCGGCATCCCATTGACGCAGTAGGAGAACGCGTTGAGTCCACCAGACGGTAAGATTCCAATTGGAAAAGCGGAGATCTGGTGTGTTTGGAGGATGGGATCATCCGCAAAGTCTGTCTACGCTGAAGTTGCACGAGACAAGAATCATGAACACGAACGCTAGAGATCGCCTGACTCATCCGCTTCCTAGGACCAGTGTTGTGATTCCGGCTCTGAACGAAGCCGCAAATATTGAGTATGTGATCTCGCTGGCACGAGCTTCAAGCTGCGTTAGCGAGATTATCGTCATCAACGACGGTTCCGTGGACGATACAGCCGAAACCGCTTCGCGCGCCGGTGCACGTGTCGTAACCAGCACCCTGCTCGGCAAGGGAGCGTCGATGGCCGATGGGTTGCGTGAGTCGCGGGGGGGAGATCATCGTCTTCCTCGACGGCGACCTTCGCGGCCTCGACAGGGGCCTCATCGAACGGTTGATCGCGCCGATTCAGGAGAACCGTGCCGACTTCGTCAAGGCTCGTTTCAGCCGCGACGCCGGCCGCGTCAGCACTCTCACCGCAAAACCGTTGGTCGAGACGTTTTTCCCCGAGCTTGCCCACTTCGCACAACCGCTCGGCGGAATCATCGCCGCGCACCGCGGACTCCTCGAGAGGCTTCACTTCGAAGCTGATTATGGCGTCGATATCGCGTTGTTGATCGACGCCCACTTTGCCAACGCGCGCCTGGTGGAAGTAGACATCGGACACTTGGAGCACGATCGCCAGTCGCTCGAAGCGCTGGGAGAAATGGCGAAGCAAGTCGCACGAAGCGTGCTCCACCGGGCCGACATGCACGGACGGCTGTCGATGCGGCAGATTCAAAAGGTCGAGGAGGGAGATCGCCGGGCCCAGGCGGAGTTCTCTATTGCCCTCAAACATCTTGGGGGATCGAAGAAGCTAGCTCTCTTCGACATGGATGGCACCCTGTTGCGAGGGCGTTCGGTGGTCACTCTCGCGGAGCGCACGGGACGGCTCGCGCAAGTCCGGCGCTATCTCGATAATGCGGACTTGTGTCCCCTGGAGCGGACACGCAAAATTGCTTCCTGTCTGGAAGGTATACCGCGCAGCGAATTTGTAGAAACCGCGCGCTCGATGGAGTTGAGCGAAGGCGTCGTTGAAACAATCGTGGCGCTCCGAAAGAAAGGGTATCGTGTCGGCATCGTCAGCGACAGCTTCCGCATCACGACGGAGATCGTCCGACGTCGAGTTTTCGCGGACTTTAGCGTGGCGAATCTGCTTCGCTTCCGCCATGGTCATGCGACCGGCGAGGTGACGCTTTCGCCGTTCTTGCAGCATCGCCTCGGATGCCAGGAGCATTCGGCTTGTAAACGGAATGTCCTGCTTGATCTGGAGGAGGTGCTCGGCGTTCACCCGTCGCAGGTGCTGGCGGTGGGTGACAGCGCGAACGATCTTTGCATGCTGCGCGAAGCCGGCGTGGGGGTTGCGTTCGAACCTAAGCACGACGAGATACACTCCAGCGCGAAGCACGTGATCGGCGGCGATATGCGGCAACTGCTTTCGCTTGGCTATTTGGGGCAATTGGTGGCGGCGTCGATATGACACTCAAGGAAAATCTGTGAGTTTGCGCAATCTCATTTTTACTGCCGCGACTGCTACGTTGTTCGCGCTGGGTGTAGGAACCGCTCAGGCCCCCAACGGGACGCAGCCTGTTCCGGGCAAAGTGACTCTTTCTGTTGAACGGGCGGATCCGGCCGACGAATTTGTGTGTCCGATGGATCCGGATGTTCGCTCGAAGGAGCCCGGGAAATGCCCGCGTTGCGGAATGAAACTGGTAGCTGGCGTACCGGATTTTCTCGAATACCGGGTTTCGCTTAAAACCCATCCGCTTGCGCTCAAGGCAGGGGTGCCGACGGAACTGCAGATGATCATCACGAATCCCAAAGACGGAAAGCGCGTCACGGACTTCGAGATCATGCACGAGCGGATCTTCCATTTCTTTCTGGTCAGCCAGGACCTCAGCATTTTCGTCCACGATCATCCAGTCAAAGGGGCGGATTCTGTGTTCCGCTTGCCTTACACGTTTCCGAAGCCAGGCCTTTATCAGATCCTCAGCGATTTTTATCCGAAGGGTGGCACGCCGCAACTCATCGCCAAGACCATCATCGTCCCGGGGGCACCGTTCAAAGCCTATGCCGCGAAGCTTAAGCCCGATGTCGGAACACAGAAGGGAGCGAATCTTGAAGTTTCACTCACCACGGACCCTCCCACGCCGATCGCCGGCACGAAGACGCTCATGTTTTTCAAGTTATCGACGGCCCGAAGGGTTTGAGCCATATATCGGAGCGTGGGCCCACATGCTGGCCGTTAGCGAAGACTTGGTAGATATGATCCACAGCCACCCGTTCATTGCGGACGGAGGTCCAAACGTACAGTTCAACATGATTTTCCCACGCCAGGGTATTTACCGGGTTTGGGTGCAATTCCAGCGCAAAGGCGTCGTCAACACGGTAGCTTTCAACATCCCAGTGACGGAACTGAAGAAAGGGGCAAGGAAGCTTAGCCTCCTTCCGTCTGGTACGGCCAACGCAGCTGAGCCAACTGTCGGCTGAGCGATGCCTTCATAGCGGTTCGGGAAGAATCCGGGCATCATGGCGCGACTTCCTCGACCTCGCGTCAAAGGAAATTGCGTGCATCAGTGGTGTGCTGCTGACCGATCAAACCATCCAGATCTAGTTCTGTGATTCGAAGCAAAAGCCTCAAGTCAATTGTTTTGCCAGCGTAGGGATTGGTCCATCCATCTTGATCCCGAGCCCTTGAAGGCGTTCCTCGATCTCTGCGATCGATTTACGTCCCATGTTTGGCAGCCTGGATATGTAATTTTGATCTAAGAGAGCAAGTCGCCTACCGTCGCGATCCCAGCTGAGCGAAGGCAATTCAACGCCCTCACAGATAAGCTGAGGCTCGATACTGAAATCAACAGCGGCCTCACCTCCGAGTGACTGCCGGAAGCTCCCCCAAACCCGCAATGACCAGTTACGACCAGACCGAGGCCGAGCTTCTCAATTTGGCTTGCGAGGTGAACTCCGTCGCAAAGATCGCCCAGCCCAGCGCCGTCGAGAGCAGCGTTCGCGAGTTCGTTCGCAATCAATCGTACGTCAAGTTCTGGGAAAGAAGTCGTCAAGTCTTCACTCGTTATTCCTGGAAACAGAACAATTCGAGAGGCTGAGGGCAGAAGCAATTAGGTTCTCAGCATTATGTCGGCCAAGCTGCCGGTCCGGATCACATACTGTAAGATACACATTCTATAAGCGATCTCAGCGTATCGATCGCAAGACCGTCCAGGCGAAAGTAGACCACCGGCGGGGAGAAAGTAGGCCACTTTCTATGGATTTGTGTGATTTTGGCTTGGGTGTTCTGCGGAGCGCGGTTGAGGCCGAAGTGGAAGCCGGTCGTTACAAAATCGCCGGTGGAAGTCCAGCCATGTTTGACTACTATCGGAGATCTTTCGAAAGGGTCACGTGGCTGGAGAAGGAGTGCGCAGCGGTGTTCCCGATGACGTGACACCAGCCTGGATGGTCTATCCGTGCAAACATCGTGCAAACATGCCGGTAGAACACGGTGCTTCTCGATGCCAAATCGAAAAGTGGCCGCGCGCAGAATCAACCAGATAGCCTGCATTGCTATCCAGTGCCAGTATCCTTTTCGGGTTCGAGCCCCGTCGTCCCCGCCATTCCTTCTTTTTTAGAATCATCAATACTCCTGGTGCGCAATCCCCTCCTGCTAACATCCCGTCCGCTGCAGGTTTGCGGCTTGCATCGATCACACCGGACATTGCCTCGTTCCAAATCCTCGCGGCGGCGCGTGTGTCCGCCGGCAATGCGTGCGAATAAATCGAAAGCGTGATGTTTTGATCAGCGTGGCCGAGGCGCTCACTTACGACCGCGATCGGCACGCCCTTGCTGAGAAGCGCGCTGGCGTGGCTGTGCCTCAACGAGTGCAAGCTGACACCTTCGAGTCCAGCCTTCCTCATCAGCTCGACGACTTTGGCCCGTACACGGTCCGGCAAGTAGTGCGATCCGTTCGGCTGACAAAAGATCAGGCCGCTGTCTTGAGAATCCGCGCCGAAGAGCCTCGCGGTCCTTTCCCGTCGTTCCATCGCCTGCCCGAGAACACACCGAGTATTGAAATCGAACTTCGCACGGGCGAGCTCACGTGAGAACAAGCTCTTAGCCAAGAGGGCGGTGCGAGAAGAGAGGAGCAATCGGAGTTGCGTCCGCAATACTGTAATTTAAGGTCAACATACTCGGCCACCACGCTCTGTCAGGTGCGGATCGAATTAGCCCAGGCATAGTCGCGGACCTTAAATCGCGCGGTCCCGCGGAGCACTTCGATTTTAGCTTCGATCGCCGAATTCTCGGCGCGTAGCCAATCGCATTTCGAAGAACGTTCTCGTATTCTCGCCGGAGCAATTCAGAATTCCCGGTGACCTCGACGTCCGCTTCTTCCGTGAATACGATGGGCAATGTTTCGCGTCGGCTTCTATTTGGCGGTCATCCACCAGCGCACGGACCGGGCTGTAAACAAGTATTCATTCGGCAGTAACCCCATAAGAACTTGCGTTCGCTAGGTTAGAAACCTAAAGGGGCGCTGTGTTCAAAGTAGCTTCATGGATTGTACTTCTGTCGATCGCGGGCTCGACCGCGTCGGCGCAGAGTAGCGGTGCCAGCTTGACTGGCCGTGTCGCGGACCCAAGTGGTTCGATCGTTCCGGCGGCCAAGTCACCGCGGGATTGCCACGAATCTCGAGCGGATCGCCCAAACGGACGCATCCGGGTATTATTTCTTCGCCGTTCTGCCTGTCGGCACCTACGATGTGACTACCGAAGGCGCGGGCTTTCAACCAACCAAACAGATCGTAACGCTCGAGACGGCGCAAAAAGGCCGTCCGGATTTCAAGCTCAGCGTCAGCCAGGTGCAGACCGCGGTGACAGTGGACGCGGGCTTACAGGTCTCGCGCTACACCGAACAGGGCGGCGCGACCAGCGCCGGCCGCCAGGGCGGTTTCAACGTCCACGGCGTGAGCAGTCTGCAGAACAACTTCATTCTTGACGGCGTAGACAACAACACGATTTGAAAAAACGTGTAGGAGCTCAGCACTCAGATCGTCCGCATGCGGACCCTTATGAATTATGCGGCTCGGTTTTTATCAGGCCTTCGCGCGATATTCGTCGAGCCGAAACAAATGATCTCTATGATCATTCGACGGGCGCATTGTCCGTGGCCACCCGCAAAATAGGAGATCTGTTCAATGACCTTAAGATCCTTCGGCGTCCTTGCTGTATTGACGCTTGGTATTTCTGTGTCGCCGCTTTTGTCGCAAAACGCGCCTAGTGCTCGTATTCTGTTGCCGGAGAGAACCCGGCTCCTACAAAGCCAGCTCATCGACCTGGTGATTGAAGTTAGGAACGCCACGGCGGTCAGCGGACTTTCGGTCAAAGCCGGTTCGGTCGATCTCACCTCGAAGTTCGGCGCCCCGGTGAAGGCGGATCTCGATTGCGACGGCACCTCTGACTGGGTGATTCGCGCTAATTTGCAGTCTTTCGATACGCCCGGAACGGTCAACCTCGCGGTTTCCCTCTCGGCCGACGGCGCCTTGGTTACCGACACCCGTTCCATTCTCGTTCGCGAATTCAACCCGCCGGCCGGACAACGCCGGAACATGATTCTCTTTATCGGCGACGCCATGGGGACTGCCTACCGTGACGCGGCGCGCCTGGTTTCCCGGTCCACTGTGGATGTCTCCGGCAAGAACGCATTTCGCGACGGGTACTTCGACAATCTTCTCGAAATGGACAAAATGCCCGTGAGCGGTATGTCGATGACGTATGGCACGGACGCTGTAATTCCGGATTCCGCCAATACGGGATCCGCTTGGGCCACCGGCAATAAAACCTTTTCGGCCGCGGTCAATGTGCTTACCGACGGTACCGACTGCAAATGGCGCTTTAACGGCCAGCAGAAAGCAGCGAACCTTCCGTTCATGCTGGACAACCCGCGCATCGAAAATCTCTGGCAATACCTGAAACGCCGTTTCAACTACCGCACTGGAATCGTGACGACAGCCGCGGTAACCGACGCCACGCCCGCCGTGGAAGGCGCGTACACCGCGTATCGTCAGGCTCGGCTTGAGGTGGCGAGGCAGTATCGCGAGAACCCGATGCTCAACGGCGCCCCCGCCTTCGACGTTATTTTCGGCGGCGGCGCGGATCCTTTCCTTGCGTCAGGCCGGCCCGACGGCCGCAACCTCGTGGGTGAATTCCAGAGCATGGGCTACCGCTACGTGACAAACGCGACGCAGCTAAAGCAAATCGCCTACGGCCAGCCGACCATCGGTCTATTCAAGGGCTCCGCCCGGCCGGCGCCCGCCTCGAACGGGATCGCGACCGCGTCCGACGTGAACATGGATGTCGCTTACGACAAACTCCTGCTGCAGCGTCCCTCCTCCGAACCCGCCGCCAATTTCGGCGGATTCACGGATCAGCCGATGCTCGATCTGATGACGCAAAAGGCCATCGATGTACTGTCTTCCAGCTTGACGGGCACGCCGTTCATCCTGATGGTGGAAGGCGCGTCGATCGATAAGCAGTCCCATCCGAACCAGGCTGCGGGAACGATCTGGGATACGATCGAATTCGACAAATCCGTCGGCGTGGCTCGCGCCTGGGCCGCCAAGCGGACGGCCAAAGATACGCTCATCGTGGTGACCGCGGATCACGACCAGTCGATGAGCATCATCGGCGTCAGCAATACGCCGGACGTCGAATACTTCGACCGGGCGAAGTCACAGAAGGTTTCTTACAGCACCGCGGCCGGGGATCAGAACTTCACCGTGTTCGGTGACTCCTACTCGAATGCGCGCGCTGGGCTGCCGTTTGTGAATACCAGTACGACCGCATCTAACAATGGTGGAGCGGCCGCGATGCCGGGGACCTTCGCACCGGTGAGTCCGGCGGATACTCCGGCCACCAGCACCTATTCCACCTACTTCGGCAGCCCGGCGTATCCCCTGGACACTGATACCGGATATCCGGTAAACGCAGGTCCAGGCATTCGTCGGCTCGCCGTCGGATTCCGGACCGGCGATCACACCGGATCGAGCGTACCCGTCACCGCGGAAGGTCCGGGAGCCTTGATGTTCACCGGCTACATGGATCAGTCGGACATCTTCTTCAAGATGGCCGCAGCCCTCTCGACCGACACCGCAGACCTCGACAAATTCGTGGACCTACTTGTGAACGGCAGTCTCCCGAAGACGATCGGCAAACAATAGCCAGTTGCATTTGCTCGCGAAGGGGCGGACGGCTTCGCCCCTTCGCGAGGCGGACACTCAAATGAAGCACATTCGAATCCTCGTCGGCGCGTTAGTATCATTGGCTCTAACCGCGGCGGTCCCGACCGCCGCCGACCCGATCGTTCGCGACAGAAAAGTCCAATGGATCTTCCTCACGGCGACGCCTCCGGAAGCCCGCAACGCGCTCGGAGCGCCAGCCCTGGTCGCCAATTTCGGCACCGACTTCGAGGCCCTGCAATATCGAATTGACAACGAGGACCACGACGACGTCTCTCACTCGGTAGTTTTCCGCCGGTCTTCGTCACTACTCGTCAGCGTGTCCCGCAGCTATAACGAAGAGCGGAACGTAGATGAGTTCTTTCCGCCGAAGTATTCCGTCACCTACGCAAATCCCGACCCGAACGGGAAATACAGCATTCTTCTGCGCCGCCTGCCGAATGGGTGGGTCTTGATGGCAATGGGAGTCAGCGCGCCCGGGCAGCCCACCCGCCAGCTCGTTCTGATGCGCGAAACCGAGATGCGCTGGTTTTATCCATGGATCGCCAACGCCCTGAACTCTTATTAAACAGTTTCGCGACTCTGCATGCGGAGCTGCGTGCAGGCCACTCCCGAAAAGAAATGCCCGAGCGCCAAACTTATCAGAAGTTGGTAGTGGGTCAGTTCAAACTGACCCACTACCCAGAAGTTCGCTATTTCTCTAATCTGCTTCTTCGAAGTGATCGTCGGGCCTGGCCATAGCAAGGAAGATTTCGTCGATCCGGTTTCCACCTAAAGCGTAAAAGCTTCGCCCTGAGCCATGGCGCGAACGAGAACATCTCAGTGAGGTCGCTGTTGACTGTATGGTTAACAGAACTTCGGCACCGGTGCTTTGTCGGCATCCACTCCCACGACCGACGACGACTCCCCAACTCTACGTCGAAGCGCGGACCACCTCAGTAACGAGCAAGAAATTACGACCGCGCCAGCTTCCGGACTCCGCTCGCGGCACCAATAACGACTTCCGTCGCCATCCCGAGAAATAGCCCGTGCTCGACAACGCCCACGATCGCGTCCAACTGCGCGGACACGGCGGCCGGATCCGCTATTTCTCCGAACCCGCAATCCAAGATGTAGTGGCCCCCATCCGTGACGTACGGCTGGTCAGTCCCGTCCAAGCGAAGAAACGGTTTTGCACCGATAGCCTTCAGATGCCGTTCCGTCGCCTGCCAGCCGAACGGAACTACTTCGAGCGGCACCGCGAACTTCGCACCCAGCCGCCTCACCACTTTGCTCTCATCGGCCACAATGATCAGCCGCTTGCTCGCGCTCGCGACGATCTTCTCGCGCAGCAAAGCTCCGCCGTGGCCCTTGATCAAATGGAGCGAGCCTTCTTCGACCTCATCCGCTCCGTCGATGGTCAGATCGATTTCGGTATACTCGCCGAGCGTGGCTAGCGGAATACTCAACGCCCGAGCCAGAGCAGCCGTCTTCTCGGACGTCGGAATGCCGACGATACGCAGGCCCTCCGCCACCTTTTCACCGATTGCCTGCACGGCAAATTTCGCAGTGGAGCCCGTGCCGAGCCCGACCACCATCCCTTCGCGGACGTGCGCCGCGGCATTTTGGCCAGCAGCGCGTTTGAGAGTATCGGAATCGGGCACAGTCGGATTCTATCGCGTCCGGCGCTCAACAACTTATGCGCCGCGGCCTGCTTTCGCGTCATCATTAGAAAGCCACCTGTGATCGATCTTTTGAAAGTCTCCAAACAATTCGACGGCAAGCGGAAAGTCACCGCGCTCGAAACCGTCGATCTGTCGATCGCAAAAGGCGAGATGGTTTCGCTGATCGGCCCGTCGGGCTCTGGAAAATCGACCCTGCTGAACCTCATCGGCGGCCTCGACAAGCCGAGCGCCGGAGAGATCCGCATCGACGGCGAACTCCTCAGCGGACTTTCGGACGACGCCCTCACCAAAGTCCGCCGCGACAAAATCGGATTCATTTTTCAATTTTTCAACCTGCTCCCCACCCTCAGCTGCGTAGAGAATGTCTCCCTGCCCTTGCATCTTCGAGGCTGGCCACGCAAGAAAATCGACGACCGCGCGCGCGAACTACTCGCGCTGGTGAAGCTCGACCACCGGCTCGAGCATCTGCCCGAAGAGCTATCGGGCGGAGAGCGTCAGCGCGTCGCCATCGCTCGGGCGTTGAGCATTTTCCCGCCGATCCTGCTCGCCGACGAACCCACCGGAAATCTGGATTCGAATACCGGCATCGACATCCTGAAGCTGATACACGACCTTCACCAGCAGCTGGGCGCGACCATCCTCGTGGTCACCCATGACCGCAGCGTCGCCGAAAGCTGTCCGCGCACCATCTCATTGAAGGACGGCCACATCATCGAGGATATTTGCCGATGATGCTGCTGCGGCTCATCAGCTGGCAGTATGCCCGCAAGCACAAAGTGCGAATGCTGTTGACGACCACCGGCATCGTACTCGGCGTCGCGGTCTTCGTCGGCATGCACACCGCCAACCAGTCGGTGCTGTTCGCGTTCCAGAAAACGATCGACCGCATCGCCGGATCCACGCAATTGCAGGTCACAGCGGGCGAACCCGGCTTCGACGAGGACGTTCTCGAAAAGGTCCAGAACGCCGACGTGGTTCGCGTCGCCGTGCCGATTCTTGAATCCACCGTGACCACGAACCTGAAGGGCCAAGGCAACCTGCTGATCCTCGGCGTGGACATGACCGGCGACCGCGGACTCCGCGAGTACGACCTTGAGGGTAGCGGCGACGACGCGATCGAGGATCCGCTGGTGTTCCTCGCCCAGGCGGATTCGCTCATCATCACCAAGTCTTTCGCCGAAGCGAACGGCCTCCGCCTTGGCAGCAAGCTGCCGATGGGTACAATGCAGGGCGACCGCGATTTCATCGTGCGAGGCATCATGAAATCCGGCGGCTTGACCAGTGCCTTCGGCGGCAACCTGGCCATCATGGACATCTACGCCGCGCAGAAGATCTTCGGCCGCGGCCGTAAGTTCGATCGCATCGACGTGGGCCTGAAAGAAGATGTCGCGCTCGACGCCGGAAGAGCCGCCATCGAAAAAATTCTGGGCCCCGGTTTTCAGGTGGAGCCACCTTCTTCACGAGGCCAGCAGTTCGAGGCCACGGCCTCTATCTACTCGCTGGTGTCGAGCATCACCAGCATCTTCGCGCTGTTTATCGGCATGTTCATCATCTACAACACCTTCGCTATCGCGGTGACGCAGCGGCGCAGCGAAATCGGAATTTTGCGCGCGCTCGGCGCGACCCGGAAACAGATCCGCGTGCTGTTCCTGACCGAAAGCGCGATGACCGGATTGTTCGGATCCCTACTCGGCGTCCTGTTCGGAATGCTCATCGCCCGCGCGCTGGCTGGCTACCTGAGTGTCCTGTTGGGCGAGTTGTACGGCTTGACGCGGCGCGCGGAAGAAATTTCGCTCGATCCCAAACTGATCTCCTTCGCAATCGCGATCGGCGTGATCACTAGCGTGATCGCCGGAGTCCTGCCCGCACGGCAGGCCGCCGCCGTCGATCCTGTCCGCGCTCTCCAAAAAGGCCGTCAGCAATCGATGAGCGAGGGCGAAAATCGGATCCGTTTCTACGCGGCCTTGTTCTGCTTATTCCTCTGCGGAATCTGTATTTATTTCAGCCTCTATCGTCCGGCATTTTACGCGGGCTTCATGCTCGCGGTACTTGCCGCGCTCCTGCTGTCGCCCGCTTTGTCGTTGTGGATCTCGAAACTCCTGCGGCCCATCCTGAAATGGCTCCGACCCGTCGAAGGCTCGCTGGCTGCTGATAGTCTGATTCAATCCCCGCGCCGTACCTCCGGCACCGTCGCCGCGTTGATGCTCTCACTGGCACTCGTCATCTCGCTCGCAGGAGTCGCCCGCGCCAGCTACGATTCCCTGAAAGTCTGGCTGGATGTAGCTCTCAATCCCGACCTCTTCGTCACCACGTCCGAAAGCGTGACGTCGCGCAGTTTCGTTTTTCCGGCCGCCATCGGCGACGAATTGAAACAGATCGAAGGGGTCGAAGAAGTGCAGTACGTCCGCACCGTGCGCATCGATGTACCGGATAAGAAGACGGGCGGCAAGAGCCCTATCATCATCGTCGCGGCCCCGATTGTGGCCCTCCAAAAGCGCATCATGCTTGCCCCGCTGGCTGGCGACACCAAGATAATGTATAGGCTGACGAGCGAAGGCAAAGGCGTGCTCGCCTCGGATAATTTCGCTCTGCTGCACGGTTACAACCTGGGAGACATCGTCGAGATCGCAACCCCACGCGGCATGCTGAATCTGCCGATCCTCGGAATCGTGACCGACTATTCCGACCAGCAAGGCAGCCTGCTGATGGATCGCGATGCGTTTATCAAAGCCTGGAACGACGACACCGTCAACGTGTTCCGAATTTACCTGAAACCAAGAGCCGGCGAGGCCCTGGTCCGCCAGCGGATCCTCGACAAACTGGGCAGCGTCCACCGCTTGTTCGTGCTCACGAATAAGGACCTGCGAGCCTACATTCTGCGCCTCACCGACCAGTGGTTCGGCTTGACCTACGTGCAGATTTTCGTCGCTGTCCTGGTTGCCGTGTTAGGAATCGTGAATGCCTTGACCGTCTCGATCGTGGACCGCCGGCGTGAACTCGGCGTCCTTCAGGCCGTGGGCGCCATCCGCAATCAGATCCGCCATACCATCTGGATGGAGGCGCTCGCCATCGGCGTCATCGGTCTTGTTCTCGGACTCGCGCTTGGCGCCGTCCAGCTCTATTACACGGTCGAAATCGCCCGTCGCGATCTTGCCGGTCTGCGCGTCGAATACACTTATCCCTTTGCGATTCTCGGCGCGCTCATTCCGGTGATCCTGGCCTCCGCGTTCTTCGCCGCCATCTTTCCAGCGGAATCCGCCGTGCGTGGCTCGCTCGTGGAGGCTCTCGAATATGAGTAAGTGGCTTGCCGTCGCATTCCTTGCCCTTCCGATTCTCGGGCAAGATGCGAAACAGATCCTCGAAGAAACCCAAAAGCGCTCGCGTACCAACAGCCAGCGCTACGAAGGAACACTCGAAGTCGTGGACGCGAAAAGCAAGATCACGACCAAGCGCTGGACATACCAGCGCATCGGCGCGTTCGGCGACAGCAAATCGATCCTGCGCTTCACCGCTCCACCCGAAGTGAAGGGCGTCGGCCTGCTCGTCGTCAATCACAAGGAGCGCGCGTCGGACCAGTGGATGTGGCGTCCCGCCATCGAGCGCGATCAACGCATCGCCCTGCAGGACCGATCCACTCGGTTCTTCGGCACGGATTTCAGCTACGAGGATCTCGAGGAACGCGACGCCGAGCAGTACGACCTGAAGATCGCCGCCGAAGAACCTATCGACGGCCAGGCGTGCTGGAAGCTGGAAGCGAAGCCCCGCAAAGCATCCCAGTACACCAAATCTTTCATCTGGATTCGCAAAGACATCTGGGTCGTCGTCCAGGTGGAATCCTACGCCAAAGCCGGACTCGCCCGCCGCCTCTTTTATAAGGATGTCGAGAAACTTGAAGGCGTCTGGGCCGCCAGGCGCATCGAGGTCGAAGACGTGATGCGCAACAGCCGGACCATCTTGAAACTCGAAAAGCTACAGAATAACGTTCCGATGAAGGACGAGGAGTTCACGCTCCAGGCCCTGCGCCGCGCGTCGTAAAAGGGCATGCGTTTCCTGTGGATCCTGGTTGCCCCGGTCGCGCTCGCGCAGACCTTCGAGCAGCGCGGATTCCTCGAGAGCTCCGCCACCTTCTTTCCGCAGACCGCGACTAACGACAACGCCCATGTCGTCAACCAATGGCTACTGCGCTACGACGCATCGTACAAGCCGTTTTCCTGGCTGAAATTATCCACGATTTTCGACGCTCGCTTCGACAGCCATCGCCAGTTCGAACGCGAATTCCGCCTCGACATCACCGATCGCCGACTGCTCCGTCCCGCATTCTCGCTGCGCCGCCTCAGCGCGACCCTGCACAAAGGCCAATGGACCGCCGAGTTCGGCCGTCAGTTCATCCGCTGGGGCAAAACCGACATCCTGAATCCAACCGACCGCTTCGCACCCAAAGATTTTCTGTCCGTGATCGACAGCGATTTTCTCGGCGTCACGGCCGCGCGCGTGACCTATGAAAACGGCGGCAACACCATCGATGCCGTCGTCCAACCGGTCTTTACGCCGAGCCGCGGACCGCTTCTTAACCAGCGTTGGAGCGGAATTCCCGAAGCCGCCGCCGCCATCCCGATTCGCGATCAGGGCGCCATCTACCCTGGTGGAGCACAGTACGGCCTTCGCGCCAACCACGTCGGCAAGGGCTACGAGGCGTCCTTATCTTTCTTTGAAGGCTTCAATCATCTCCCTCTTTTCCGCCTCGATCCCTTCGTCACTTTCGACGGCCAAACCGCTGGAATCGGCATCGATCTCCGGCGCTTCTTTCCGAAGATGAGAATGTACGGCGGCGATTTCGCGATGCCCTTAAAGTGGTTCACCGTCAAAAGCGAGGCCGCCTATTTCACCAGTTCCACTCCCCAGGCCGACGAGTACATCCTCTACGTCGTACAACTCGAGCGGACCGTCAAGGAATGGGTTTTCGCAGGCGGCTACGCGGGCGAAGCCGTCACGCGCACCGGAACCAGCCAGCTCAACTTCGCACCCGATCGCGGACTCACTAAAGCGATTCTCGGCAGCGCCAGTCTCACGATCGACGCCAGCCGCAGCCTGACTTCCGAAATCGCCCTGCGTCAAAACGGAGCCGGCATCTGGACCCGCTTCAGCTATTCGCAAATGTTCGGACAGCACTGGCGCGCCACCGCCGGAGTCGCGCTGATCCGCGGCGACGCCATGGACTTCCTCGGCCAGTACCGCCGCAATTCGTACCTTTCGTTAGCTCTCCGTTACAGCTTTTAGAATGGCGTCGAGACCAGTAGCATAAGCCTCCGGCCTGTGCATCAGCCGATCCCGCTAAAATCAGGGACGTACCTCTCCATGAACATGCACAGGAAAACGGCCATCGCTATTTTTGCCGGAGCCAGCGTCGTTGCCGGCTTGTCTGCCGCGGACGCCTCGCCGGACTATTCGCCGAATTTGTGGTCCGGACTGCGCTATCGACTGATCGGGCCGGAGCGCGGTGGACGCGTCACCACCGTCACCGGCGTTCCCTCTCAGCCCCGCACGTTTTACATGGGCTCCACCGGCGGCGGCGTCTGGAAAACCACCGACGCCGGAACTTCCTGGGCGAATATCTCGGACGGATTCTTCGCCGCCGCTTCCATGGGCGCAGTCGAGGTCTCGCTCTCGAATCCCGACGTGATTTACGCCGGCACCGGCTCGTCGAAGATCCGCAGCAACGTGTCGATCGGGCGCGGCCTCTACAAATCCACCGATGCCGGAAAGTCCTGGTCGTTCATCGGACTGCGCGACGCCGGTCAGATCTCCACCATCCGCGTCCACCCGAAAAATCCCGACATCGTCTTCGTCGCCGCTCTGGGAAATCCCTTTGTGCCGAACAAGGAGCGCGGCATCTACAAGTCCACTGATGGCGGAAAGACATGGAAGAACGTTCTCTTTGTCTCCGACGCCGTCGGAGCAGCCGACCTCGAAATCCAGCCCGGCCATCCGAACGTTCTGTTTGCGAGCATGTGGTTCGGACAGCGCAAGCCCTGGACCATTCTGAGCGGCGCGCGCGAAGGCGGCATCTACAAATCCACTGACAGCGGCGAGACCTGGAAGAAGCTGACGAGCGGCTTGCCGAACGAATTGTTCGGACGCAGTAACGTCGCGATCTCCGACTCGAAGCCCGATCGTATCTATGCGCTGATCGAAGCCAAGCCCGGTTCCGGCCTGTATCGTTCCGAAGACGCCGGCGCCACGTGGACCCTGATCAACGCCGCGGGAAACCTGATCACCCGCCCGTTCTACTACACCACCCTTGGCGTGGACCCGAACAATTCCGACATCGTCTACATCGGCAACGAAGGGTGGTTCCGCAGCGCCGACGGCGGAAAGACATTCCGCAGCGCGCGCGTCCCCCACGGCGATAATCACGACCTCTGGATCAATCCCAAAAATTCCGACTACATGATTCAGGCCAATGACGGCGGCGCGACCGTCTCAGTCGATGGCGGCCGCAACTGGAGCTCGATTCTCAATCAGCCCACTGCCGAAATGTATCAAGTCGCCGTGGACAATCAGTATCCGTACCGCGTCTACGGCGCGCAGCAGGACAACACCACCGTGATCGCGCCCAGCCTGCCGCTCGGCGATGGGCAGGATTTCCGCTCCGGACCCGGTTGCGAAACCGGTCCCATCTTCCCCGATCCCACCAACCCCGACCTGGTGTACGGAAGCTGCAAAGGCCAATTCAGCAGGCAGAATCTGCGGACCAGCAACGAAGAGCGCTACTGGGTCGGAGCCCAATCGCTTTACGGAAACGGCGGCGGCGAGCTGATCTACCGCTTCCAGCGCGTGTCGCCCATGGATCTCTCGCCCCATGACCATCGCGTCGTTTACTACGGATCGCAATATCTCCACCGCACTCGAGACGGCGGCGTCACGTGGGAAAAAATCAGCCCCGATCTCACCGCCTACCCGCCTGGCGAACCCCAGCAGGCAAGCGGAGCCCCCATCACGCGCGACGCCACCGGCGAAGAGGTCTACAGCACGCTCTACGCGATCCGCGAATCGCCCGTACAAAAAGGCCTCATCTGGACCGGATCGAACGACGGACTGGTGTACGTCACGCGCGACGACGGAAAGCACTGGTCCAACGTCACTCCGCCCGATCTGCCGCCCGGTGGCCGCGTGCAGAATATCGAGCCGAGTCCGAGGCGGGCGGCGACCGCCTACGTCGCCATCTATCGCTACTTACTAGGCGACTTCGCGCCCTACATCTATCGCACCGACGACTTCGGCAAAACCTGGACCCGCTTGACCGACGGCAAAAACGGCATCGCGCCCGACGAGCCCACACGCGTCGTTCGCGAGGATCCGGATCGCGCCGGTCTACTCTATGCCGGGACGGAATTCGGCGTCTACATTTCTTTTGACAACGGCGGCAAGTGGCAGCCTTTCCAGTTGAATCTGCCGGTGACGCCCGTCACCGACATCAAAGTCGCCCACAAGGATCTGGTCGTCGCGACGCAGGGCCGGTCGTTCTGGATTCTCGACAACCTGACGCCGCTACATCAAGTGAGCGGGAAATCGACCACGGCTCCAGCCCTCCTGTTCGCCCCCCGTGAAGCCATCCGGACTCCGCAGCGTGGAGGACGCGGTGGCGGCGGATTGGTGTATCCGGCGGCAGGCGCGCCCATCGACTACTTCCTCGCGTCCGCTCCCTCGGGCGACGTGACGATGGATATCCTCGATGCCACCGGGAAAGTGATCCGGACCTTTACCAGTGCCGGTGCCGGTGCCGAAGAGCGTCCCGCCGCCGTAGTGGCGGCGCCCGATGAGGACGGAGAGGGCGGCGGATTCCGCGGCCGCGCAGGACCCACGCGTCTCGACAAGAATCCCGGAATGCATCGCTTCACCTGGGATCTACGCTACCCCGGCGCGTGGCAGAGCGCGGCGCGTCCCGCCGGCCCCAACGGACCCATGGCGGTCCCGGGAAAGTATGCGGTCCGCCTCGCCTCCGGCTCCTGGACCTCCACCCAGCCGTTCATCATCGTCGAGGATCCGCGTATTCTCAAAACCGGCGTGACCACCCTGGATTTGAAGGAGCAGTTCGACCACAACATGAAGGTCCGAGATCTGGTCAGCGACGTAAATCAAACGGTGAGCAAGGTTCGCACCGTCCTTCGCGAATCCACCGTCTCGCCGGAAATGCTCGCACGCTTGAAGGACCTCGCGGCGAGCTTGATCACTCCCCCCGTCCGCTACAGCAAGCCGGAATTACAGACGCACATCACCTATCTCTACACCCTCACGAATTCGACCGATCAGAAAATCGGCCGCGACGCGATCGAGCGGTACAACCTGTTGCGCAAGGAGCTCGACATCCGAATCGCCGAGATGAATCGGATTCTGGGCACCAAATAGCGTTGGCACAGCCCTCTGAAGTTTTTGGGAACGGCCCGGCGCAAGTTGGTAAACTGGCACGAGCTGTTCTTCGAAACGCCTGCCGCGGCGGTTGCGCGTTTCGCCCTCCAGGCAAGAGCGGGCCGTGTCCGTGTGAATACATCACGCAATGGTAGTTCCGATCCTAACGGACTGGAATCGTCAGAGATTTCTCCGCTGGGGACATTCGTATCCGCAGCCAGCGAATCCTCGTTCCGCCTTTCCAATCTTGCGGAAGAAAAATCCAGAATCTTGCGTATTGTCCCGGTGCTCGTCGGCGCGGCCGTCCTCTATTCGACGAACGATTGGCGTATTTACGGATTTTCCGAGACATTTTGGAAATTTTCGGCCTATCGCGTAGCCAGCATCGCAGCCCTGCTTGCGCTCGCGATGGTCCTAAAGCGGACCAAGCGGCCGAGTTTATTCGATTGTTCCGTTCTCGTCATAATGCTGTTTTCCATCGGCCTTAATCTTGCGCTGCAATCCAGCAGGCCGCCCTGGTTCACCGCCTACATGCCGCTCGACCCGCTGTTCGTCTTCGCGATCTATGTAGCCGTGCCCGTGCCGCTGGTTCTGCAGTCGCTGCTTGGCACGCTCTTGACCGCCGGCGTCTTTGCGGTATTCGTGCTCACAAAAATTCCACAGGACGGCTCGTCCATCACGTCGCTCGCCATCGCGAACGGCCTGGCGCATGCCATCGGATTCCAAACCTCGCGTGAACTTCATCGGCGCCGCAGAATCCATTTCGCGGACCGTATGCGCGACGCCGCTCTGCGCCGCAGCCTCGAAGAAAATCAGGCACAGCACCGCGAAACGCAACAAGTGGCCAAGTTGGGCGGCTGGGAATTTGACGTTCGCACGCAGCGCATCATCTGGTCAGAGGAAGTCTTCCGGCTTTACGACCGGGATCCCAAACTCGGTCCGCCGAGTTATGAAGAGTTCGTCGGTATGGTGCCCGACGCACATCGCGTAAAACTGACGGAAGCAGTCCAGCGGGCCCTCACCGAAGGCGTTCGTTATTCCATCGAACACGAGCTCACTTCGGCCGATCCCGCGCGCTTCCTTCGCGGCACCGGCCAGCCCGTCGCCGATGAGCATGGCCAGATCGTCCGCCTCGTGGGCACCGTACAGGACATCACCGAGCAGATGGAAGCCAAGCAAAAAATGCTCGCCGCTAAAGAGGCGGCCGAAGAGGCCATGCTCGCTAAATCCGACTTCCTGGCGATGATGAGCCATGAACTCCGCACTCCCATGAACGGCGTCCTCGGCATGGCCGAACTGCTTCGCGATACGCCACTCAACGAGGAGCAGCGCGATTATCTGGATATCATCCAGACCAGCGGCCAGTCTTTGCTGTACGTCATCAACGACATTCTCGACTTCAGCAAAATGGAAGCCGGCAAGCTCAGCATCGACGGCATCGATTTCGATCTGCGGGCCGTAGTCCGCGATTGCGTTCAGATCGTCGAAACCGGTGCCAAATCGAAAGGCCTCTCGATGGAGTTGGATATCGAGAACGCGCCGCGTCGTGCCGTGAATGGCGACCCCGCCCGCGTTCGGCAGATCCTGATCAACCTTCTCGGCAACGCCGTGAAGTTCACGCAAAAAGGAACTATTCGCTTGGAAGTCCGATTGGAAGGCGAGGCGAGCCCCGAACAGCAAGTCTATTTCTCGGTAACCGACACCGGTATCGGAATTCCGGACGCCGTGCAAAAAAACCTGTTCCAGAGCTTCACGCAGGGCGATTCTTCAACCACCCGTCAATACGGCGGGACCGGCCTCGGGCTGGCGATCAGCCGCCGCCTGACCGAACTCATGGGCGGGACCATCGGCGTCCAAAGCGTGCCCCGCCAAGGCAGTACGTTTTGGGTCGTCATTCCGTTCCGATCGGCTTCCGAGTCCCATCCGTCCAAACCTGCAATCGGCGGGTAGTTTTGGCTTCCACCAACCGCACCGGTGGATTTCAGCCACCTGAGCCGATTCGGCACACATCCAAACCCGATTATTTTCTTCGCTTTGAAATTGGCACGCCATTTGCATAACCGACGGTGTATGAAGTGGAGGTCTCCGATGACGAACTCATTATCTGGCTATCTTAAGAAGACCGCTCTGCCCGCGTTTTTGGTCGCTACCGTCCTTACGGCGTTCCCGGTCAGCGCCTTGGCACAACGGGGTGGCGGGGGTTCTCATGGAGGCTCCGGAGGCAGCGCTCGCAGTTCTAGCGGAGGGGGCGGTGGCGGTAGAAGCTATTCCGGAGGCTCGGGAGCCCGCAGCTACTCCGGCGGCAGCCCCGGCAGCTACTCAGGCGGCAGCCGAGGATACGTAGGCGGCGGACGCAGCTACTCCGGTGGGGCTCGCGGATACGTCGGCGGAGGCCGTGGATACGCGGCCGGCGGACGTAACTACTATGGCGGTGGCGGACGTGGCTACTACGGCGGACGCGGGTTCGCGGTTGGTTCGCACTATTACGGCTCGCGTTACTACTATGGTGGCCGCGGATGGGGCTACTATCGCGGAGGTCTGTTCCTCGGACTCGGACCCTACTACGGCTACGGTTACGGGTCTCCCTACTACGGATCGTCCTACGGATACTGTGAGCCGAATGGCTACTACGACGGCTGGGGCAACTGGGTTCGCCTTCCCGGCTGCGCCGTCCCGTACTAAACAGTTTCATCCCGCTAATACAGTCTCTTCCCGCAAGTGAGCAGGAATCTGGCCCCGCCGATAACGGCGGGGCTTCCTGTTGTTAGGTCTCATTTTCCTAACGTATTGAATCCCGGCCCGAAGGTACTTTGGTGAGGCGCGACCTCGTGTTCACGCCTTGACGGGAGTCAAGTGGCGATATTGAAATGATGCAGGCGCTGAATTTCCGAATGCCTACCCACAAAGCACCTGGAATCAGTAGCCTAACTCTGATTCCTGCCAACTTGCCTCAAACCCGCACGGTTTCCGCCTCGGCCTGGCTAACCGGATTCGGACACTTGAGTCTAAACCGGCAGATGGAAGCGGCGGGAAAATGCAGGCAGGCCAAATGGATGCGCTGGGATTTACGATAGATCAGACCCTCAACCGAATGCAGGAATTGGACTCCGCGGCATCCGATGGAGCGATCGTCACCCGGATCCGCGGCGGCGATCCGGACGCATATAGGCTCCTTGTCGAGCGCCATGGCCGTAGTGTGTTCCGCCTGGCTTTCCGCATGACCGGTAATGAGCAGGACGCCGAAGATGTGGTCCAGGAAACGTTTTTGCGGGCTTTCAAGCAACTCGCCCGCTTTGAGGATCGCGCCAGTTTTGGAACTTGGGTCTATCGCATCGCGGCCAATTATTCGCTGGACTTGATTCGGGCCCGCAAGCCGCAAAAGGAACGCCTGCTGACCAACGACGCCGAAGACATGATGGCGACCATCGCCTCCGGCGCGCCCGGCCCTGAGCGTCTGCTGGTCAGCGGCCGCATCCAGGAAACGCTCGATGCCGCCATGCGCGATTTGAGCCAACAGGAGCGGACAGCCTTTGTCCTCCGCCATTTTGAAGGCCAGTCGATCGAAGAAATCGGCGGCACGCTGGGGTTAGGGACGAACGCCACCAAGCACAGTATCTTTCGCGCAGTCCAAAAGCTGCGCAAGGCTTTGCAACCGCTGGTGAGTCCAGCGTAGTGGATTAGGGCTCTGGCCTGATTCGGGAAACCGAACCGCGACCGTAAGGGAGCGGACGCCAATCTGATATAGCCCGACCCATAAAGGTGGGAATCAAGACAGCGGAGAGCAGCACCGGAAGCGGCCGCAGAAGCAGGCGAGCCGCAAGAGAAAGCAAATGGAACACCTGACCGAAGAACAATTCGTTTTGCATTACTACGGGGAACCGGATACGGCTGACGCCGACGCCGGCGCCGAGGCCGAAAGCCATATCGCCGGTTGCGCGGAATGCCGCGATCGCTACCAGACGCTGCAACGCGTCCTGAACACCGTCGATTCCGCTCCGCTGCCGGAACGCGCGGTGGATTACGAAGCGCAATTGTGGCGCAAGCTTGCTCCGCGGTTGCCTAAGACCTGCAAAGCCGGTCTTCCCCGATGGTTCGGCATTCACCAGAAATGGGTCGCTGCAGCCGCCATGGCCGGACTCCTCGTCGCCGCATTCGTTGCCGGCCGCGCCACCCAGCAGACTCCGGCGGGAACGCCCGCTACCCAGACTGTCGCCTACGGAAAAGCGCGCGAACGCCTGCTGCTGGTCGCCGTCGGTGATCACCTGGAACGCTCGCAAATGGTCCTCGTCGAAGTCGCCAACGCCGGCGGCGGCAAGGGCAAGTTCGATATCAGCTACGAACAGAACGTTGCTGAAGACCTGGTCGAAGCCAATCGCATCTACCGCCAGACCGCGCTTAGCAACGGAGACACCGGAACCGCATCCTTGCTCGACGATCTGGAACGGACGCTCCTTGAGATCGCGCACAGCCCGACGCAACCGAATGATGCGCAGCTGTCCGACCTTCGCCACCAGATTGAAGATCGCGGCCTGCTGTTCAAGGTCAAGGTATTCCAATCCAAGGTGAACGCGCGCCAAAGTACTCCGGCGGCTAAGAATACAGAGCTGTTTTAGAGCTCGTCATGTTTGAAGAAGAAGTTTGAAGAAGAAGTTTGAAGACCGGGGAATCCGGAAACTCCCGCTTGAGGTAAGGGACGGGGGAACCGGATGCCTCAAGCAAGTCGATCGCGTTCGCATTGAGTGGGAGCGTGATTGCATAGACCACGGAAAAACCGATACCGATCCAAGGAACAGACAAAATGAAGATGAAACTTTTCGGTCTCATCCGGGTAATTACCGGCATAGCAGCACTGGCAGGCGCTGGACTGGCCTTGCAGGCGCAGGAGCCCGCTCCCTTTCCCCCCAGTCCAGCACCCCCAGCTCCCGCATCTCCCGCAGCCGCTGCCGCTCCCGCACCACCGGCACCTCCGGCGATGACTCCCCTGACGCGCGGACCCCGTTCTCCGTTTGCGATCTATGCGCAGACACCGCGTCCGGCGCCGGCTGCGCGGTCTCCACAAGCTCCACAAGCTCTGCAAGCGCCGACAGCCCCACCCGCTCCGGCTGCACCGCCCATACCCTTGGCTGGCATCCTGATTCCCGGATCCTCGTCCTTGTTTGACGACTCCTGGACGCCGCGCGGCTTTGGCAATGGCTTCGGCAACGGCTTCGGCAATGGCTTCGGCAATGGCTTCGGCAACCGCATCGCCATCGGCGAAGCCTTCGGCCGAGCCTTTCAATCTTTAGAAGGCCCGCTCGCCGCGCTCCAGCAGGCCGAACTCTGGAATCTGCCACAGCTCTCGCTGCTGTTCGAACCCGGCCAAGCCGGCTCTGCGAATGAACGCCAACGCGACGCCGAAGAACGCGCCCGCGACGCCGTCCAGCGCCTGAGGGATCAGGCACAGCGCGCCCGCGACGTCGAGATGTCCTACGGCGACGCCTATCAATCGGGATCCCGCGCGCTCGACCGCCACGACTACGATCGCGCCCTGAAGTACTTCGACAAAGTCATCGAAGGCAAGAGCGCCCGCGCCGACGGAGCCACCTACTGGAAAGCCTACACGCTCGGCAAACTCGGTAAACGCGATGATGCCCTCGCTTCTCTCGCGTCTCTTCAGACCCAGTTTCCGCAAAGCCGCTGGGTGAACGATGCGAAGGTGCTGGCCGCCGAGCTGCGCCAGTCCTCCGGGCAGGGTGTCTCGCCCGAACGCGAAGGCGACGACGAAATCAAACTGCTCGCCATCAACAGCCTGATTCAATCGGATCCGGAACGCGCAGTGCCACTGCTCGAAAAGCTGCTGAACGATCCGAAGAACGGCCTCAAGCTGAAGGAACGCGCCCTCTTCGTTCTGGCTCAAAGCCGCTCCGATAAGTCGCGCGGCATTGTAGCCTCCTATGCCAAGGGCTCCTCCTCGAATCCCGACCTCCAATTGAAATCGGTCGAGTACCTGGGCACTTTCGGCACCAAGGAATCGCGTGCGCTTTTGGGCGACGTGTACTCCTCGGTGTCCGATGTCACAGTAAAGCGCGCGGTCCTGCGGTCCATGATGGTCGCTCAGGACAAAGAGCGGCTGTTCAACGCCGCCAAGAGCGAGCAAAATCCTGAACTCCGCCACGAAGCGATCCGCTGGCTTGGCGCGATCCGCGCCGACGTCGAACTGGGTCAGTTGTACTCGAGCGAAACCAACACCGACAACAAGGAAATCATCATTCAGTCGATGTTCCAGACCGGCCAGTCCGACAAGCTGGTGGAAATCGCCAAGACCGAAAAGGACCCGAAGCTCCGGCGCGGAGCGATCCGCGGCCTCGGCATGATGAAGCGTGAGAAGGGAGCCGACGCCTTGGTCAGCCTGTACGGCGCGGAAACGGATAAAGGCATCAAGTCCGAGATCATCCGGTCTCTTTTCATGCAGAATTCCGCCAAGCATTTAGTCGATCTAGCAAAAAAAGAGACGGACCCGGAACTTAAACGCGAGTGTGTGCGTAACTTGTCCATGATGAAGTCGAAGGATGCCACCGACTATATGGTGGAAATCCTGGGCAAGTAGGAGTTACTGCCATGAAGCGTATCCTGCTATCTCTCGGCTTGAGTCTATGGATGATGGGCGTGGCTGCTGCACAGCCGCGCCTAACGAATGCGCAGATGCAGAACCGGGACGCGGGTTCCGGCCTGGATCAGACATTTCGGGGAATTATGAATGGCCAGGTCGGCCCGCTGTGGGTGGCTTACGCGCAGGCTGCGGTCCGCGGCGAACATAGCATGTGCTGCTACAACTGCTGGAACGGAAACTGCAGTTCGGGCTGTTCGATTGAAGGGCAGCGGACCGGTCAGGAAGGGGTCACTGGAGCCCCGGCCGGACCGCCCATTCCGCTCGAAGGATTCAAGGAGTTTTTTGTGTTTTATCGCGTCGAACAGCGCCGAGTAACGAAAATTCGGACCTTTTCCCCGGATTGCGCCATCGACGCCGGCGGTCTGCCTGTGTTTATGCTGACCAACGTGCGCCCGGCCGATAGCATCGCGCTGCTTGAAACCTTCGTCAAAGTGGACGAGGCGTCGCGTGACGCCAACCGGGAATCATTCCGCAAGTTCGACGCCGCCGTTTCGGCCATCGCGATGCACAAGGATACAGCGGCTGATGCGGCACTCGATCGCTTCGTCGCCGCTTCGCAGCCTGAGTCGATTCGCCGGAAATCTCTGTTCTGGTTAGGTAACTCGCGCGGTAAACACGGGTATGAAACTCTGACGCGCATTTTGCGGGACGATCCGAGCGACAAGGTCCGGGAAGAAGCGATACACGGGCTATCGCAAAGCAAAGAAACGGGAGCGATGGATGCCGTGATCCGCGCCGCCCACGACGACAAGAACGCGCGAGTTCGCGGCCAGGCTCTGTTCTGGCTGGCGCAGCGCGCCAGCAGCCGGATCTCGTCGGACGCCATCCAGCGCTCCCTCGATACCGATCCGGACACGGAAGTAAAGAAAAAGGCCGTCTTTGCTTTGACGCAAATGCCCAACGGAGAAGGCGTGCCGAAGTTGATCGAAGTAGCCAGATCGCATTCGAATGCGGCGGTGAAAAAGCAGGCCATGTTCTGGCTGGGCCAGAGCAAAGATCCGAAGGCGCTGAAGTTCTTCGAGGACGTTTTGGCGTCGCGTTAGTCCAATATCGATAGCCCCGCCCTGAACCGCGGGGATGCACCAAGAGCGTAATAGCCCGCCCGTGAGGGCGGGGATGCACCACCAGTTCAGTCCGCGGAAGGAAAGCAAATGGAAACGGCCAAGTCTCTTCTCCAACTCGATAGCGTCGCCAAGGTCTTCCAGACCGACGACATGGAAACCCACGCGCTCCAAGGGATCCATCTCGACGTCAAGAAGGGCGAATACCTTTCGATCGCCGGACCCTCTGGCTGCGGCAAGTCCACGCTGCTGGCCATCCTCGGACTGCTCGATTCGCCTTCTTCAGGAACCTATGTTCTCAACGGCACCGCCGTCCAGAGCATGAAGCTCAGCGAGCGCGCTCGCGTGCGCAATCGCGAGATCGGCTTCATCTTCCAGGCATTCAACCTGATCGGCGACCTCACCGTCTACGAAAACGTCGAACTCCCTCTTACCTATCGCGGAATGGGCGGCGCCGAACGCAAAAAACGCGTCCATGAAGCGCTCGAGCGCGTCGGCATGTCGCACCGCGTGAAGCACTATCCTTCGCAGCTCTCCGGCGGTCAACAGCAGCGCGTCGCGGTCGCCCGCGCCATCGGCGGCGACCCCGCCATCATGCTCGCCGACGAACCGACCGGAAACCTCGACTCCGCCAACGGCGAAGCCGTCATGGAACTGCTTTCCGATCTCCACAAGAACGGAGCCACCATCATCATGGTCACCCACGATCCCCGCTACGCAAAGTGCGCGGATCGCCAAATTCACCTCTTCGATGGCCGCATCGTCGAAGAAACCTCAGCCGCCCAGGCGTAGAAACCAGCAATCGCCACGTCGGTCAAATCAAGCACTACCTTACGGGCGAGGCCGGACGAGAGTCCAGCCTTCCGTTTTTTCCGCACGCCGCTACCGGACCCGCCTAAAGCGCAGATCCCACACCCGGTCTTCGCCCGCGCTCATCGCCGTCACCTTCCCCGCCGCGTCGCGCACAAAGAAAATCGCAGCTCCCTGGGGCGTCGCGAACGCATCGCGGAAAGTGGCATGCAGCGCAACCGGCCGGTCGTTCGCTACTCGCATCGTGAGTTCACCCGCCTTCACGCTAGCGGAGATGGTCACGGTCGCGCCGGTCTCGTGGCTTTCATAGGAGCCCAGAAATGGCGCGAGATCGGTCGCCGACGGCATCGCGGGATCCACCCGGACCCATACCACCTCATCGTCCGGCGAGCTGACCTCGATCCGGTTTCCTCCAACGACGCGATACGTCACCCTACCGTTTGCCGCCGTGAATGCGTCGGGACCGGTCGCGAATAGTTCCGTGGGACCGAACATGAGCTTGCCATCCCGGCTATTCAGTTCCGTCACCGTGTTGTCGCGAAGCTTCCGGTATAACCCCGTTGCCGACTGTACCGCCGCCGGATCCGCCTTATAACTCCAAACCATCGGCTTCGCGGATGCACCCGTCCACAATCGCGCCGTGTCCTCGCCCAGCTTCACCGGATTCGCTTGCGCCGAGTTGCACAGCACCGCCACCGAAACACCCTGATCCGGATAGCGCCCGAGCCATGTCCGGTACCCGCCCGTCGCCCCCGAGTGCGAAACCTGCCGCATGCCGTCCACCGTTGAAACGGTCAGGCCCGCCGCATATGAAATTGTTTTGCCATTGTTCAAAACCGCCGGTGTTTGTTGGAATTTGACGAAGTCCGCGCCGCCCACTTTGGCGTGCGTGAAGTTCTCGTTCCAAAGCAGGAGATCGCCAACGGTGGTTAGGAGCCCGCCCGCTCCGATGATGTTCTCGATCGGAGTTTGTTGCTCCAGTTGCTTATCGGCATTCAGTCCGTAGGCGAGAGCGCGCCCCGGCACGATCGCGTGGATGTTGTCGCGCCAGCGAGTATGCACCATATTCAACGGCCCGAAGATTACTTCCTGCGTGTAGTCCTGAAAGCTCTTGCCATTCGCGAGCGCCCGCTCGATCAGAATCGTCGAAATATTGAAGCCTGTGTTGGTATAGCTATAGTGCGAGCCCGGATCGAAATTGAGTCCGCGCTGCTTCGCGGCCATATCGAGAAGATCCTGATTGGTGTAAACGTACGTGCCTTCGCGCCGTCCGCCGAACGTCGCGATCGGACGCCACTCGCGCAAACCGCTGCGATGGCTCAGCACCTGCCGGATGGTAAGGGGCGCGCCGTAATCCGCCAGTTCTGGCAGATACGTCCGCATTGGATCGTCGAGCGAGATCTTGCCCTGCTGCGCAAGAAGGATCAGCGCGGCGGCGGTGAACTGCTTCGCGACGGAACCGCTTTCAAACACCGTGCCCGGGGTGATCGCAACGTTGCGTTCGAGGTCCGCCATGCCGTATCCGGCGCGAAGCACGACCTTCCCCTGGTGCCCGACTCCGACGGCGCAGCCTGGCGTATGGGTGTTGAAGCTCGAGAAAATCTTATCGACATCGGCCTGTTTCGAAGGCGGCTGGGCAGGAAGAAGCGAAGCGATTACAGCGGTCAGAATAAGAGTTCGCATAACGGATTTCTGCAAGCGTAGCACTCACTTGATGTCGCGGGAGGCTTGACTTTCGTACCCTGTAATTTATGGCCTCACTGATTGACGCGATTGACGTGAAGCGCAGGACCCTGTTCGAGCTCGACGATACGCCCTACTTCTGCATGGAAGCCGAAGTAAATTCGCCCACCGCGCGTGGCGGCCAGACCCTGGTGCGCCTGAAAGTGCGCAATCTCTTGAACAGCGCCGTGCTTGAGAAAACCTTCAAAGCCAGCGACAAGTTTAAAGAGCCGGACCTTCAGCAGATCCCGGTTTCCTATTTGTATAGCGACAACGACGGATCGCATTTCCTCGACCAGGAAAGCTTCGAGACTCTAACGTTGTCCGCCCAAACCATCGGCAACGCGCTCGACTTTTTGATCGAGGGCGCGCTGATCCAGATGCTGAAATACAATGGAAATCCCATCGGCCTGCAGTTGCCCATGTTCGTGGAACTGGCGATCGCGCACACCGAACCCGGCGTCAAAGGCGACTCGTCGAGCGGCAGTGTAACCAAGCCGGCTACCCTCGAGACTGGGCTCGAGATTCGGGTTCCGTTGTTCATCAAGGTCGGGGAAAAGGTGAAGGTTGCAACCGAGGACGGATCGTTCTCAGGACGCGCCTAAGGGCGCTTCCATCCCTTGCGGTACTGTTTGCGCAGCATCCGTCTCGCATTCCAGCTTTCAAAATCGTGGAGAAGCTGCTGCCACCAAATCCGAAGGTTTAGTGCGAGAGCCACTGTCCGCACAGTAACACAGGCTGGCGCGGAAGACGTGATATTTCTGTATAGGAGCTAAAACGCCTTGGAACCCACGAAACCGAAACTACCCGGCGAAGCAATTGAACTTTACAACCAGTTTATTCACGGCTCGATCAGCCGCCGGTCTTTCATGGACGGTCTCCAGAAATTCGCGGCCGGGGGCATAGGAGCGGCCGCGCTCGCCGAAGCGCTGATGCCAAAATACGCCGAAGCGCAGCAGGTTTCAAAGACCGATAACCGCATCAAGGCAACCTACGAAACCGTTCCCTCGCCGAACGGCAACGGAAGCATCAAGGGATACCTCGTTCGTCCTATCAGCGCCGATACGCGCTCAGCGACACCCTCGAAATTGCCGGGGATTCTTGTCATCCACGAGAATCGCGGACTCAATCCGCACATCGAAGACATTGCCCGCCGCATGGCCCTTCAGAACTTCATGGCGTTCGCGCCCGACGGACTCTCCTCGCTCGGCGGCTTCCCCGGCGACGACTTCCAGGGCGGCGAAATGTTTCGCAAGATCGACGGCAAAAAGATGGCCGAGGATCTACTTGCCGCGGCGATGTGGCTGAAGGCGCGTCCCGATTGCAGTGGCAAAGTCGGCGTCACCGGCTTCTGTTATGGCGGCAGTATGTCCAATCAACTCGCCGTCCGCATGGGAGCCGATCTCGCGGCCGCCGCCCCATTCTATGGAGGCGGAGCGCAGAAAGACGATGTTCCCAAGATCAAGGCCGCCGTCCTGGTCCACCACGGAGAGCTCGACAAGCGCCTCGCCGAATCCTGGCCCGCCTACGATGCTGCCCTCAAAGCCGCCAACGTTACGCACGATGGCTACATCTATCCAGGATGTGTCCACGGCTTCCACTGCGACGCCACGCCGGAGCGCTACAACAAGCCCGCCGCCGACTTGGCCTGGCAGCGAACCGTAGATTGGTTCAACAAATACGTCCGCGCGTGATGGCCCGGCGCGCTCGCAATTCCGTCCGCCGAGCGCGGCCGGCGCAATCTCCGCGGGAGCGCTGACGGGCAGGGTTATGACGTCGACGTCCATTTGCGGACGCCTCGCCGAGCCCGTCCGAAGCCGGTATCGTCACGCCGGATTTGCGGGACGTTTCCGATTGGGAAAGCCCCGCGCCGGCTTCATCCGACGCCGCAGCACTCAGCGCAAAGGTACTCCCCCTTTGAGATCCGAATCAACGGTTCGCCCATTTGATGGCGATTTAATCGCGAGATCTCGTTGGCGCGGTAGGCGTATCGCAAGCTCACTCTATCTCTTCTGGCGCGGAGAAACCCTAAAAAGACCAAATGATCACTTTTCCGCGCCTTTGCGCATGTGTGAGTATGAACCGCCAAACGACACTCTTTGCAACCGCTTTCCTGGGGCTGGCGATGACCGCCTCCGCCCAGAACACCTTCCGCAGCGCCGCCAACGCGGCTGCCAACGCCCCAACTCTGACCTTGTTTTCTAACAAATACACCCTGGCTTCCTACAACCAGAAGTACAACCCGACCTGGGAGTTTACTTCCAATGAAGCCATCAACGCCTGGACCTCGCTGGTCACCCTGATTGACCGCGCCGATGCGAAGACCGTCACCGACATGGACAAGCTGTCCGAAGGCCTGATGTCCTACTACAAGAAGGCGAACGCGGTGGTTCTGGCGGCGAAGACCCTGAAGAATAAAGCCGGCGTATCGTTTAACTACATGCTGGTTGCCTTCGACGAGCCCGCCAAGCAGCGCTTCGAACTGAACTTCATCAAAGTCGGTATGGGTCCGAAGAACGCCTACATTATGCTGATCGGCCTTCGCATCCGCGATCCCAAAGACTACAAGGCGCGCACCAAGGAATTCCTCGAAAAGCGCTCCGGCGAAGTGGGAGAGGCGCTGGGTGAATTCGTCGTCGCCGATCTCAGCACGCTGCCGCGCCGGGAATTCTAACTCGTCCGCGGTGGCCAGGAGCAGCCGCCCAAGCTACTCCTGGCGAAGGCTGTTGATCGGGTTGATCCGGATCGCCCGCCGTGCCGGAATCCAGCAGGCCAGAATGGCGATCGAAGCCATCATAGAAAACACAATCACATAGGTCACAGGGTCGGTCGGTTCGACGCCGTACAGGATTTCAGATAGCAACCTGCCCAGTAACAGCGCCGCACCCAACCCCACCAGCGTTCCGGTTCCGATCAGGATCGCGGCGCGGCGGGCGATCATTCCCAGCACATTTCCCTGGCTGGCTCCAATTGCCATGCGGATGCCGATTTCGCGGGTCCGGCGCGACACCGAGTACGCCATCACACCGTAAATTCCTGTCGCCGCGAGGATCGCGGCCAGCGCACCGAAGGCTCCCAGAGCGGATGCGGCCAGACGCGCCGGGAACAGCGGCAGGTTCAGCATCTCCACCATCGTGCCCGTCGCGTACAACGCGACATTCGGATCGATCTCGCGAACAGAAGTCCGAATCAGCCGGAGCGCTTCCGGGTCGCTGAGCTTAGTCCGAGCGACGAGAGCCACATGCGCCGAATAAAACGTCTCACTGGAAAACCACGTGGCGGCCTTCCGCGACTCGGTCAAAGCGAAGTACTTGCCGTCCTCGACCACGCCCACGATCTCGAACGGTTTGCCGTCCACGCTCGTCGAGAAGCGTTTCCCTAGCGGATCCTGCCCACGGAGCAGTTTGTCCGCGAAGGCCCGGTTTACGATCGCCGACCGCGGGCCATCGGGTTTCTCTCTCGTGTCGAATTCGCGGCCGCTGACAAGGCGCGTCTGCATCGTTTTGAAATAATCGGTAGAGACCGTGTAGTTGAAGGAGAGAGGGGCGTCCGTCGCTTTGGGCTTCGGCTGGCCTTCGATATAAATGCCGTTTGACGAGCCGTTCAGCGACAGCGGCAGCGCATCCACCATAGCGGCGGATTCAATACCCGGAATCGCGCGGACCTTTTCGAGCAGGCGGCGATTGAACTGGCGGCCCTGCGATTCCTTGTACCCCTGCATGTTCAGATCGTAGGAAACCGTCACCGCGCCGCGCGGGTTGTAGCCGATTGGCGCGTCAAGGGCCTTCTGCAAGCTCTTCACGACCAAGACAGAACAAACCAGCAAAACAGCGGAAAGGCCGACCTGGACGGCGACCATATAATCGCGCAGGTGCCAATGACGAGTCCGCTCAGAAGCGGCTTCGTTCTTGAGCGCCGGAATTAAATCGGTCTTCGTGGATTGCCACGCAGGCAGCAACCCGAAGAGCAGCGTGGTGAACATCGAGATCAGGAAGGCGAACAAGAGCACCCGGTAATCGGCTGTCACGTTCACCAGCAGCGGAAGTTCGATGGGCGGGCGCCAAGCTGCGATGGCGTCCGTTATCCAGAACGCAAGCAGCGCTCCGATCGAGCCGCCGACCAGTGCGATCACCATGTTCTCGGTCAGAAGCTGCCGGATCAACCTTCCGCGTTCAGCACCAAGCGCCAGGCGGATCGCCGTTTCTTTACGCCGGTCCGCCGCGCGGGCCAGCAGCATACTCGCGAGATTCGTACAGGCGACCAGAAGCACCAGACTCGACACGCCGAATAATGCCGCTGCGAATCCGATCACCGGGCCGCGAATCATGCTGCCGGCGAGGCCAGGCGGAGTTAACACTATGGTCATTCCGGCGTTGTTCTTCGGGTATTCTTCCGCGAGTTGATGAGCGACGCTGTCGATCCCCGCCTGCGCTTGCACCACATTCACGCCTGGTTTCAGGCGTCCGCCGACAAAGATGTTGCTGCTGTCGCGGTTTTCAAGGTATCCAGCGCCGCCTTCCATTTCCCGCTGCATCATCATCGGAAAGAACACATCGGGCTCGTAGAACAGTTCGGTGCCGAAAAATCCACGTGGCATCACGCCCAGAATGCTGAAATCCTGACCGTTGAATTTCACCGTCCGCCCGATCACACCTGCGTCGCCGCCGAAACGCTTTTGCCACACGGCGTAGCTAAGAATCGCGAGCGGGTGGCCGCCCGGTTTCCTGTCGTCTTCGGGAGTGAAGACGCGTCCCAGAATCGCGTTGACGCCCAGCACCTCAAAATAATTACCCGTAACCAGATATCCCCAAACGCGCTGGCTGGCTCCGGGCAATCCCAGGCTGGCGGGCAAAAACCGGTACGCCATCAGGCCGGAGAACACCGTGTTCCGGTCGCGCATGTCGCGGTAGTTCGGGTAGGAAAGCGCCGGAAAAGTATTACCACCCAACGTCTCGTTCAGTGTCACCACCTCGGAGCCATTGTGAATCGGCAGAGGCCGCAGCAGAATCGCATTGATGGCGCTGAAAATGGCGGTATTCGCGCCAATCCCGAGCGCCAGCGTCAGAATGGCGACGATCGAAAACGCGGGATTCTGCTTCAGGCGGCGGAAGGCGAGGCGGAGGTCGAGTAGAAGGCGGTCCATTGGGGTACTGGTTGGCAAACGAGTCTCTAGATCGGAAAGTTCCCGTTTGCAGGCACAATCCTCGCAGATTCCTCCGTGAACCAGCGATCCTGGGTGAATCTGGTCCTCAAGTGGTCCAAACTGAAAGCACATGCGTTTCTTAGGAATCGACTTCGGGTGGCAGGGTAAGCCGTCGGGCGTGGCCTGTCTCGAAGACCGCGGCGGCGTCCTCCATCTCGTATCCCTCGACCGGCTCGATACAGCGAAACAGGTCCTCGCGTGGGTGAAAGAGCAATCCGGTACCGGACCCGCCATCGCCGGAGTCGATGCGCCGACCGTCATCGTCAACAAAACCGGTCAGCGTCCCGCCGAGCGGGAGTTGAACGCCGTGTTCCGCAAGTTTGACGCCGGATGCCATCCGGCAAATCTGGGACGTCCGTGGGCGAAGAACGTTCTCGCACTCAGCGCGGCGCTCGAGAAGCTGGGCTTCGCCCAAGGGGCGCGGATGAAAGCGAAGCAAGCCGGACGCTTCCAGATCGAAGTGCATCCCCACGCCGCGACCGTTCGCCTGTTCGGCCTTCAGAAAATCATCAAGTACAAAAAAGGGCGTCGCGAACAGCGCGCCAAGGAACTGGAGCGCCTGCGCGGATACTTGCTGAGCCGCCTGCCGCACTTCTCGCCGCCTGTAGCTGACCTCCAACTGCCGGAGGTTCCGGTTCGCGGACTCTTGAAGCCTGCCGAAGACCAGATCGACGCGGTCACGTGCGCCTACGTCGCCGCCCATTACTGGACCTGGGGCCAGGCCCGGAACAGCGTCTTCGGCGATAACGAGCAAGGCTACCTCGTGGTTCCGCATCCCCCGCGCGAGGAATACGAGCGAGGCGCCCTGGTCGAAGAAACCGCGTCCGCGGATCCGATCCAGCAGTTCGATCGCTGGTTCCAGGAAGCGATCACCAGTGGCGCGAAAGAGCCGTCCGCCATGGCGCTCGCGACCGCCGACAAGACAGCGGCTCCGTCGGTTCGAACTGTGCTGTTAAAAGGCTTCGACGAGCGCGGCTTTGTGTTCTTCACCAACTACGAAAGCCGCAAAGGCAAAGAGCTCGCCGCGAATCCGCAAGCCGCGGTGGCGTTCTTCTGGCCGGAACTGGAACGCCAGATTCGGATTGTTGGCTCCATTACCAAGGTGTCCGCCAAAGACTCCGAAGCCTACTTCGACTCGCGGCCGGTGGGTGCCCGGATCGGAGCCTCGGTCTCGCGCCAAAGTGAAGTGATTGCCAGCCGCACCGACCTCGAAGCGCGGCTTGCGGAATTCGCTTCCCAGTACGCCGAAAGCCCTCCGCCACGGCCGGAGTTTTGGGGCGGCTATCGCCTGCACCCCCATGAAATCGAATTCTGGCAGGGCCGTAAGAATCGCCTTCACGATCGACTTCGCTATCGCAAGCAGAAAAGCGGGCGCTGGAAGATGGAGAGGCTTTCACCATAATGCTGAAACCGTTCGTTGTCGCAACGTATCGTATGAATGTGAGACTTGGGCTGGTTAGCGCGTTGTTTGTGACGATCGCGAGCGTCGCCCCCGCGGCCGACGCCGATCTCCCGGCGCTTTTGAAGAACGTCGAAAAGCGCTACAACAACGCTCGCACCTTGCAGCTCGATTTTTCCGAAGCCTACAGCCTACCCGGACGCGGACGCATGCTCGAGGACGGCCAGCTCAGTTTGCGTAAGCCCGGCAGGATGCGCTGGAGCTATGCGAAGCCCGAAGGCAAAGTGTTCGTCTCCGACGGCAAGTTCGTGTACTACTATTCGCCGGAAGCGAATCGGGCGGAGAAGATGAAGCTGAAAGAGACCGAGGACATGCGGGCTCCGTTGGCGTTTCTGCTCGGCCGGCTGGAGTTCGACCGGGACTTTAAGGAATATCGCTCGCACCGCGAAGGCGATGCGACGTACGTCACCGCGACTCCGAAATCCGACAAGTTGCCATATACCGAAGTTTCGTTCGTGGTCACCGATCAGGCTGCGATCCGGCGCTTGATCGTCACCGGTCAGGATAAGAGTGTGCTCGATTTTTCGTTCAAGAACGAGAGAGTGAATCCGCCTTTGAACGACGCCCTGTTCACCTTCGTGACCCCCAAGGGCGCTGAGTTCGTGGACACCAGCAACCAGTAACCTACCGCAGCCTAAGGATCATGTGATCCTCGTCGACATAGCGATCGCCAATCTTCAACGCATAAGGTTCGACGCCGAAAATTTGGAAGCCCGCCGTCAGGTAGGTTCGCTTGGCGGCATGGTTGTCCGACGCCACGGCTAGTAGGATCTGCTCGACGCGCGGATCCCGTTTCGCTCGCGCGATCACATCCGCGATCAGCGCGCCGCCCATCCCCTTTCCGCGTTCCGAACCCGTTACGTAGACACCATAGATGTGCGCCTTATGGCTATCCTTTGCGCCCTTGTCACGGATGAACGCAGCGGTTCCGACCAGCCCGTCGGACTCGAATACGCCCAGATAAAAATCGCCCGCGGCCACGTCGCGGAAACGATCCGCGATCGTCTCTACCGGGGTCGCGCGATGCTCCTCCGGGGACTTGCCGAACGCGGACGGCTCCCTCTCCAACGCTTCCAGGCGAATGTCCCACCACGCTTGGGCGTCGGCTTCAACGAGCGAACGAATAACCATGGGCCCTATTCGAAATCCTGTTTCGACACGCGATGCTTCTCGACTTCGTCTCGCGTCCGCCACACCGGCCGCATCTTCTTGTTCGAGATCAACTCGAGTTGATCGGTCGAATGCGGCGAGCCCGCCTGCGTCGCGTTGCCGTAGCTCATCACGACCATCGCCTTGATATGCTTTCCGAACTCGATGGCGCCGACGTAACTGTCTCCGCCCGTCGCCACGTGCTTTCCATCCTGAGCCTGCGCGTAATTGATTACGCGGAAAATTCCGAGCGGGTCGCCCGAGTCTCCGTTCCCGGCGAGATCGACGCCGCCCCGGCGCAGACGATAGGCCTCGCCCCAGGCCACGTCCGCGCGGCCATATGTTTTCTTTGTCTCCGCCGCCGCGGCTTCGAGTGCCGAGACGGCCTTCGCCGGATCGGCAAGACCCTTCGGAGTTCCACGCGGATCGGACTCCGACCACGGCGTCGCGAACAGCCCGGTGACCGCCCCGGATCCTGGCCGTTGAAACTGGTGGACCCACGCCGCAAAGAGCACGCCACCGCGGCTCTCGTTGTCGGCGGTGCGGTCCCACTTCTCGAGAATCGCAACCGCTGCGGCAACGTTTGACTTTCCCCGCGCCGCCGCCAACAAGTCCAGAAGAATGCGGTCGGCCAATTCCATCCGCGTCGAATGCTTCAGCTCGATCATCTGCTCGAACGTCATTTGATCCGCGTCGCTGATCATGCGCAGACCGCGCTGCGGACGAAAACCGATCGCACGCGGAGCCATGTAGCTCGGGAACGTATTGGCGTCAAGCTGCGCCGGATACGTCACGCTCCAGGGCGGATCGTTGGAGTTCTGCAGCCAGCCCGCCGGTGGATCGACGACGCGCGGCAGGTCCTCATACGGATGCGTCTTCGTCCACAGCGTCTTCGACGTGTCCCCAGGAACGATCCCCGCCCAGTTGTAGTCGCCCGCGGGCCGGATCGGGATGTTGCCGCCGAACAGGTAATAAATATGCCCCTGCTTGTCCGCGTACATGATGTTGAACATCGGAATCTGTAGCCGGCTGACGGCGCTCTCGAACTGCTTCAACGTCCTGGCGTGCGACATGTCCCAATATTGCTGCACGATGCCGTAATCATCGAGGCCCGCTACACGCAGCGCGATCGGCTTCCCGTTTCGTTCGCTCACCACCGGTCCGTGGATGGATTTGCGGATCGTCAGCTTCTCGTCCCGGAACGTGCCGTTCTGCAGCCGCACCGCAATCGTCTCGGTGGTGGTCTCGTACTGCTTCGCCGAGCCATCCCACATGTATCCGCCGCCTGGCGCAGGCGTCAGCGCGTACAAATCCGCCGCGTCGATCGGATTAACCGTGTGCGACCAGCCCATGCGATCGTTGAACGCAATCGACATGCCGGGCTGGCCCAGCAGCATCGTCCCGTACAGATTCATTGAGCCCACCTTGATGTGCGCTTCGTAGAACGTATAAAGATCCTGCCAGGGCAGGTGCGGATTCTGCAGCAACATCGCGTGCCGTGATGCCGACCGCTTCGGCCCTATCGCCCACATGTTCGAGCCCGGTGCATCGACTTGTTCTTCAAACGGCCCCTGGATCGCCGCCCGATTCTGCAGCGCGGCGCGCGCCGTTTCCTGCGCTCCATTCACCCGGCGTTCGTCGATCACGAACGTGAAGTGGAGGATGCGATTGATATGCGCCAGCACGTCGGGAGCTTCGATCGGTAGGACGCGCTTCGATTCTTCAAGCAAAGCGGACGGGTGCTCAGCGGCCCAGGCGTTAATTCCCGCGACGAAGGCCGCGATCTTCGCCTTATAGTCCGGAGTCTGCTTCTCAAACCATTCCTCGCCCCGCGCGGGAATTCCGTTCGTGCGGACCCATTTGTCGGAGGAGAGAAATTGCTCGCCGTAATATTCGGCCGCTTTCCCGCGCCCCTGCGCATACAATTTCAGTAGCCGGTCGCCGTGGCTTTGCATCTGTGCCCAGCCCAGCGCGCGAAATGCTCCCACGTCGTCGCTGGCAAAAATGTGCGGAACGCCATACGTATCCCAAATCAGCTCGGTCCGCGCCGAAGCCATCGTCTGGGTCGCCATCACAATCGTGGTGATCGCGAGTAACTTCACGCGCAGTCGAGTCATCTTCGCTATTATCAGAAATTCCGGCTTCCGCCACCAACTCCAATTTCCGAAGGTGTCTATCTACATGGTTCGATCGCTCGTTTTGCTGCTTGTCTTCCTCAGCTCGACGTTGTTCGCGCAACGTCCCCAGGCGTCGGCGCAGCAAGCCCCGGCGCCGCAAGCAGGCGGCGGTCAGGGCACCGCTCCGTTGATGACCAATGCCGACGAGAAGCCGGTGGTCACGAAGCACGAGATCACCGTCGGAGGAAAGAAACTCTCCTACACCGCGACCACCGGCTACATGCCCCTCAAGAGCACCCAGGGCGAGACGGACGCCTACATGTTCTACGTCTACTACACGCTCGATGGCGTGAAGGACGTGACGAAGCGCCCGCTGTTCTTCGCCTATAACGGCGGACCCGGCTCGGCGTCGGTATGGCTGCACCTCGGCGCGCTCGGGCCGCGGCGCATCAAGATGCTAGACGACGGCAATCTCCCGCCCGCTCCTTATCAGATGGAGGATAACCCCGCTTCCTGGATCGATATCGCCGACATGGTTTTCATCGATCCGGTTGGCACCGGCTACAGCCGCGCCACCAAGACCGAGATCGCGCGCCGGTACAACAGCGTCCAGGGCGATCTGCAGAGCGTCGGCGAATTTGTCCGCGTCTTCCTCACGCGCAACGAACGCTGGCTCTCGCCGTTGTTCCTTGTCGGTGAAAGCTACGGAACCTTCCGCTCCGCCGGACTGGCGGGCTTGCTGATCGACCAGGGCATCGCGTTCAACGGAATCGCTCTGATCTCCACCATCCTCAGCTATCAGACAGTCAGTTTTGCGCCCAGCAACGATATCGCGTACGCGCTGCATCTACCGACGTACACCGCGACGGCCTGGTACCACAAGAAGCTTTCTCCGGACCTGCAGAAGGATCTCAAGAAAGCGCTTCGCGAATCGGAAGACTACGCGCTCAACGGATACCTGCCCGCGCTCGCGAAGGGCGACCGGCTGACCGTCGCCGAGCGAAAGACAGCCGTTGAGAAGATCGCGCGCCTCACCGGACTCGATCCGAAGATCGTGGATGAGAACGAACTCCGCGTCTCTCTCGGCCGCTATCAGAGCGAGTTGCTGCGGGACAAGAAGATGATCGCGGGCCGTTTGGATGGCCGCCTGATCGGCGCCGCGCAGATGGCCAGTCCGGCGGGCTTTGCCGAGTACGATCCGAGCAATTCCGCCATTCGCCCACCCTACACCGCCGCGTTCGGCAACTACGTCCACGCCGAACTGGCCTTTAAGACCGACAACGTGTACTACATCCTCGGCGGCGGAATTTTGCCGTGGGATTTCAATGTTCAGAACGGCTACGCCGAGACTGTAGACGGCTTGCGGCGCGCCCTTGCCCGGAATCCGCACATGAAGATCTACGTCGGAGCCGGCTATTACGATTTCGCCACGCCGTATTTTGCCGCGGAATTCAACTTCAGCCACATGGGCCTTCATCCATCGGTCCGGAACAATGTCAAGTTTTATTACTACGACGCCGGCCACATGTATTACATCGACGTTCCGTCGCTCAACAAATTGAAGAAAGACATGACGGAATTCGTCGGCTGGGCCACTAGCGGCAAGTAGCCGCCCGGCTCACTTCTTCACCAGGGCGGAACTGGTCGAGACCACCACTTTCGAGGGAGCCTGCCTGACCGGAATCAAGTGCGTTGTGGGATCCGATCCCGCGCGCAGCCAGACCACTTGCGCCGGTTTGGCTCCACGCGCGGTTGGCGGATAGTAAATCTCCACCGGAATGTCGGCGGTGAAATCGTCATCCACCCCGGATTGCGTCAGCGTCACCGCGAGCTGCAGGGCGCCAGGCTTGCCTTTCAACGCATGCTTTACTTGCACGCTGGGAATTCCGGTGCCGTACACCCAATTTTCGAAGAAGTTCTCGAGCTTCGGATCGCTCACTCTTTCCTTCGGAGTCGCCGCAGGCGGTAGAAATTCCGCCGCCAGCAACCGGAATTGCTCCGTGTTGATCGGCTTGTATGCGTAGCGTTTCGCCAGCGCCGCGATCATTTTCGAAAACCGCTCATCACCCATCCGCCGCCGGAGCATGTGCAGGATCCAGGCGCCCTTCTCGTACGTGATCGCGCGCCAGGCATCGGTGGCGTCCGAGGAACTGAGGCGGAAACCGAACGTGATCGGTCCCGCGGATTCGACCGTCTTGCCGTCCGGCCGGGGCTCGAGTAGATGTGCGCGAAATTCATCGAGAAGCCCGTCCACGATTTTCGGCCCCTTCTTCTTTTCGAGGTAGAGCAGGGCGGCGTAGTTCGCGAGAGACTCCATCAACCAGTCGTCCTGGTAGCCGCTGGTGCAAATCAGGTTGCCGAACCATTGATGCGCGGTCTCATGCGACTCGAGCATCTCGGAGAAAAACATCTCTTTTTGCTTTCCGCGCATGTTGGCCGGCCGATCCGACGGATCCAGGTAGGCCACCGTCGATAGATACAGCAGGCCCGGAAACCCCTGGCCGAAAGTGCCCGGAATCGGCGAAACCGTCAGTGTGTTCAGCGGCGGCGGTCCGAATTGCCCGCTCATGAATTCGAAGGCCGACGCGATATCCGATGCCAGGATCTTGAGCCGAGCTTTTGGATCGGCGGGCAGTGGCGCCGGCGCGTTCACGACCTCCGGCCGTCCCAGCGTGTGCGGTCCGAAAACGGGTCCTACCTGGATCTCGCGCTGTTGCCGGCGCTGAAGCAGCGCTGCTTCGATCTGCCGGTTGCTGAAAACGTCCACGGTGAGCGGGCCTCGCGAGACGCTGGCGCGATTATATTCGCCGAGGTTGAATCCCGCCAGGCGAATCGGTGTATCGACTTTGTGCCGGACGATGCGCTCCTCGCCGTCGATCCTGTCTTCCGCCACCGCGCCGGGCAGCACCAGACTCAAGCCGCGCGGAAATCGAAACGTGATGTCATAGATAGCGTATTCGACTCCTCGGCGTGGATACCAACTGCCCCTCGAACTGACGTAGAAGACGTTGTTCCCGGCGGACGCGATCACCGCGCCCTCGTGCACGATCTCGACATCGTGCTCGGATCCGGCTTTCAATTCTTCCGCCGAAACGATCAGGAAAGCTTCGTCCTCGTTCGCACGCAGCGCCGATGTCCGCAGCGATTCCCGCGTCACCAGGTCAGCGGGCCGTCCGTCGATTGTCGCTGAGCTGACGCGCATCCGGCGAGACACGAACATCGGCATCGACCGAATTCCCTCGGCGGCGATCTTCACGTGGAGCGAGGTCGTCGCCTTGATCTTCAAAGCGGTGTCCATACGCGCGTCGATCTTGAATCGCGTCGCCGCGTAGCTGGCCTCTTCAATCCTGGTCCGTCCCGTGCGCACCGACCGCGAAGGAAACGCCGTCCAGATGTCATAGGCGGGACGTCCCTCCCGCTCTGTCAACTGACCGACGATGATTTGCTCCCTCGATGTGGGGTCGTACATCACATCGAACGCGCCCAGCGTCTTGCCGACCGCGGTCATGAAGAACAATCCGGTCGCGGCGTTTCTTCCTCGAAGCAGATCGTCCACCAGGCGCACTTCAAATCCGGGCAGCACGTTGCGCAGCACCGGGTTCCAGCGCGATTCGAGCAATGCGCCCATTTCCGGAACCTTCGCTGCTTTCTCCTCTTCCAGTCGGGCGATTATTTCCTCGGCGCCGCCGTCGGTGAACACGAACAGAGCGGATTGGATGTGCTCGTTCAAGGTTGGCGATTTAGTGAAGTTCGACAGGGACAACCGTTCGCTTCGGACTGGCGGAACGAGCAATACTTCCGCGTCGCCAGTGTCGGTGTCCCCGCTGAAGATCGCATTCAAGCGGCGCCCGTTCACGGGCTTCGTGAAGATCAGATACCCGTCGGACAGATACAACTTGATGTCTTCCCGCGTGATCTGCAGATCGCGAACGCGATAACAAGCCATGGGGTCCAGCCCGGATTCGCGGATCTGCCGCAGCAGTTCCGGAGCCGATAAGGCGCCTTCCGCGGGCAACCCGCACAGTGCCACCGACAGGAGAAGATACGAAAACCGCACGTCTTCAGTCTAGTGCGCGGCGCGTCGTTGGTGAGTCGCTTGGGGCGAAATACACCAGAAATGCAAGCCGACCGGCCCGGCCAGCCCTTACGAAATTGGCCGGGCTACGTCTGCAATCAAAAGGTGCTGCGGTCGGTCCGCGCAGCCGCTTGAGCGGAAGCTGGGAGCAATGCACAAAACCATGGTTTGCGGCGCATTGGGCGCTCTTTTGTTAGGGTCCGTCGCACTCGCCGAGCCGGGCGTCGTGCTCTCCGTGCCGCCGGATTCGAAGCGCTGGGATCTGCAGGGTCGTGCCAAGACGACCGAATACCTGGGGCGGAAATGTCTGTCTTTGGAGGGGGCTGCAGCCGTCCTGAGCGATTTCGAAATGCGTGACGCCATCGTCGATGTCGACGTAGCTGCTCCCGCCAGCCGCGGCTTCTTCGGCTTTATGTTCCGCGTCGCCAACGAAGGCGCAAACGGGGAAGAGGTCTATCTTCGCCCGCACAAGTCCGGATATCCGGATGCAATGCAATATACGCCTGTCCTGAACGGCGGCCGCAATTGGCAGATCTACAGCGGACCCGGCTTCACCGGCGCTGTCGATATTCCGAAGGGCGTCTGGTTCCACATGCGCCTCGTCGTAACTGGCGCGCAGGCGCAACTCTTCGTCACGGATATGGACAAGCCTGCTTTGGTGATGCCCGACCTGAAAAGTGGCGTCGAAAGAGGGCAGCTAGCCCTGCTGGTCCTTCAGGGCGAGACCTACTTTTCGAATTTCGAAGTCAAGACCACAGCCGACGCCCCGTGGAAGCGCAATCTGCCTGCGATGCCTCCCAACATGCTGACCAAGTGGAGCCTCTCGCCATCCTACGACGCCCTCGATCGCAATCTTGAGAAGCCCCTGACAGCGGCGGAGATCAGCTCCCTGAAGTGGCAAGACGTCGAGGCGGAAGCGCCCGGTTTCGTGCCGATCAACCGGTATCGGGACAGTCCGCGGATCAACGTTTCCTTCGCGACCGATTTTTCTAAACGAATGGACCCGCAGAAGGGTATGAAGCTGGTCTACGCCAAGGCCATCATCGAGTCCGATCGCGACCAGGTGAAGAAGCTTTCGTTCGGCTATAGCGACGACGTCAGCCTGTTCCTGAACGGCAAGATCCTGTACCGCGGGCGCAGCGCGCAGAATTTCCGCGACCCAGGCTTCCTCGGCATTATGGATCCGGAAGACGACGCGGTATACATTCCGCTGAAGAAAGGCCGTAACGAATTGATCCTCGCGATCAGCGAGCTCGGCGGCGGCTGGGGCTTCATTTGCCGCCTCGAAAGCATGAAATAAGAGTCCGGCAATCATGAAGGGGAGGCACCAACTCGGCGCCTCCCCTTTTCTATTTCGTTTGCCTGGAACTAGATGAACATCTCTTCGTCCTGCGTGGCAGACGCTACGTTCGGACGGCCGCCCTTCAGCAGCACTTGAAACGCGGTGCGCAGACCGGCCGCGACGCCCTGCACCTCGCGCAGTGGCTTCATCACACCGTTGTGGACCACGGCGACAGTCTCTTGCGCCTTGGTCATCGCGTCGTCGAGCACCAGTTCGGCACGATCCATCTGGAATCTCGCGCGCGTCGAGGCGTCGGTCAACAAATCATCCACCTTGGCAAGTTGAACTCGCGTGGAATCGAGAATCAGATTGGTTTTAGTCGTGATTTCCAGAATCTGCTTTTTGCTTTGCGAGATCGCGTCTTCCGACGTCTCCAGAAAACGTTCGATCCGCGGAAGCACGTGAACCAGCCGCTCGTGCGTCGCCTTCGATGCCTTCCAAATGCCGAAAAGCATCGCAGCTTGCACGCACAACGCCGCAGTCGCGGCAACCGCCACGACGGTCATTAAGATCAGCAGGTTCTGGTCCACGTAGACACCGTTTCGAAGTGGGTTTAGACGTTCTCAGGAGTCGTCGTGCCGGCGACCGCTTCGCGGTACGCTTGTTTTCCGGCCTCGACCGCCGCCGACAGATTATCTTTCTGCCGCCCAACGGTGGACTTAGTGCGCTCGAGGGCTTCCTCTGCGGCGGTCCGGGTCCGCTCGATTACGTTTCCGGCGGCATCGTACACTTCGTCGCCGCGGCGCTTCAGATAATCTTTTCCTTCGCCCGCTTTGCTGCGGAGAAATTCGCGCGTTTCCTCACCAGTTTTCGGCGCGAACAGAATGCCCAACGCGGCCCCCAAGCCCAATCCTAGAAAGAAAAAAGAAAGTTTGCTGTCGTCTTCCATGTCGTGTTCTCCTCCACCTAATGACCCGTTTCCGGGTGGTTTTCGATCAAAGAATTTTCTCGAGGGCAAAATTCCACCCCCCGAACCGTTTTTCCTATTGCAAGTGTAGCGTACAATTTCGGGCGTGCCCTCTTTTGAGCATAAGCGCAACCGTGCCGCGCCCAAACCGCTGACAGCGGACGGATTGATGAACCGCGCGCTGATCCTGCTTGCCGGACGCGCTCTTTCCATCAACGAGCTAAGAGAAAAGCTCCGCCGCCGCGCCGCGGAGCCCTCCGATATTGACGATGTGCTGGTGAAGCTCAAAGATGCCGGATACCTGAACGACAGCAAACTCGCGGAGGCCTTTGCGACCGCCCGCATCGAGAACCGGTCGTTCGGAAAGATGCGCGTTCTGCGAGACTTACGCGGCCGCCGCGTCGCCCCGGCGGTGGCCGAGAAAGCCGTCGCGGAAGCGTTCCGCGACGTGGACGAAACCGCGCTGATCGAGCGCTTTCTCGAACGGAAATATCGCGGCAAAGACCTCGGAATACTGCTCAAAGACGAGCGCGAACTAGCGTCCGCCTACCGCAAACTACGCGGCGCCGGCTTCGGAACCAGCAACGCAATCAAGGTCCTCAAACGCCACGCGGCCAAAGCCGAACTACTCGAGGAAACGCCCGAGGAAGAAGACGACGGCGAGACCAAAGCGCCCACCGAGTAGCCGCTATTTACCGAAGTACCCGTCGTCCAGCCTCGGAGAGTTCTTGTTTTTCAGCTCATCCATCATCTTGCGCGCCAGCTCCGGCCGAAGCGCGGCTTCGATTTCGGGCTTCGCATCTTCGAGCGTCTTGCTGATGTGCTCCTGCACCTGGATCAAGTGGTAGCCGAACGGCGTCTTAACTGGATCGCTGACCTTGCCGACAGGCAGTGAAAACGCCACAGCGTCAAAGGCCTCGACCATCTGCCCGTGATTGAAGCTGCCGAGGTCTCCGCCCTGCGCGCCGGAACCGGTGTCATCCGATTCGTCCTTCGCGATCTGGGCGAAATCCAGGCCTCCGGCAATCTTCTTCTGAATTTCTTTGGCCTTGGCCAAGGCTTCGGCGTCGGTCAAATCCTTCTGGTTCGGCTTCAGCAGCACACGCGATCCCGCAAAGCGAATCAGGATGTGGCGCGCCTTGACGGACTCATAATCGTTCTTGTGCTCGGTGTAATACTTCTTCACGTCCGCGTCTGAAATTTTGATCGACGCGGTCAGGTCGTTGTACAGCGCGTTCACCAGCAACGTGTCCACCTGGAGCGCCATCTGTTGCTGAATCTTAGGGTTCTGATCGACCTTGCGTTCGCGCGCCAGTTGCGCCAGGCCTTTGATCTCCGCGATCTGCTCGGCGACTTTGCGCTTTCCACTTTTCTGCGCCTGTTCCGGAAGGCTCTCGAACAACTTCTCGAATTCGCTTTGCTTCATCGAGAACGTGCCAACGCTGATGACGACCGGATCCGTGCCCGGCGCGGCAGGTTTGGAGGGAGTCGCGGGAGCTGCCTTGGGCTGCGCCGGAGTCGGCGGCGCCTTCGGTTGTGCGGGGGCTGGGGGCGTTTGCGCCATCAGCGCGAACGGCAATAATAGGGTTAGAAAACGCATTGATACTAGAATAACCCGCGAAGCCGGCTGGATTGAAATCGAAGTCTTGTCTCATGCAAGATGAGCCTGAAGGAAGGGTTTGATTCTCATACAAGATGAGCCTGGGAGGGAGATTCCGCATGCTGGGGATTGATCATCAGCATGGACGACGGGAAGTTGAGCCTGGAACAGGTCCGGGTGTT
>JBBQWZ010000021.1:0-101943 GCA_038210135.1 Bryobacterales bacterium
CCGCATCGCCAAACTCAGCGCTTGATCGCTACCAAACGCCCGACCCCGGAGCGCTGTGGAAATGCCGGGCCGTGGACGTCCGTGGAAAACCGCCATCGCCAGCGATGGGCGCTCCGCGCCGGTTTCCCACCGCCGCCCACCGCCCTTGGAAAACGCTCCCGCGTTTCCCACATTCCCACAGCGCCTACGATTGCTTCTTTCCTCAAACAAAAAAGAAAGACTCCAGCCTCACCCACCCTCAACGCCCCGCTTCAGGCTCATCCTTCGATGAGAAAATGCTTTCAGCGCGGATAGGGATGGCCGCGCAAGATGGTGAGTCCGCGATAAATTTGTTCGGCAAGCATGACGCGCGCGAGTTCGTGGGGCCAGGTCATCGCGGAGAGCGAGAGTAGAAGATCCGCCCGTTTCTTCCATTCGGGCGGCAAACCATCGTGGCCGCCAATCAGGAAGACCAGGTCGCGAGCCTCGTCTTCCGCTTTGCCGATGAGCTTCGCGAATTGCTGGGAATCGAGTGGACGACCTTCGGGATCAAGAAAGATTTTGGTGGCGCTGGGGTGCTTCGCAAAGAGGTCGAAACGCTCGGCGTGGATTTCCCGAATCTCGCATTTCAGATAGCGCTGCGCGCGTTTGAAGTATTCTTCGGCTGCGCCGTTCAGGTGAGGATCGCGAGTCTTGCCGATGAAATAAACATACGCTTTCACGCCGTGGCCGAACTCGCGGCGCCGTACTGATCGCGCAGGATGTTCTTCTGCACTTTGCCGGTCCCGCCCTTCGGGAGCGCCTCGACGAAGACGACCGAGGTCGGGCACTTGAAGTGAGTCAGGCGGCTGCGACACCATTCGATCAGTTCGTTCTCGGTCAGGCTCGCGCCTTCGCGGCGAGTCACTACGGCGCGGATGGTCTCGCCCCATTTTTCATGGGGCACGCCGATGACGGCGATTTCGAGAACGGCGGCGTGCGCCATGATGGCGGATTCGATCTCCGGCGTATAGACGTTTTCGCCGCCCGGCTTGATCATGTCTTTCTTGCGATCGAGGATGTACACAAATCCTTCCTCATCGAAGGCGCCGAGATCGCCGGTGTGCAGCCAACCGTTCCGCAAAACTTCCTTGTTGACTTCGGGGCGATTCCAGTAGCCCTGCATCACGTTCGCGCCGCGCGCGATGACTTCGCCGACCTCCCCGACGGGTACATCGACATCGTAGTCGTCGACGATGCGGACTTCGACGCCGATCACCGGCTTTCCCGCGGACTTCACTGGCGCGAATTTGCGATCGGTGTTTTCGAGCTTGTGATCCGCCCACTGCAGCGCCGTAATCAGAGGGCTGGCTTCCGTCATGCCATAACCCTGCGCGAACGAGCACGGGATTTCCGCCATTGCCTTTTCGAGCAATGGCAGCGGCATTGGTGAAGCTCCATAGAGGACGCGGCGCAGCGTCTTGAGGTTGTAATTTCGGAAGTTCGGATGGTTCACAACCATATTGATCATGGTCGGAACCAGCACGAGGTTGGTGACGCCGTGGCGCTCGATCAAGCGCAGCGTTTCTTCCGCATCGAAGGTCGGAAGGAAGACGTGTTCCGCGCCGAGCAGCGATAGAGAGTGCAGGCTGCTGAGGTCCGCCAGATGAAACATCGGCGCCGAATGCAGCCACACGGCACCGGGCTGGAGGTCGAGCACCAGCATGCCGTGAAGAGTGTTCGCGTACATGTTGCGGTGACTGAGCATCACGCCCTTGGGCCCGCCGGTGGTGCCACTGGTGTAAAAAAGTCCGGCGAGATCGTCCTCGGCTGGCTCTTGCCAGGAATATTTTTGCGGGTCTGCCGAATTAACGCGCGTATTGTAAGGAATCATTCCGGCGGCGTCGCCAGCTCCGGCAAATAGAACGAATTCCAACTCCGGAACCGCGGTCCGAATTTCCGGAACCAGCGGCGCGAACTTCGCATCGACAACCAAAGCACGCGAGCCGGAGTCGCGGATCGAGAAGGCGATGTCCGCTACGTTCCAGCGGGTGTTCAACGGCACAATCACGGTGCCCGAAAAAAGCGTCGAGTAATACAGTTCAAAATATTCGGGCGAATTCAGCAGCAGCGCGGATACGCGGTCGCCTTTCTCAAGGCCCAGATCGCGGAGAAGTGCGGCGGATCGATGCACGCGGCGGCCAAACTCAGCGTAAGTGCAAGTAGATTCGGCGTCCCGAATCGCAACATGATTCGGGAACAAGGTGCACGCCCTTCGCAGGCAATACGTTAGGTTCATGAGCGCCTTCCCAGAATGGATTCGTTATGCGCGCCCAGCGCCGGAGCCTTTTCGCCGACGGCGCCGGGGGTCTCGCTCATCCGCGGAATGACGGACGCGGTATGCGCTTCGGCGACGGTTCGAACTGGCGTCAGACAGCAATCCTTGCCGCCCAACAATGAGAACCATTCTTCGGCACTTCGGGCCTCGAAGATCTTTGCGAGGTCCGCTTTCAATTCCGAACGGCGAGGCTCGGGCGCAAAGTGATCCGCAATCAGGTCCGGACGGCCGAGTCCGGTGCAGAGGTTCTGCCAGAACTTGGGCTCAAGGGCGCCGATCGAAACGTAGCGTCCGTCCCCCGCGCGATACACGTTGTAGCAGGCGAATGCGCCGCACAGCATTTCGTCGCCGCGCTTGGGAATGATACCGGTCGCATCCACCATTCCCTTGATCACCGGAAGCAGCGCCGCGGCTCCGTCGGTCATCGAAACATCGACACGCTGACCGCGCCCGGTCCGCTCACGCGCAGCCAGTGCCAGCAGCACACCGATGACGGCTTGCATCGAGCCACCAGCGAGGTCCGCCAACTGGACTCCAGGAATGACTGGCGCGCCATTGGCGATTCCGATTTGATCGAGGACGCCGGCGAGCGATAAGTAATTGATGTCGTGCCCGGCCAGATCCGCGAAGTCGCCATCTGGGCCGTAGCCGGTCAGCGACACATAGATGATCCGCGGATTCAGCTCGCGCAGCGTGTCATAGCCGAGCCCAAGCCGTTCCATAACGCCGGGCCGATTTCCTTCGAAGACGACGTCGGCGCTAGGCACCAGTTTCAGGAACGCGTCTTTGTCAGCGGCAGCTTTCAGATCGAGCGTAATGCTTTTCTTTCCGCGATTGGTTTCTTCGAATGTGGTCGGACCCAACTGGCGCGCGTAATCCCCGGTACCGGGCAGTTCGATCTTGATGACCTCGGCCCCGAAGTTGCGCAGCCATTGCGTGGCGACCGCTCCTGGAAGCAGGCGCGTCAAATCCAGAACCAATAATCCTTCGAGTGCGTGCATGGATTATTCGCCGCGGCACTTGACCATCAGGCGGTCGAAGAAAACCACCACTGGCTCGTCGCGCTGATTCAGAATGGTCGTCTCGAAGGCGACTACCCCGCGGTCCGCGGCTTTTTTCTGAAGCTCTACAACCTTCTTCGTCACGTGGATGGTATCGCCGATGAAGACCGGTTGCAGGAAGCGCAGCTTGTCGATGCCGTAGAACGCGATGATCACTTCCTGGTGCGGATCCGCCTGCACCATCAATCCGCTGGCCACGCTGAGGGTCAGGAAACCGTGGGCGATCCGGCGGCCGAAGGGGCCCTTCTTCGCGTACTCCTCACTGACATGCAATTCCACGAAGTCGCCCGAAACCCCAGCAAAGTTCACGATGTCGGCTTCGGTGATCGTGCGCGAACGCGTCTTGCTGGTTCCGCCAATCTCGTAATCATCAAAATACACTGAGTGCCTGCCTTTCCGAAGGTGCGCCGCTTGGTGAATATATCAAACCGGTAGGGCCATTCGATATACTCAACTTTCTATGCGAAAAAAGGTCACAGTAGTTGGAGGCGGCAATGTCGGCGCGAGCTGCGCCCTGAACATTGCTCATAAAGAATTGGCGGACGTGGTTCTGGTGGACATCGTCGAAGGCGTGCCACAGGGCAAGGGCCTCGACATGTTGCAATCGGGCCCGATTGAGGGCTACGACGTCATGATCACGGGCGCGAACGATTACGCGCCGACGGCGAATTCAGACATCGTGGTGATGACCGCGGGCTTCCCGCGCAAGCCGGGGATGAGTCGCGACGATCTTCTGTTTGCGAATTACGAGATCGTCAAAAGCGCGATGGAGCAGGTGGCGAAGTATTCGCCGAACGCCATCATCGTACTCGTGACGAACCCGCTGGACGCCATGTGCTGGGTCGCCCAGAAGGTGACAGGTTTCCCGCGCAATCGCGTGATCGGCATGGCGGGCGTGCTGGATACGGCCCGTTTCCGCACGTTTATCGCAGCCGAACTGCAGGTTTCTGTCGAGAACGTGACAGCGGTGGTCCTCGGCGGACACGGCGACACCATGGTTCCGGTCACCCGCCTCAGCAGCGTCTCCGGTATTCCGCTGGCAGAACTGATGAGCAAGGAAACGCTCGACAAGCTGGTGGATCGCACACGCAACGGTGGCGCCGAAATCGTGAAGTACCTGAAGACGGGCAGCGCGTATTACGCTCCGTCGGCTGCGGCCGTCGAAATGGTCGAGTCCATTTTGAAGGACAAGAAGAAGGTGCTGCCCTGCGCCGCGCTGCTGCAAGGCGAGTACGGTTATAAGGACATTTTCGTTGGCGTGCCGGTAAAGCTGGGCTCGGACGGAATCGAAAAGGTGTACGAGATCGCGCTACTGGATGACGAAAAGGCGATGCTCGCGAAGAGCGCCGCGGCGGTACAGGAGCTGATCGACGTACTAAAGCAAAAGATGGGGTAACCCAAAAAAATACACTGAGCGCGGCGGTCATCCCGCGTTCGTGTGTTATCGTCTTTGAGAACTGCGCCGCGGGTGCGGCGAAGTAAGGGAGACGAGCTGTGGACGAATCTACCGTACGAATCATTGCTGGAGTTCTCGCAGTCGCGTGCGTAGCGATCATCATCATGCGCCGAAAGAGTAAGAAAAAGGTTGACGACGACTTCTAAACCATCCATCAACGCGGCCATGGCGCGGTTCCGCCTGAACCTCAAATCCTCCAAGATTCATCGCTGGGGGATTTACGCGGGCGAGCCGATTCCCAAAGGCAAGAAGGTCATCGAATATACAGGCGAGCGGATCAGCCGCCGGGAGACGAAGCGGCGCGCCGAAACGGCCGAGTTCAATTACCTTTTTACTCTAGACAGCTATTGGACGCTCGACGGAAGCGTGAATGGCAGCGGCGCGGAATTCATCAATCACTCCTGCGAACCAAACATCGCGGCGAAGGTCGTGAATGGCCGCATCCTTTATGTGTCGAAGCGCGACATCCGTAAAGGGGAAGAACTGACGATCGACTATCACTTCCCGAAGGAAGACGAAACGGTCAAGTGCGGATGCGGCGCCAAGACCTGCCGCGGCACGATTAACCTCGTCTGAACCAGGTGCTCGGAATTACGTTTCGAGGCCCATCTGGGTCAGCCGGTACCGCAGAGCATTCCGCGTCAGACCCAGCAATCGCGCAGCCTGACTCTTGTTTCCGGCAGCACGCTTTAAGGCCTCGCGAATCAATTCCTGCTCGTACTGTTCGAGCGTGAAGCCGTCAGGTAGGAAGCCGTCGGATTGCGTTGCTGTTTTCGGACGCCCACCGGAATCGATCTTGATATCGGCGGCCTCAAGCAACTTGCCGTTCGCCAGAACCATGCTGCGTTCGAGCACGTTTGCCAATTCGCGAACATTACCGGGCCAGTGATATTCGAGAAGGCGGTCCATCGCCGCATCGGTTAATCCCTCGACCGGAACGCCAAGTTCCGGCGCGAGCTTTTTGATGAAGTGATTCGTAAGGTACGGAATGTCTTCCTTGCGTTCGCGCAGCGGAGGAATGTTCATCGGCACGACGTTCAAGCGGTAGTACAAATCCTCGCGGAATGTCCCCTGTTCAAGCGCGGCGCGTAGATCCACATTCGTCGCCGCGATCACGCGAACATCGATGTGTTTCGTTTTGTTACTGCCCAGCCGCTCGAGTTCGCGGTCCTGAAGAATGCGTAGGAGTTTGACTTGGATGGACACAGGAACGTCGCCGATTTCATCGAGAAACACGGTGCCGGTGTCGGCCTGTTCAAACTTGCCGGGCTTGGCGATATTCGCGCCCGTGAACGCGCCCTTCTCGTAGCCGAACAGTTCGCTCTCCATCAGATTCTCGGGCAGCGCGGTGCAGTTGATCTTGACAAACGGCCGATCGCGCCGCGGCGAGTGATGATGGATGGCGCGCGCGATCATGTCCTTTCCCACTCCGCTTTCGCCCGCCAGCAAAACGGTGGCGCGAGTCGGCGCGACCCGATTCACGGTTGCAAAAATCTCTTGCATCGCCCCGCTGCGGCCGACGATGTTTTCAAATTGGTAGCGAACTTCCAGGGCTTCGCGGAGTTGCCGATTCTCATCCCGCAAGGCGCGGATGTCGAACGCCTTTTGGACGACCGTCATCAGGTGGTCGAGCGAAAAAGGCTTCAGCAGGAAATCGACAGCGCCTGCCTTCATCGCCTCCACCGCGTTTTCGACGGTGCCGAACGCGGTCATCACAATGACCGGCGTGTGAGCGTTCTGATCTTTCAATAATTGCAGCAGCTGCAGACCGTCCATGCCGGGAAGACGCATGTCCGTGATGACAAGGTCCGTCTGGTCCGCCAGCTTCAAGCCGGCTTCCGCCGTGCTCGCCTGCTTGACTTCATAGCCAGCGGACAGCAGCTGGAGCTCAATCACGCGGCGGAGTTTATCTTCGTCCTCAACAACGAGTACGGTTCCAGGCATTCTGAATCTATTGTGGCTTTTTATTGCCGCTTGCGGGATGGCGCGGCGGCGAGAGCGCGGCCGGCGAACGGAAGCACGATACGGAAAACCGTCCCTTGCCCAACTTCGCTTTCGACCGAGATCTGGCCGCCATGCTCATCCACAATCTTCGAGACGATGGCCAGACCGAGCCCGACGCCATCCGTTTTCGTCGTAAAAAAGGGATTGAAAATCGTTTCGATATGCTCCGGCTGGATCCCGGAGCCACGGTCGATTACAGAAACTTCTACGGCTTCTTCGAGCAGCCGCGTCTTTAGGGTGACGGCGGCTTTGGGCGGACTCGCTTGGGCGGCGTTAGTGAGTAAATTCAATATCACGCTCGAAAACATTTCCGCATCGAGCGCGACCTTCGGAAGTTCCGGCGAATAATTCTTATAGACCTCGACGTCGAACGGCGGCTTGCGGCGATTGAAATCCGCAAGCGCACGATCGAGGACCGAATCTAGATGCTGCGGAGACAACTGTAGCCGCAGAGGCCGCGCGAAATTCAGGAAACGCGTGACCAGCGAATTTGCCCGATCGACTTCGCCCGAAATGAAGCCGGCCATTTCGCGGGCGACGTCATTCTCGGCGGGAACGTTGCGCGACAACATTTCTGCGGATGTTTTGATGGTGCCGAGCGGATTACGAAGTTCGTGGGCGAGGCCGGCGGTCAACTGGCCGAGGGCTGCTAATCGTTCCGACCGGCGCACGGCGGCTTCGGCTTCGACCAGGCTTTTGTTGGCCGTCGCCAATTGCTGCGCTACCAATTGATATTGGCGCGCAGCGCGGCGATTGGCTTCCGCCAACTCGTGCGTTAGCATGCCAACCACTGGCAAAACGCCGATGCGCAGAACCAATTCGAAGATCTCTTTGGGCTCGATGTACTGCGTGCTCCAATCGATCAGCAACAGCAGCGACAGGTATTCGGCCATCGCGAAAAATGTCACGGACGCCATTCCGACCAGGCCCAAGGTGGTGCCTGCGAAGATGACCGGCAACAGCAGGACGATGTAGTAACTGCTGCTGATTCCGCCGGTGAATCGCATCAGCGCGTAAGCGATGGCAAGTTCGACGGCGATGGCGATCAGGCTGCCGCGCGGGGTCGCAAAGACCCGCAGTTTAGTAGCGACCACCTGGAACAGCGCGAGCGCGGGAAGCAGGCTGAGCTCAATCAGGCTTTGGCCCGGGCTATAGAACGCCAAGGCGAAAAACAGCAGCAGCCAGACGACATCCTGCGGGCGGATCCACTTGCGCCACGTGGACGCGCTCGAGTCAGTATCGATTCCAGCGGGTTCTGCCATCGGTGGGGCGTGCGATCCTGACGAAGATTGTGACACAATAGCTAGACGCAAGAGCAATCCACGCGGTTTTCATGACGTTCCCCAAATTTCCCCTTTTCTCCGAGGCCCAAGAACTGGCCTTGGGCGCAAGTCCGTCCGCCGAGTCTTTGGCCGATGAGACTCCTGTCGACAACTCGTTTGCCGATATCCTTTCGCAATTTGAAAAGGAGCACGCGACCAAACGCGGTGAGACGCTGCAAGGCGTTATCGTGTCGATGGACGCGGAGTCCGTTTTCGTCGGCATTGGCCGCAAAAACGACGGCCTGCTTCCGATCGCGTCGGTCAAGGACGACAAGGGCGAAGTGCTCGTCAAAGTCGGCGACAAGCTGATCGTGACGATTACGGGCCGCGATCAGGAGGGCAATTATCAGCTCTCGACGATGAAGGTGGAGCGGCCGAAGGATTGGTCCGCGCTCGAATCCGCGTTTGCCGAGAAGAAGGTGATCGCCGGCGTCGTGAAGGAATCCGTCAAGGGCGGACTCCGCGTCGACATTGGCATGACCGCCTTCATGCCGGCCTCGCGCAGCGGTGCGCGGGATCAGGCGGAGATGGACAAGTTGGTCGGCCAGGAAATCGAGTGCCGGCTGATCAAGCTCGATAAAGAGAAGGACGACATCGTCGTCGATCGCCGTTCTGTGCTCGAAGAGCAGCGCATGCGCGCGAAGTCGGATGCGTTCGACGCGATCCAGGAAGGCGCCATTCTCACCGGCACCATCCGCAGTGTGACGGACTTCGGAGCGTTCGTTGATTTGGGTGGCCTCGACGGACTGCTGCACGTCACCGATCTGGCCTGGAACCGTGTGGCGAAGCCTTCGGACGTCCTCAAAGTCGGCGATACGATCGAAGTCAAGGTTCTCAAAGTCAACGCCGCTACCAGGAAGATCTCGCTGGGCCGGAAGCAACTGCTGCCGGATCCGTGGTCGCTGGTCGCCGACAAGTACACCGTGGGCGAGCGTCTGAAGGGCACCGTCACGCGCCTCACCGATTTCGGCGCGTTCGTCGAACTCGAACCGGGTATTGAAGGCCTGATCCACGTCTCCGAAATGTCGTGGACCAAAAAGGTTCGCAAGCCGTCCGACATTCTGAAGCCGGGCGAACTGGTGGAAGCCGTCATTCTCGGCGTAAATCCAGGCGAACGCCGGATCTCTCTCGGCCTCAAACAGGCGCTCGGCGATCCGTGGGAAGACGCGAAAGAGAAGTATGTGAAGGACGCCATTTTTGACGTCCCGGTCACTTCGTTGCAGCCGTTCGGAGTCTTCGTCGATCTTGGCAACGACCTCGAGGGCATGATCCACATTGGGGATATCAGCCGCGAAAAGCGATTGAACCACCCCAGCGAAGTTTTGAAGGTTGGACAAGTGGTCCGCGCCCAGGTCCTCGGCCTCGATGAAGATCGGCGGCGGGTTCGTCTCGGCATGAAGCAGTTGGAACCGATTCCGCTGTCGAGCGCCGACGAATATATCGCCGAACACAAGGTCGGCGATATGGTCACCGGCCGGGTGGTCGATGTCAGCAGCACGCGCGCCAAAGTCCAGGTGGACGAGGGCGTGACGGCGACCTGTATTCTGTCTGGCGGATCCGCCGCCGCGGCCCCGAAAGCGGCTCCCGCCGACCTTTCGTCCATGACGGCCCTCCTTACTGCTCGCTGGAAGAGCGGCGGCGGAGCGGCGTCGGGTCCGGAACCGATCAAAGCGGGCCAGATCCGGTCTTTTAAAGTCACCAACTTGGACGCAGCCGCCAAGAAGATCGAACTGGAACTCGCCAACTAGAGACCGCTTGGCCCCTCTTTGGGGCCACTTCACCACGGAATCTTTACAAATAGCCGGGCCAGTCGCTTGTGACCTTTTGGGCACGGGCTCGTCTATCTCAATGTTGCCGCTGCAAAGAAACGCGTTTCGAAAGGGTGGACCCGCGACGGCGGTGATCATAAATTCGGCCGCGCACATGGACGAATCGTCGCTGATTCGGGCGGCTCAAACGGGCGATCAGGCCGCGTTTGAGCAACTGGTCCGGAGCTACGACCAAAGTGTGCTCCGGCTGGCGATGAACCTTCTGCGTTCGCCGGACGACGCGCAAGACGTTTACCAGGAAGCGTTTCTACGAGTTTTCAAAAACCTCCACGCGTTCCGGTTCGATTGCAGTTTTCATACGTGGCTCTATCGAATCGTAACCAACCTCTGCCTGGATCACTTGCGCAAGCGGAAAGTCCGGCGCGAGGAGCCGACCGTATTAACGACCGCCGAGGGTCCGTTGGATCGCATGGATTCGGTCGCCGAGGAGCGGGCGGACGGCAATCCGCAACGGTCTTTGTTTAGCGGGGAATTGAAGTCGAAAATCCGGGAGACTCTGGCGGAGTTGACTCCGCGCGAACGGATGGTTTTTGAGCTGCGCCACTATCAGGGCCTGCGGCTGCGTGCCATCGGGGAAATGCTGGGGACGACGGAAGAGGCGGCGAAGAACTGCCTGTTCCGGGCCACGCAAAAGATGCGGGCTGCTTTGGGAGATTTTTTATGAACTGTCAAGGCGTGAAAGATACGCTGCCGCTGTTCCTCTACGGCGAATTGACGTTTGACGAGGAAGACCGCGTCGAAGATCACCTCAGCGGGTGTGCGGCTTGCCGGGATGAACTGGATCTTGTTCGGGCCATGAACGCCGCTCTTTCGAGTAGGGCGGCGGAACCTTCCACGGTCTTACTGCGCAACTGCCGGGAATCCTTGTGGGAACGCTTGGAGCAGGAGCGCAAAGTCGCCGCAGTGGTAGCGGCCAGTCCCTGGACCAAAGTCCGGAGCACAATCTCCGCCGTCTGGAATTGGCATGTTCCCCGACCGATCGGCGCGCTCGCGTTGCTCATGATCGGCTTCGTCGGAGCGCTGCTGACCGTCGATCGAGTTCCGGGCGCGAAGCCAGCAGCAGCTGTGGCGCAGGCCGATCCAACCATGTCGCGCGTTCGGTATGTCGAACCGGATGGAGCTGGACGGGTTCAGATTGTCCTCGATGAGACGCGCCAGCGCGTGGTTTCGGGAAAGCTGGATGATGCTCCGATCCGCCAGATGCTGCTCGCCGCGGCGCGCGATTCGCAGGATCCAGGGTTGCGGGGCGAGACGCTCGGAATTCTCAACGGCCGCTCCGACGAATCGGAAGTTCGAGAAGCACTGATGTATGCGATGCAGCATGATTCGAATGCGGGCGTTCGTTTAAAGGCGCTGGCTGGCCTGAAGGCATTCGCACAGGAGCCGGAGGTGCAGAAGACTCTGGCGCAGACTGTGCTTTCCGACCTGAATCCGGGCGTACGCGCCGAGGCCATTGATCTTTTGACGCAAGGCCTGACGCGCGGTGGCGGACAGCAGCAGTTGATCGGCGTCCTGCGGCAACTCATGCGCAAGGAAAGCAACGGCTATGTTCGAATGCGTTGTCAGCGCGCTCTCGAAGAATTGAACGCGTCCGCTGAGACCTATTAAAAGAGAGACAATTGGCCTTCCCTGTGCCAATGGGGTGGACCGGCGTTACGGAAGCGCCCGGCGCGCGTAGAAATGATGACGTGCGTAGGCATTTGAAAGCAATATGAAGTCGGTTTTCACAATCCTGGCGTCGATCGGACTGGCGTCCTTGCTCGGAGCGCAGACCAGCGCCGAACAGCCCTCGGTAATGACGCGGGACGGCGGGTACTGGATTCTGACCCGGCAAGGCTCCGCGCCCTGCTCCTCCATCGGAACGCTAAAAATCGCAACCCGCGGTCGCGTCACGTTGCGCGGCGCCGCCGTGGACCGGATCCAATACACGGTTACGCAGCGCACGAAGGCCCGCACCGAACTCGATGCGCGGCGGACGATTGGTTCCTTGGTTGTCAATACGCGTCCGCGCGGCGAGAATACGACGCTTGCTTTAATGACCGTCGAAAACCCCGGTGTCTTGACCGAGGTGATGATCAAAGTTCCGAAGACGCTGCGCGAAGCGTGGGTCGAAACGCAAATCGGCGGCGTGGAGGTGACGGATCTGGAAGGTCTGATTACCGCGATCACCTCCGCTGGCCAAGTGGTGGTCGATCGCGTCGGAGCCGGCGCGACTGCAAAGACGGGCGGCGGCGAAATCCGGATCGGTAGAGTGGCCGGACCGGTTCGATGCAATTCCGGAGCTGGCTCAATCTACGTCGAAAGCGCGCGCGGAGAAACCTGGTGCGACACGGCAGGCGGCGAAATCTCCGTCCGCGAGGTCGGCGGTCCGCTTCACGCTTTCACCCAGGGCGGCAACATCCAGGTGGAACGCGCCGCTTCGAGCGTTTCGGCCCGTTCCGGCGAAGGCTTGATCGAAGTGCTTCAGGCCGGCGGAATGGTCTCGGCGGAGACTCGCGGCGGATCCATTCAAATCGGGACTGCCCGCGGCGTCCACTGCGAATCCGCAGCCGGGGCTATTCGCTTCAAGAGCCTCGCAGGTCCGGTTCGGGCGTCGACAGCCTACGGCAGTATCCTCGCTGAGTTGATGTCCGGAGCGCGCCTTGAGGATTCGTCTCTTTGGGCAGGTTCGGGCGATGTTACGGTCCTGATCCCGGCCAGCCTTTCGCTCGCTGTGCAGGCGCGGAACGATTCCGGCCCCAGTCTGGGCAAGATCATTTCCGATTTCCCGGAGATTCGCCCCAAAGTATCCGAGATCGATCGCGCGCGCCCTTGGATCGCCGAAGGTTCGCTGAATGGCGGCGGCCCCGTATTGCGAATCACCGTGGCCGGCGGCTCCATCTACATCCGCCGCCAAAAATAGCCGTTTACGTTAGCGTCCGAAGGCGCTCCTGGCGGCTGATCACCTGCTGGATTCTGACTCCGTAGTTCCCCTCCATCACGACCACATCCCCGCGGGCGATGACGCAATTGTTCACGATGATTTCGACCGGCTCGCTGATCGCGCGATTCAGCTCGACAATGGAGCCGGAGGTGAGCTTGATGATGTCTTTGAGCGGCAATTGCGCCCGGCCGAACGACACGCTGACCGGCAATTCGACATCGTACAAAAGATCGAGCGTCTTGGCGGGCGCTGCTCCGATCGGTTCCGCGAGCCTTCGCTCTGCCGGGGCCAAGGCATCGGTTAATGGCTTGCTTACAGCCATGATTAGCGCCGCCTTGCCCGACTTGAGTTGGATCGCCACTTGAACTAGCTGCAGTTCCGGAGGCAAGCCCGCTTCGCGCGCGGTGGGAGTCGAGGCCGTGACTTCGCGCGACAGGCGGCCGGATAGCGCTTGGCACAGGCCGCTGACAGCTTGTCCAATCAATTCCACGAAGCTGGAACGGGAGGTTTCCGGATCCGAGTCCGCTTCGCTGATTCCGGCGGATTCGAGCACGGCCGAGCTGACTTTCTTTTCGTCGGATTCAGCGCTGAGGATCCAGACCGTCGCACCGTTTATACCGTGCAGTGGATTCTCGAGAACCAGGCTACCCGCGGGATCGCGTCCGGCAGGCGAATCCACCGCGGACCATTCGATCGGCGGCCGCGAACCCGTTAGCGAATCGAGAGCGGCGCCGAGCCGATCCGCGAATTCGTCGAAGAGCCATCGTTCGTGAGTATGCAAGTCGCGCATGAATTTTTCCATCCGCCGCCTACAGAACGGCTTGTCCGCGGTTCATCGGCCAGCATTTCTCCATGTAGGTCCGCAGCCGAAGAATTGCCTGCGACTTCAGTTGCGAAATACGTGACTCATGCAGCTTCACGATCTTCGCAATCTCTCGCAGCGTCAGCTCTTCGTGATAGTAAAGGCCCAGAACGGTTTTTTCCATTTTGGGCATCTTCTCGATGGCGTCCGCTAACAGCCGTTCCAATTCGGCTCGCTCCAGTAAGTGCGAGGGCCACGACTCCTCGTCGTCCGAAATGAACTTCAGCAAGTCCCTGCCATCTTCGTCCGAAGAAGCGCATTCCAGGCTGCCGAGGTTAACGCCGCGAATATCGACCAGCCAGTCGTGATATTCCTCGATCGAAATGCCGAGCTGATCCGCGATCTCGTCTTCACTCGGCATGCGCTGCAGACGCTGCTCCGCCTTCGCGATGGCGCTCTCAATCTGCTTGGACTTTTTCCGCTGCTGGCGGGGAGCCCAATCGAGGCCGCGCAAGCTGTCGAGGATGGCTCCGCGAATCTTGTACTCGGCATACGTCTTAAGCTTGACGTTGTGACTGGCGTCGAAGCGGTCGATCGCCGAAATCAATCCGACCACGCCCGTCGATACCAGGTCCTCCAGATTGACGCTCTCGGGCAACCGCTCGTGGATTCGCCGGGCAATCAGCCGCACTTGCGGCAGATGTTCGAGAATCATCCGTTCCCGTTCAGCCGCTCCGGTCGGAACGCGCTGGTACGTCATCACCGCCGCCGTTCCCTGTTCGCTAGTCATCACTTGTCACCTTTCGGCAAACCTTTCGCCGCCGTTCGGGGCGGCCGCTAACCGATCAATCCCAGCGATCCGACGCGAATTCCAGCGGGAATTTCGCTGTGCGCGAGAATCGCGATGTTGGGCAGTGCGCCCTCTAAAATTTGATGAAGGAAATGCCGCGCGCCGCTGCTCGCGAGAATCACCGATGACGAATTGCTTCCACCCACGCCGCGCGACACCCGATCGATCAAGTCGCGGATCCGCGTTGGATCCAGATTCAGGTGGCTGGTGGATTCTGAAAGCTGTACCGCGCCTTCGACAATTTGTTCGAGCGCCGGATCCAGCAAATAGGCCGGCAGTTCCCCACTCGCGGCAAGATACGGCTTCACCAGCGATCGCCGGATCGCCTGGCGGACGTATTCCGTCAGCAGCACCGGATTCTTGGTCATCGAAGCCGCTTCCCCGAGCGACTCGAGTATCGTTACCGCATCCCGGATGGACACCCGCTCACGCAGCAGGTTTTGAAAGACACGCTGCACCGAAGACATCGACAACAGCTTGGGAACTAGGTCCTCAACGACTTTGCTGTTCTCTTCCGCGACCCGATCGAGAATCTTCTTGGTATCCTGCCGCGATAGCAGTTCGTGACAATAGCGGCGGATGATTTCAGCCAGATGGGTGCCGAGGACGCTAACCGGATCGACGACTGTATAGCCAGCTTGACGCGCTTCTTCTGAGCGGTTCGACGCAACCCACACGGCCGGCATGCCAAAGGCGGGGTCTTTCGTCGGCGTTCCTTCAATTTCCTGCGGAGAGCCGCCTGCGTGGATCGCCAGGTCGCAGTTCGGCATCAGTTCGAAGCGCGTGACCTCCACACCCTTTAGCAAGATGACGTACTCGCCGACCTTCAGCGCCAGGTTGTCCGTCACCCGTACGGCCGGAATCAGGTACCCCATCTCGGTGGCAAGCTGGCGGCGCAGATTGGCGATTCGCCGAAGCAAGGGCGAGTTCGCACCACCTTCCACCATCCGCACGAGACCGAGTCCGACCTCGATTGCGAGCGGTTCCACCTTGAGCAGGTCTTCCAGGTTCTCTTTCGCCGGCGCGGTGGCCGTAGCGGCACCCGGCGGCAAATTCTCGTCACCGGCACTTTTTTGCCGCATGCGCCAAGCCGAGAATCCCACACCAGTAGCCAGTAATAGGAACGGAATAACCGGCAGTCCAGGCAAAGCCGCGAGAGCGACCAGGACACCCGATGCCATCCAGAGCGGTTGTGGATTACTGAATACCTGCCTGGCAACGTCGGCACCTAGCTTGTGGTCCGATCCGGCCCGGGTGACGATCATGCCGCCGGTTACCGAGATCATCAGCGCCGGGATCACGGTGACCAGTCCGTCGCCGATGGTCAGCACCGTATAGGTAGTCAAGGCGCGCTTCAGTTCCATGCCGTGCTGCAGGACACCGATCAGAAAGCCAGCCAGAATATTGATGGACGTGATCAGAATGCTCGCCACGGCATCTCGCTGGGTGAACCGGGAAGCGCCGTCCATGGCGCCGTAGAACTCGGCTTCGCTCGCCAATTGACGACGTCGCGCACGCGCTTCCCCCTCGTCGATCAGCCCGGCGTTCAGGTCCGAATCGATGGCCATCTGCTTGCCGGGAAGGGCATCCAAAGTGAAGCGGGCGGTCACTTCAGAGATTCGGACGGCGCCATGATTGATGACGACGTATTGGATCGCGATCAGGACCAGGAAGATTACCAGGCCGATCACGTAGTTGCCGCCCACCACGAAGTTTCCGAAGGCTTCAATCACGTGGCCGGCGGCGGCGGTGCCGGAGTTTCCTTGCGTCAAAATCAACCGTGTCGAAGAAATGTTCAGTGCCAGCCGGAATAGCGTCAGCAGTAAGAGCGTCGTCGGAAAGACCGTGAATTCGACCGGCCGGGTGATGTACATCGACACCAGCAGAACGATCACGGACAGAGTGATGTTGGTGCTGATCAGAAGATCGAGCATGAACGACGGCAACGGAACGATCATCGCCAACACGATGCCCAGAACGACCATCGGCACGATCAGTTCGGATGCGCCATTCAGCATTTTGGGCATCGCGATCGGCGACGACACCTTGCCCACTTTTACGAGTTTGCCGCCTGGGGGTTTCAAATCAGTGCCGCGTCCCGAATTGGAGGTTGCCACTGGCTTCAGTGTTCCGATTTGGCTGGTTGCGGAGGCCATTGATGCTTTCCACAGACTGATTAAGCACTCGGCATGCCTAACCGGGCAAAACGCCGCCCGTTAAGCGGTAAATGTAGGCTAGGATTTCAGCGACCGCGCGATATAGATGCCCAGGGATTTCCTGGCCTACCTCAACGGATTTGAACAGCGCTCGCGCCAGCGGCGGGTTCTCCACGATCGTTACCTGATTTCGAATGGCGATTTCGCGGATCCGGAGCGCGACCAGATCCTTTCCCTTCGCGACCACTAGCGGCGCGCCAGAACTGTCCGCCTGATAGCGGATTGCGACGGCGTAGTGCGTCGGATTTACGATCACCGCGGTTGCGGTCGGAACTGCCTGCATCATGCGCCGCTTCGACATTTCGCGTTGCATGCGGCGGATCTTCATCTTGATTTCAGGACTGCCTTCCTGCTCTTTAGCCTCCTGCCGGACCTCGTGCTTCGACATCATGAGGTTTTTCGTGAAGTTCGATCGTTGCCGCACCATGTCGATTACGCCGATCAGCACGGTGATCATCGCGACCCGCCAAACCAGGGACATCACATTCGAGCGGATCTCCACACCGATTTGCTCGATCGGTTGATGAATCAGCGAGAGAAAGCGCGGCAGGCGATCGTTCACCTCAGACCACAAGATCCAGCTCACGAGCCCCAGAAGTGCGATGGAATAGGCCGCGGCCGCGCCATTCTGGCCGGCAAGACCCTTCAACTTCTGCGCCGGCATCAGACGCGAGAAATCCACGCGGAATCGCCCCGGCAGGCGCATTTGCGTCATACCCAGCTGCACGCCGAGCGTGAGAACGATCACCGCAAAACCGCAAAGCAAAAAGGACAACAAGCCTTGTTGCAGAGCGCGCTGAAACAACAGTGCGCAGGCACCGGGAGACAGCTCCGAACTGAAAGCGGACTGCAGCAGGCCACGAACCAGGGAGCGGAGACTGGCGAACCAATCCGGGCCGAAGATCGAAAATACGACCGCGTAACCCACCAGCACGACCGACGAGGTCAAATCTTTGCTGATCGGAAAGCGGCCTTCTTTATAGGCGCGATCCAACCTTCTCGGTGTCGGTTTTTCGGTACGTTGGGAGCTGTCTGACACGCCTAGGCTTTCATAGGAGGAACGACCGCAGCACAGCCGCCCACGGTACGGCGGCGGAATGGAGCAAGCGGCCGATGGAATAAACCACGCTCGAGAAGACCAGGAGTGCGATCAGAATCTTGACCGAGAACGATAGAGTGATCACTTGCAATTGCGGCTGCATACGGCTGAACAACGCGAGTCCGACGTCGATCGTCAGCATGATCGCGGAGATGGGCGCGGCTAGCCGAAGCCCGACGCGGAAAAGGTCGCTGCCCAGTTGCAGGATGGCCTGGACAGAAGCAGGATTCCAATGCGCGGTGCCGACCGGATGGCGGATCAACCCTTCGGCGAGCGCGCGGATCACGACGTGATCGAGGTCGGTCGCGAGAAACAATCCGCCGGTGGCCAGAAACACCAGCACGGAAAGCACCGTCGAATCCGCCTGGCTGGTCGGGTCCAAGGTAGATGCGTACGAAAAACCCGCCTGCAATCCGATGATTTGCGCTCCCAACTGAAAGCCTTCAAGCAATAAGGCGGTGGCTAAGCCGTAGCAAATTCCGATTCCGGACTCGATCAAAACGGCCGGAAACAACTCGGCGGTGCTTTCGAGCGCCGGGCTCCTGGTGGGATCGAACAATAGACAGGCGATGACCAGCGCCAGAAACGCCCGTACGCCCATTGGCATGTTCTTGAAGCCAGGGACGGGAGTAAACGCAAAGATGCCGGCAACGCGCGAGAGCGTCAACAGAAACGTCGAAAGGACGCGCGTCATTTGGTCGTCGATGAGGAGACTGAACACGTTTAATGGGCGAATCGGGAAAAGTCGGAAAAGAGGGTGGTGGTGTATGTCATCAACCGGTGCAGCAGCCACGGAAGCCAGACGAGTGCCGCGATCAGGAAGCACGCGAGGCGTGGAACGGTACTGACGCTGGTGTCTTGGATCGACGTCAGAATCTGGCCAACACTAATCAGGACTCCCACCACAAGTCCGACCAGCAGGAGCGGAAGGCAAACCCAGAACGTATTCATCAGCGCGCCATGCAGGAGATCGAGCGCCATGCTGGTTGTCATTTGGCGAATCCTTTAGTAAAACGACTTCACGAGCGATCCGACCACCAGATTCCACCCGTCCACCAGCACAAAAAGTAGGATCTTCAGCGGGGCGGAGATCATGACGGGAGGTAATTGGACCATGCCCACCGACAGCGTGATGGAGGCGATCAACAGGTCGACGATCAGGAAGGGAAGGAACAAGACGGCGCCAATCTGGAAGGCGGTTTTCAACTCCGACAGAATGTACGCGGGGAGCAAAACAGACAGACTCAATTCGGAACGGTTCGCGGGCGCCGGTGTGTGCGAGATATCCAGGAAAAGAGCGACGTCTTTTTCGCGCACGAACTTGCTGAGGTACAGCGCAACCGGTTTCGACGCCGTTTGGAGCGCGGATTCGGCCGTCATCGAGCCCTTCTCATAGGGCATCCAACTCGTCTCGTAGATTTCGCGGGCAACCGGCTGAATCAGAAACATGGTCAGAAACATGGCCAGGCCGACCATCACTTGATTCGAGGGCACCGTTTGCGTACCGATCGCCTGGCGCAGGAAGTGGAGCACCACGACGATCCGTAAGAACGGCGTGACGCTCATCAGAATCGCCGGCAGAAGCACCATGCCGGTGAGGAACAACGCGATCTGCATCGCGAAATCCATGGGCGGTTTGCCCCCCTTGGCCAGATCGGCCATCGGGTTGTTTGCTGCAAACAACGAAACGCCGGCCGCGAACGCCAAAACCGTGATTCTGGCGATCAGCATGCAGCCCCGATTTGTCGCGCCGCGGCCTCTTCCGTCCGCCGCGAATCGATCAAGGTGCATCCGTGCTGGTGGGTCGCGATCAGAAAAGTTCCCCCGTCGGATTGGACCAGGTGCAGGCTGTGGTTCGCGGTGAGCGCGATCCTGGCAACCACCGCGAGGTTCCGCGCCGGCACTCCCCCGGCGGCAAGCAAGCCGCGCTTTCGAACCACGTACAGGGCACCAGCCAGAAGGCCCAGCACCGCTGCGATCGATCCAACCGCCCGCAAGATTTCCAGGAACTCCATTTCGATCTAGTCCTCTTCCAGGAAGTCCGTAATGCGAACTCCCACTGAGTCTTCGATGATCACGATTTCGCCGAATCCAAGGAGTGTTCCGCCGACCAGGATGTCGATATTTTCACCCGCCGAACGGCACATCTTGACCACCGAACCCGCTTCGAGCTCAAGGAGTTCGTGGATGGTCATGGTCCGGTGGTCCAGTTGGGCTTCGACGTCCATGGGCACGTCGGCAAAATGCGAGATCACTTCAGTCGGTGTCATGCGGTTAACGCTTCAGGTTGATGGTTTCCTGGCTCACTTCGTCCACCGCCGTGATCACGCGGGCATTCGCCTGATAACCGCGTTGGAAAACGATCAGGTTGGTGAATTCCTTCGCGATATCGACCGTCGAACCTTCAATCGCGCCGCCGAGTACCATTCCGCGTCCACCGGTGCCGGGCAGTCCGATCGCCGGAAGCGCGGTGCGCGCACTCAACTGGAACATGCTGTTACCGACAGCGATCAGCGATTCCGGATTGCGCACGGTCGCCATGGCCATCTGTCCGACGATCGATTGCGTTCCGTTCGAGAATTGGGCCAGAATCTTGCCGCCGTCCGAAACGCCGACGTGCGTCAAGCTGGAAGCGGCCGAACCGTCCTGGGTTAACGCGGAAGTGGACGACGTCTGCGCGTACTGCGTCAGCCTGGGTGTCGCGCCGTTGAAAATGTTCCAACCGATGGACATGTCGGATGCCCCGGACGAGAGGCCCGTGATTGCCAACGTCGGAGCCGGATCCGTCAGCGAAGGGCTGGTCAAGTGGCCTCCGCCATCGAAGGTCAAAGTACCGGTGACCGGCGTGATCGGACTGGTGACGTCGGAACTCGGGAAATTGAAGGAGTAATCCCACTGATTCGCCGTGGCCGAGCGGGTGAAGCTGATCGTCACCGTGTGCGAGTTTCCCAGCGAATCATACGTTTCGAGCGACGTCGAGAACGACGTGGGGGGCGGGCCCGCCGTACCCGCTGCGTCCAGATTTACGTCAACCGACAAATTGGAAGTCGCCTGGGGCGGCTTCAAAGTGCCGACGGGAACTACGATGTCGCCAATGGGCGCGTTGGTATTTACGTTGCCGTTGGCGCTCGCCCAGCCCTGCAGCTTCTCGCCCGTCGCAGCGACCATATTGCCTTGGTTGTCCAGCTGCAGGTTTCCGCCGCGCGTGTATTGAATGCCGCCGTTCGGCGCCCGGACGACGAAGAATCCGTCGCCCTGTATGGCCGCATCGAGCGGACCCGCGCTCGTCTGGATGGCGCCCTGCGAAAATTGCCGAAGCGTAATCGGCCGGCCGACGCCGAATCCGACCTGGGTCTCGCCCAGTCCGGCACCCAGCGACTGGGTGACCAGATCGTGAAAGGACACCGCGCTTTGCTTGAATCCTGGAGTATTCAAGTTCGCGAGGTTATTACCAACGACATCGATAGCCGTCGAAAAGGCGCTGAGGCCGGAAAGCGCGGTGGAGAATGAGGTAAGCATATTGGGTTTCCTGTCTGGGTTCCGTTTAAGAGAAGGTTTTACGATTTAGCCGGAGGCCGAATTTGCGCGACCAGGATGTCCAGCGATTTCGCGATCGCATCCAAATCCTGGCGCGAGGCCAAGCCGGTTTCGAGCGATGAAAATTGCGCGAGCTGCGCCACGAACTGTGTTCCGTCCGCCGGACTCTGCGGATCCTGATTCTTCAATTGCGCCACCAGGAGTTGCAGGAAAGTAGCTTTATTCGCCAGCGGATCAGCGACCGGGGCTGCGGCCGGAGGCTTGCTTTTGGTGTCGTTCTGCACCGCGAACATCGAACTTGTCATTTGTTGAATTGCGCTCATCGATCTGTCCCTTCTGTGTAAACGGTCTGTTCATTCTGTTCGAAGGCTTGCCCAAACGCGCTCGCCTCTGGATCCGGCCGTTCCCGGTGGTCTCTTCTCGAATGCTGATTTTGGCCGTGATTTCCCTGCGGATTTCCGGATGGCGTTTCTTTCTGATCGTTGGCCGAGCCTTCGCTCGCCGAAACTGATTTTTGTTGCGGCGTCCAGGTTTCCGCCGACATGCCGAGCCGATCGAGGCTATCCACCAGCCCTCTTAAGTCGCGCCGTAAAGCGGTTGCGACGCCGGCATCGTCGCTCCGGACCGAGAAGCCAAGCTCTCCGCCGCGCTCGTGAATCTTGAGGTCGATCCGTGCGCCCTCGGAATCGCCCAGCCGCAGAGTCATGTCCCGGACGGTGGGCGTAGGCGGCTTACCGCCAGCTTCGGGTTGCGTCTCCGCCGCACCTTCCGCGGGCTGCGCCTTTTTGTCGTCGGTCCGAAGCGGCTGGGATCCCCCAGGATTAGCCGGGAGTGCGATGTCGTTGTGCGGCTCCTCGCGACCATTCCCCGGATCTTTTGGCTTTGGACTCGCGTTGATCGCACCTTCTGACGCAAGAGCGGACCGGAACGACGCGGGTTCGGAAGACTCAAATGCTTTCGGAATCACACCTTTTAATTCGTCGACCGGGGTCATCGCGGCAGACTGCACCCGTTCGACCACATCGGCTGACTGGACTTCGGCTGGTACCGCGTTGCCTTCTGAATTCGCACGGGGCGCCCTGGGTTCGATGGCGTTGCCCACGCCGACCGCGTTCGATGCGTCGAGAACCGCCGTCGGCGGAGCGGTTGCGGAAAGGTCGATTCGTCCAGAGAACGCGAAGTTGGCGAGCGGCGCCGCTACCGTCTGTGGCTGGATGCTCGACATTGTGAGCGTGCCGCTGGCGGCCCGGCCGGAGATCGAGGGCCGGGTATCCGCCGAGGCAACAGGCTCCATTGGCTGTTGCTCGGAGCGCCCGTCCGTTCCCGCGGGCGGCGCGTGAACGCCGACCACCGGTACGGAGCTCGCCTGGTCCACCGGAAGAATCGGAGCGATCGACACTGCTCGCTTTTTTCCCGATGTCTCCCGCGATGCTGTTGGTTCATCGGCAGGAGCAACCGCAGGCGCAACCGCCGGAGCAACCCCGGCAGTCAGATTCATTTGCGCTGTACGCGTTCCCTCCGCGATAGCCGACGCAGTCTGCGGAACCGGTAAGGCGGCGAGGAGGTTGACGGCCGGGTCCACGACGTTCGAGCCCATCGGCTTCCCTTGCGTCTCGTCTGCGATGTTTACCGTAGTTTCGAGTGCGGTCTGCGAGGCGGCGGCCGCTAATGGCGCGGCTAGAACCGGCGTCAATGGCGGAACAGCGGCCGATAAGGGCACTCCATTCGCAGCCAATGCAAGCTCCGCGGCGGGCGTCGCCGTCTGATTCTTCGATGCCTCCGGAGGGTTGGCGATCAGCACGTGCTGATTTCTTCCAAATAAGGATTGCAAGGAAGTCAACGAAGGGCTTCCTTTCGAAGCCGCGGCGTCCGGAGTCGTTGCGGATTCGCTCGGCGAATTGACTTCGGTGGGCGCCCCGAGCGCCAGCGCGAACAATAACGCCAGGGTTTCCCCGAATCCCTGCGCGGTTGGCTGCGCCTTCGCATCCTTCGAACTCGCGCCGGCATTCACGGCGATTCCTGCCACTTGCTGTGCGCTTGCGTTCGGACTGGCGACGGCGTTCACGACACCATCGAATGCAGTTCGGTCGCCAAATCGGAAAGCGTTCGATTGCCTTGCATTCCGCAAAATCAACGATTCACTGCGGCACGAATTTGTCGTTCTGCAACGTCGCGCGCCACGCGAATGCCACTTTGAAACGCAACGCCGAGCTGTCCAAACGCAGGATCAGGCGTTTCTCGTTCGGCCACTCGCATGCATGTGACTCGGCAGATGGATCCGTTACTCACCAGCGCCGCGAGTGGAATGAGAGCGCGTATGGAGTCGCTCGACATCCTCGCGAACAACCTCGCCAACGTTTCCACTTCCGGATTCAAGCTCGATCGCGAGGCCTTCAATGTGTATGCGTCCGCCGATGCAAAGGACGGCGAATCGTACGCGACTCTGTCTCCTATAACGGAACGTCACGCGACGGATCTCGGACAAGGCCCGCTCACGGAGACCGGCAGTCCCATGAATCTTGCGCTCGAAGGACAGGGCTTCCTCACCGTTTCGACTGGCGACCGGTTGGTCTACACGCGCAACGGCCAACTCAAGATCGGCAAGGACGGCGCCATCGAATCGGCCGACGGATACAAGATTCAAAATACTCTCGGCAAGCCCTTGATTGTGGATCCGGCAGTCCCGATCGATGTCGATCGTGAGGGTATGGTCCGCCAGGGCGGCCAGGAGATCGGGCAGATCCAGATTTCCAAAGTCGACGACGCGAGCAAATTACAAAAGCTCGGCGCGACCTATTTTATGGTGGCGGACAGCTCCGCGATGCAGAAAGCGGACGCGCAGGTGCGGCAGGGATATTTGGAAGCGTCGAACGTCAATCCGGCCGACTCTTCCATCCGCCTGGTCGGCGTCATGCGGCAATTCGAGATGTTGCAAAGAGCCATGCAGTTGGGCGCCGACATGAACCGCAAGACCATCGACGAAGTCGCGAAAGCAAGTTGATGACGGCAAAAAGGAATTACTAAATGATACGAGCCCTGTACAGCGCTGGCAGCGGAATGAGCGCGCAGCAAATGAACATCGATACCATCGCGCACAATCTGGCTAACGCGAACACCGCCGGCTTCAAGATGCGCCGGACCCAGTTCCAGGACTTGCTCTATCAGAGCGTGATGCAGCCGGGCGCCGCCGCCGGATCCCAAACCGTGGTTCCCAGCGGCCTGCAGATCGGGCTTGGCGCGAGGCCGTCGGCGAACTCCGTGGTTTTTTCGCAAGGCAATTTTCAGCAAACCGACAATCCGCTCGACGTCGTGATCCAGGGCAAGGGGTTCTTCCAAATTCGCCGCCCAACCGGCGAACTTGCCTACACCCGCGCGGGCGGCTTCCAAATGGATCGCGACGGAAACATGGTCACAGGCAATGGCGATCCGCTCGAACCCCAGATTACGATTCCCGCCACCGCGCAAAACATCGCGATTGCCGCCGACGGAACGGTCAGCTATTCCGTGCAAGGCCAGACGGCGTCGCAAGTCGCGGGACAGATTCAGTTGGCGAACTTCACCAATCCGGGCGGCCTCAACAGCATCGGCAACGGCCTCTTCCTTCCCACCGACGCCAGTGGCGATCCGACGGTCGGCAATCCAGGAAGTCAGGATGGGTTCGGGTCCTTGCAGCAGGGTTATCTCGAAGCCTCGAACGTCAGCATCGTCGAGGAATTTATCGGCATGATCCTCAGCCAGCGCGCCTACGAAGCGAATTCCAAAGTGGTAAAAGCCGCGGACGAAATGTACCAACAGGTCAATAATGTTACGCGGTAAAGTGTTCGCGATTTTGATCGGCATCGCGGCCGCGCTCGCCGCGGCTCCAACCGAGCCTCGCACTTGCGTGCCGGTGGCCGGGGATCGCATCCGCGGAACCGACCTCATCGCAGCGGGACTTGCGGCCGAACCCAATCTGGATCTGGGTCCCTCTCCCTTACCCGGCCTGGTCCGAACTCTTCGCGCCGATCAGCCCTTTGGCGGAACCTGCTTCGAGCTTCAGACCACACCCGTTACGGCCGCCGCAATCGAAGCCGCGATGAGAAAAGCGTTGGGCGGTCGAGAAGCGCGAATTGAAATCGTCGAGTTCAGTCAGGTATCCACGCCGCAATCGACACTCGAATTTACGCTGACCTCGTTTTCGTATCCTTCCACCTCCTCCCCGGACGGCGCCGTGATTTGGAGGGGGCGGGCGGTCGCGGGCAATCGGCACAGCCAGCCTGTATGGGCCCGCGTAAAAGTGATGGTCGAAACGAGCTTTCTCGCGGCCACGCGCGCAATCCCGGCGGGCGTCATCCTCAGCGAATCCGACATCGAGAGGCAAGCCGCTTGGAGTTTCCCCACGGCGCAGGCTCCGGTATCGAATCCGGCGGATGTCATCGGACTGGCGTCGCTTCGTACGATCGCGGCTGGCGCCCGGATCGACAGGAAAGTCTTGACCGCGCCCAACATGGTCGAAACCGGTCAGTCGATCGACATACGGGTAATCGCGGGCGGCGCGCAATTGCACGGAAACGCGGTTGCCGAGCGAAGCGGAAAGCTGGGCGAGATCGTCCTCGCCAGGAACGAGCAGTCCGGCAAGCGATTCCGCGCCAGAATCACCGGACCCGCGCAAGCTGTCGTCGTCGTCCCCGAAAGAAATTAATGAAACACGTTCTTGCGATCTTGCTGCTCCTCTCCGCGTCCTTCGTGGCTGCGGCGAAGAGTAAACCCAAAGGTTCTAAGGAAGCCGACGAATGGACCGCGCGGCAACTGACGGCCATTCCCGCGGAGCCGCTTCCTGGGCCTTCACCCGGCTCGTTGTACGCCCCCAATTCCCGGCTCGCGGACCTCGGCAGGGATCTCCGCGCCAGTCAGATCAACGATATTGTTTCGATCATCGTGTCCGATACCGCCTCCGCGATTTCCAAAGGAACCACCAACACTTCGCGCAAGAGCGCGATGAAGTCGAGCGTCACAGCGGCCGCCGGATTGACCAGCGTCGCGTCGCGCCTTCCCAATCTCGCCGCAGCCACCGGCGATCAACAACTCGCGGGCACCGGACAAACTTCGCGCCAAACCGTGCTGACCACCAGTCTGTCGGCGCGCGTGGTGGACGTCATGCCGAATGGCAATCTCGTCATTGAAGGCACCAAGGACATCCTCGTCAACTCCGAGCGCCAATGGGTTTTGGTACGCGGCGTCATTCGCCCGAGCGACCTTGGGCCTGCTAACTCCATCCGGTCGGAAAAGATCGCCGGCTTTGAAATTCGGGTCAACGGAAATGGCGTCGTAGGCGACGCAATCCGACGTCCCAATTTTCTATATCGGCTGATTCTCGGCCTGCTTCCGTTCTAACGGATCCCCATGCGCATACTGACATCCATCCTCGTCGCGGCGCTCTTCTGGCCCTTACCGGCAGCCATGCGCGTCAAAGAACTGGCCTCGATCGAAGGCGTCCGCGACAACCAATTGATCGGCTACGGCATCGTGGTCGGCCTGGCCGGAACCGGCGACAAGCGTCAAACCGTGTTTTCGATTCAGACTCTCACCAACATGCTCGACCGCATGGGCGTCTCGGTTTCGCCGTCGGCCCTGCAGGTTCGGAACATGGCAGCGGTGATGATTACCGCGAATCTTCCGCCATTTGCCCAACCCGGAACGCGCATCGATATTACGGTTGCCGCCGTGGGGGACGCGACGACGCTGCAAGGAGGCTTGCTACTTCTAACGCCGTTGCGCGGCGCGGACGGCCAAACTTACGTGGTCGCGCAAGGGGCCGTCGTCACTGGCGGATTCGTCGCCGCGAAAGGGGGAAGTTCGCAGACGGTAAATCATCCGACGGTCGGACGAATCCCCGGCGGGGCGATCGTCGAAAAGGCCGCGCCCTCGCTCGCGCCGTCATCGAAAATTCGGCTCCAACTGCGGCAGGCGGACTTCAGCACCGCGGCCCGGGTCGTCGAAACCGTGAATAAGAAATTTTCTATCGATGGGCGGCCAGTCGCGAAAGCGGAAAACTCGGGCCTGATCGTGATTGAGACTCCCGCCGGATTCGCCGGCAGGCCGGTCGAATTCGTAGCCGAACTGGAAGCGCTCACCGTCGAAGCGGATCATATCCAAAAGGTCGTTATTAACGAGCGGACCGGAACCATCATCCTCGGCAAAGATATCCATATCGCGCCCGTCGCGATTTTACATGGAGGCTTGTCAGTCGAGATCCGCACCAGCTTTGAGGTCTCGCAGCCGCCGCCGTTGTCGCCGGGAAAGACGGCCGTGGTTCCTCAAACCGTCATCGACGCAAAAGAAGAGAAGGCTAAAAGCATTCTTTTGAAACAGGGTGGAACCGTCGAGGATGTAGTCCGCGCGCTCCAAGCCATCGGCTCCACACCGCGCGATATCATCGCGATTCTTCAAAGCCTGCGCGCAGCCGGAGCCCTCGAAGCGGAAATTGAGATCCTCTAAATGACTTCACCAATAAGTGTCGGCTCCTTACCTCCGGCGCCTTCTGCTCCCGCCGAGCCAAGACCGAAAAACATCAAGGACGCCGCGGCGCAATTCGAGGCCATGCTGATCCAGCAGATGCTCCAGTCGACAAGGGAAGCCGAAACGGGCGATTCCGGTTCCAATACGATGCGCGACTTCGCGGATCAGAATCTCTCGCAACTTCTGGCAAAAAACGGAGGTCTGGGGATCGGCTCGATGATCGCCCGCGGACTTCAGGAGAAGGGATCGCCGGCATCCAAGCCAGGTGCTCCAAATACCCTAACGCACGCAACCGGCGCGACGATCGAGAAGAAAGTATCGGAATCCGCAATGCAAATCCGGAAAATCAGTACAATGAGGCAGAATGGAAATTAAGTCCAATCTTCCGACCGGCCCTAGTCCGTTGGACACCTCGGCGGCGACCGAAACTCGCCGTACACACGAAACCCGCGCCAAGCATTACGGAGCGGCAGGCGTAAATCACCCGTCAGTCTCCGGCGCGGATAACGTGGAATTATCCGCCTCCGCAAGACTGGAACTTGATCGCGGCCGAAGGCTCGAAGCCCTCGAGACGGCCGTCCAGAACGGAACGTATCAGCCCAACGCGAAAGCGATCGCATCCGGCATCGTGGATACCGTGATTTTCGATTCCACCGAACCCAAATAAATCAAGGCGCTGCGGTCCCCCGGCTCTCGGTTACATGACGGAGCTGAGCTCTTTCCAAACCTTGTTCTGAGAATCCGCGACCGCCGGATACGTGATGTGCCCCTGATAAGTATTCACGCCTTCGCGGATCGCCTGGCTGTTCTCGCACGCTTTCTCAAGGCCCTTGGTAACCAGCGCCATCAAATAAGGGAAGGTCGCGTTGTTCAGCGCGAACGTCGAAGTGTGCGGCACCGCTGCCGGCATATTCGAAACGCAGTAGTGCAACACGCCATCGACAAAGTAGATCGGATTGGTGTGCGTGGTCGCGTGCGAAGTCTCAAAGCATCCGCCTTGATCGATCGCGACATCCACCATCACTGAGCCCTTCTTCATTAACGGCAGCATGTCCCGGCGGACCAAGCGCGGCGCGGACGCACCCGGAATCAAGACAGCCCCGACCACCAAATCCGCCTCGCGAAGCGATTCGCGAATCGTGTACAAGTTCGATGCAAGCGTTACCACCTGGCTGCTGTAGATGTCGTCGAGTTGCCGCAAACGATCCAGATTTCGATCGATGATTGTCACATGGGCGCCAAGCCCGACCGCCATTTTCGCCGCGTTGTGGCCCACCACGCCGCCGCCCAAAATAACGACGTTCGCGGGAGAAACACCAGGAACGCCGCCCAGCAGGATTCCGCGTCCGCCGTTCGGAGCCTCTAGATACTGCGCGCCGATCTGGACCGCCATACGGCCCGCGACTTCGCTCATCGGCGTCAGCAGCGGCAAGGAATTGTCCGATTCGCGAATGGTTTCATAGGCCACCGCGTTCACACGCGCCTTCACCAGCGCTTCGGTCAAATCCGGCAAGGGAGCAAGGTGCAGGTAGGTGAACAGCGTCAGCCCCGGCCGCAGAAATCCATATTCGGAAGGCTGCGGCTCCTTCACCTTCACCACCAGATCGGCGCGGTTCCAGGCGTCGGCCGCGGTCGGCACGATTTCAGCGCCGGCCTCTTCATAGTCTTTGTCCGACAGGGAGCTGCCTACTCCGGCGGACGTCTGGACCACGACTTTGTGCCCGGCCTCCACGATCGAACGAACGTGGCTCGGCACGCAACCGACGCGCGCTTCGTGATCCTTCACTTCCTTCGGAACGCCTATGATCATTGTAATTTCCCTTCAAATCCGGTTAGATTTTATTGCTCTTTTCCCGTGGCCGCGGCACTCCGCTGCGGACCCAATCCGAGCGCGATGATCGACTTCGACGACAGCTTTCCGTCCTCTGTCAGCTTCTGATCGCGTTGAAACTTCTTGAGCGCCGCCGTCGATTCGGGACCCCAGTTCCCATTCACCGTTCCCTGGTAGTAGCCTTTTTCGGATAACGCCTGCTGGATCTCCTGGTATCGATCCTGGCTGGGCATGCGCTGTGAGGAATGCGCGGCCGTCTTCGCCGGAGCCGCCTTGGCTGGGCCCTTCTTCGCCACTCCCGCTTTCGCGGACGCGGCGACCGCACCCTTGGGCACCGCCTTTTTCGCGTTCGCCGACTTGACCGGTGTCGCGGCCTTCCGCGCCGGCGCTTTCTTGACCGTCGTCTTCTTCACGGCCCCTTCAACCAGCGGTAAAAATACCGCCGCCTGGACCAGCCAAAGCACCGCCGCGATCGTCACCAGCCTGAGGAGAAACAAACGCTCTCAGTCTAACAAAAGGAGTTCCTCCCTCCGCCGTCGCACGTCTCGCAAAACCCCGCCCTGGCCTGATCCCCTCTTCCGCCAATTTCCGCGCATATAATTGACGAAGAGTTCCCTGTATCTCGGTGGAGGATTTTTTGATGCGTCATTTTAACGTCCTGATTGGCGGATTGGTATCCCTTGCCCTCGCGGCCGCACCCCTGTCCGCGCAAGCCCGGCGCCGCGTCGCCGTCATGAATTTTGAATACGGCACCGTTTCGACAGCCGTAGCGCAGATCTTCGGCACCAACGTGGACATCGGAAAAGGTATCGCCGACATGCTGGTGGACCGCCTGGTCAATGACGGAACCTACTCCGTGATTGAGCGCAAAGCCCTCGATAAGGTGTTGGCGGAACAGAATTTCTCGAATAGCGATCGCGCCGATCCCAACTCGGCGGCGAGGCTGGCCCGTATCCTGGGCGTGGACGCGATTATCATCGGCAGTATCACGCAATTCGGCCGCGACGATAAGTCGAACGGCGTCGTAGGCGGCGCGATGAGCCGCGTCACGGACCGCTTTGGAGTCGGCGGAGTCAGTCGCAAGAGTTCGAAGGCCGTCGTCCAAATCACCGCTCGCATGATCAACACCGAAACCGCCGAGATCCTCGCTTCAGCTGCCGGTAAAGGCGAGTCGAAGCGGGAAAGCACTTCGCTGATGGGCGCCGGCGGCAGGGACGTGATCGCCGGCGGCGGAGTGGATATGAAGAGCTCCAACTTCGGCGCAACCATCCTCGGCGAAGCCACCAACGAAGCCGTCACCCAGGTCGCGGCGAGGTTAAAGGATGGCAACGCGCGGATTCCCGCCAAGGTCTTAACTGTCGACGGCCTGGTCGCGGATGTGTCCGGTAAGACGCTGGTCGTTAACGTCGGGAGCCGCGCCGGCCTCAAGGTGGGCGATCGTCTCCGCGTCATGCGTACCGGTCGGGAAATTAAGGATCCGGCCACCGGTCGCGTCCTGCGGCGCTCGGAAGACGCGCTGGGGGAAATCTCGATCACCGAGGTCGAGGACCAATCCGCTGTCGGAACGTATATGGGCACCGGAACCGTCAAAGTAGGCGACCGGGTAAAAAGTCAGAGCCAGTAATCGCGGCTTTCCCGCGTAATGTAACAGGAGCGTGAGCCGGCCCGAAATGGCCGGCTTTGCGTATGTGAGAGGTTCATCATGGGTTTTCAAATTGGCGAGCGGGTCGGCGATTACGAAATCGTTGGGGTTTTAGGCGCCGGCGGCATGGGCCAGGTCTATAAGGTCCGCAACGTCATCTCGGAGCGGGTCGAGGCTATGAAGGTCCTTCTGCCGAATCTCTCCGGCGACCCCGAGGGCGCGGATCGCTTCCTGCGCGAAATCAAAGTCCAGGCCTCTCTCACCCATCCGAATATCGCCGGCCTCCACACGGCGCTTCGCGTCGATAACCAGTTGCTCATGGTCATGGAGTACGTCGAGGGCACCACGATCGAAGCCCTCATGCACCGCGGCTCCGTCGGCATGGCGAACTCGGTGGACTACACCATGCAGGTTTTGTCGGCTCTCGCGTACGCCCACAATCACGGCGTGGTCCACCGCGATATCAAGCCGGCCAACATGATGCTGACGCCCGCCGGTCAGATCAAGCTCATGGATTTCGGCATCGCACGTGTCGCGCAGGATCGCCGCCTCACGCAAACCGGGCGGACGGTCGGCTCCCTGTTCTACATGTCGCCCGAGCAGATTAACGGGCAGCTCACCGATGGCCGCAGCGACCTGTACTCGCTCGGCGTGGCCCTCTATGAGATGGTGACCGGCCGCCGCCCCTTCGACGGCGACAGCGATTTCTCCATCATGGCCGCGCATCTGCAAATGAATCCGACGCCGCCAATTCAGTTGGATCCTTCAGTGCCCACGGCGCTGAACGAAGTCATCATGACCGCGATCGCGAAAGACGTGAACGCGCGTTATCAGAATGCAGACCTCTATCGCGTGGCGCTCGACAACGTCCGTCAATTGATGGCGCTGCCGGCCGGCCAGGCCGATGCCGCTACTCCGTTGCCCCAGTCGGAGCAGCAATATCAGCAGGCCTACGCGCAGCAGCAGCCACAATACGCCCAGCAGCAGTATGCCCAGGAGCCGCAACAGCAATATGGCGGCAATCAGATGCGCTTCGGCGCTCCGCCGGCGCCCGCCTACATGCCCCCGCCGCAGGTGGTGAAAACCAAGAGCAATCGCGGCATGTACATGGCCGTCGGCTCGCTGGTCACCATCGGAGTGCTCGCGCTGGCAATCATCAAAGGACCGGACTTAATGAAGACGCTGGCCGGATCGAAGACCGGCGATCAGCAGGTCGCGACCAATCAGGCGGATCCCGCCACGCAGACCCCTTCGAAAGACAATCCAGGCACGCAGACACCAACGCCTCGGACCCCGGCAACCCAGACGCCGACAGCCCAGCAGCCCGCGACACAGCCCGCAACGGAGCACCCTACTCCAAACGAACCCACAAACAAAACGCCGGAGCGGACCGCGCCACGGGTGACCGAACCAACCAACCGGAATCCTCCGCGCCAAACGACGACCGTCGCGCGCAACGATCCGCCACCGCAGCAGCCCGCCTATCAGCAGCCAGCCCAGCAGCAACAGCAGCCGCCCGCCTATCAGCAACCGCAGCAGCCACCGCCTCAACAGCAGGAGCCGCCGCGTCAGGCGCCGGACCCCAACCGTGGCGCTCTGAATCAGCTTCGCGAACGCCACAACGAATTAGCCATCCGCGCGGAAACCGCCACCCACGGGCTCCAATCGATTAAGGACCAGATGGCGCGTCAGGGCGTCGGCATCCGCGGCGATATTCGCGAAGCCGAAACGCGGATGAACTATCAGCTTCGCGAGGCCCAGTCCGCAATCCGCGCCGGTGATGCCGAGGGAGCCAAGCGCAATCTCGAATTCGCCAGCCGCGCCATCGAAGTCGTCGAGCGCTTCCTCGGCCGCTAAGCAAGCCCCGCGTCCGCCTTGATCTCCGATGCGCGGCCGTATTCTCCGCCCCCAATATAGCCCCGCCCGTCAGGGCGGGGATCGCCACCGCCCCAGAAATAACCCCGCCCGTCAGGGCGGGGATTGCCACCGCCCCCAATATAGGGCAAAAACTTACATGACGCACCCAGATTATGATAGGCTTGCTCGATGGGCGCGTCCGGTTTCAATGCGCGGATACGTCCGCAGAGATCGACTTGGGCATGGGGACTCGCCGTGTTCTTGGTGAACGCAGCCGCTCAAATCGGCGGCGTGAACAATCACTATATCGCACGCACCTTTTTTGTGGTTTCTAGTGTGTTGCTTTTATGGGATTTCTTGCAGCGCCCATCAATCGCCTATCTTCGAGGTAGCCGGTTTGTTCTCACTGTAACCGGGGTAGCGCTAGTTTTATCCCTTGTGACGTTGGCCGAGTGGCGTTACCTGGTGCGGGTACCGTCAGTAGAATCGCCTTTTTTTTTGGATGCAGTTGAATCCATCGACTGAATTCGAATCTGCGACTACTCGAATGGTGAATGGCGTTGTCATTACTGTATGGAATAAAACAACTAAGATTCAAACGAATATTAGCAAGACAATAACTATCCCATCGATCAAGAGCGCTCGATCTGATAGCACTAGGGTAGAGATTGCCGGTGGCGGTAAACCTGGAGCTACCTTTATCCACCTACTCGCAGAAGAGTTGAAGGCTGGGGAACGCCACACAGTGAATGTTGAGTTTGAGCCTCATCCGTTTGTCTCAGCCGAAAAATGGAGGGACGAATTTGGATACTCCGATTCGGTTGTCGTTTTCCACCTTAGTATCGGGAAGGGAAAAGAGGGTAGTGGCTCAATTTGAATTTCCACACCCTTGACTCTGGCTATCCACTTGCCGCACGCTGTTAGGCATGGATGACCGCTCAAGCAAGCCGCGATCCGGCAACAAATCCCCTAATCGCGGCAAAGGCCACCGAGACGTAAACGAGATCGCGTTCAGCGTCTTTCAGCAAGCGATAGGCGAGAAGCCCAAGGAAGTGCAACCGAACACGCCGACCAAGAACCCGGCTGCGGTGTCCCTGGGACGCCTGGGCGGGCTGAAGGGCGGGAAGGCACGCAAGGACGCGCTGACGCCGGAGCGGCGCGTGGAAATCGCTAAGAAGGCAGCGGAGAAGCGTTGGGGACCTAAAACCGAGGCTTCGCCGGAAAACTAAGAACGGTAGACTCGGTTTTCTCGCTGTCTTGTCGCAAGCGAACCACTGGCTGCTCCAGAACGGTTACGCCGTTAAAATAGCCACGCGGCAACCCGACCAGTTCTTCGATGTCTGCGGGATTCATCCGCAATTCCTGAACGATATCCTCGCGATGCTTTCCGCCTTCTTGGACTAATAACTCGATGCTGGTCCTGAGCATTTTAGGAGCTTCTGGCTCAAGAATCCGATCCAGTGGCTCCTCTGTGCGCCAGCCCCGCCGACTAAGGTTTATCCTCGTCCGCTTAACCTGCTCTTCGGATAGCATTCGAAGTTGTTCGCATCGGTAGATCATCATTGCGACAGAACAACGCCAGTGCTTCTTTAGGCTTACAAAAGCGTCAAGTGTGGGAGCCCAAACTTCCTGCGTGAATGTTCGTTCCGGCAATAGGAAGGCTGCTGCAAATCGATGGGCTTGGTTCTCAAGCATCTTGTGCATCGTTAAATTTTTGATTTGGCGATCTTCTAGATGACGGTGCAAAACCAAATGCCCCAATTCATGCGCGGCATCAAACCGTGAACGAGAAGCGCTTCCCTTGTCGGATCCCAAGATGACAAACGGAACGTCGGCATCCCACTGCGATAGGGCATCCAACGTATCAGCGCCGATCGGGAACCTCGAAACGATCACACCGGAGTTTTCCATCAGGCCGACAACGTCTCGAATAGGGCCGAAGCCGAGTCCCCAAAAGACTCGGCACTCGTCGGCAATGGATTCGATTTGCCGCATGGAAATCCGCTCTGGATCTGGCGGAAGATTGAAGCTCGGGAGGTTCAGCGTGGGGAGATCGACATACTCGCGAACGTAAGCAACGATGTCCTTGAGCCATCCCAGCTTTCGCTCTGCTCGCGTTCGGGCCAATTTAGTTGCCGAACTCAGAGATCGATTTTGAATCCGAGCGTTCGAGTGAATCGGCGCCGCCCTAAGGAAATATCGCTCGGGAACGTTTAAGCGTTCCGATAGCGAAGTGAGCGCTTCGGGACTGGGGGATTGCTTCCCTTGCTCATACGCCGATATGCTCTGCACCTTGATATCAGTCAATTCCGCTAGTGCGGTTTGGTTCAGTCCTCGCGCCTCGCGTGCTTCAGTCAAACGTGGACCGCAAAACCCAGGCGTTCCTACTCTCATTACGCACCACCCTCGCCAAGCTTCTTGTTCTTGCGAAGTTGGGGCTTTTGCGTGCGCATACCCGTACTAACGTTGGTATTTTCATTCTCGCGGCTATCTGCAAGGTATGCTTGCTGCAATTCGGCAAATGAACAGATCCACTGATAACGCGCTAGCTCCGCATCTGGGGCTGCTAATTGAACAAAAAACTCCCTCTCCTTGTTTGCATTCAATTTTGAACCATGGAGCACATAGAGGCGAATCTGGTTGGCCTCGCTCAATACCGGCAATGGAGCGCTTAACGATCCGTCCAGTACATAACCATTTAGGAACTTGTTCACCGATGCGCTTTGCTTTCGGGACTCGCACGGACGCACGAAATATCCCCGTTCTGTAACCCGGTGAGTCGTTAACGCGATGTTCCCGGAATAGACATGGACGCAGCTACAGTTTCCGCCCACGTGGTCCACGTTTTCCGTCTTTAGGCCGCTGTTCTTTGCAGCTACGCGAGCTATGTTCTCGAAAATTGCTCGCTCCACGTCCCCGACCAGTGTTCGCGCCTCCGCGTCCGTCCACATTGGACTACCGTAGGCCGTTGCAACCGCTTCCTGGTAAGCCAATGGCTGACGACGAGCGATTTCAGTAACGAACTCCACCGGAACCTGTTGGCGGAAGTGGTCTAGAAGCGAGTTTCTCATAGGCTTAACCGAGTTCTATTATTGCACGTAAACTTGATTCTGTGTAAACTGAAACGGGCATTTGGCGAAGTTTTTTCAATTTTTCGCTTGCTATATCATGACCGCTCAAGCATAATATGAATATGAACCGGCTGGATAGCAAACGTCGCGCACAGGTGATCTCGGCATTGGTCGAGGGAAACAGCATCCGTTCGGTATCGCGGATGTTCGACGTTTCGCGCAATACGATCTCGTCTCTGTTGGTCGATGCCGGTGCGGTTTGCGCGGAGTATCAGGACAAGGCGCTCCGCAATCTGCACTGCAAGCGCGTACAGTGCGACGAGATTTGGTCGTTCTGCTACGCCAAGGACAAGAATGTCCCCGCCGATAAAAAGGGCGTGTTCGGGATCGGTAGCGTCTGGACCTGGACGGCCATCGACGCCGATACGAAGCTGATCGCGTCCTGGATGGTCGGAGGCCGCGATGCCTACGCTGCACGCGAGTTCATGAACGATCTGGCTAGCCGTCTCGCGAGTCGCGTACAGCTGACCACGGACGGCCACGGCGCATACCTAAACGCGGTGGAAGGCGCATTCGGGAACGATATCGACTACGCCATGCTCATCAAGACCTACGGCGAGAACCCGGAAGCAGAAAAGCGTTATAGCCCCGCGAAGTGCATCGGCTGCGAACAGAAGCCGATCACCGGCAACCCGGATCGCAAGCATATCAACACCAGCTACGTTGAGCGCCAGAACCTCACGATGCGCATGGGGATGCGCCGCTTCACTCGCCTAACGAACGGCTTCAGCAAGAAGATCGAGAACCACGTGGCCGCGATCTCGCTTCACTTCATGCACTACAATTTTGTTCGCATCCATCAGACGCTTCGCGTGACTCCTGCGATGGCTGCTGGCGTAACGGATCGCGCCTGGGAGGTTGCAGACATCGTGAAGCTGGTAGAACAGCGCGAAGCAGAGCGGGAGAATGCGTTTGATCGTTCGCTGGCTGGCAAGGGGTCAGCGTTGGGCCACGGGGACTAACCATCCCCGGTTGCGCCCAGCCATCTGAATGTAAGAGAATCCGAAGCATTCCCATGCGCCCATCGCTCATTAGAGATATGCAGTACGAAGCAATCGAGTCTCGTGATTTTCACGGGCACTGGCATGTAGAAGCAATCGACAAGGATGGGCGAGTTTATGTCGCCGTTTTTTCAGGCCCAGAGGCTAGAGAACGTGCTGCTGAGTATGCGAATTGGAAAAATGGAGTCCAGCGCTCAGCAGCAGTCCTTCAAATGGTTCGCTAGTTACCGCGTCTCTACGTGAATCCTCCTAACGCATGTTTGCGGGCGAGAGTGGTTCGGTGCGGTGTGCCACTCGCCCTGAATCGCTCGAACGTTCGAAAGTTTGTCCACAGCGAGACAGCGCCAGTTTGCCGGTGACCCATCGCGCTCAATCGGTCTGCTGTTACTTTCACCGCCAAACTGGTAAAGCAGAGTTTGAAGGGTTCCGTCTTTGCTCTCGCCTAGAACATGGGGACAAAGCAGCCGGGTTCGCCCATCGTAGGTGGCCGATAAGCATTGCTTGTTCAAGATCGCATCTTTCACGATCTCGTATTTTTCATGGTTCGTTTGAAGCGAACGTAAACTTAGTGGATTCAATGAGATACCTCAATAGAGCCGACGCGAAGCGTCGGGCTATGGAGGATTTCCGAGACTGCGGAGATCCCCTAGTCAAAGCCTCATTACGGGCATATGATTACAGCCCTCGGCTACGAACCTCGTAATTGACTCAGGGCGCGTTTATGCGCTATAGTGGGGATGTCAGTACCCACTTCCCGGACAAAAATCGGGTCAATTGTCGAGCCCATCCAACGTGGTGGGCTCGATCTATTTCTATTATACCATTTCCCCAAAATTGTCCATACGCGCCGTAACCTGTATCCCTTTTCGTACGTATACCGCAATTAGTTGGGGGTACCTGGAAGCCCTCATCACCTATCTGTCTTTTCTTCTGAGAACTTTCCGCCCCTCACCCCACTACTAACCCAAGGTCGCATTCCTGGGCCTCATGGTCGCCTGTTATCGTGGCCGGACGGCGGGGCCTGGATCGCCACCCCGCCGTTTTCCCTTTGTGAGCAAAGCAGACCATCTTTCCATTAGACAACTGCTCCATACTCAACCCGTCTTCGGTGCTGGGAAGAAAGTTGTGCCATGGCAAAATGCGCTCGATGTGCGTCCGAGACTTCGTTGTACGTTTGCGGGAAGCCTTTATGTCCTGCGTGTGACGATGCAAGCACAGCTAAAGATGAACGCGCTCAACCGGGGATTTTACCCAAACCTGTCCTAGATGTTGCCGGTTACGATCTTGAGAAGTGACCGGCAACAGTTTTGCGGCTTGGCTTTGTCTTTGCCGCAATATACATCCGATCAAAAGCCACTGAAAATCGTCTATGCTCAAATTGAGCCACTACCGAAAAGAGTTCAAGGTTGACAAGCCATGAGTGCGAGACGACCATGGAGGCAGCATGCGACCGAAGCTGAAGGTAGGAGCGCCGGAACCAACCGGCACGGAGTACGAGAACTTCGACCGGCTGGCTCGCATCCTAATTGCGAAGAAGCCAGCCGCGAAGAAAGCACCTGCGAGGACAGCGACGACGCCAAAGCGTCAAGTGCGGCGCTTGCCACGTCCCTGACGTTTCGGCGCTTTCCCCTATGCAGTTGTCGCGTTTTTGCCGGTGAGCTTGTTCCAGGTCAGACGACGACTAGCAACCTGACCGCAAACAAATTTGAACCGGTCTCCATCGGTCATCTTGCGACCGTTGAATCGGAAAGACTGTTCGTCCAAGTAGCGGAACAGGTGGAACGGCTCCACGCTGATGTAGGTGCCGTTCAGTTGGCGCTTAACCAGCGACCAAAAGTTTTCCATGGTGTTCGTGTGAACATTGCCCCGCGCGTACTCTACGGCGTGATCCACGACCGCGCGAACGTAATCGGAATCCAATCCGTCGTAAGACTTCAGCGAGTCGCTGTACAGCGCGGAACCAGCCTGCACGTTTTCGCGAACCTTGCTGTGCAGTTCGGCCTTGCGCCGCGAAGGAACCGCGAATGTGCGAACCTTACCGCCGCGCTCAACCATACCGAGCGCAATCGCTTTATCCTTGCCGCCCGTTCCGGTAATGACGCGCTCCCGCTTGTCGCGGTGCATATTGCGGGACTTGCCGCCGATGAAAGACTCGTCTACCTCGACCTCGCCAGCAAGCATCGTGTTCGATTTGTCCTGCATGGCTTCGCGGATTCGGTGAAGCATGAACCACGCGGTCTTTTGCGTCAAGCCCAAGTCGCGGCCAATCTCATAGCTGCTGATACCATTCCGGCAATTCGATACAAGCCAGATGGCCGTAAGCCACTTGTCGAGGCCAATAGGGGACTCGTTAAAAATCGTGCCGACCTTCACAGAGAACTGTTTCCGGCAAGAGCGGCATTTCCAAATGCGGCGCGTCGCAAGGAACATCGGTTCTTTGGCCGCGCAGTAAGGGCATTCCACACCGTTCGGCCACCGACGCTCAGCAAAGTATTGCAAGGCGTTGTCCGCATCGGCGAAGAACAAAATCGCATCAGCCAATGTTTTCGGGGTGTCCATGAACAAAGTATGTGCTAAAAACGTGGGTGTGTCAAGTAAGTTTTTGCCCAATATAGCCCCGCCAGTCAGGGCGGGGATCCCCCGCGATTCCACACGAACTCGTACGCAACGGACCTACTTCAGTTCCTTCACGCGCAAGTTACGGAATTCCACGCGCGTGTCGTGCCCCAGTAATCCCAAATGCCCACCCGTGCGCGATACGCCCGGATGCTTCTTCAGCACCTCCGGATCGGTCACGCCAGCGAGATCCGCATCGACGATGACCTTTCCATTCAGCTTCACCAGGATGCGGGTTCCGTTCGCCGTGATTTCTTCCTCATTCCACTCCGTCCGTTTCAAAATCTCCACAGTGGATTTCGCCGCCACGACGTTATAAATCGAGCCGTGTACCTGCCACGGCTGCAGCTTGCCTTTATACACATCCGCCGTATCGTCGAGAATCTGAATCTCCATCCCCGAGTACGCCGAGTCGCCCGCGTACGGCGCGCGGATCCCGATGCCGTTGTTCGCGCCCGCTTCACCGAACCTGAATTCGAAGCGAAGAACGAAGTTCGAATATTCCTTCTCGGTGAACAGATTGCCATGCACCTTCTGGCACACGATCAGACCGTTCTCGACAAAGTAGCCGCCCGCGTCTCCGCGTCCGACATACTTCCAGCCGTCCAATGTCTTGCCGTCGAAAAGAGAAGTGAAGCCGGGCTCCGCCGCATTCAGCGTCAGCGCCGCGATTGCCATGAGAATAAGTGCTCGCATCGACGACATCTTATCAGGAGCCATATTGAACTCGCTCAGCGCCCTAACGTTTCAAGCCGAACCGCGCGCGTCAGCAAGCGGACTCCACCTCTCCCTAGCCCCGCCGATCAGGTCAAGGATTTCGATCCGCCGCCCCACGCGATTTTGCTCCACCGCGCCGGAACATAGTACACTGATTTTGTTAGCTGGAGGTGAGATTTCCCCAGTCGACCGTTGAGCGCAAGATTTCCGAGCGCCGTCTCCCAGGCCATTCCGGATCCCATCCGGAAGCTATTCTGCGGTCTTTTTTCCCTCGTCCTTCCCGACGATTGCCGCCTCTGCGGCCAGCCTCTTACCAATATTTCCCGCATTCCGGTTTGCGCGTCGTGCCTCAACGCCCCCAAGCCCATGGCCGCCGATCACGCCTGCACCCGCTGTGGAGCCGCCTTCACCAACGACGCTCCGCTCGATGAACTCGGCCGCTGTGCGCTTTGCCGCCGCGGAATGTGGGGCTTCGACGCGGCCTACTCCTACGGTTTCTACGAAGCCGAATTGCGCGAGCTGCTGCACGTCTTCAAATACCAAAAGGTACAGACGCTCGCTCGCCCGCTCGCCCGGCGAATGCTAGCGGCACTTCCAAAGAACGACCGCTTCGATCTGATCGTGCCCGTGCCCATGCATTGGCGCAAGAAGCTCGATCGCGGCTTTAATCAAGCGGACCTTCTCAGCCGCGAGATCGCAGCCAACCTGTTTATTCCGGTGAAGTCCGCCCTTCGCCGTACGCGCAGCTCCCCAGCGCAGGCTTCGTTAAGCCTTGCGAATCGCAAAGCCAGTATGCGCAAGGGCACATTCCTCGCCCCGCGCCCGGACCTCGTAGCCGGACTCCGCGTGCTCCTGATCGATGACGTCTTCACAACCGGCGCGACCGCTCGCGCCTGCGCCCGCGAATTGAAACGCGCGGGTGCCGCTCATGTCACACTTTTGACCCTTGCCAGGGTCGACCGCCGTCCTGTGGCAACACCCGGACGCGCGCGCGCCGCCGCTGCTACTACCGGGGGATATTGACGGAATGACAACTGTGGAACGATTGACGAAACCTGTGCTGGTCTTGAACGCCAGCTTCGAGCCGATCAACGTCTGCGCGGTCCGCCGCGCCGTCGTGCTCGTCTTGAAAGGCATCGCTTCGGCCGAAGAGCACTCGGCGCTCGAGGTCCGCTCAGCGCGCCGAGCCTTCCGGATTCCAAGCGTAATCCGCCTGCTCGACTATCGCCGCATCCCGCACCAGACCCGAGCCCTCTCGCGCAAGAACATCCTGATGCGCGACAAGTTTCAGTGCCAGTATTGCCACCGGACAGTTCCATCGGGCGAACTCACGCTCGACCACGTAATGCCCAGGTCGAGGGCCGGCGAAACAACATGGGAAAATCTAGTCGCCTGCTGCCACCCCTGCAACAACCGCAAAGGCAGCCGCACCCCAGAAGAAGCCGGCATGAAACTAGCCAGAGCCCCAAGGCCCTTCAGCCTCCATACCAGCCGCCACCTCATGCGCCTGCTAGCCAAAAGCGACGACCAGTGGCGCAAGTATCTGTTCTATTAAACCAAGGCGAAGCAAGGCGAAGCATCGAGGCGCGCACGAAGCGAGGCGAAGCCGAGCGAAGTAAGTGCCCCACTCCTGCGTACGTCCAGCACCGAACCGCGACCGTCCATCCAGCACCGAACCGCGACCGTAAGGAAGCGGACCTCGAATCTCCCGAAGCGCGATCGTAAGCGATTACAAGCTCTAACCCGCGACACTCGGATTGAACCCCGACCGTAAGGGAGGGGACTTCTGACACAGACTCGCGAGGCTACGCTGACCAACCAGAACCCCGCCACCAGCGATCACGCACCAACCAAATTTATTATCCGCCCCACAATCTGCAACTTAACCCCATCCCGCCGCCGAACCCTTGCAACCCCCTTCCCATAATCAAATCAGGAAGGAATTCCAAATGACCCGCAAAGACCGCCGAGCCATCAATCGCGCCAACGCAACCCATTCCACCGGACCTGTTACGGAAACCGGCAAGCAGACCTCCAGCCTCAACGCCACCACCCACGGACTCACCGCGATGAAGCCCTACCTCCCCACCGAAGAGCGCGATCACGCCACCTACGCCGCGGCCCGTCTCCGCTGCCTCAATCCGCAAACCGAAACCGAACGCGACCTCGCCGATACCGTCATCGACATCGAATGGCGTCTCAAGCGGATCCCCTCCCTCGAAGCCCGCCTCTTCGAATCCGAAGACGACGATCCCCACAAAGTAATCCGCAGCCTGGACGTCCTGTCCCGCCACGAACTCCGTCTCCGTAAGCATCTCCAAAAGACTCTCGTGGAACTCGAAGCCGCCATCCAGACTCGCCCCAACCATCAGCCAACGCAGGCTTTAACAGAAACCGCAAACACAAATGGCTTCGTTTTGAAATCCGCGAATTCGGCCGACACGCAAGGCTCGCAAATTGCCCTTGAGAACGCATTAAACACCCAGGAAATTGCCGCAGCGGCCTAGAACACGACGCGGACTCCGAGCTGGCCTTGCCGCGCGCCGCCAAACCGGTCCGTGCCCGGCGAGAACGTCGCGACGCCGGCCGAATTGCCCGAGTAGAAGAAACCCGTGTTCGGATTTACGGTGGCCTGCGGCTTCCCGAAGCTCTGCGTTTCGCCGTCGCCGTTGTGACCCTTGTTACTCGACCGCGTCAAGTTGAAACCTTCGATCGAGAACGACAGCCGAACCTTTTCGCCGAACCTGAACTCCTTCAGCAGGCGCATGTCCCAATCGAAGAATCCCGGCTGCCGCAGATAATCGCGCGGCACCACCTGTCCGTTAATCACCGGGCGATCATTCGTCGTGTTTCCGTCGTTCTGCGCGTCCTGCCCCGTGACCGGCTTGACGATAGTCCCCGTCCGCGCGAACAGCAGCGTGCTGATCGTGAATCCTTTGCCGAGGTCATAGAGGATATTCATGTTGCCGCTGTGCCGGATATCGTTCTTCGAGTACGACGCGTCGCGCGTCAGATCGAACGTGTTGTACGCCGTCTGGCGGTTGAAGTCGCGCTCGTTCGAGTCGTCGTCGCGGTTGAACGCATAGGTGTAGTTGAACCCAAACTGCAAATGCCGGCTCATCCGGCGCTGCACGCTGATCGAAGTGCCGTTGTACTCCGAGTGGCCCACCGACTTGTTCACGTTCAGCGCGCCGATCGTCGAATCCGGACGCGCCACCGCCGCCGTAAGCGTCTTCCCTGTCGAATCGACGAAGATCGGCAGGCCGGTCGTCGCGTTGAAGCCCGAAGCCTGCACAACATTCTTGTTTGCGTCGAAGGTCGGATACACCGCCAGGCCATTCGAAAGCGTCGTCGGTGCGAACAGGTTCGTGTCCACGCGGCGCTGCAGCTTCCAGGTCGAATTGCGCGTGAAGCCAATCGTCACCTTCGTGTTCTTGTCGATCTTCTGTTCGAGCGAGATCGCCATCTGCCCCGAAACCGGATTCCGGAAACTGGGATCGAACGCGTAAATCAGGTTCACCGGAGTCTTGATTCCCGCCGGCAACGAAGTGATCGCGTTCGGCACCGTCAGCAGATTAAAAACACTCGCGTCGGTCTTGGTATCGAGCACCAGCGTATTCAGACCGTTGTCGGTAAACACGCGCTGCATCAGGTAGCCCGGCGTTCGCGACGTAAACAATCCGGCCGAAGCGCGAAGGACCGAAACGCCCTTGCCGCCGAAGTCGTACGCGATCCCCAGACGCGGCTGCCACGAATGCAAGTCGTTCGGAATCGAACCCGTGTAGATCGGATACTTCGGATTGATCGTTGTGGGCTGGGGATTCACTTGCCCCGCCCAACGGATGCCCGCCGTAATCGTCAGGTCGCGGCGCACCTTGATCGAATCCGTGATGAATGCGGCGTAATCCTGCTGCATCTGATCGTAAAAGCCCTGCGTGCCATTCGCCGCGATGGACTGCTGATACTGCGCGATCTTGGTCTTGTCGCCTTTCAGCGCGGCCAGGTAATCCGCAAGCGTGTTGAACGTATACAGCCCGCCGTAGTTGGTTTCCCGCTGCTGCTGCTGCGGATTGAAATTCAGATCCACGCCAAACTTGATCGCGTGCCGCCCTTTGTTCCAGTTCACGTTGTCGAGCACCTGGTAGCGGGTCGCGCGGTATATCTCCGTGCCGCCCTTCGCGCCGCCGAGCGTGCCAAGGTCGTTGATATCGATCTGCGGCGTCTGGCTGAACGGACCCTTGATGCGATTGTCATACGCCCACTGTCCGCGGACCTCGTTCACGAGGTTCGGCGAAAGGACCGTCGAGAGCGCCACCTTCACACCCTGGCTCGCGCGATCGAGATAGGTGTTATTCGTCACCGCCTGATTCGTCTGGCCACTGGCACCCCCGAAGTTCAAGCCGGATTGCGCCGCATAGGTGTACTGGAGGTTGATGTTGTTCGCGTTGTTGATTTGATAATCGACCCGCCCGAATGCCACCAGGGGATTGTTCTTCTGCGTCTGCTCACCTTGCTGGGCGGCGATGTCCGCCGGAATCGCAATCGAGGGCGTATTGAATTTCACGAAGTACGGAATCGTGACGATGTTCTTTTCGACAGCGCCGAAGTAGAAGAGCCTATCCTTCTTGATCGCCCCGCCCGCCGAACCACCAAACTGGCTCTGCGCGTTGCTCGAACTGTCGTTGCCGAACGCGTCCAGAGACGTCATCGCGCCGTTGCGATTCGCGTAAAATCCCGCGCCATGCGGATCGTTGGTGCCGCTCTTGGTCACCACGTTTACGAAGCCCGCGTTGGTCCGCCCGACTTCCGCCGTCGCGCCATCACGCACCACCTGAAACTCGCGGATGCCCAACTGCGGGAAGAAGAACGCCGACTCGTTCGGCCCTCCGCCGCGCTGCCCGCCCTGCAAACTGTCCGTGAAGTCCGCTCCGTCCACCGCGTAGCTAACATTGATGGACCGCTGGCCATTGACCACGATGCCGTAACGATTGCCTTCCTGCATCACGTTCGGGGTTAGCTGGATGAATTCCGTGAAGGCCCGCCCGCGAATCGGCAGGTCTTCGATCGCCCGCGCCCCAATGGTCGTCGCGTTCGATGGATCCGATTGATTGACGATCACCGCGTCCGCGAGAACCGTCACCTGCGAACTGATCGCCGAGATCTGCAGCGTCAGATTCAGTGACTTCGTTTCGCCAACCGTCAGCGCCAGATCCTCCAGGCGCGACGTGCCGAAGCCTGCCGCGGACGCTTCAACGCGATACGTGCCAACTGGCATCGCGCTCAGGCGGAATTCGCCTTCGCCATTCGTCGTCACCTTGCGGCGGAAGCCGGTATTTGTCTCGAGCACCGTGATTTCGGCGCCCTGCAAGACCTTGCCCGAGGGGTCGGAGACGCGACCGTCGAGCGATGCTTTTCCGGTTTCCGACTGGCTCAGCGCCAGCCCTGCGAACACACTCATCACGGCAACCACGGAAAGGAGTCGATTCAAGCGAGAGCCCTCTAGTCGGCAAGACTAGCAACGCTCGATAACAAATCAACTACAATCCCGAGACGATTGAAACAATTCTGTTCCGGCGCCGCGCTACTGCCAGCCGCCGCCCAGTGCCCGGTACAGCCGGACGATCGACAGCAGCTCTTCCCGCCGCAATTGCGCCAGCAGAAGTTCGCCGGTGAAAAGATTCCGCCGCGCGTCCAAAACCTGGAGGAAGCTGTCCAGCCCGCCCTGATACCGCAGTGTGGACAACCGGTCGCTTTCCTGAAGCGCCCGCACCAGCTTCTGCTGTTCGTTCCATTGATCGCTGATCTTGCGGTAACCGATCAGCGCGTCCGAAACTTCACGAAACGCCGACTGGATCGACTTGTCGTAGTTCAGCAGCGCTTCCCGCTCCTGCGCCTCCGTCAATCGCACATTCGCCCGCAGCCTTCCGGCGTTGAAGATCGGAACCGTCGCCGCCGGAGCGAAATTCCAGCTCCTCCCATTGCCGGTCAACAAATTCGTTAACGCACGGCTCTGACCGCCCAGGAAAGTCGTCAGCGTGATTTGCGGAAAGTACTGCGCCTTCGCCGCCCCGATCTGCGCGTTCGCCGCAATCAGATTCTGCTCCGCCTGCCGGATATCCGGCCGTCGCGCGAGAAGCTCCGACGGCAGCCCCGCCGGGATTTGTGGCGGAGTCGCAAACGCCTCGAGCGCTTTTCCCCGCGGCACCTCCCCCGGACTCCGCCCCAGCAGCAGGCTCATCGCATTCTCAGTCTGTCCGATCTGCCGTTCAATGCTCGCGATCTGCGAGGTCGCCGTATACAGAAACTGCTCCGCCTGATGCACGTCGAGACCGGTCGCCGCTCCACGATCGTGACGCGCCGAGGCGATCTCGAGGCCCTTCTGCGCATCGGCCTTGGTTTTGACGCCAATTTCCAATTCCAGATCCAGTTCGCGCAACGCGAAGTACGTCGTCGCGATGTCGCTCACCAGCGTCGTGATCACCCCGTGACGCCCTTCCTCGCTCGCCAGATACTGCGCCCGCGCCGATTCATTCAGACGCCGGATCCGCCCCCACACGTCCAGTTCCCAGCCCAATTGAAAGCCGGCCTGGGTGTAGCTCGAATCCAGACTGACGCCGGCCGGCACGAATCTCTGCGCGCCGATTCGCGAATTGCGTACGGTCGAAAATCCCGCCGTCGCGCCGACCGTCGGAAACAACTGCGATTCCGAAATACCCAATGCAGCCCGCGCTTGCAGCACACGTTCCGCCGCGATCCGCACGTCGAAATTTTCGGTGAGCCCCGCCCGGATCAGCCCATTCAGCGTCTCGTCCTGAAACAGATTCGCCCACTTCGTTTCCGCCACCGACGGCTGAGTCTCCGTTCCGGGCGCCGCGCCGCGGAATTGCGGTGGCGTCGAGACTGCCGGCCGCTTGTAGTTCGGACCCACGGCGCATCCCGCGCCGAAACCGAACATCGCAATCACGGCCGCCCAAACAATCCTTCGCCCCGTCATGAATGCGAACCTCCTGGCAACGGTTCCGCCTTCGGAACCGGCTCTTTCTTCCCGCGCTCGGTGATCCGCTCCGCGACCACGTACAAAACCGGGACGATAAAGATCGCCAACAGCGTCGCCGCGTTCATTCCGCCAAATACCGCCGTACCCAGCGCCCGCCGCGACGCCGCGCCCGCGCCGGTCGCGACCACCAGCGGAACCACTCCGAGAATGAACGCGAACGACGTCATCAGAATCGGCCGCAACCGCAGTTGAGCCGCGCGAATCGCCGCATCGAAAATCGGCATGCCTTCGTCGCGCCGCAGCTTCGCGTATTCCACGATCAGAATCGCGTTCTTCGCCGCCAGGCCAATCAGCGTCACAATGCCGATCTGCGTGTACACGTCGTAGGCGTATTTCCGCAGATACACCGCCAACAGCGCGCCGAATAATCCCAGCGGAACCGCCAGCACCACGGCGAATGGAATCGCCCAGCTCTCATACAAAGCCGCCAGGAACAGGAACACCAGGATGGCGGCGAAACCGAAGATGAATGGCTCTTTGCCTTCGGTCAATTTCTGTTGGAAGATCGTGCCCGTCCACTCATACGCGTACCCCGGCGGCAGCCCGCGCGCCGCAATCCCTTCCATCGCGTTTGAAGCCTGGCCGGACGTGAACCCGGGTGCGTTTGCACCGACGATCTTCGCCGTCCGATACCGGTTGTAGCGGTAGATCACTTCCGGACCTCGCATCGGCTTGATCTTGATCAGCGTGCTCAGCGGCACCATATCGCCCTGCGCCGTCCGAACATAAAACCGGTTGACGTCATCCGGCTTATCGCGATACGCGGGCTCGGCCTGTAGCAATACCTTCCAGGTCCGCCCGAAGCGGTTAAAATCGTTCACGTACAGGCCACCCAGAAACGTCTGGAGCGAGTTATACACGTCCGTCACCGGAATGCCCAGCGTCTCCACTTTGTCCGTATCGACGTCCACTTTGTATTGCGGAACGCTGTTGCGGAAACTGCTCGTCGCGTTCGCGATCGACCGCTCGCCGCGCGTCTCATCGACGACCGTCTGGGCCGCCTCGGCCAGTTGATCCACATCGCCGCCGGCACGGTCTTCGAGCATGAACTCGAACCCGCCGGCGTTGCTCAATCCGAGAATCGGAGGCAGCCCGAAGCCGAAGACAATCGCGCCTTCCACGGTGGAGAACTTCTTCTGCGCCGCGCCCAGAATGCTGGCGAACTGCAGATTCTTTTCTTTGCGGTCGTCCCACGGAGTCAGCGTCACAATGAGCGTCGTCACGTTCGGATTGTTGGTGGACGTCGTGATGTCGAGTCCCCCGTTCGTCGTGCAATATTGGACGCCGGGAATCGCGAGCACCATCTTCTCGATGTCCGCCGAAATTTTCTGATTCCGTTCGAGGGATGCGCCGTCCGGCAGCCGGATCGCCACGAAGAAGACGCCCTGATCCTCATCCGGCAGGAACCCGCCAGGCAGCGTCTTGAACAGGTAACCGGTCATCAGGAAGAAGACCGCGAGCCCTGCCAGTGCCAGTCCGGTTTTGCGGATCAGCCCGCGGACACCTTTCAGATATCCGTTGGTCGCCCACTCGAAAAGCCGGTTGAATCCGCCAAAGAACTTCGCGACCGGTCCGCTCGAATGCTTAGTCGGACGCAACAGAATGGCCGCCAGCGCCGGGCTCAGCGACAACGCATTGAAAGCCGAAATCAGCACCGACGCCGCGATCGTCAGCGCGAACTGCCGGTAGATCTGTCCTGAGATTCCGCCGAGGAATGCCACCGGAATGAATACCGCGCCCAGAATCGCCGCGATCGCGACCACCGGGCCCGACACCTCATCCATCGCGTGGATCGTTGCTTCGCGCGGACTCATCCCGTTATCCAGATTGAGTTGCACCGCCTCGACCACCACGATCGCGTCGTCCACCACGATGCCGATCGCCAGCACCAGTCCGAACATGCTGGTCATATTGATGGTGAAGCCCAGCAGCGGAAACAGCGCGAACGTCCCGACAATTGCCACCGGAACGGTTAAAAGAGGAATCAGTGTCGCGCGCCAGTTTTGCAGGAACAGGAACACCACCAGGATCACCAGCAGCACCGCTTCAAACAGCGTCTGGACCACGTCCTGAATCGCCGCGCCGACGAATTTGGTGGCGTCGTAAGAAACGAAGTAGTCGATACCCGCCGGAAAATTCTTCTTCGATTCCTCGAGGAACGCGCGCACCCGCTTCGAGGTCTCCACCGCGTTCTCGCCCGGTGCGAGATACACGATCATTAGCGCCGCCGGCTTGCCGTTGAGACGGCTGAAGGTCTTGTAATCCTGCGCGCCCAACTCGACGCGCCCGATATCTTTGACGCGTAGAAACGAGCCATCGGGCTCCGCGCGGATGATGATATTGCCGAACTCATTCGGATCGATCAGTCGTCCGCTGGCGTTCACCGGATATTGGAAATCGGTCCCCCTGGGTACGGGAGGCTGCCCGATCGAGCCTGCCGGATTCTGGCGATTCTGGGCCTGGATCGCGTTATTTACGTCCGTCGCAGTCAGGCTCAATTTCGCCATCTTGTCGGGATCGATCCAGATGCGCATCCCGTAATCCTGTTTCGAGGCAAGACGCGTATCGCCGACGCCTTTGATACTTCCGACCTTGTCGAGAATGTTGATCGAGACGTAATTATTCACGAACAGCGAATCGTAACGGCCGTCGGTCGCAAAGAAACTGCCGACCATCAAGAAGGCGGAGGAAACCTTCTTTACCGTGACGCCTTCGCGCTGCACTTCAGGCGGCAGCGACGGCAGCGCCAGACTCACTTTGTTCTGCGTCTTCACGGCCGCGAGATCGACGTTGGTACCCAATTCGAAGGTCACGTCGATCGTCAGCAATCCGTCGTTTGAACTGCGCGAGAAAAAGTACAGCATGCCGTCGAGCCCGACCAATTGCTGCTCGATCGGTTGCGCGACGGTCTTCTCCAAATCGATGGAATTACCGCCGCGATAGCTGGCGACGATCTGCACCACCGGCGGAACCACTTCCGGATAGGTGGCGATGGGCAGGTTCGGAATCGCCACCGCGCCCACGATCACGATCACGATGGCAATCACCATCGCGAAGATGGGTCTGTCGATAAAAAATCGGGCCATGGGTTATTTCCCCGCCGGCTTCGGATCCGGGATCCATGGCTTCGGATTCACCACCGCGCCCGGACGCGCCTTCTGCACGCCCTCCACAATGACGCGATCCCCTGCTTTCAAACCCTGCTCGACGATCACCCGATCTCCCACGCGATCCCCGGTCACAATGCTCCGCGGGATCACCTTGTTATCCGGGCCTACCGTGAAAACCGACTGCGTACCCTGCAAATCCGTAATGGCCCGCTGCGAGATTGCCAGCACGCCGATCTTGTCGTCGATCTTGATGCGCACGCGCCCGAACTGGCCCGGCAACAGCACATGCTGCGGATTCGGAAAGGTCGCCTGAATCTCGAGCGTGCCGGTTTTGGGATCCACCGCGTTCAGCAGATTCTCGAGGTGCCCTGGTTGCGGATGCACACTGCCGTCCGCCAATACCAATTCCAAAGGACGCGCCCGCACCTGGACCTTGTCCGACCGCCGCTCGAAAATCAAGTGCGCCGACTCGCTGACCTTGAAGCGCACCCAAATTGGATCCAGCGGCACAATCGTCGTCAGCGGCAGCGCCGAGTTGCGCGAAACCAGGCCGCCGACTTGCAGCAAGCTATCGCCGATCCGCCCGCCGATCGGAGCCGAAATCGTTCCGTACTCCAAATTCAATTCCGCCGTCCGCAGCGACGCTTTCCGCGATTCGACCAGCGCGGCGCCGGTCTCGATCTGCGCCTTGGTGGACAAACGCGTCTGCTCGACATTGGCGCGCTTCGCGTTCACGTTCGCCTGGTTCGCCTGCTGCGACGCCAGGCTGTTATCCAGATCCTGTTGCGACGCCGCATCGGCCTTCACCAGAGGACGCAATCGATCCACATCCTGCCTGGCCTTGAGAAGATTCGCGTCCGCCTGGGCTAGATCCGCTTCCGCCTGGGCGAGGGCGACCTGCCGGCGGGCGAAGTCCGCACTCGCCTCCGCCTGCGCCAATTCGCCTTTGGCCTTTGCAACCTCCGCCTGATACGGCCGCAAATCCAATACATACAAAGGCTGGCCGGCTTTCACATCCGCGCCAACTTGAAACAGCCGCTTCTCGATATACCCATCCACCCGTCCGCGGACTTCGACCAGATCGCGCGCGAAGGTCTGCGCCGCATAATCGCTGTACAGTGGAACATTCTCCGGCTTCAACTCAACCACCGAAACCGTGGATGGCGGCGGGCCGGCCGCCTTGGTGCTCTCGCCAGATGTACACCCGTCGAGGAAAATTGCGGAAAGACACAAAAACGACGTAATCGTTCGGCGACAAATTGAAGAGATCACGGACCATTTCCTCCTGGCCAAATCGAACCGCGCTGAAAGTACCCAGAGATTTCGTGCGGCGACCCGGCCGGCGAATTCAAACGCCTATTTGAATCGATGCTGGAGACCGCGTCAAGGGTGCGAACTTACGCCAATTTCTAGCTGCGTCTCTATAAATGGAGCGTGCCTATCGGAGTTCGTTTCCTTTGGACGACCGGCTGTGTCATCCTAAGACCCTGTCCTTGCGGCGAAGGCGCGCAACCGTTTTAAACGCTCCATGGTTCCACTCCTGCTCACGGTTTATGCAGCGGTTTTTATTGCGGAGATCGTTGGAGATAAGCTCCTTTACACGACGGGCGTGCTGGCCACGCGCTATCGCACCCTTCCGATCGTATGCGGAATGCTGGTGGCGTTTATGGCGAAGATGGCCGTCGCCGTCCTGTTGGGAACCGCTATCTCGAAGCTTCCGCCCCTCTTGGTGGCGGGCGTGACAGCGCTCAACTTCTTCGGCGTCGCCTATGCTCTCTGGCGCAAACCCAGCGGCGACACGGAAACAAAGAAAGACCGCCCCGCCTCGCGCGCCGCACTGGTTTCGTTCGCCGCCATTTTCTTTTCCGAATGGGGCGACGTGGGACAAATTACAGCCGCCACGCTGGCGGCGCGCTACGGATCGCCGTGGATCGTCTGGATCGGAGCCGTCTCCGCCATGGCCACCAAGGGGGCGCTGGCCGCCTCGATTGGGGCGGGCCTGCGGGGCTGGATTCGCGATCACCTTTCGCCGAAAGTCATTCGCTACGCCGGTGTCGGGCTCCTTCTTCTGCTCGGCCTACTGTCCGTCATCGAGACCCTTACCGAAGGGCATCCTTAAATTGAGCGAAGTGCAACCTTAAATATGTCGAAGACCTCCGCACCCGATCCGAAGCGCGCCGCCGCGATCAAGTTCATCGTCTGTCTGGGCGTCGTCAGCCTGTTCGCCGACATGACCTATGAAGGCGCGCACAGCATCATCGGACCCTACCTCAAGGACCTTGGCGCCAGCGCCACCCAAGTCGGCATCATCGCCGGACTTGGTGAAATGTTCGCCGCCAGCCTGCGCCTCTTCTCCGGCCGCTTCGCCGATAAAACCCGCGCCTACTGGACCATCGCCATCTCCGGCTACCTGATCAACGTCCTGGTCGTCCCGGCCCTCGCTTTCGTTGGAAGCTGGCAAGCCGCCGCCCTGCTCGTGATCGCCGAACGCACGGGCAAAAGCCTTCGCGGTCCGGCGCGCGATGTGCTGCTTTCCGAAGCCACCAAGGAAGTCGGCCATGGTTGGGGCTTCGGCCTGCACGCGGCCTTCGATCAAACCGGTGCCGTCCTCGGACCGCTTTTGATGTTCTTCGCCGTCGCCGAAACCAACCACTTCGGGCCCGCCTTTATCCGCCTCGGCATCCCCGCCGTGCTCGCGGTCGTCGCGTTGCTGCTCGCCCGCGCCTTCAATCCCGTGCAGGCCCCGCCGCCTCCGACCACCGAGACCAAGGCGATGCCTAGAGTCTTCTGGACTTACGTCGCCGCCGCCGGATTTCTCGCCTGCGGCTTCGTCGATTTCCCGCTGCTCGGCTTCCACTTCCAGAAAACCGGCCTCGTCGCGCCAGCCACCATTCCTCTCCTCTATGCCGGAGCGATGGCCGTCAACGGAATCACCGCCCTGCTCTTCGGCCGCATGTTCGACAAGCTGGGAATCGGCGTCCTCGTCACGGGAATCTTCATCTCGCTCTTTTCCCTGCCCTTCGGTTTCTTAGGAGGGGCCGCCGGAGTGTACGCGAGCATCGCCTGCTGGGCCGCCGGCATCGGAGCCCAGGACGCCTGCCTCCGCTCCGGCATCGCGCAAGTCGTCTCGATGAACAAACGAGGAAGCGCCTTCGGCAGCTTCAACGCCGTTTACGGAATCGCGTGGTTCGTCGGCAGCGCCACAATGGGCATCCTCTACGACATCTCGCTAGTCGCGCTAGTCGCCTTCGGAATCGTTATGCAACTCGCCGCCGCCGCGATGTTCCTAAGGCTCCGCAAGCCTTTGGAAGAAGCCGCCGCCGCGAACCGCTAGCAATCCTCTGTCAGGCGTGACCGTGAGGTCACGCGGGCTAACTCAACCGCACCGCGCGGATTGAACCCGGAGCGTTAGCGACGGGACTTCCGGCTCTGATAACGCCGCGAGTTAAGGGCGGGATTCCCCTCGATCTCACACGCACTCGTAACGTCACGTTCACCCGTCTCATCGCCGAGAAGTATCGAAGAGGCGCACGATCTCGCACGAAGTGCCGCGCTGTAAGTGCCGCCCGCAACCAAACCGGACAAATTTCCATTCGCGAGTACAGTGACGCAACCGCCCCATTCCCCCAACGCTACACTCGATCCAATGGACCTCGAAGCCCTCCGCCAGCGCTATCTCGACGAACTCCGCAATTCCGTCATCCCCTTCTGGATCCACCACGGCTTCGACCGCGAGCACGGCGGATTCTTCACCTGCCTGGACCGCGACGGCCAGGTCTTCGATGACCGCAAATACATCTGGATGCAGGGTCGCGCGGTGTGGAGTTTCTCCAAGTTCTACAACGAGCTCGATCGCAATTCCGAGTGGCTCGACATCGCCAAGGCCGGAGTCCAATTCCTCGAAGCGCACGCCTTCGACAGCCAAGGCCGATGCTGGTTCTCCACCTCGCGCGATGGATTGACCCCCACTGGATATCAACGCAAGCCCTACGCCGCCGTCTTCGTTTTCCTCGGCTACTGGGAGTACTTCAAAGCCTCCGGCGACTTCCGTTACCATACCCTCGCCCTCGCGCTGTTCGATCGAATCCGCGAATGGATCGCCGATCCGACCCTGCTCGGCCGTCCTTTGCCTGTCGCGCCCAACCTCGCCGATTGCATGGTGGTGCTTTCGATGGCGGTTGAGATCTCTACCGTTACTAGCGATCCGAAATACATCCAGATCATTCGCGATTCGATCGCCGCGGCCGAAACCTTTCTCGATCCCGATGCCCAGGTGCTGCTCGAAAACACGCCGGACGCAACGACTCCTGAAGGCCGCCTGTTCTGTCCCGGAAGCTCTATCGAGGTCGCTTGGTTTCTGATCCACGCCGAAACCTTGCTGCAAAATCACGACGCTCTCGTTCTTGAAGGCAAGGACCGCCTCCCGCAGCACTACGCCAGGATTCGCAAATGGATCGACGTGATCGAGCGCTCGCTGGAACTCGGCTGGGACCGCCAATTCGGAGGCCTGTATTACTTTATGGACCTCCAAGGTAAGCCGACACTGCAGCTGGAATCCAGCATGAAGCTCTGGTGGCCACACACCGAGGCCATTTACGCCTGCGTGCTCGCGTTAATGGAAACGACCGAATACGCGGCGCGGATGCACAAGAAGGCTAACGCCGCCACAAAGAAGAACGCCACCCTCGTCAGCGCTCTGAACCCCGACCGTAAGGTAGGGGACCCCAAAAACTCCCGCTCCTACGCCGAACGCGCCGCCGACCTCGACCAGGAAATTCCCAAGTGGACCGGCTGGCTCGAGCGTGTAGACGGCTACACGTTCGCGCACTTCGCCGACCCGGAACACGGCGAATGGTTCGGCTACTCGGACCGCCAGGGCAACCTCACCCACACGCTAAAAGGCAACAACTACAAAGGCTGTTTCCACGTCCCCCGCGCGCTGCTCTTCGCCGCCCACCGAATCCACAGATGACGCGCTATTTCTCGATTGGCAACCCAGCGGCCTGCCAATCCCGCCAACCGCCGGCGAGCGACAACACGTTCGTATAGCCCATTTTTTGGATGGAATCCGCAGCCAGCGCGGAACGGAATCCGCCGCCGCAATACAGCACCAGCTTCGCCGCCTTGTCCGGAATCCTGGTTTCGATATCCCGCTCGATGATTCCCTTCCCCACATGGACCGCGCCCGCCCCATGCCCGGCCGCGAATTCGTTGTCCTCACGAACGTCTACCAGCACGTGCGCCGTGCCCGATTCAGAGAGCGCCTTGTACTCGGCAATCGTAATTTCCCGCACGCGCGACTTCGCATCTTCGACCGCCGCCAAAAATCCGGCGTTGTGAGCTTTATGAGGTGTCATTGGCAACACCAGTGTAATTGCCGCTGCGAAGCGCCGCTACTCCGATTAGAGCATCAAGCGGGTTTTCGGGTGGTCTAGGCTCCGGCTCGGCTTTCTATCGCGGTCAGAATCTTGACCAGCCCGCGGGCAACCGGTTCCAACAATTCCGGACCCGTAATGCGCTCCGGCAGATCACCCGGCATGTGATGGAGTGCGCTGCCGCCCGCGAATCCGAAGAACGGGTAGCCCGCTCTGGCGAGCACGATCATCTCGCCGCCGGGCCGGTCCGTAACGATCGGTTTCAAATCGGGGAGAGCGCGAAAGCCTTCGGTCGCCGCCGCTTCGAATTCTTTCGAGCTGTAGAGACGGCGGGCCGCTGAAGCGGTCGGCCGCTTTTCGAATCCAGTTGCGGTCTTTACGTAGTCGTAGGTCGCGATGCCCGCGCCTAAGTGGATCCAGCAAGTCACGTCTTTCGCCTTCGGGGCGATTTCGTGTACAAAATGTTCGATACCGACGCCGTGTAACTCGTGACCCGAAGACGCCGCGAACACATAACCCATGTCCGTCCGCCGGCTCGCCGTCCAACGCGCCAGCGCCAACCACAACGCGATCCCCGGACCGCGCTCTCCCGCGCAATGGAACCACCCGCTCGATGGCGTCGAAACCACCACCGTCCCCTTACCGCCATTTTTGCGGCCGACCACTTCGAATGCCTCGGCGTCCTGTTGATAGGCGCCGTCGATGAAAACTGAAGTGCGCGCGCCCTCGGACGCGGCCCGATCGAGAGCCAGCTCCGCCGACTGACCCACCAGCAAAATCGGAATCGGCCACTTGGCCGGGCCGGCTTCCGCGTTCAGCGTCACGAGCTCGCCGACGAGCGACTCGGTCACCACGACCACGGCCGCCGCGCCCGCTCGAATTACCGGATCAAGAATCTCCTGGACCTGCGAATTCGGCGCCACGACTCCGGCTCGAATCAACGGAAATTTGACCAGCGCGATCTTGCCAGCGAGCTCCGCGCGCGCCGATCCCGGAACCAGCGGCCGCACGACAGGCTCCGCCGTCACCGCTGGCCACCACAGCGGAAACGTAGCGAGGTCTTTCCCGCCAACTTGAAGCTGCGCCTTCTTCAGAAAGAACTGCTGCGTTCGGAACGGATGCAGTTTCGCGTCAAACTGCGCGCTCCGCAGTCCATGCATCAGCCATTTCGAAGTGCGGACATCCGCGTCTGTCGCAGTCCGGTGCTCGCCGAAGCCGGAATACGCGACTACATCTTTGAAGAGCACTGCGCCCTCGAGCGGGTCCGCGGCGGCGTGGCATCGAGGAGCAAACGCGGCCCCGGCCGCGGCCAGCATCGTCTCTCTGCGGGATAGACCAGTTAGTCGTCGCATTCGTTGTTGCGATCAGCACACTACACTTTCCGCCGCCATGTCAAGACGCGCGCTGGCCGCGTTGTACTCTGAAAAGCAAACGAAAGTACGGAGGCCTTCGACATGGCATGGACCAATCGGCGAAATCAGGAACTGCGCGAGCGCGCGCGTAAGGTGATTCCCGGCGGCATGTACGGCCATCAATCCGCCGCGATGCTTCCAGTCGAGTTCCCGCAGTTCTTCGAGCGCGCGGAAGGAACGCGCCTCTGGGACGCCGACGGCAACGAGTACATCGACTATATGTGCGCCTACGGACCGAACCTGCTCGGCTACCGGCATGCCGCGGTCGAAGCCGCCGCGTCCGCACAGCAGTTGCTCGGTGACACCATGACCGGGCCTTCCGGAATCATGGTGGATCTCGCGGAGAAGTTCGTCTCACTCGTCACACACGCGGCCTGGGTGGTCTTCTGTAAGAACGGCACCGACGCCACCACCATGGCCATGACCGCCGCTCGCGCGCATACGCAAAAGCGGAAGATCCTGGTGGCGAAGAAGGCGTATCACGGAGCCGCGCCGTGGTGCACGCCCATCCTCAATGGAACCGTCGCTGAAGAACGCGCGCACATCATCCAATACGAGTACAACAACCCGGCCAGTCTCGAGGACGCATTCCGCGCGGCGGGTGACGACGTCGCCGGAGTCTTTGCCTCGGCTTTCCGCCACGATGTGTTTGAAGATCAGGAACTACCTTCCGCCGAATATGCCAAGACCGCGCGTGCTCTTTGCGACCGCACCGGAGCGCTTCTGATCGTGGACGACATCCGCGCCGGATTCCGCGTCGCGCGCGATTGCAGTTGGTCCGTTGTCGGCGTCGAGCCAGACCTGAGCACCTGGGGCAAAGCGATTGCGAACGGCTACGCGCTCTCTGCGCTCGCGGGGTCGGAAAAGGCGCGGACGGCGTTGCAAAGCATCTTCGTTACCGGCTCCTATTGGTTCCAGGCGATTCCCATGGCGGCCTCCATCGCGACTCTCGACGAGATTGAAAAATCGGATTACCTTGAACGCACCGAAACCACTGGGGCCATGTTGCGCGGGGGGCTTGCCGCGCAGGCTAAGAGCCACGGTTTCGGCTTGCGTCAGTCGGGTCCCGTGCAAATGCCGATGATCCTGTTTGACGACGATCCGGACCTGCGCCTGGGCTATTGCTTTGTCACCGAAGCGCTTACGCGGGGCGTCTATCTGCATCCCACGCACAACAACTTCATCTGCGCCGCGCTGACTGAGGCCGACGTCGCTCTCACACTCGCCGCGACGGACGAAGCCTTTGCGATGCTCAAGAAGCGACGCGCTTCGCTCGGACCGGTTGAGCAACTGAAGGCTCGTCTTTCCCGTATGGCGCGACCCGGCATGGCGACCGCATGAGTGTGGTCGCCGCGAACACCGGCTTACCTCCGGCCGCGCGAAATACGGTAATCGCCGGGCTGTTTCTCGGCACCGTCGCGTTTATGATTACCGGCATTCAGCCGGTTCTACTCGGCGCGCTCGCGACCGAAAGCCGGATCAGCGAGGCGATGCTCGGCCGCGTGGCGTGGGCCGAAGTGATCGCACTCGCGCTCACTTCCGCCGTCGGGCCCAGCCTGCTCCGCTTCGGTTCCGCCCGGCGGACGATCGCAGTCGCGTGCTTCGTTCTCGCGCTCGCCAACGCCGTGGTGTTCTTCAGTCATGACACCGTGCTGCTGATTGGATCGCGCGTGCTGGCGGGAATCATGGAAGGCTTGCTGCTCGCGACCACTAACATCGCCATCACGCGCGGCCTACATCCGGAGCGCCTCAGCGCGCTGTTCCTGATGGTGTCCGCCATTCCGCAAGTGGCCGCCGCGTACCTGCTGCCCGCCGCCATCATGCCGCGCTTCGGAGCGGATTCCGGTTTCGGCATTTTGTTCGTGCTGGCCGTGATGGGAATCGGCTTCGCGTTTCTGCTGGGGAATGAAATTCAGGACGCGCCGCCGCGCACGCAGACGACGAGAGTGTGGACGCCGGCCGTTCTCTTAGGTCTCGCCGGCGTGGTCCTGCAAAACGCGGGCAACGGAGCCGGGTGGGAATATCAGGCGCGCGTCGGCGAGCACCTTCATTTCTCGGGCGAGATCGTGGGAACCGCCATCGCGTCGGACCTGATCTTCCAAATCATCGGAACGCTGGCAGTGGCCTGGATCGCATGGCGGCTGCCGTTCCGCACGGTGCTCCTCTTGAGCTGCTTTATCCAAGCCGCCATCCTGATCGCCATGAGTCAGGTGCAAACACCCTATGCCTACATTTCGATTTGCGCGCTGTTCGGCATGATGTGGCTGGGCGTGAATCCGTTCCAAGTCAGCCTGCTCGTAGCGTTGGATCCAACGCGCCAAGCCGCTCTCTTGCTCGCGTCGCTGCAACTGGTCGGCTTCGCCACCGGTCCGCTGATCTGCTCCTTTTTCGTGAGCACGGGAAATGTCGAAGCCGCCTTCCGCTGCGCGGCCGGCCTGATCCTGGTCAGCTTCATCCTATATGTAGCGGCGATGGCGGTCGCCAAATCGCAGCGAATCGCAAAAGCCGAAACGCAGCCGTAGGGCGTTCACGGACTGGGGGTGTGGAAAGAGGGTCCGCTCCTTTACAGTCGCGGTTCGGTGCTGAACGCTGTGGTCCCTCGCTAACGGGACATTCCCATGCGGTCCAGTCCGGGGACCGGCGCGATCGGCATCAACGGATTGCTAACCGTTTCGCCGAAATGCTTAGAGAATTGGAAAAAAGGGTGCGATACTGGCCGGGTTCGAGCGGCATGCATTTGGCGTTGCGCTCGGCGAATAAGGAGATGGCTGGTGATAAAACGGAATCTGACCGGCGCATTGGGAATTCTAGTTCTCACGATGTGGACGCTGAGCGCGCAGGAAACTCCCTACAACGGGATCGCCGGCGACTTGGCGAACATCTATCGGCTGTCGAATGCGAAGACCTTCTCGATCAGTCCGGAGAATTTCACCGGTGAAAAAGGCAAAGGCGGCATGGCGACGGAGGGCACCGGCGCGGCTCCGGGAAAGGACCTCGGCAAGGGCTGGAAAATCAGCCCCTCGGTGATCGTGCAGCCGGGCGCTACCTTCACGCTCGGGGAGATCAGCGGGTCGGGATCGATCCAGCATATTTGGATGACGCCCACCGGCAACTGGAGACTGTCGATCCTCCGAATGTATTGGGACGACGAGAAGGAACCGTCGGTCGAAACGCCGGTGGGCGACTTCTTCGCGATGGGCTGGGGGAAGTACGCGCCGATCAATTCGCTCGCGGTCTGCGTGAACCCGGGTAGCGCGTTTAATTCATATTGGCCCATGCCGTTCCGTAAGAAGGCGCGCATCACGCTCGAGAATATCGACCAGGTCCCGATGCGGGTTTACTATCAAATCGATTTCACGAAGACGACGATTCCATCGGACGCCGCCTATTTTCACGCGCAATTCCGGCGCGTGAATCCGCTGCCTTTCAAGGACGTCTACACGCTGCTCGACGGCGTGAAGGGGCGCGGCCAGTACGTCGGCACGTACATGGCGTGGGGCGTGCGCAGCAATGGCTGGTGGGGTGAAGGCGAGATCAAGTTCTATATGGATGGCGACAAGGATTTCGCGACCATTGTCGGCACCGGGACTGAGGATTATTTTTGCGGATCCTACAATTTCGAAAATCAGGTGAAGCACGTCTACGAAGAATTCACGACCGCGTACGCGGGCCTCGCGCAAGTGATCAAGCCCGACGGACTCTATGTATCGCAGCAGCGATTCGGTCTGTACCGCTGGCACATTGTGGATCCGATCCGTTTTGAGAGCGATTTGAAAGTCACGATTCAGGCGCTGGGCTGGCGGGCCAACCGGACCTATCTTCCTTTGAAAGACGACATCGCGTCGGTGGCGTTCTGGTACCAGACGGAGCCGCATGCGGCGTTCCCGAAATTGCCGTCGCGCGAAAATCTGGAGACGAATTAGGCTCCGCGGTCGGACCTTGGAGCCCTTTCCCCCACCATTTCAAGACCGCCGCACCCTCAATGCGCCACGCTACTCGGCGGGATTGCAGACGCCGGCCGGAATCGTCAGCGTCTGCGTGCGGCAGACGTTGTTCATATTCCAGAGATTGCCGGCTCCGCCGAAATCGGTGAGGTCGTGGAACTTGCCGACGGGGGCCAGGTCGCAGCGGGCGTCGTTGGTTCCGACTCCATTGAAGCGGGCCGTATTGGCGATCACCTGGGTGTTGCTCGCGTGGCTGTTGGTGGCGACGCCGTCACCGCAGTTGTTGCTGACCATGTTCCCGTAGACGAAGTTGTGATCGGTGGGATGGATCGTGTCGCTGAAGAAGTAGGTCAGATAGATGCCACCGTCGAAGGCGCGATTGAGTCCGTTCGAAGTGACGATATTGCGGTACAGGGAATGATGGCCGCCGCCGGCGATCGCGATTCCGTGCGCGCTTCCCTTGGCGCCGTTGTTCAGAAACAGGTTATTCCCGAAGACCTGGACACAGTAGGCTCGCGTGAGCAGGATGGCGTTCACGTGATGCGAGATGGTGTTGTTGGCGAGGGTGGCCGCGGTTCCGACTTCAGTGGGCGACGGATTGGGGCAAACGGTATCGGTGATGTAGATGCCGATCGCCACGCCGCGCTGATTGAGCGCCGGCGACACGGAAGGGCCGTCCATGGTTACGCCTTGAATCAGGTGTCCGGTTCCGCCGCCGCTGTTAATGCCGTAAGCGAATCCGTTGATCGAGCCTGGCCCTTTCACCGTGAAAGCATCAAAGGAAGGATTGCTGATTCCGATCGGCGTGCCAACGGGCGACGAGCCGGCGGTGCCCTGGCACGAACCCAGGAATCCGCTGCCGGTGCAGTTGATGGAAAAGCCGTTGAGGTTGATGGTGGTGTTCGCGGCTCCTACGACGAGCGCGGATTGATCGGTGCAGTTGAGGTTGGCGGTAAGGTTCACCGTGCCTGAAACGGTATCGCCGCAGTTGAGGGCCAGTACGTTTCCGCAGAATAGTACTGCGAGAACAGCCAGCAAGGATAATTTCATGTTTCTCTCCGCACCCGAAGAAGCGGAGCGAGACCCGGTATTGGCAGTCCAGAGAGATTGGCAATTCAGAAAAAATGCGACGGGAGAACGGGGCCAAGAAACGGAGCTTGCCAGAGATAGATGTCGGATGGACCTGGGAAGTCAGACCGTAGAGTTTGGATATGCGTGAGCGATGCAGGGAATGGAGTTTGGAGGAGCTTTATTGAATTCCGAGCCGGCAGGATTGGGTTCCTGCGGATCGGTCCTTATTTTCTGTGTCTCACGCGAGGGGTGTGCTTCAACCTCTTTGTCTCCGTTGTTCCAGAGAGAGGTCGATATATTCAAAGCCGGAGCAACCTTCGGACGAAGAAATCGCCCGTTATTTTGCGCGATACCAGCGAGGTAGTCACAGCCAAAAGCATACGGATGCAGCAATCGGACATCGGATCCAAGATCCCGCCCTGGCTGCAAGCGGATGGACTAGTGCGTCGCCGGAGCCGGAGGTGCCCCGCCTGCATCCGGAGCCTTACCGCCGCCCTCTGGCTTGGGCTTCGGTTCCTTCGCCGGAACAATCACTTTAATCGGGCTGATGATCACGTGCGCGTTGCGGCCTTCGAGCCGCGGCTGACCTTCGACAGCACCATGCTGGGCGAGATCCGCGGCGAACCGCAGCAGCAACTTCTTACCTAAATCCACGTGCGCGATTTCGCGGCCGCGGAATTGGACAACAGCCTTCACGCGATTGCCTTCGCCAAGGAACCGGATCGCATGGTTCTTCTTGAAGTCGTAATCGTGGTCATCGGTGTTCGGACGGAACTTCAGCTCTTTGACAAGAATGATGTGCTGCTTCTTGCGAGCATCGTGCTGCTTTTTCTTGTTTTCGTACTGCCATTGGCCGTAATCCATCGCTTTGGCGACGGGCGGCTCGGCGGTCGGAGCGATCAGGATCAGGTCGAGGCCTAACTCCTGCGCGCGGCGGACAGCCTGCATCGTAGGCATCACTTCAACGGAACCGTCGGGGAATACAGCTCTCACTTCGCGCGCGCGAATGGCCTCATTTACGTTTTCCCGGATTCGCGGACGGCGTGGAGGAAAATTGCGGGGTGGATACATTCAGGAGAGGTCAGCGCATCCGAATGCGCCGAGGGGGTAGGTATTCGCGTTGCCGCGCAGATTCATGTATCGATGGTAGCAGATTTTATAAAAAGTCAACCCGCCAGAATTCTGGCAGCAAGGATTCGAATTGAACCCCGAACGTAAGATCGCGCTTCCCCCCTCACTCGCACCGCGCGGATCGAACCCGGAGCGTGAGCGACTCGGACTTCCGGTTTGAATCACCCCGCCAGCAAAGGTAGGGGATTCCGCTCGATCACACCCTTAATCCTCCAGCAACACCAGAGCCATTCCGTACTGCTTCGTATGGGTCAGCGACAGCGTGACAGTCTTCACTTTCATCGACTCCGCAAATTTGGCCGCCACCCCATGAAACAGCAGAGTCGGCTTCCCGGACGGCAGGTTCGCCACTTCAAAATCGTGCCACCCGACCCCCCTCCGCCAGCCCGTTCCAATCGCCTTCATACCCGCTTCCTTGGCGGCAAAACGGGCTGCAACCCGTTCAAAACGATTAGCTTTTCGCATCACGTAAGCCCGCTCGTTCGGAGTCAGGATCCGATCCAGAAACCGGTCTCCATGCCGCGCAATAGCCGCCTCGATCCGATCCACTTCCGCCAGGTCGATCCCGCTCCCAATAATCAAATTGCACCACCGCATCCGATTTCGAATCTAAATCGTATCAAGAGTAATAACGTTCGCGGTAACAGTAGTTCCCGGTTCCAAGCCGGGATCCGCGAACGCGTTCCGTCCACTCAGAGCGGGGACCGTTCACGGCGGTCCCCGCTGTCTCTTTCTTAGCCGGCCGGCCAATGCACGGTATGGCTGTTCGTGATAATTTAAGACGGGTCTACCGCTCCAGTCATGCACATTCCAGACGGATTTCTGACACCTCCGGTGTGGGCCACCCTCGACATCCTGGCGGTGCCCTGCGTCGGAATCCTCACGCGCCGTGCACAACGCGCGACCGACGAATCCAAACTGCCGCTGCTCGGAGTCCTCGGCGCATTCGTGTTCGCCGCTCAAATGATTAACTTCCCGGTCGGACCCGGTGTCAGCGGACACCTGGTTGGCGGAACCCTGCTCGCCGCTACACTCGGACCCGCCCCCGCCACCGTCGTGATGACCGCCATCATCGCTTTGCAAGCGCTCGTTTTCCAGGACGGAGGGATCCTGTGTCTCGGCGCCAACGTCTTCAATATGGCGATCGCCGGAGTCCTCGCCGGATACCTGCCCTACCGCCTGCTCTCGAAGCGCAAGAGCCTGGCTCTGTTTAGCGGCGCATTTCTATCCGTGCTCGTCAGCGCCTGCCTGGCCCTCGCCGAACTCCTGTCTTCCGGCGTGAAGATGCCCAGCGGAATCCTCGGCGTCTCGCTCGGTTTCTTCGTCGTCAGCGCTTTGATCGAAGGCGGAATCACCGTCGCCGTCGTCAAAGCCATCGATCGCCTGAATCCTGCCTGGGTGCCCGCGCCGCAGCAGTCGCCGCGCCGTCAAACCGGTTGGATCGCCGTCGCCGCGATCGTTCTCGCCGTCGCCGGAATCCTGTTCGCGTCCGCCGCGCCGGATGGCATCGAGAAACTCTCGTCCGATCTCGGAATCGCCTCGCAAACAAAGGCTCTGTTCTCGACGCCGCTGGCGGATTATGATTTCAAGGCACTGCCATCCGAGTGGCTCCGCAAAGCTGCCGCCGGACTCTGCGGACTCGCGCTCATCTACATCGCGTGCCTCGGCCTGGAGCGCCTGCTCCGCCGCCGCGCCCTCCCCGAAGCCTGATCGCATGCATCACGTTCTGGTCGAGCAATGGAGCCGCCGCGCCAGTTGGCTGCACCGCCGCGATGCGCGCGGAAAATTGCTTGCACTGGTCGCAATCCTGATCGCCATCGGAACCACCCGCATTGACGCCCATGCGGCACTCGCCGCGTACGCCTTGCTGCTGATCACGGCGCTTCTCGCCGCGCGGCTTCCCGTCATTAGCATTCTGCTTCGATCCGCCAGCGTTCTGCCGTTCACCGGAACGTTCGCACTCGTGAGTTGGATCGCCGGAGACGCACCCCGCGCCATTTCCCTACTTGAAAAAAGTTATCTCTCCGCGCTGGCGGCGTTACTACTCATCTCGACCACACCGCTTCCACGCCTGTTCGCGGGACTCGAATCGTTAGGCGTCCCGAGGCTCATCAATCTCACGGTACAGTTCCTCTACCGCTACCTATTCGTCATTTCTGAACAGGCTCAGCACATGCGCTTGGCAAGCCGCTGCCGCAGTAGCGGCAAGAACAATCACGGAACGCGCAGCCGCTTCGCCGCCGCTACCGGATCGCTCGCGGTCCTCTTCGCGCGATCGTATGGACGCGCCGAAGGCGTGCATCGCGCCATGCTTTCGCGCGGATTCGCCGGTCACTTTCCGCTGCTCGCCGCGCCGCGCTTCACGCTCGCCGACGGCGGCTTTCTGACTGCCGCCATCGCCTCCGCGCTCCTGGTGCGCGTCGGACTATGAGCGCGCTGATTGAAGTTCGCGGACTCCGCTATCGCTACGACGACGGAACGCAAGCCCTGAACGGAATTGATTTCGATCTGCGCCCCGGCGACTGCGTCGCTCTGCTCGGAGCCAACGGATCCGGCAAGACTACCTTTGTCCTGCACCTCAACGGACTGCTCACGGGCGAAGGCTTCGTGAAGGTCTGCGGGCTGCCGGTCACAAAAGAAAACCTGCCCGCGATCCGCGCCAAGATCGGCATGGTCTTTCAGGATTCGGACGAGCAGCTTTTCATGCCGAGCGTCCTCGAGGACGTTGCGTTCGGACCCGCCAATCAGGGTCTGAAGATCGAAGAAGCGACCGCTAGAGCGCATACCGCACTCACGCAAGTCGGCATGGATTGGGCCGCCGCGAAAGCGCCGTATCACTTAAGCGCCGGAGAAAAGCGCCGCGTTGCGCTCGCCGGCGTCCTCGCGATGGATCCCGAAATTCTGGTGCTCGACGAACCGACCACTTACCTCGATCCGCCCGGACAACGCGAACTGCTGAAGCTTCTGAAGGAACTACCGCAAGCGAAAATCCTGGTCACGCACGACATCCCGTTCGCCCAGTCGCTTGCCACGCGCGCGGTCTTCTTTGAAAAAGGAAAAGTAGTCGCCGAAGGTTCCGTGTCGCAAGTGGTCGGCCAGTTCGACTGGCACTTGTAAGTGGCATAGGCCTCCGGCCTGTGCGTCTCGTGGCATAAGCCTCCGGGGTGCACGTCTCGTGGCATAAGCCTCCGGGGTGCACGTCTCGTGGCATAGGCCTCCGGCCTGTGCATTCTATGTCGCGACCGGGACCACCTCAGCGGCCTTGCGACGCGCCAGTTCCGCTTTCCACTCGTCGAGAATCGCCGCCGTCGCTAACGTTTCCACCCGATCGCAGCCGGCCTCGTAGGCGCGCAAAACGTCCGCCAGGGTCGCGATCCCGCAACCCGCTTTCATCTTGGCTTTGTCGTTGAGCAGCCGCTGAAACAACGCCAGATCCTCATGAGCCAGCACCCCGTCAGTGCCCAGGCTCACGAAATCGACTTCCGCGCGCTTCGCCAACCGGCACCCGATCGTCTTCAGATCCTGCGCCAGGTATCGATTCTCGAAAACGATTTTGAGCACAGCGCCGGTTTCGTGACACGCCTTCGCCAGTTGCGTCAATTCCATCTCCACATAAGGAAATTGGCGCGACAGCATCTTGCCCGCGTTCAGTACCGCATCGATCTCTTTCACGCCTCGCCGAAGCAGGTCGCGCGCTTCGTAAAGTTTCGCTCCCGTCGTCGCGGAACCGTGCGGATAGCTGACTACGCTCGCGACCGTGACGCCGGATCCTTCCATCCAACGCACCACCGCATCCGCATCCGAGGGACGCGCCACCACGGCGGCGATGCGATACTCGCGCGCCAACGCACAACCTGTTTCCACTTGTTCTTCGGAAAGATCGGGGCCCGTCAGCGAGTGCTCGATCAGGCCAGCGACATCCTCGTAAGTGGACCACGCCGGACGGGCTGCCATCTCGGGAACGCTCACCGTTTCTTGGTCCGCGCCGGTCCCGCTCCGGTAACGCCCATCGCCTTCAGTTGGCTCGCCGCCTTCGCCGCGAAGTCGGAGTTCGGATACCGCTTGATCACCTGCCGATACTCGGTCGCTGACGCCGTCCTCTGATCGCCTCGGCGTAGGCTTTCCGCTTTCATGAACAGCGCCTCCGCTGTTTTCGTACCTTCCGGAAACTGTTCCACCACGACGTCAAATGCCTTGGCCGCGCTCTCGAAATCGGCCTTTAGGTAGTATGCGTACGCGATCAAAAACGCCGCCTCCGGAGCCTGCTCGGTGTCCTTGTAATACTTCAGGTACGTCGTAAATTCTTCGACCGCTAGATCGCGCTTGCCGGATTGATAATCACGCTTCGCGTTGTCGAACGTCGTCTGCGCGGACATGCCCGCGGGAGGCAGGTTGCCGCCTGAGGGATTCGCCGAGCCGCCGGCTGGAGGAGCGCTCGGGGGATTCGCGGCGATCGAAATCAGATTTTTTATGTCCAATAGACGCGCGTCAAACTTGACCAGCCGCGAATTCATGTCGGTGACGGATTCGCGCACGCCCCGCATTTCCTCGCCCATCTGATCGACCTTCACGCCCAGGTTCGCCACCGGCGCAACCACGCCGCGCGCCTGTTCGTTCATCTTTTCTGCCATGCCGCTTTGCAAAATAGCGACCGACGTATTGGCTTTGTTCGACGCGTCCACCGACTGTTGCACCAGCACCGTTAATGCCGCCAGCTTCTCATCGAGCGTCCGCTGCATGGTGCGGACCTGGTCCTGCAACAGCGCGACGTCGCGCTGCAATTCGACCATATCGTTCTTCTTCTGCCCGAACGCCAACGGAGCCGCCAGCGCAAAACAAACCAGAGCGGTGCGAATGTTCATCGTCGAAACCCCTCAAACTTCATCTTAAATCCGTAACGCGACGCGATCAGCCGCGCCTACTTCGCCGTATCAAAGTCTTGCCTCGCAAAAAAGGGCCACCGCCTTTCGGCAGCGGCCCCCATTTACATTTCCGACCGGAACTACTGGGCTGCTGCGAGATGCGCGCGTCGATTCTTCTGGTAGCAATCTTCGTTCGCATCCGTGCACTGCGGACGTTCCTTGCCGTAGCTGATCGTCTTCAAACGATCCGCCGGAACGCCGAGTTGCACCAGGAATTCCTTCGCCGCCGTCGCGCGGCGGTCGCCCAGGCCGAGGTTGTATTCCGCCGAGCCGCGTTCATCGCAATGACCTTCGATTACCACGGTGAAGCGCGAATCCATCGCGAAAATGCGCTTCAGGACGTCGGCATCACGCGTCAAGGCCGCCCGCGCATCTTCGCGCAGATCGTTCTTGTCGTAATCGAAATAGGCGTCTTGACCTTCCCGCGTCAGGATGTCGAGACCCGTGATCACTGGACCCTTCGGCTCCGCGGGACGGGGCGGAGCAGCGCCGCTCGCCACTTCAATCGTCACCGTCCGCGTATCCGTGCCGCCCGGTCCATTCGCCGTCAGCGTGTACGTGGTCGTCGCATTCGGGAACACCTGGCGGCTTCCATTCGCCTGTACCGCGCCGAGACCCGGCTCAATCGTGATGTCGGTCGCGTTCGCCACCGACCAGCGGAGCGTCACGCTTTGCCCGCGCTCAATGCTGCGCGGCTCGCCAGTGAAGCTGTTGATCCGCGGTCGCACAGGCGCATCCGGCGGGGGCGGCGTTGTATCTCTCATCGGCGCCACCGGCGGCGGCGGCGCCGGAGCCTTCTTTGTGCAACCCGCGCCCAACAGCGCCAATCCGAGCGTCAAGCCCAGTGCGACTCCTGGTGCGATCGCGGCCATCCTGCCGCTCTGCAACCTGTTCTCTGTTCTTTTCATGTTGAAACCGATTCGCCTCCCTCGCGATCCCTGCCGGCCGCCATCAAGCGGCTCGGGTCTTACTGTGAAGTCCCTTTTCCCCAAGCGGGCTGAGTATTATTCCCCTGGGTCGTCAGTTGCTGTTGCTGGGTTCCGTCCGCGAGCATCGTGTAAATCTGCGCGCCGCGTCCACGCTTCGACGAGTATACGATATGCAACCCGTCCGGAGCCCAAACCGGATTTTCGTTCCGGCCCATTCCGTGGGTTAATTGCACAACCTCACGGGTCGCCACATCCATAACAAAAATATTGAAATTACCGGGTTCAAAGCCGCGCGTCCACGAAAATGTGAGATGCTTGCCGTCCGGATGCCACGACGGATTCACCGCGTCCCCTTCGCCGGTCGTCAGCCGCACAATGTCACCACCGTCAATATTCATTTTATATATCTGCGGAGGGCCGCCGCGCCCGGAAACGAAAACAACCTCGGTTCCCGTCTTCGGATTGATCTTAGGCTCGGCTTCGACAGCGCGCACGGACGTGAGCCGATGGATGTCCGATCCGTCCACGTTCGACGAAAAAATCTGCATGTACCCGCCTGACGCCGTCGATGCGAACAGCACCTTTGATCCGTCCGGTGTAAACGAAACCTGCGAATTTACCGACGCCTTCTGGTTGTAGAACGGAATCAGCCGCTTGGTTTCCGTAGACATGATCATGATGCTCGGAGTTCCCCGCGCAAACGTCGTGAACGCGAGCTTCGCGCCATCCGGCGACACCGTCGGCATCATCGTCAGCGATTTATAACTGGTCATCGGAGCCTGGTTCTTGCCGTCATAATCCATCGACCAGATCTCTTTCACGCCCGGACCCATGCGATCGGTGGTGAAAAAAATCTTCGAGCCGATCAGGCTGGTGCGCCCGAATTGCGCCAGGATGTCCGCTGCAAATTCCCGCGCCACTTGTCGCGCGCCGTTCTGATCCGCGGTCGAAAAATACAGTTTGCCGATGACCTGCGCCGATTGCACATCCGGCTGCCCAACGTTATATAGCCAGCCAAACAGCACCAACTTCCCGTCCTGAATGGCGGTGTAGCCGAACGCCAAGTAGTTCGCGCCCACCGGCGCCACCGACCAGTCCGTCAACCAAGGACCGTTCGGACGCCCATTCAACGGGGCTTTGAAATCCGCTGGCTGCTGCGGAACCTGCAAAGGATAGACGCTCTTCGCGACCATTTTCAACTGCCCCGACTGTTTAATTTCGTCGTACAGCGTCGCGTTGAACGTACTCATGTTCTCCTGCGCCGCACCCGAGCCTCGCATATCCACGATCGCGATCGAAGGCAATCCTCCGCCGATGATCGTAGAGATGATGTCGGATTTCTGAGCGTACAACGCGACGCCCAACACTCCAAGAATCGAGATGCCAATCAGGAACCCACGCTTCATAAACCATTCACCTCTTCAACTGAAACAGAATCTCGACCCGAGCGCTATCCCGCTCAAATCCGTTCGGCAGCGGCGGCAGCGGACTCGCATCGAGCACGGCGCGCTGCGTCGATGTATCCAAGGCGAAAACGCCGGAGCTTTGCGCCAGTTTCACGCCGCGGATCGTGCCGTCGCGCAGAATCTCGAACGTCACAATCACAACCGGCGCCGTTTTCAAATTTCGATCCAGATCGCCGGTCTGCCACTTCGACGCGATGATCTGGCGCATGCGCGCTTCATACTCGCCGAATCGCGTGCCGAGCGAAGTCGCCGGACCCACCCCTACGCCGCCCGCGCCCGGAGCCGGCGAAAACAACATCGACGACATCCGCTGGCCTTCGGCGGACGTCAGCTGATTGGGCTTCACTTCTTCCGTGAATTTCTTCTGCACCGTTTGCGGCTTCGGCGGCTTCGGATGCAAGCGGCTCTTGATCGAGAACGTTTCGCGCTCGTCCCGCGGTTCCGGCTCCTGCGCTTTCTCGACCGGCTTTGGCGGAGGCGCGGGAACCTCAGAGGCGGTATCGTTCGCCACCGGGTTGCGGCGTCCCTGGCTTGCCAGCGGAATCTTGTTCACCGCTTCGACGCCCACGGCGCCGCCGCTCGCATTCGGGTCTCCGAATGTCTCGCCGCGCGACGTCCACCACGAATAGAAGGCAAGGCTGCCGAAAAAAAGTCCGTGAAACACCACCGAACGCAGCAATCCTGTCCGCAACGATTCCGGCCGGTCGAGGATGTCTGCGTGCGGACTCACTTCGAGCGTCGCCCCTCATCCGGCGCCGTCACCAGTTTCAGCGCCAACTTGCCGTCGCCGAGCATCGAAATCACTTGCGCCAGTTTGTCCCAGATGATTGCCTTGTCCGCGCGCACGTACACCAACTTGGATTTCGGGAACCGCGTATGGATCTGCTCGTTCAGCTCGTTGATGTTCACCGGCTTCTCGTTCAGGTACAGCTCGCCGTCCTTTGCCAAGCTGACGACTGGCAGAATCTCCGCCGTATCCTTCGTGCGGTTGATTTTCGGAACATCCACTTCAAGGCCGAACTCCATCACATGCGCTGTCAGCATGAAGATGATCAGCAGCACCAACACGACGTCCACCAGCGGAACGATATTAATTTCGGATAGTGTCCCGGAACTGCCGCGGAACCGCCCGCCGCCCATCCCGCGTCGCCCGCCCAATCCGCCGCCAACTGAAAACGCCATAATCCGCCGTCACCCTTCCCCCACCAGACCGGGGCGCGACCGTAAGGTCACGCTCACTAAAATTTCAAGCGACCGCCGCAGCAGGTTTGAACCCGGAGCGTAAGCGACGGGACTTGCAATTTCCACACGCCAACACCAGGGAGATGCCTACCGCTCGTAATCCCTTTCAATCATGTTGATAAATTCCAGGCCGAAATCTTCCATCCGTGCCCCGAATTCCTTGATTCCCTGGCCGAAGTAGTTGTATCCGATCGCCGCCGGAATCGCCGCGACAAGCCCGAGCGCGGTCGCGACCAGCGCCTGGCCAATTCCCGGACCCACCGTCCGCATGCTGGTGCTGCCGCCCGTCGAGAGCGCCTGAAACGCATCGATGATTCCGAGCACGGTGCCTAGCAGTCCGATGAACGGAGTCGTCGTGGCGATGGTCGCCAGCCAATTCATATTGCGTTCGAGCTTCGTAATTTCTTCGCTCATCCCCAACTGCAAGGTGCGCTCCACCGCCGTTTTGCTGACCAGCGAGCCGCGCGAAGAAAATTGGCGGCTTACTTCGCTGAATCCAAAATCGAACACCGTAACCAAAGGGGACTGAGCGAATTGCTCGCTCGCCGCCGCCACCGCATTGAGGTCCGCCGCCTTGCGAAACGCGCGCAGGAATTTCTTATTGGCATCGCGCGCCGTGCGGAAGGCGCCGAATTTCGAAAAGATGATCGCCCAGGAGAGCAGCGAGAAGACCAATAGCAGGCCCATCACCGCCATCGGGACGAGCGGCGACGTCTTGACTAATTCCCAGATGCTGACGTCAAGCAATGGACCGGCAAATGAAGGCGTCAAGACACCATTGTAATCAACAAGCCACCGGGAACAACCGCTAAAACAACATTTCGTCAAAGAAATGTTTAATCCAGTTTGCGCGGACCGGGCCCTCTCCCTGAGGATTCGCCAGAGCCCTCAGCCGTTTCCGTCGAAGTAGCGACTCCGCGCTTGAGCTCGCTATCCATGACCTTTTTCCATCCGTTTCGCGCCGACGGAACGCTATACTTGAGGTTACTGATCCTGCTGAGCCGCCCGTCGTCGCCGCTTCCTTGCCCTCGTGTCGAACCAGAAAGCGCCCGGGTGCATCTCGCGGTCAGGCTGCCCTTACACTCATGCCTAATTTGTCCGATCCCCTATCTCTCAAATTCGGATTCGCTTTTGAGGATCTCTATGCGCGCGCAGGTCTGCTGCGCCTCGACGCCGCCTTCTGCGATCAACTCGCTGCCAGCGACGCCGCCCTTTCGGTGCGCCTCGCTGAAGCCCGGAGCAATCCGCAATCCCTGACCTCGAAACAGCAGTCGGAGCTGCTCATCGCAGCCGCTCCCCACGTCGAGGATTTCATCTCCGAATTGTTCGGCATTTCCGCCGAACTAGCCGCTCTGCAGTCGCGCCACCATGCCCTTGCGCCGCTGAACGCGCTGAAGCGCAAATTCGTCCAGAAGAAAGCCATCAGCGGAGTCACGAAGGAACAGGCCAGCGCCCTCGACGGGGCCGCCCTGCAATCCGACCTCGAAGCGCTCTTCAACGAACCCCTCACCGAAGACAGCTTCGTCACGCACGTCAGCAAGTGGCTGGACGCCGAAAAAGACCACGCGGCCCAGTTGCAGCTCGCCGGACAGTACGCCGCATGGGCCGCGCTTTCTCCCGCCGGAATCGCCCGGCACCACCATGGCGTGCTCTTCAAAGTCCCGCACAAACTCGACCCGCGGCACCTCATCCAGATCGAGACCGCGACCACCGGCGGCGTGGAGCGCATTTCGCTCCCCAAAGAAAAGTGGCGTCACCGCGAAGGCTTCCATCTCACCGATCCCGGCATGGACCTTTCGCACGCCCTCGACCAGGCGCACTATTGCATCAAGTGCCATAACCAGGGCAAAGACAGCTGCTCCACTGGCCTCAAGGAAAAGGACGGCGCTTTCAAGTCCAGCGTCTTCGGAGTGACGCTCGCCGGCTGCCCACTCGACGAAAAAATCTCCGAGATGAACGTCGTCAAGCAGAACGGGAATCCGATCGGCGCGGTCGCGATCGTTACCGTGGACAACCCCATGGCGGCCGGAACCGGCCACCGCATCTGTAATGACTGCATGAAGTCCTGCATCTTCCAGAAGCAGGAGCCGGTCGATATCCCGCAAGTCGAAACGCGGTCGCTCAAAGACGTGCTCGATCTGCCGTGGGGTTTTGAAATTTACAGCCTGCTCACGCGCTGGAATCCGTTGAACATCGACCGCTGGGTTCCACGGCCGGAGTCCGGCTACAAAGTTCTCGTCGTCGGACTCGGCCCCGCCGGCTTCACCCTGTCACACCATTTGATGAACGACGGACACGCCGTCGCCGGCATCGACGGCTTGAAAATCGAACCGCTGCCGGCCGCGATTTCCGGTGTCAAGCCGAACGGCGAGCGTGTTGCCTTCGAGCCCATTCGCGACGTCAACGATCTCTACGAATCGCTCGACGACCGCGTTATGGCTGGCTTCGGCGGCGTCGCCGAATACGGCATCACCGTCCGCTGGAACAAAAATTTCCTCAAAATTATCCGCCTGTTGCTGGAGCGCCGCAGCCAGTTCGATATGTTCGGCGGAGTCCGGTTCGGCGGCACCATGACCATCGAGAGCGCCTTCGCACTGGGCTTCGATCACATCGCGCTCTGCGCCGGAGCCGGCCGCCCCACCGTGATCCCGATGAAGAACGGACTGGCCCGCGGAATCCGCCAGGCCTCCGACTTCCTCATGGCGCTCCAGCTCACCGGCGCCGCCAAATCCAGCTCCGTCGCGAACCTCCAAGTCCGCCTGCCCATCGTGGTCATCGGCGGCGGACTCACCGCGATCGACACCGCCACCGAATCGCTCGCCTACTACGTCGTGCAAGTCGAGAAATTCCTCGCGCGTCATGAACTACTGGCCGCCGAAAAGGGCGAGAGCGCCGTGCGCGCCAACTGGTCCGCCGAGGAAACCGAAACCGGCGACGAGTTCGTGGCGCACGCGAAAGCCATCCGCGCCGAACGCGCCGCGGCTGCGCGTGAAGGCCGCGAGCCCAACCTGATCGACCTGCTGAATTCCTGGGGCGGCGTCACCGTCGCCTATCGCCGCCGCCTCATCGATTCGCCCAGCTACACGTTGAACCACGAGGAAGTCGCTCTCGCTTTGCAGGAAGGAATCCGCTTCGCCGAGTGCCTCGCGCCCGAAGAAGTCGAGACCGACCTGTATGGTCACGTCGCCGCGCTCCACGTCAGCAAGCACACCTTCGAGCCCGAAACCGGCAAGATGTCGAAGACCGGCGCTCCGCTGCGCTTGCCGGCGAAATCCATCCTGGTCGCTGCCGGAACGCAGCCCAATACGGTTCTCGGCCGCGAAGATCCGACCAACGTTTTCCTCGACGGCAAGTGGTTCCAGGCAGTCGATGACGAAGGAAATCCGGTCAAGCCGGAAAAGGTCGCCAAGCCTTCAAACGCTCGCGTCCTGATGTCCATCCGCGAAGATCAGCGCGCCATCAGCTTCTTCGGCGACCTGCATCCGTCCTTCGCCGGCAACGTCGTCAAAGCCATGGCCAGCGCCAAACGCGGCTACCCCGTTGTCACCCGGACCCTCGCGCGCAAGCAGCCCGTGGGCCCGAAGCCCGAAGCGCTGATGGCCACCCTCAACTCCGAGCTGCGCGCGTCCGTCCATTTCGTCGAGCGCCTGACGCCCAACATCGTCGAGGTTGTCGTCCGCGCCCCCATGGCCGCGCGCGCCTTCGAGCCCGGCCAGTTCTACCGGCTTCAAAATTACGAGACGCTGGCTCCGCAATCCAATGGAACCATCCTCGGCATGGAGGGCCTGGCCCTCACCGGCGCGTCCGTCGATCGCCCGCATGGCCTGCTCTCGACGATCGTGCTCGAAATGGGCGGATCGTCGGATCTGTGCGCTCTTCTCAAACCCGGCGAGCCTGTCATTCTGATGGGGCCCACCGGAACGCCCACCGAGACGCCCTCCAAAGAAACCGTCCTCCTCATCGGCGGCGGACTCGGCAATGCCGTCCTCTTCTCGATCGGCCAGCAGGTGCGCGAGAGCGGATCGCGCTCCGTCTATTTCGCCGGCTATAAGAAAATCATCGACCGCTACAAAGTGGAAGAGATCGAAAAGGCCGGTGACGTCATCGTCTGGTGCTGCGACGAGGCCCCCGGCTTTACGCCCGGCCGGGTGCAGGACAAGGCCTTCGTCGGCAACATCGTCGACGCCATTCACGCTTACGGCCGCGGCGACCTCGACGACACGCCCATCTCGCTCCACGCCGTCGATCGCCTGGTCGTCATCGGCTCCGACGCCATGATGGGCGCCGTCGCTCGCGCCCGCCACACTGTGCTCGCGCCATTTCTAAAGCCGGACCACAAAGCGATCGGCAGCATCAACTCGCCCATGCAGTGCATGATGAAAGAGATTTGCGCGCAGTGCCTGCAACAGCACAAGGATCCGGTCACCGGCGAGGAGACCGTCGTATTCTCCTGCTTCAATCAGGATCAGAATCTGGATCGCGTGGACTGGGCCAACCTCCGCACACGCTTGTCGCAAAACGGAGTCCAGGAAAAGCTAACCAAGCAGTGGATCGATCGCTGCCTGCGCCAAATGGGCGTGCGCGAAGAACTAGTCGCCCAATAACCGTTTCCAACAACGGGCGAGGAGCAGCACGATGACAGATCGCATCTTTCACCGCCTCTTGTTCCTCGCCCTCGCGCTGATCGCGATCACCGTCTTCTTCGTCGATTCCGAAATCCGCGGCTATCTCAGGGACCGCGATTCCGCGTCCACCAACCAGCGCCTGACATCCACGGGCCAACTGCTCGCCACGCAAATCGCGGCCCTGCCGGTCACGACCTTTCAACCCTGGGTCGAATCGACGGCGCGGATCACCGGATTGCGTATCACCTTGATCGAACCGTCAGGACGGGTCGTCGCCGATTCAACCCGCGATGAAGCCTCGAACGAAAATCAACTCCGTCGCCCCGAAGTCACCGATGCCCTGCAAAAAAACTCCGGAGCCGCCGTCGATTCTGGCATCGCCTATTACGCTCTCTCGATCACTGGACGCCCGACCGGCGCTTTGATCTTGAAGCTCAGCGTTCCGCTTGCCGCCGATCCCGCCGCGCGAGAGCTTCGCGCGCGCGTCTTCAGCCTCAGCGTCGGATCCGCCGTCCTGGCGCTCGCCGTCGCCTTTCTGATTTCGCGCTCCCTCAGTCGCCGTGTCGGCCGGCTGAAGCGGATCGCCGCCGGCATGCTCGACAGCGCGCAACAGGATGTCTCAGTCGAATACGCCGGTGACGATCTCGCCTCGCTCGAACGCTCTCTCGCCGGTGTCGCCCGTGAACTGCGCGGCCTTCTCGAACGTCTCGGCTTCGAATCCGCCCGGCGCGAGGCCATCCTCTCGGGCATGGCGGAAGGCGTGCTCGCCGTCGATCGCGACCTCCGCGTCACCTTCTGCAACGAAGCTTTTCAGAAAGCCATCGGACCGCGCACTGGCTCGGTCGTCGGCCTGGTGCTGCTCGAACTGGTCCGCGACCCTCAGCTTCGCGACCTGCTCATTTCCGTGATCGCGACCGGAACTCCGAGGCAAATGCGCCTGAAGCTATCCGTCGAAAATCCGCGCGTGTTCGCGGTTCAATCGACGCCCCTGGCGACCCCGGCCGGTCTCGGAGCCATCGCGATCTTCCATGACACGACAGAGCTCGAACGGCTGGAACAGGTCCGCAAAGATTTCGTCGCCAACGTCTCGCACGAGTTGCGGACTCCGCTTGCCGGCATTATCGGCTATGCCGAAACGCTGCTCGACGGCGGGCTCAACGACGCCGCCAACAAAGAGCGCTTTGTCGAAATCATTCGCAAGAATGCCATCCGTCTGAATAGCATCGCCGCCGATCTACTGGTGCTCTCGGAACTCGAAGCTGGGGGCGACGCCGTGGAGCCGGACATCATTTCCGTACCCGCCGTCCTCGACGCCACGCTGCAAATCGTCGAATCCGAAGCCCGGAGCCGCGACGTGCGACTGGTCCGCGAAGAAGTGGACGACGTCTGCGTCCAAGGATCCCGCCTCCGCTTGGAACAGGTGGTGCTGAACCTGGTCGCGAACGCGATCAAGTTCAACCGGCCCGGCGGCGAGGTTCGCCTCAGCGCAAAGGAAATGGACGACGGCCGCGTTTCCATCATCATCTCCGATACCGGCGTCGGAATCCCTTCGCAGGACCTGCCCCGCATTTTTGAACGCTTCTACCGGGTGGACAAGGCGCGTTCGAAAGAGGTTGGAGGAACCGGCCTCGGCCTCTCCATCGTCAAGCACGCCATCGAGCGGATGAATGGCTCCATCGCCGTCGAAAGCGAACTCGGCCGCGGATCCCGTTTCACGCTATTCCTGCCGTCGGCTTCATCAGCCGTACACCAGAACGTCTAATTATTCCGAGCGAAGCGCAATCATTGGCTCGACGTTCGCCGCTCTGCGCGATGGAATGTAACTGGCGAGTGCCGCCGCCATCGCCAGTCCCAACGACACGCCAATATACGTCAGCGGATCCGCCGCGCTGACGCCGAACAACATCGACGAGAGCCCGCGCGTAACCGCGTACGCGCCAACCAACCCGATCGCCAAGCCAATGCCCACCAGCTTCAGCCCGTGTCCGACGAACATGCGCAGCAGCGCGGTCCTTTCCGCACCCAACGCGATCCGGATTCCAATTTCGCGCGTCCGCTGCGACACGGAATACGAAATCACTCCGTAGATTCCGATGACGCCCAGAAGCAACGCCATGCCGCCCGCCATCGCCAGCATCACCAACGCGAAGGATGTCCTCGCCATCGACTTGCGGTACAGATCGGCGAGCGTTCGCACCTGCTCGAGCGGCAGGTTCGGATTCACCGACCACACCGCCTGCCGGATCTCATTCACGAAGCTCTGCGCACCCGCCCTCTGGCTGCGGATCGCATAGGTAATACTCCGTCGCACCCGAATCTTTTGACCCTGGAAATCGCGCGCCAGCACCGGCCAATAAATCGACTTAGGCGCCGGATTATCGACGCCGTCATCACGCACGTCCCCCGCGACTCCAATCACTTCGCGCCACGGTGCGTCCGGCGTCTCGCGGATCCTCTGACCCACCGCCTTCGTCGCGCTGCCCCAGATTTCCTTCGCGAGATTCTCCGAAACGATCGCCGTCGGCGCCATCTTCAACACCTCCGTCCAGGTGTAGTCCCGGCCAGCCACCAGCGCATTGCCGGTGGCGGCGAAGAACCCTGGCGACGAATTCTTGTATCGCCGCATCGGCGGCAGCTTGCCTTCCAAAAACGGCTGCCCTTCCACCCAGATCGGATCGAAGGATTGATTCCCATCCATGGGTATGCTGGTTCCAAACGCGGCCGCCGTTACCCCAGGAATTTGCCCGATCTTCTGCCGAATCGCCTCTTCCATGCGCAAAACCGCTTCCGGATCCGCTACCTGCGCTTCTGGAATCGAAATCGACACGCTCTGCACCTGCTCCGGATTCGTAAAGCCCGGCTCCACGTGACGAAGCGCGTCGAACGTGCGGATCATCAGGCCTGCGCCGATCAGCAACACCAGGGCGAGCGCCACTTGTGCGATCACCAGAATGCTCCGTGCGCGATGCCGCTCCCGGCTCTGGCTCAGACCTCGGCCCTGCCGCATGGAATCAGCAATCCGCGGACCGGCGTACTTGAACATCGGGATCAAGCCGAAAAGAACTCCGGATGCCAGCGAAACCACCAACGCAAACACCAGCACCGTCGGATCGATCGAAATTTCAGCGAGCCGTGGCAAGGTCGCGGGAGCCATTTTGACCAGCGCGCGCAATGCCAGTTCCGCCAGGCCGACGCCGATTGCGCCACCCAACGCGCCCAACGTGACACTCTCCAGCAGCAGGTCCGCCGCGATCCGCCCTTGGCTCGCGCCCAGCGCCGTCCGAATCGCCAATTCCTGCTGCCGGCCCTCCGCGCGAACCAGCAACAGGTTCGCAACATTCGCGCACGCGATCAGCAGCACGATACCGATGGTCGCCATCAAGACCCACAGGACGCCGCCGATGTCGCCCACAACGAAATCCTTGAGCGAAAGCAGGTGCGGAACGATCCTCGCGTCTTCAAACATCTTGGTTCCGCCGCCGCCCGGCGCGGTGAACCGTGTGTACGACAGCGGAATCATTCGCCGGACGTCCGCCGCCGCCTGCGCCAGCGTGACACCCGGCTTCAACCGGGCGATCGATTGAAAGCTGAAGTTGCCGAGAGACGTCTTCGCCCGGTCAAACTGCATCGGCACCACCAGCACGGGGGCCGTCTCCGCGATCGTGAAACCCTGGGGCAAAACGCCGATGATCGCTCGCGGCGTAGAATCGACTATTAGAATCCCGCCGATCACGTTGCTGTCTCCGCCCAGCCGCTGCTGCCAGTAGCCGTAGGAAATCATTACCGTCTCCGGACTGCCCGCGCGGTCGTCCTGCTCACTGAAATTCCGCCCCCGCACCGGCTGGATCCTCAACAACGGCAGAATTCCCGCCGTAACATTCAGAGCCTTTACCTGCTGCGGCTCGGCGAGGCCCGTGATGCTCATCGAATCGCTGCGCCATAAGCCGATGTCTTCAAAAACATGGTTGTCTTCGCGATACGTGAAGTAGTTGGCCGGCGAATTCGGTAGATCCGCAATATGGATCCCCGGCGCGGCATGCCGGATCGAAAGCAGCTCTTCCGATTTCTCGTACGGCAGCGGTTTGAGAAGGACCCCCTCGACCACACTGAAAATCGCGGTGTTCGCCCCAATACCAATCGCGAGGGTCAGCAGAGCAGTTCCGGTGAACATCGGCGCCTGCGCAAGCCGTCGCAAAATCTGTTTCATGAAAGCGAACCTCCCGGAGGGTACTGCCCGGATCTGCACGCGGTTACGGAAACTTGCCGTGAGGAACCGGGTTTATAACAATGTTGGATCGAAGTAGAAGGATACGGCTGTCCATGGTTCGACGTTCCATCCGCGGGGCGGTTGGGGCCAATCCGGTCATCTGCTGCAAAATTCCGTGATCCCGATGTTCGCGCGGCTGCGCGGAAACAAATGGATGGATCCGGCTTCGGCAACTCGTTTACTTCGAAACAGATGGAGAAGTTTTCATCAGACCGGAGCAACCCATCGGGTGCTGGCAACGTCTCGGATCAAGAGGAACCGCCGTTTGCGGTCGTCTGGCTGTTTTTTAAGCATGCCGTACGTTAGAATGACTGCGGCGACATAAGAATCGGGATCGGAGTTGGTTCCCGGAGGAGTTTCTGTGCGTACCTTTGGAATTTGGAAATCTTTGGCTGCCGCTGGGTTGACCGCCCTGGTGGTGTTCACGGCCCCGCTATCCCAGGCGGCCGACGATAAAAAGACCGAGAAGCCGAGAGAACACCGAGAAGCGCCCGCGCGCCAAGCTCCGGCACAAACTCCACGCCCTGCCGCGCCGGCCGCCCCTTCCGCGGCGCCCGCCCCAACGGCGGCGCCCCGTGAGCGCGGCAACACGCCGGCCCCTTGGGGCTCGACGCCCACCCAATCCGCACCTCGCGATCGCTACATCCCCCGCGACCCTCGCAACGGAACTCCGGCGAGCAATACGCCCACGAATAGCACGCCGACCAACAACACGCCCACCAACAGCAATCCCGCCTCGACCATCGATCGCCGTGAGCGGCAGGGCAATCCGAATCAGCCGACCAACAATCAGCCCACGGGCGACCGCCAGCGTCAGCGTGGCTTCAACTCCAATCAGCCGGCGAACAATAGTCCTAACAACAACGGTCAGCCTAACAACAACAGTCAGCCCAACACTCGCCGGGGGCTCTACGATTCCAACCAGCCGTCGAATAATCAGCCGACCCGCCAGGGCGGCTTCAATTCAAATAACCGCGAAGGCGGTATGAACCGGGCAACGCCGGCGCCCGGCATTACGCGGAACGCCGCCGGACGGCCTGAGGTCTATCGCAGCCGCAGCGGCAGCGAAGCGCGGTTCACTCCCAACGGCCGTGTCGAGACCGTGCAGGCGCGTGGCATGGTCATCACCCACTCCTCCTCCAATTCGACCCGCATCATCGTGCAGCGTACGGATCGTACCATCCTGGTGACCAATCGCTCCGGCCACGGCTACGTGCAGCGCCCCTACACGTACGGCGGTCAGGAATACGCCCACCGCACCTACTTCATTAAAGGCCGCGTATACACCAGCTACTACCGCCCGTACACGTACCGCGGCATCATGTTCAACGCCTACGTTCCGGTTCGCGTGTATTCGCCTGGCTTCTATGGATACGTCTATCGCCCCTGGGCGCGCCCGATTTCCTACCGCTGGGGCTGGTACGGAGATCCGTGGTACGGCTACTACGGCGGATACTTCACGCCGTCGCCGTATTACGCCAGCCCGTCGTTGTGGCTCGTCGATTACATCGTCGCCCAGCGCCTCGCCGAAGCCTACAACGACCGCGCCAACACCAACGCGCAAGCGGCTTACAGCCAATCCGGCCAACAGGCGCTGACCCCCGAAATTCGTCAGGCCATCGCCGATGAAGTGCAGATGCAATTGCAAGCCGAAGGTACCGGCCAGAACATGGCACAGCAGGATCCGTCCCAGGGCGGGCTCGCCCAGTGGTTCTCCGACGGACGCCCACACACCTTCGTCGTCTCTTACACGCTCGACGTCACCGACGATCGCGGCCAGGGATGCGTGGTCACCCGCGGCGACGTACTCCAACTGAATCAGGCTCCCCCGCAGGATGCCGACGCGGCTTACGTTCGCGTTCTCTCAAGCAAAGGCGGAGATTGCCGCGCCGGCACCATGGTCGCCCTGCCTCTCCAGGATCTGCAGGATATTCAAAACCAGATGCGCGAGAGCGTCAGCGCCGGTTTGGGCGAGCTCCAGCAGAAAGCCGGCCAACAGGGAATTCCCGCGCTGCCGCCCGACGCCCGTCAGCCTCCGAGGACAGCCGCCTTCGCCGAAGCCGCTCCGCCGCCCGACCAGCAGGTCGCCGCCGAACTTAGCGCGCAAGTGAGGGAAGCCGATCTGGTCGAACAGGAAGTCCTCGGCGAAGCCCGCCAGGAGGACAACACCATCGGCCAGTCCGGCACGCAGGAGATCTCGCTCGGTCAAACGATCGATCAAGTCGTCTCGATGGTAGGACGCCCAACGCGGATCGCCAACCTGGGCTCGAAGCAGGTGTACATCTACCAGGACATGAAGGTCACCTTCGTGAACGGAAAAGTCACCGACGTCCAGTAAATAGCCTATGACAAAGGGCCGCTTCTCAAAAGGAAAGCGGCCCTCTTTCTTTTGCAGACTGGCTTGAACCCCGACCGTAAGGGAGGGGACCTTCGAGAATACTGGTTCTCTGACCGCGTGATTCGGTTCGAAACGATCCCCGCCGTAACCGGTGGGGTTAAACTCCGGGCGTCAGCCCCGGGGATACTTTCAGCCGGTCAAGGCGCTAATCCCTGAGCGCCACCATCGGATCGATTCGCGTTGCCCTATACGCCGGAAGATAACTGGCCAGGAACGCCACCGCCAACAACACCAGCGGAACCACGCTGAACACCAGCGGATCCACCGCACTCACGCCGTACAGCAACCCGGACATTGCCCGCGTAACCACCGCCGCGACCACCAGACCCGCCGCCACGCCCGCCAGGATCAGCTTCATCCCCTGCCACAGCACCATCTGGATCACCTGACCCCGATGCGCACCGAGCGCCATCCGGATCCCGAACTCCCGCGTCCGCTGTCCGATCGAATACGCCAGCACGCCATACACGCCAATCGCCGCCAGCAGCAGAGCCACGCCTGCGAACACGGCAACGATCTGCGCCGAGAATCGCCGTTGCGCGAGCGACGTCGAAATCATCTCCGTCATCGTGCTGACGCCATAAACAGGCAGCGTCGGATCCACCGACTCGACGGTCCGCCGCAGAGATTCGCCCAAACTCGCCGGATCCTGCGATCCGCGCACCACCACTCCCAGCGTTTTTCCGTTGCGCTGGTAAATGGAGAGGTACACATGCGGAACGCTATCCGCATCCAGCCCGTCATGCCGGATGTTGCCCACAACGCCCACCACCGTAGCCCAGGCGAACGCCGATTTCAGGCCGCCCAATTTCACCCGCTTGCCCAATGCCGATTGCCCTGGCCAATACCTCTGCGCCGTAGCCCGGTCGACGATCGCCACATTCTGCGAGCCCGGCTGATCCGTCTCAAGGAAAACGCGCCCATCGTAGAGCGGAGTCCCCATCACCGTGAAGTAACTTGGACTCACGCTCACGAATTCCGCCGCCGCCGCGTCTCCCGTGTATCCTTCAATCGCCAGCGGAGCCTTGTTCGTCCGCCCCGCCAGCGGCAGGCTGCTGGTCATCGCCGCCGACGTGATTCCCGGCAACTCACCCGCCCGCCGCAGCACCTCGCGAGTGAACGTCGTCCGATCCGCCGGCCGCGCATACGGATCCGCGGTCGGATCGTTCGGCTGCGGCAGCCAGACGCGCGCGGCGAGGACATTGTGCGGATTGAAGCCGGGGTCCGACTGAATCAGGTGCCAGAAACTGCGCAGCAGCATTCCCGCGCCGATCATCAGTACCAGGCAAATCGCGAATTCGGCCACCACCAGCGCCTCACTGGTCCGGCCATGCCGCCGACTCCGCCCCGTTCCATGATTCGTTTCTTTCACCGCGTCGATCACGTCGCCCGAACTGGCATGCATTGCCGGAGCCAGCCCGAACAGTACGCCCGTCAAAACCGAAACCAGCAAACCGAAAAGCATCACGCGCCAGTCGAGCGAAACTTCATTCAGCCTGGGAATCTTCGCCGGAACCAGGCTCACGAACAGCCGCAGAGTCCAGGACGCGGCCAGCACGCCGGCGATTCCGGCGATCAGCGACAGCATCACGCTCTCCGTCAGCCACTGCCGGATCAGCCGTCCGCGCGCCGCGCCCAGCGCCTGCCGGATCGCCACTTCGCGCTGCCTTCCCGACGCCCGTGCCAGCAGAAGATTCGCGATGTTGACGCAGCCGATCAGCAGCATCAAAGTCACCGCGCCAAGCAGTACCAAGAGCAGCGGACGCACGTTGCCGACGACCGCATCCCGCAGCGGCTCCAGTTCGATCGCCCACTTGGCTTCCGGCCGGTACTCGTTCGGAAATTCCGCGGTCAACACCGCCGTCAGGCCGTTGATCCTCTCCTGCGCTTGCCGCAGATCGATGCCCGGCTTCAGTCGCCCCAGCGCGCCCGGGAGCATTCTCCGCGCCCGCGTCGGAGGATTCGGAAAGGGATTCGCCGAGAACCCGGCCGTACTCCACAAATCCACGTCGCCCGCCACCGTCTTACCCGGATGGCGGAATCCCGGCGGCATCACGCCAACCACCACATACACGTCGTTATCCGCCCGGACCCGCGTTCCGAGAACCTTCGGATCCGCTCCGAAAAGCCTGCGCCACAACCCATCGCTGATCACCACGGACTCCGCAAAGCCGTCGGCCTTGTCTTCGGCTCCCAGCAACCGTCCGACTTGCGCCGTTGCCCCCAGCATGGCGAAATAATCGGTCCCCACGCACATCATTTCGATGCGCTCCGGCCGCGCCGATCCAGTAACGTTCGCATCCACCGGCCACGTCGCGCTGACCTGTTCGAAGACGCCGCTCCGGTCGCGCAGGTCCTGCAACTCCGGCACCGAAATTCCGATATCGCGCAGTCCCTGCCCGGGAGCCGAATCTACAATCCGGACCAGCCTTTCCGGCTCGCGATAGGGGAGCGTCCGCAGCAGCACCGCGTCCACCAAGCTGAAAATCGCAGTGTTCGCGCCGATGCCAAGCGCAAGCGTCAGGATCACGGTCGCCGCAAAGCCCGGACTCTTACGGAGTCCGCGCAAGGCGTAGCGGATGTCTTGCAGAAGAGTTCCCATCTGCCTTAGACTCACAACCCGGCAACAACGTTTGGTGGAGAAGTGGAAGAACCGGTGGAAAGAGACGCCCCAGCGAGAGAACCGCAAGAACGTAATAGCGGCCTGAACCCCGACCGTAGGGGATACTCAGTCCACAGCACCGAACCCCGACCGTCAGGGAGCGGACCACCTGAAAACGACTACTCGCCCTTGACCTTCGCCTTCACCGCACCCGCCCCGGCCGAATACAGCGTCAACGTGCCCACCCCAGCCGGCGACATCGAGAACTTCGTTCCCGCGGGCAGCGACAGCGGAACCTCCAGGTAGTACGTGCGCGCAAACGACTTCCGGTATTTGAACATCCAGATGATCGGCTCGATCGAGCCATCCGGCCGCTCCGCGATCACCTGGAACGACGCGCCATCCCGCAGTCCGCTGGGCCGGACCGCGACCAGCTTCACCGGAGCCTCCAACTTCAGCGCCCCCGCGACCACCATCTCGGAACTGCCCGCCGGCCGCGCCGGAGGATCCTTCTCGAACACCGGCTTCTTCGTCGGCAAAAGGTTCGCGTCCCCTTCCGGAGCCCCGCCTTCCACCCACGCCGCGATGATCGAAATCTCTTCCTGCGTCAATCCGTTGTCGTGTTTGAACTCGCCGAATCCCTTTAAAGCACCCCACGGCGGCATCCGGCGCTCGAGAACTTCTTCCTTGATCGCCTTCGCCCAAGGACGCGCCTCTTCATACGTCATCAGCGACATCGGCGTCTTCCCGCCCTCGTGATGGCACGACGCGCAATGCTTGGCGACGATCCGCGAAATCTCACGCGTATAGGTGATCTTCGTCGTGATCACGTCATGCGCCCAAGCCGACGGCAGGAATGCCGCAATCGCGCAGACTGCTCCAAGAAGGTGACGCCGCATACCTTTAGTATCCGCCGATTTTGGGCAAACGCTATAACGAATTTTGCCGATTCACGGCGTTCATGCGGTGAAATAAAGACCTACAAACACAAAAGGCGGCCGCTCCCATAGGAACGGCCGCCCTTGATTACGAACCCTCGAGTACCGCGCTATTCCTTAGGCGGAAGCTTCTGGTAGAAGTTCCGGCTATTCACCCGCGGATCCACCACGATGTCGAAGAAGCCGATCATCATCTCTTCCCAGCTCTGTTCGCCCCACTTCACCGTCGCCGTCGGATCCGGATTCGCCGGATTGTTCTTCGAGTTATCGAACGTAGCCTTCGCGACTACCTTCGCCCCCGGAGCCAGCACAATCGGCTCCGCGACCTTGTAAGACAACTGCCAGCCCAGATCCCACGACTTCAACTTCAGCGGAGTCTCCTTGCGCCCATCCGGATACTGGATCTCGTACTCGAACTGCTTCCCGCGTAGATGCATGTGCGGGAAGAAGCTGATGATCTTCACCGGATTCATCATCGGAATCTGAGCCATCACCTTGAAATCCGCATCTCCAGGAGGAATCGAAAGCATGTTGTTCAGCGCGCCCACCGTGAGAATCTTCTCCGTCGGAATGCCCTTCGCGAACACCATACCCACACGGGTGAGATCCTCGCCCGCCTTGCCGTTCGCCGTGTAGTGCATCTGGAAAATCAGATCGCTGCCCGCCTTGATCAACTTGCCCTGACCCGGCTTCCAGATATCCGGAACCATGCCCGGCGTGTAAATCGTCAAGGTCTCGTTCATCCCGCCGACCGTATTATTAAATCGCTGCCCCGACGACTTCACCGTCGGAACATACGGAATGTACGGCTGCGCGTCCTTCATCCATTTGTCGCCCGGCTCGCGAATGTAAATCACCGCGTGGTGCACCACCGCGCGATTGCTCGGCCGCACTTCCACTTCCTGAATCCATTTGTCGTCCGTGAACCCGGTCGGAATCACGACGTATTGATACTCGACCTCGCCCTTCGCCGGCATCGCGAACGGAGTCTTCATCGCCAGCTCGACGTCCGGCTTGCGGGTGTTCCATCCATCCACCCAAGTCCGCGGCGCGGGAGCGTCCTTCGCTTCGCCTTCCTTCGCGCCCGAATCCGCCCATGCGACCAACGTGTCGATTTGCTCTTTGCTCAGCGAACGATCGTTCGAGAATTTGCCGTAATGCGGATCGGCCGGCCAGGGCGGCATCTTCTGCGAAACCACCGACTGCTTGATCGCCTTCGCCCACGGACGCGCCTGCTTGTAAGTCAGCAGCGGCATCGGGCCGATTTCACCCGGCCGGTGACACTCCTGGCAATGACTCTGAAGAATCGCCTGGACGTCTTTATGGAACGTCACCTCGGACTTCGTCGAGGCGGCAAACGCCGAGACACACACCAACCCGGCAACGAAAACAATACGGGGAACCATTGGAAAAACTCCTCTTTCTATCACTCACTCACAACACCCGGATTGAACTCGGAGCGTAAGCGACGGGACTTCCGTTTCCCTAGCCCCGTCAGTGAGGGCGGGGATTCCACTCGATATCAAGCGCCCTCGTGAACTCGCGCTCACGAACCTAATCACCAGCAGCCTAACTAAACACCAGCAGCACCGAACCGCGACCATAAGGGAGCGGACCTATTCACCAGCAGCACCGAACCGCGACCATAAGGGAGCGGACCTAATCACCAGCAGCACCGAACCGCGACCATAAGGGAGCGGACCTACTCTGAACAGAAACAAATAGGGCGGCGATCCCCGGAAGAAACGCCGCCCGAACGAACCAAGTTTATTCCGCCCCGGCCGAACTCTTCTTCTGCCGTTACAGACTGATGGGATCGGTTTATTCTTCGGCGCCAGCGCGCGGCTTCGGTGCGGTCTTCGGCCGCATCAAATCCATCAGGCTGGTGTTCAACGGCACCGCGACGTCAAAGAACCCGATCATCATCTCGTCCCAGCTCTGTTCGCCGAACTTGATGATCTTGGTCGGATCCGGGTTCGCCGGATTGTTCTTCGAATTGTCGAAGTGCGCGACGCACTCGATGATCGTGCCCTTCGGCAGAACCTTCTGGCTGTCCAAATAGTAGGAAAGCTGCCAGGCGAACGTGTACGCCGGAACGCTAAGCAGAACTTCCTTCTCGCCCGACGGATAGGTCACGCGATATTCGAAATCCTTGCCGCGCAAGTGCATGTGCGGTGACAACTGAACCAGCTTCGAATCCGCCTGCAGCGTGACCTTCGATTCGACCTTGTAGTTCGCGTCGCCCGCCGGAATCGCGAAGTCCGGATTCGCCGCCGCCACCGTCATGATACGCTCGGTCGGCGGCTCTTTCGAGAAGATCAAGCCGATGCGCGAAACATCCTGGCCGGCCTTGCCGTTCGCCGTGTAGTGGAGCTGGAACACGATGTCCGAACCCGCTTTGATCAGCTTCGCCTGGCCCGGCTTCATCTGGATCGGCATCGTGCCCGGAGCATAAGCCACCAGGAAGTCGCCCTGTCCGCCGCGGTTTCCGCCCTCGCTATGACGCTCGGGAATGAACGCCTTGCCGATCGGCGAGCCCTTGAACCACGGATTGCCCGGCTCACGAACGAACGCGATGATGTGATGCGTCAACTGCGGATTGCTCGGACGCGCCTCGCCCATCTGGACCCACTTGTCTTCCGTCAAACCGCTCGGAACGATGACATATTGGTAGTCGATCGTGCCCGTCGCCGGAATCTGAACCGCTTCCGGAATCTGAATAATCATGTCCGGCTTGCCCATCGCCCAGCCCTCGGCAAACGCGATCGGCTTCGGCGCGAACTTTGCGTCGCCGGCCTTCGCACCCGAATCCGCCCAGGCGGTCAACACCGTCACTTCGCTCGCCGACAAGCTACGGTCATTGAGAAAATGCCCGTACTTCGGATCGGCGAACCATGGCGGCATCTTCTTCGTCGCAACCGCGGTTTTGATCGCTTTCGCCCACGGACGCGTCGACTCATAGGTCATGAACGACATCGGAGCGACTTCGCCCGGCCGGTGACAGCCCTGGCAGTTCTTCTGCAAGACAGGAAGAACGTCTTTGTTAAAAGTCACTTCCTTGGTGGACGTTGCCGCTTGCGCAAACGAGGCAAAAGCAGCGAAAACAAAACCGGTAATTGCGAGCACACGCATCGTGAGAGAGCCTCCAACTGTCTCAACTATACGATGAGAACCGTCGTTTTGGTTCCACCAAAGTTAACGATGTTAAGTGGACGCTGTAAAAAAATGTAACCGCGTTTTCGGGAATCGTGGGGAATCTTTCACTTGGTTCCCATTTTCCCGGCGCGTCTTAAATGGAGTACTCCCGTCGGTTTGGGGCAGTAAGTTTATTCTTGTCTGCGAGTTGGGGCCCCAACGCTATAGTCCCAGTGGCGACAGTCGATAACATCATCAGGGACGCATAAGCGATTCCCAGACGCGAGGATCCAATGACAATCAAAGACCCCCTCTCTACGAGCCGGCTCAACCCGTCTTCAGGCGGCGTGGGTTCGACCGCGGGTTCAAAGCGGAGCGCAGGGGCCGGTAGAGTGACCTCCGGCGGCGGGAAAGCGACCCTGGATAGAGACGGGCAATCGGACAATATTTCACTGTCTAATCTCAGCCGCCAACTCCAAAACGTGGCGTCGCCGTCCTCCAGCCAGCGCGTGGACCAGATTTCCCGAGAGTATTCGCAGGGCAGCTACTCCGTCAACGCGATGGCCACCAGCCAGGGCATCGTACGCGAAGCGGCTATGGCCGGGTTCTAAGGCTGCTCCGAACAGGACTCCCAGCGGCCACGCGAGTCTTTGAGGGAACGGCGCCGGGAGTCTACTCGCGCGCCCGGAGCGGTACAGCTCCTTTTAATGCCTAACGATAGACGAAGGTGTTTGCATTCATGGCTCAACACAATCAGGGATCATCGACGCGTCCGGAACTCCATCTCGTGAACCAGATTCTCGATGGCGCGCGCGAACAATTGCGGAACGGACAGGTTGACGATGCGGTATCTCTTCTTCAAAACGCCGTGGAACTCATCACCGGCGGTCCCACAACCGTCACGCACCAGACCGCCTCGCAAGTCCGCGAAGTGGCCGCGTTGGTCGCCTCCGGGGCAAGTTTCTGGCGGAACTGGGGAGCGCTTGTGTCTCCCGACGCGGGGCTATATACCCCGGCTGGCGCCCTTGCCGAGGTCCGGTCAGGAGCGCATCACGTGGCGCTGCGAGCTTAGGAAATTATGGGAAATCTACTCTCCGCCCTCGCGAATTCCTCCAACTCCCTTCGCGTCTTTGAACGCCAGTTGAGCGTGGTGCAGAACAACGTCAGCCATGCCAATACGCCCGGCTACGTCCGCCAGGTCCAAAGTCTCATCGCCACGCCCTTCAATCCTGACCAAGGCATCATCGGCGGCAGCCAACTAGGGCCCATGACCTCGGCCCGGTCAGACTTCCTCGAGGCGAACGTCCAGAAGCAGCGGTCTCAGCATGCGTTTTTCGATCAAAAATCGACCGACCTAGGCAAACTTGAGTACGCCTTCGTCCTCAACTCGACGTCCGGTGTAGCGGCCAGTTTCAACAATCTCTTTCAAAGCTTTTCGAAACTGAGCGTGAATCCCAACGATTCCATCGCCCGGCAAACCGTCCTCGATCAGGCCGGGGCCGTCGCCTCCAGCTTCGGGCAGGCGGCCGGCGGACTCAACACCACGGGCGCTGACGCCGACACGGAAATTCGCGACACGGTTACCAAAATCAATGACCTCGTCAGCCGGCTGCGCGACATTAATCAGACGCGCCGCGCGGACTCCAGGTCGAAAACAGACGCTGGCCTCGAAGCCACCGCCTACTCCACACTCGAGGAATTGTCGACCTACACCAGCGTGCAAACCCTGCGGCAGGACGACGGCACCTATTCGGTTCTGCTGGGCGGTCAAGTGAACGCGCTCGTTGGAACCACCCAGTATCGACTCCGGCCCGATTTCTCGACTGCCCAAACCGGAATTCTCGACGCCGGCGGCAACGATGTCTCCTCGATTCTCAACGGCGGTAAACTGGGCGCGCTGCTTCAATTGAAAAACCAGGACCTACCGTCCTATCGCGCCGACCTGAACCGCCTTGCCGAGACCTTCGCCGACCAGGTCAACGGCTCGCTCGCCAACGGCCTGGACAAATCCGGCAGCGCACCGACAACCAATCTGTTCTCCTACGATGCGGTCCTCGGCGCCGCTTACACAATGTCGGTCACTGGCATCACGCCAGACCAGATAGCCGCCGCGTCCCCAAACGCTCCGGGCGGCAACGGAAACGCCCTGGCCATCGCCCGGCTCGACAGTCAGCCGACCATCGACGGCTTCACCCTCACCCAGTTCTACGGAAATCTCAGTGGAAGAGTCGGCCGCGACCTGGCCGGCGCCAAGGACACCGCCTCCACCCAAATGGACCTGCTCACGCAATCGCAGAACCTGCGTAGCCAAGCCACCTCCGTATCTCTCGACGACGAAGCCGCCCAGCTGATTCAGGTCCAGCGGTCCTATCAGGCCGCGAGCAAGATCATCGGCGTGCTGCAAGAACTCACCCAGACCATGATCGACATCATCAGGTAGCTCTCGGATCCATTTATGCTCAGCCCTCTTTCGCCCGCCAATCAACAGTTTCTTCAAGACGTGAACAGACTCAGCGAACGCATGCAAATCGCCCAGCGCCAGATCTCGACCGGCAAAAAGATGCTCACCGTTTCAGACAATCCCGACCAGGTCTCGACCCTGCTGCAAGCTCGCGCCGATCTCGCCGCTTCGAAAGCCAACAATCAGAATCTGGGCCGCGTCAAGGCTGAAGTGGACACCGGCGAGCAGGCGCTCGAATCCGCCGTCACGGTCTTTCAGCGAATTCGCACGCTCGGGGCCGCGGGAGCCTCCGACACCAACTCCGCCGCTTCCCGCAACACCATCGCCCAGGAAGTCGGCTCGCTTTACGACGAACTCGTTGGTATCACCCGCACCACCGTCGAAGGCCGCTTCATTTTCAGCGGCAATCAGGACCAGAACCCGCCTTATCAGCTCGACCTCACCCAGGCCACACCCCTCAGTTCCTATGGCGGATCGGCCGCCACGCGCCAGGTGCAACACCCCAACGGAACCACTTTCGCGGTGAGCCTCACCGCCCAGGACATCTTCGATTCCCCCGACCCCGCCACCAACGTCTTTTCAGCCGTCGATGCCCTGCGCACAGCCCTTCAAGCCAACGACAGCGCCGCCATCCAAACCGCTGTCGATAACCTCCAAAAGCCCGACAACTTCCTGCACCGTCAGCTCGCCTTCTACGGCACCACGCAAAACAAAATCGCCAACGCGCAGGAGTTCGGGAATCGCCACCAGCTCCAGCTCGAGGGTCAAATCTCCGATATCCAGGACGCGGATATTACCGACGCGATCCTAAACTTGAGCCAGGCCAAGTTCAACCAACAGGCGGCCCTAGAAGCCCATGCCCAGATTCCGCATACCAGCCTGTTCGATTTCCTCCGTTAGCGAAAAGGCCCTACGTGTGCGGTCGGCGTCGCCAGCATTCCTCAGTTCGCCTTCGTCGCCTGGGGCTTCCCCAAGATCCGTTAAAAGCCCTCCGTCACCAGGAAAATCCGCACCAGCAAACCCACCGCGGCAGCGGTGAAATCCGAAATTTGCGCCAAAAATGCCACTGCGCGTTTGGGTGGGGCACCTTGCCGGGATGTTGCGGCTAAATCGGGCAAGGCTACGACACTCCGCTGCTAGGCTAGAAGCTTGGACCTTTCGACCGAGCTCAAGTTCATTAAAGGCATCGGACCGGGCCGCGCCTCGATGCTCGCCGCCAAGGGCCTTGAAACCGTCGAAGACCTGCTCAGCTATCCGCCCTTTCGCTACGAGGATCGCTCCAACGTCAAGCCGATTCACCAGCTCGCTCCGGGCGAAATGGCTACTGTGCTCGCGGAGGTGAAGTCCACCAAGGTCTCCGGATTTCAGCGCAAGAATCTCGGCATCTTCGAAGCCACCTTCACCGACCCTCCCGGTGCCGCAATTGAGGTGTTTCCGTCCGGCGAAAATACGGTCCGGCCCAGCTTTAGGCGTTCGGGCAAGGAAGTCCTGATGGGCAAGTGGTTCCACGGAACCTATCTGCAGTCCGTCATCGAGCCCGGCATGCGCGTCGCTCTCTACGGCAAAGTCGAGCTCGACAACTACAGCCGGGAGCTGACCATGATGCACCCCGAGTTCGAGATCCTCTCGGGCGAGGACGACAGCGACCCTGGCTTGCATACGGGGCGCATTGTTCCGGTTTATGAGGCCGCCGCAAAAGTGACTGCGAAGATGATCCGCTCGACCGTCGCGCGTATCCTTGCTTCCCTCCCGCCTCAGGCCGAACGCGTACCGCAAACGGTGGTCGATCGCGTTAAGCTCATGCCCGTCTCAGAAGCCCTTCGCGAGATGCATTTCCCGAGCGAAGGCACCGACGTCCGCCTGCTGAACGCCTTCCGCTCGGCTGCGCAGTGGCGCTTCATCTTCGAGGAATTCTTCTGGCTCGAAGTCGGCTTGTCGCTGAAGAAAGCCCGGGCGAAACATGAGAAGGGCATCGAATTCGCGCTCACGGAAAAGGTCCGCGAACGCATCAAGGAGATGCTGCCCTTCCGTCCTACCGGCGCGCAGAAGCGCGTCCTCGGCGAGATCGCGCAGGACATGGCCTCGCCCAAGCCCATGTATCGCCTTCTGCAGGGCGACGTCGGAAGCGGCAAGACGCTGGTTGCCGCGGAAGCCGCCGTCATTGCCATCGAAAACGGGTATCAGGTCGCCGTACTTGCTCCCACGGAGATCCTGGCCGCGCAACACTACCTGTATTTCAAAAAGCTCTTTCACAAGCTCGGGTACGTGCCGGTTCTGCTTACGGGTTCGAACACCGCGCGCGAGAAGGTGCAGTTGAAGAAGCTGCTGGCGGCGAACCTCGCGCACATCGCCATCGGCACGCATGCCCTGCTCGAAAGCGACGTCGAATTCGCGAACCTGGGGCTCGCTATCGTCGATGAGCAGCACCGCTTCGGCGTCGAGCAGCGTAAGAGGCTTTCGGAAAAAGGCAATCCCGACGTCCTGGTCATGACGGCGACGCCCATCCCGCGCACGCTCGCGCTGACGATCTACGGCGACCTCGACGTGTCGATCATCGACGAGATGCCGCCTGGCCGCAAAGCGATCGTCACCAAGCATCTTTCCGAAGACAAGATCGAGCAGGTCTGGAGCTTCGTCAAAAAGCAGATCGACGAAGGCCGGCAGGCGTATGTGGTGTATCCCGTGATCGAGGAGTCTGAGACGCAGGCGATGAAGGCCGCTCAGAAGATGCACGAGCACCTGGCCAAGATCGTCTTCCCCGATGTCGAGGTCGGATTGCTGCACGGCAAACTGCCTACGGACGACAAGGAACAGGCCATGGACCGCTTCCAGAAAGGCCTCACCAAGATCCTGGTTTCGACTACCGTGATCGAAGTCGGCGTCGATGTGCCGAATGCAAGCGTCATGGTGATCGAGCAGGCCGAGCGCTTCGGACTCTCGCAACTCCATCAATTGCGCGGACGCGTCGGCCGCGGCGGCGACCAGAGCTACTGCCTTCTGGTTACGAGTAAAGCCGGAGACACCGCGCGCGAACGCATCCGCACCATGGTCGAATCGACGGACGGATTCTATATCGCGGAAATGGATCTCAAGCTGCGCGGACCGGGCGAGTTCTTCGGAACCAAGCAGAGTGGCTTGCCGGCGTTCCGCATCGGCAACCTGATTCGCGATGCCGAGATCCTGGAGATCGCGCGCAATGAAGCCACTGGTTTCGTGGCGAATCCACCGTCCGAAGAAGAGATGCGCAAAGCGGTCGCCTACATTCGCGACCATTGGCAGCGCCGCTACGGACTGGTCCAGGTCGGCTAGAGGCGGTTTCAAGGCTTCTGCATCCGCTTACTGCGCAGCGCTGCGCGCGGCTTCGTGCGCGGCTCGGATTGCACGCGGTTTACATCAACTCAAAAGACGCTCTAACCGGTCTTGCGCGATTCCGCGTGATGCCGGACGTCCACACCGGTCACTAGAAACAGAACGTCTTCGGCGATGTTGGTCGAGTGATCCGCGATGCGCTCGAGGTTCCGCGTGACGGCCAGCAGGTCGAGCGCCGGGCGGATGTGCTCCGGATTCTTTTCCATGAAGCTGACCAGTTCGTGATAGCAAGCGGTGCGCATGCTGTCGACGGCGTCGTCGGAAGCAAGCACGCTGCGCGCCAGATCCGCATCGCGGGTGACAAACGCGTCGAGACTCTTCCGCACCATCGACTGCACCAGCCCGGCGATGTACGGAATATCGACCATCGCCTTGATCATCGGATCCTTCATGAGCGACATGGCGCGCTGCGCAATGTTCACCGACAGGTCGCCCATGCGTTCGAGGTCGGTGTTGATTTTGAGTGCCGCGACGATCAGCCGGAGGTCCGCGGCCATGGGTTGTTGCAAGGCCAGCAGCTTGGTGGCAAACTCATCGATCTCGATCTCGATGGCGTTGACGCGGCTCTCGTTGAAGAAGACTTCCTCGGCGGCGGCGCTGTCCTTGTTGGTCACCGCGCTGATGCTGCGCTGAATCGCCGACTCCACCAGAGCGCTCATCTCGAGCAGTTTGTTCTTCAGGTGTTCGAGTTCTTCGACGAAGTGACGCACAGTATCTCCCCCAATTGTCGCCGACGCGACGGGTTCGATTTATCCGAAGCGGCCGGTCACGTAGTCTTCCGTCTGTCGCTTCGACGGATTCTTGAAAATCTGCGACGTCAGATCGAACTCAATCAGTTTGCCCAGCAGGAAGAATCCAGTGTAATCGGCAACGCGGGCCGCCTGCTGCATGTTGTGGGTGACGATGACTATGGTGCAGCTGTCTTTAAGCTGGAAAATCAGATCCTCGATCTTCGCGGTCGCGATCGGATCGAGCGCGGAACAGGGCTCGTCGAGCAACAGGACTTCCGGATCGACAGCGAGGGCGCGCGCGATGCACAACCGCTGCTGCTGTCCGCCCGACAAACCATACGCGGACTCGTGCAGCTTGTCTTTGACTTCGTCCCACAACGCGGCTCGGCGGAGACTTTGCTCCACTTTGTCGCGCAGTGCGGATTTGCCCTTAACCGTTCCGTTGATCTTCGGACCATAGGCGACGTTATCGAAAATGGATTTCGGAAAGGGATTCGACCGCTGGAACACCATGCCCACGCGGCGGCGCACATCCGAGACTTCGGCCTCGAGAATGTTCTCGCCATCGAGCATGACTCGGCCTTCGACGCGGCTGCCGCGGACGGTCTCGTTCATCCGGTTCAAGGTCCGGAGGAAGGTGGACTTGCCGCAGCCTGAAGGTCCGATGAACGCCGTGACGTGCTGTTCATAGACCTGCATGGAAATGCCATGCAGAGCCTGAAAGCTGCCGTAGAAGAAGTTGAGATCCTCGGCGCTCAGCTTGGCGGTCCGGGTAGCAGGCGTCGCGGCTTCCGTTTCGCGTTCATGCAGACGCAGATCCTGCATCATTGCGGGCTCCGCAGGCTTGGCGTCGAGTTTGACTGGCATATGCATTCCATCACCGTGGAGAGGTCCGCTTCGAAATGATAATACGCGCCACGATATTTACCGTGAGCACGAGAGCGAGCAGCACGAATCCGGCCGACCACGCCTGGCGGTGCCAATCCTCGTAGGGGGAAATCGCGTAGTTAAAGATCATCACCGGCAGAGCGGCGGTTGGCTGATCCCAGCCCGGACTCCAATAGCGGTTTCCAAAACTGGTGAACAGCAGCGGAGCCGTTTCTCCGGCTACGCGGGCGAGATTCAACATGATGCCGGTGAGGATGCCGTGCTTGGCCGCCGGTATGACGACCGTCAGAATGGAGCGCGCCTTCGACGCGCCCAGCGCCATGGAGCCTTCGCGCAAACTGATCGGAACGGCGCGCAGGAATTCTTCCGAACTTCGGATCGCGATCGGGATCATCATCACGCCCAGCGCGAGGCCGCCGGCGAGCGTCGAGAAGTGCTTCTGCGGCAGGACGATCACGGTGTAGGCGAAGATGCCGATGACGATCGACGGAACTCCGTTCAACAGATCGGTGGTATAGCGGACGAAGAAGGAGAAGGCGGAGCCGCCGAATTCCGAGAGGTAGACGCCACCCATAAATCCCAGCGGAACGCCGACCAGCATGGCGATCAGCAGCAGCTTCGCGCTGCCCAAAATCGCGTTCGCCATGCCGCCTCCGGCCTCGCCGACGGGGGTCGGCAACTTGGTGAAGAAGTCTAGCGTCAGGCTGCTGCCGCCGTGGATGAACAGGTACCCGAGGATGAAGACGAGGGTTCCGGCGGCGACCAGAGTGCAAAGGCCGGTGAGGGTGAGCATGACGACGTTGACCACTTTGCGACGGGTGGTGTTCGCCGAGCGCAAAGGAGCGGCCGCGGTCATGGAGCCCCCTTCAGGCGTCCGCCCGAGACCAGGATGCGGGCGACGGCATTGATGATGATGGTGAGGCCGAAGAGCACCAGACCCAGTTCGATCAATGCTCCGGAATACATGTCGCCGGTCGCCTCGGTAAACTCATTGGCAATTACCGCAGCAATTGTGTAGCCAGGCGCGAATAGGGAGCCAACGATCTTTGGATCGTTGCCGATGACCATCGTGACCGCCATGGTTTCGCCCAAGGCGCGCGCCAAAGCGAGGAAAATCGACCCGGTGATGCCGTTTTTTGCATACGGCAGCACGATGTCCCAGGTGGTTTCCCAGCGGGTTGCGCCCAAGGCAAGAGCAGCTTCGCGTTGATCGTTCGGAACGGCCAGGATGACTTCGCGCGAAATCGAGATGATGAACGGCAGGATCATTACGGACAGGACCACGCCCGCGGACAGCAGGCTGACTCCGTAGAACGGACCCTGGAAGATGGGCATCCAGCCGAGCACGGCCCGAAGGGTTGGCTCGGCGGATCGCAGCGCGGGAACCAGGATGAAGATGCCGAGCAGGCCGTAGATCACGCTGGGAACGGCGGCCAGCAATTCGATGAGGAAGGTGAGGCCGGCCGAGATCCGCGCGGGAGCCAGTTCGGCAAGGAAGATGGCCGCGCCGACTCCGAGTGGAATGCCGATGACCAAGGCGAGGGCGGAGGTCACCAGTGTGCCGTAGATGAACGGCAGTGCTCCGAACTCTTCGGCGACCGGGTCCCATACGTCGGTGGTGAGGAAGGACCAGCCGAACTTGTGCCGCGGCAGTGCCGAGTTCTGGTACAGCTCGAAGACCAGCAGGCCGGTGACCAGGAGGACGGATGCCGCGCAGGCGAGCGTAATCAGGAAGGCGACTTCATCACCGGTCTTCAAGCGCGTCCAGAACGTGCGGGCGCGGCCGCTGGGGCGGCGGGGATTGGTGGCGGAATGTGCGACTGGCGTGGTCATGAATCGCAAATCCTATTGGATCTTTTCGATCAACCGCAGTTCTTTCGCGATGACGGCTTTCGGCAGGCGCGAGAAGTTCAGAGCTTCGGTCATGTCCTGGCCATCGGTCAGCATCCATTTCAGGAAGCTCTTGACGGCGTTTCTCTTGGCCGGATCCTGGATCCGGTCGGGAATCAGCAGCCAGGTGAAGCTCGAGATGGGGTAGGCGCCTTTCCCGGGCGCGTTGGTGATCGACGCGCGGAAGTCGTCGGGCAGGCCTTCTGAAGAAGCGGCGGCTTCGGTCACGCTCTTCAGGTCGGCTTGGATCAGCGCCCCGGAGGCGTTCCGCATCTTCGCGAAGGGCGTCCTGGTTTGGACGGCGAAGATCAGCTCCGTATAGCCGAGCGAATTGGGGATCTGCTTCACTTGGCCGGTGACGCCTTCGCTGCCTTTGCCGCCAAGGCCGGTCGGCCACTTGACGGAAGAGGCACGGCCCACTTTTGCTTCCCACTCCTTGCTGACCTTGGACAGGTAGTCGGAGAGGATGAAGGTGGTTCCACTGCCATCGGAGCGATGGATGACGACGATGGTCGCATCCGGCAGTTTGACGCCGGGATTCATCTTGACCATTTCCGGGTCGTTCCACTTCCAGACTCTGCCGAGAAAGATCGCGGCGAGCAGTTCGCCGGACAGATTCAGTTGCTGGGGGACGTTCGGGAGGTTGTAGGCAATGACCACCGCACCCAGAACGGACGGAAAGTGGAGGACGCTGTTCTGCCGCTTGGCTTTGTACGCGGCCAGGAGTTTGTCGCTCATGGGATTGTCGGAGGCGCCGAAGTCCACGGTACCTTCGGTGATCTGTTTGACACCGCCGCCAGAACCGATGGATTGGTAGTTGAACTGAAGGTTCGGGAACTGCTTATGGTAGGAGTCGAACCACTTCGAATAGATGGGATAGGGGAACGTGGCGCCGGCGCCGTTGATCAGTTGGGCCGATGCCAATCCCGTCCCTATGACGGTCGCAAGGGCCACCCCCAATATCGTTTGGGTGGTCATTCAGTTCTCTCGCCCAATTGTCCCAGCCGACTGTTACAAAGCAATTACTACAGTGCGGGTATGGGGCGGGAGGGGCTGCAAGATGAACAAAGAAAATGGCTTTTGGGAGACGAGCGGCGGACGCGGATCGGGTGTTGGCGGGGGTTTACGGCCTGGATTGGTGGGCTTTGGGGTTGGCTTGCCTGGCTGGTTACGCGATTTCCTGGTTGAGTTTTTCGAAAGAACGTTCGGATTTTGCAGAAGAGTCCCGTCGCTGACGCTCGGGGTTCAGGCCCAGGTCCCCGGCGGCACCGCCTGCGGAAGCATTCTGCGAAACGAAGCCACTTTGGGCGGAGTGCTTTTGTTTGTTGTGAGTTGCGCCGACGATCTGGCGTTGGGCGAAGGTTTCGCGTTGGTGCTGTTGGCGTTCTTTGTTGCGGTCTTGCTGGAATAGGCGGCGTTCCTTTTGGGTTTGGGCGAGCAGGGCGTGGAGTTGCAGGACCTGGCGGTGGTAGCGCGTCGCGTAGCGGGACATGAGATCGAGTTGCTTGGAGTTTTCGAGGAAGGCTTTGGCCTGGGCGCCGGCCCAGTCGCTTGCGTCGTTCGAATCTTCGGGCATGTTCGGGACGGCGAGCTGGAAGAGAATATTGGTTTCGATGGCTCTGGCGCGGTCGAGCTGCCATTGCGCGTCGGCTAAGGAGTGGGCGATGCGGAGTTCGTTTTCGCCTTCGCAGCGGAGGCTGGCGACGAGGCGGGCTGAGCAGTCGAAGTAGTTTTTCAGGTCTTCTTCACTCGATAAGATGGCTTGGCCGGTGAGGTTATGTTTTCGGGCGTTGTATTTGCTGCGCTGTTTGCCGGCTTCAGTTTTGGGTCCGGTTGAATGCTGGGCATTTTCGTGGTTGGTTTCGGCTTGCGACATGGTCTTGCTCCTTGAGGATGGGAGTTCCATCCGCGCTTACGGTAGCTGACGCGTTTTGTGTGTGTGGGGGTGTTGGGGTGCGATTTGTTGAGGGTGTTGGGGATATAAATTTGGTGGGCGCGGCACTGGGTTTGGGAATCCGCGCATTGACTTGCGGGGTTATATGGGCGGGGTGGGGTTTGGGGGTCCGCTTCCGACGCAGCGCTTCGCGCTGCTTTGGGCGCGGCTCGGATTGGGGTGGCTGGGAGTCGGTGGCTCGGAGTTGCCTCTATCTCGCGGTTGGGTCCCGTCGCTTACGCTCCGGGTTCAAGGGGGTGGGGAAGGGGTGGGTCCCGTCGCTTACGCTCCGGGTTCAAGGGGGTCGTGAAGGAGTCGGTCCCGTCGCTTACGCTCCGGGTTCAAGGGGGTGGGAAGGG
>JBBQWZ010000022.1:0-100669 GCA_038210135.1 Bryobacterales bacterium
GTTCGTGGATGCGGTGCTCGAAGCCGATCGGAAGGCGCCGCGCAAGCAGCGGCATACGGCACATCGCATCTGGGAGCGGATTCAGCACGAGCTTCCGGAGTGCAAGATCGGCGAGCGGACCGTTCGGCAGTACGTACACCAGCGCAAGATTGCGCTGGGCATTCTGGTAATCCGGTGGGCGGGGGTATCAATTCACCTGAGAAGGAGGCGCAGCTCTTTTCTTCGAACTCGAGAGTCCGTCGGTTCCTGCTGGCCTCCTGCTTCAGTGCACTTGACAGACTTATTGACCTTGGTCGTGGGCTACAACGCAGGTTGCCGTCAATGTTGCGGTAACGCCCGCCACATTGGTCGCGGTCGCGGTGATCGTGTACACCCGACCGCTCCCTCCGCCTAGCCGCTCTGCCCGCAACTGAACCACGCGTGCTTGAAGCGCGGTACCGGTGATTACGATGTCGGGGCCAGGGTTGGCCGGTTCGTTGCTTGTTCCTGTTACGCCAAAGGAGGCCAGACCGGACGCTCCGGCGGACGCGATGACCGTGGCCACCACGACCAGCTTGTGATTTGGCGGCCACAGCGAGCAAGCTGCCGATGGCATTCCGGCAATGGTTGGTAGGGCCGAGTCGATCTTGATGGTTACCTTAACCGACGCGGAGAGTCCGGCGCCATTTGTCGCAGAGCACGTCAACGAGGTTCCTGAAGTGCTGGCCGATAGCGTGGTAGGTCCACATCCGGTCGAGGAACCGATACCGGATTGCGGATCGGTCACCGACCAGCTTACGCTCACCGGGCCGGTATACCAGCCGTTGCTGCCAAGCGTTCCAGTGATTGTCGGCGTGATAAGGGGCGGCGTGGTGTCTGTTGGCGGACCAAACTTCATTACAATCGCGTCGCTGTTGCTGGCCGCGGATGCCTGCAGCGGGTGGACGGTTGGAAACGCCGGTCCCGCCCGTCCTGAAATGTAGGCGTTCCCTGCCGGATCGAGTGCGAGATCGTAACCGACGTCCTCCCCGGAACCTCCCCAATAAGTGGAAAAAAGGGCGGTGCTTAGCGACGAGTCGAACTTAGTCAGGAAAATGTCGTAGCCTCCCCCGTGCGTGGATTGAGCCGCATCTGGTGTCACTGGAAAGTTCGCGGAGTTCGAAGAGCCGACCACCCAGACGTTGCCCGCTGCATCAAGCGCGATCGTTCCAGGCGAGTCATCGCCGCTACCTCCGAGGTAAGTGGCTGCGAGAATCGCGCTCCCGGTGGAGTTCAGCTTCGAGATCACGCCATCGATTCCGCCTCCGCTAAAAGTCGCTTGAAATGCTCCCGGCGTTGTCGGATAGCCCGGCGCCGACGCGTATCCGCTCGAGTAAACATTTCCGCTCGGGTCGATCGCGATCCTTCCATTGGCGATGCCGTTCCCGATGAAAGTGGAATAAACGACGGCGCTGCCGGTAGGATTGATTTTCGTTACAAACCAGTTTCCAGACGACAGAAATGCGCCGGGTGTCGTCGGAAAGTTGCCCGACGTTGTGTTGCCTTGAACGTAAGCATTTCCGGCGGAGTCGACGGCGAGTGACCCGAGAATGTCATCCCCGCCTCCACCTAGAAGCGTTGCGTAAATGAGGGCCGTGCCGGTACTGTTCAGCTTGGCAACCCAAGCGTCGAAGAAACCGCCCGCATAAGACGATTGATACGCCCCGGGCGTAGTCGGAAAGCCACCTGTGGTAGTGCCGCACGCATACACATTGCCGGAGGCATCCACGTCAAGTCCCATATCCAGACCCTGCCACGTCGGGCCCAGGAACGTCGAGTAGATGAGTTGATTGCCCGCCGAATTTAGCTTGGCAACATAGGCCGCCGTACCGAAGATGTTCGTCGTCTGATAGACACCCGCGGTCGTCGGAAAGTTGTTTGAGGTGCTATTCCCGAGCAAATATGCCTCGCCTGCGGAATTCGCCTTAATGCGGTAAACGATGTCTCGCCCGTTGCCTCCGATAAACGTCGAGTACTCGAGCGCGGTTCCACTGGCGTTGACGCGGAACACATAGCCATCCACCTGGCCTGCGTGGGCGGATTGGATTGCCCCGGCTGTGACGGGGAAGTCCGTGGAAGCCGTATAACCTCCTACATAGGCGCGGCCCGCCGAATCCGTCGAAATTGTGAGGCCATCATCGGTGTCGCTGCCACCGCCAACGAACGTCGCGTACGCCACCACCGGATCGAGCACCAGCGCGTACTGACGGTTCCACGCACCAACCTCGAATCCAAACGCTTTTTGGCCGATAGCCCTAAACCGGGCCTGCACCGCAATTTTCTTCCCAGCGATGGTCTGGTAAACAACAGGCCGAAGATGCTGCATCCTCACCGAGCCTGCGAGGAGGCCGAGGTTCCCATCTTGGTCGAGTTGCATCCGCTCCGCCCCCTCGAACGCCATGCGGATCTGCGACGGGTCGCCGCCCGGCCGGACTACGAAGTCGTACTCCATTTGCCCGTTCTGGCTGTAGTAAACCATGTCAACGCCGTCATAAATAGACTTGTAGGAGACGCGTGCATAGTGGGGAACGTTGGTTTGCCATTTGGTGCGATCGCTGCCGCGGAAATAATTGCTCACTCCGGGTTGTGCGTCCAGCCCCACAACTTCCGGCGAAGTGTTTGCATCCTCGAGTTTCATCCGAATCGCGGTTTGCAGTATCCGCGGTGGCTCATACGCGGCGGCCAAGGGATTTTGGGTCCGAAGCGGCATTTCGGAAGTGGTCATAACAGTGACCGCCTCGGAATCGGTAAGAAAGGTGGTGACGCCGCGACTGCGGGCGAGGAACCGGACATGCGGATCCGCCTGCCCGAGGTTCGGTTCGAACGATAACGGCAGTTTCCCGACCGTACGAGCCTCACGCCCAGGACGAACCCCAGCGTGGTGCGGCGACGTCGGCTTGGGCAAGATCTCACGCGAACTCCCCAGCTTACTCTCGGCTGGAATTTTTGCGGCCGGACGAAAAACTGGCGAAGACGGAAGCGGTGCTCCGCCTCCCGCAAGGATGAGGTTGGTTGCGATCAACACGGCAATCGAAGTCCGTGCAGTCTGGAATGGGTGTGTCATAAATAAGTACTTTCTCCTTCATCAAGAACCAGACCCGGCGTGGACCGAGATGCACGAGAGGATCATATCTGTGGTCGCCGGGTTTGAGGAATTCTATTCGGATATAGCCTCGAGCTACAAGCGACAATGAGCGACAAAAGGCGACAAACACTGAATCTGTGGCGGATTTACAACTGGCAGGGTGGAGTTATCACTGGGTGATAAGATGTGTACTTATTAAATGCCCGCTGAAGAGAGTGACAACCGGAAAACCCGCCCCAACCAGCGTTTGGAGGGTTGGGATAGCGTTGCTTTTTACCTGGGTAAGTCGCCGCGAACGTATCAACGATATAAAGGAAAGGACGCTCCCCCGATTTATCGCGAGGGGAAAGGCGTTTTTGCCTATACGGACGACTTAGACCGCTGGCTGAAAACGAGGACAACGGGTCCTTCGACGGACGTCGATTCGCAAGAGGATGCGATCCTCAGCGCAGAGGCGGCGCCCATCCAGCAAAGTTCGGAATCTCGGACTCTCAATGCCGATGCCAGTCATGAGAGTACGCAAAACGCGGAGCACGCGTCCACCGCACAGCTCCGCCGAAGACCTTGGCGCTTCATGCTCCCAGTGGTCGCAGCGTCCATAGTCGGAGTTGTAGGGTGGATTCTTTTTCGGCCGCCCGTCCTTGGGCTGCGCCCGCCCACAAAATAGGGGCGATTGCTGGTGAAATCGACTTCAGAGGGTACCGTTCCGCGGCGGATTCCTCTCCGAGGCCAAACCAGTCTTCTCGCAGTCAGCCCAGACGGGCAAAAGATTTATTCGGCCCATATCCAATCGCGGATTCTATCTATTATTCAGGCAACGACCGGGACAGCCAAAGAGATTACACTTCCGCGGGACAGTCGTTCTCTGGCCGTAAGTCCGGATGGTGCTCGTCTGTACATCAGTTCGCTGGAGGGTAACGGAGTCTCCGTGCTCGACACCGCCACCGAGGTGCTGCTTCCGGAACTGCATACCGATTCGCCCGTTCTCCATCTGGCCATCTCCCAAGACGGAAATTCGCTATTCCTTGCCATGGGCCGTAACGGCGCAAAACAGCTCGAAATCCCGACAAACAAAATCGTTCCAATTACCGATCGAATTTGCGCGGAGTTTGTGAAGATCGATCCGCCGGGAACCACGCTGTACGTCAGCTATCAATGTGGGGGCCCGGGCGGCCGGGCGGGGCATGACAGTTTAGAAGCCTTCGACGTGAAGTCCCTAAAGAGCCTGGGCATCGTGAGTGGACCGCCTATGGTCGGCGGCGAACCAGCCATTTCTCCTGATAACCGCCTTCTGCTGCTAGACGGACATGACGCCTGCATCACTCCCGAGTACGATCACAAGGGATGTCCCGCCGTTCCCAGCCTTGTACTTCATTTCTTATGGGCGAATAGCCGCAGCGTTTTCAAGTCACTTCCGCTACCGGTCGATTCCGGTGTCGGGAGATTTCTCGACTCCAAACAATTCCTCCTGCTGAACGCCTCGATCGGGGTCCTGGATACTGCCACTTATGCGCTAACCGAAAAATGGGAGCGGCCGCAGGAGCACTACCGCGGCTCGGCGGTGGATCAAACCCGCCGCGTCGCCTACGTCGGCGTCGACGGCGGTTCCGATGTGATCGCTCTCGAAGCGGAGTCCGATGCCTGCTCTGTCACGGCCGAAGGGCTTGCTTTGTCTTTCACCGGAGACGGCGTCGCGCTGGACTCCGTCGGCGGAACGCAGATGACTTCCTTCGGAGACGTCCGCTACGGGCCGGGACGAGTCGGACAGGCGTTCCTACTCGACGGAGAATCAGGTGGGCTCGTCGCGCCGTGGACCGGCTACTACGCCTTTGGGTATCGGGATTCGTCCCTAGCACTCTATGTGAAATTCGCGAGCACCAGCGGCGAAATGACGATTCTCGATCGGGCGTCCCAATCGACGCCGTTCTTTATCCGATTCGTAAAAGCTGCGGACCAGCACGTCGCGATTTCCATTGCAACGGGCAAGGGAGGGCCTCTCGAACTCCAAAGTTCTACTTCCGTGACGCCTGATCGCTGGTATCACCTGACTTTCACCAAGGACGACAAAGCCATCGCTCTCTACGTCAACGGCCATCTCGAAGATCGTAAGTTGTTGGGAGCCGAGCGGGCAGCAGAAGCTAATCGGTCCTACGCGCCTCTGTATTTCGGAACGGCGGCCGGCAAGAAGGCATTCATGCACGGAAAACTCGACGAGATCCTGTTGTACAGCCGCGCACTCACTGCGCAAGAGGTCCGGGTGTTATACGAACTGCGAGAGTCTGGGCCCTGTAAAATGTAAAGCGTTATTGGGGCCGTTTCACCCTCGCTACTGTGACGCTGCTTGGCGCGGGCGCGAAACGCTTCACCGTCCGACGCGCCTGCCTGCGCGACGGGGAGATGCTCGTGGACCACGCCTGTAGCCTGGGTGTCACGCTATCTAGATCCCGGCTTCGATCCCCACCTCCGCTCTATCCTCGACTGTGACCCGGTTGAACAACATAGCATCGATCCGGCATAACAGTAATCAACTGCAACCGCACCCAGTTTTCAACTCGAGGGGAGTTGCGGCGGCTGGGGTGGTTTCTGAACGAAGCGTTCTGGATGAGCCGAGTAGGCGGCGTCGAGCACAACTTGCCGATGGGCCAGGATGTGGGCGGCGTGGCCGTGGTGGACCATGGCGGGGGTCATCAGGCCGAGCCCGGAATGATGATGCTGGTGGTTGTACCACTGAAAAAAGGATTGGCAGAAACCGCGAGCGTCTTCGATAGAACCAAAACGTTCCGGGAAGCCAGGCCGATATTTCAAGGTGCGGAACTGACTTTCCGAATAGGGATTGTCATCGGAAACGTGCGGACGGCTGTGGGTTTTGACGACGCGTTGGAGATGATGCGGAAGGCTATTTTCTCGGGCGACGAGATCCCGAAAATCGACCACGTATCGGACGACATCGACGTTTTTACATTGGACGCTGGCCACGTTCTACCGAATATGAGCAGCTCCGTTTCCCGTGGGATTTGGTTCTCAACCGGTTCGTCGTTAAGCCATAGAGTTACGTGATCCGCTAGCGACATCACGGGTGGGCGTTGCGCAGTTTCGAATGATCCCGTCGCCGAAATATGACTCGTGGTTCCAAGCCGTGACGCGGAGCGCGAAGCGACTCCGTGCGAGGTCTGGGGTGCCGGACGAAGCGACGGCAAAGCGGATGGTGCGGGTTTTTCGGGTGAGGTTGCGGCCGCGGTGGAAGGCGGGGCGGAAGCCGGAGTTGGTGACGGCTGCGGCGGCTTCCTTTTTTGTGGCGGGCATGGAAGAGTTTGCCGCCGCGCATCCGGGCTCTGTTCCGCGCTTGACGCGCACAGGTTCTTCGCGTCCGTCTTCGTGAAGCCCCGTAATATCCAAAAACTGGCACCGGAAACTATTCGCCAACAAGTACGATGGGAGTGCGCGTCGAGGGCCGGGTCGACCGGCAACCGCGAAAGAGATCGAAGCGCTGGTCGTCCGTATGGCGGCGGAGAATCGTGACTGGGGCTTCCTCCGAATCCAGCGCGCGCTGTCAAATCTGGGCCATGAACTTGCGCGCGACACGATTGCCAACATCCTGAAGCGCAATGCCATCGAGCCCGCTCCGGAGCGGGTGCGCAAAACAACCTGGAGAGAGTTCCTCGCCCGACACCGGGATCAGATCGTCGCTGCCGACTTCTTTACCGTGGAGGTTTGGACTCGTAAAGGTCTGCAGCGCTTCATGGTTCTGTTCTTCATCGATCTGGCCACCCGCCGCGTCCAGATCGCGGGCATCTCGGTCCGAGCAAACGGACTGTGAATGAACCAGATCGCGCGCAACTTGACCGATGCCGTCGATGGGCTGCTCAAAGGCAAGCGTTACCTGATTCACGATCGCGATCCGCTGTTCACGGCGGAATTCCTTTCCGCTCTGGCTGAGGTTGGCACGGATCGAGATTTCGCGTTCACGCTCTTCGGCGCGCGCCAGGAATAGGCTGGCCACATTGGTGCAGGCAATTAAGAGGACCAAGGCCACAGCTCAAGCGAGGACTAGCAGTGCCGTCCGCGTGTTGCCTACGATGTATTGTTGGAGCGGGACAAGATAAGCTCCGTAACCGTTAGTTTGCGGATTTTGGAGCTCCATGTTGGCGGCGATGTGTTAAGTTCGGCTCGCGCCTGCATCCAAGTGACTCCAGGACCCAACCGGGCGGCCACTCGAAGCCAGTAATTGAAGCGGGCCTGCTTTCGTTGGGGCGACACCACAAGGGGCCCGATGAATGCGACTTCGGGCGTCTGGGCCGCCATCGTCTGAAGGGAAACTCAGAACGATGGCGGCATGACACCAACAACCTTGACGTTCCGTCCATCGAAGTTGATCTCGCGACCAATGATGGTCTTGTCGGCTCCAAACCGTCGCCGCCAAAAGTTGTCATAAAGGACGACGACGCAGTCTTTTCCTTCCTGTTCCTCTTCGGCGGTGAAGGCGCGGCCGAGCGCGGGATGCACACCGAGTAGGTCAAACATTTCGGCGGGAAACCGTAGCGAACGGAGGGGTTCCGGTTCTCCATCGGATAACAGGACCGCCGCGCCGCCGGACATCGGTGCGATCGCGGAGTGATGGTGGAGCAACGCGGCACGCTCATCACGAGGCTGCCAAGATTCCTGCTAAACGGAATGCGCACCCATCGAACTAGCAATATCTCGGAAGAAATCCTTCTTAGGAACCCGAGAAAACAGACGCGCTGGCTGTTTCGAGGTTCAGCGCAACGTCAACTGGATGAGGCGGTTTTCGATTCCATGGTGCGCATATTCAACAAGGCCTGCGATCCGTTCACCCAAAGATTTCGTGAGCGGCACAAATGGCAACCCCGCGGCAGCGGCGACATCTACTTCGGAGAATCGGACACAGGTGTAGTGGCACCATTCGCTGCTGCATGGCTGCGGAACGTCTGCCAATTTCAGAGTGCCGCTGAAAAGGTTGCCAATACGGCGGCCGGTGTTGCCGCAGACGTAGATGTTCCCGTCAGGCGCAATCGTGACGAAGTCACGGCCCGCCGAGCACAACACTCCTCGAAAGTCAGGTATCCCGTGGAGAAGATACCGATCCATCAAAGGGTTCACCGTCGGATCGTTACGCAGCGGCTGGTGGATGTTGTCGCGCACGCGTCGTTCAGCCTCTTCGGAAAATTCTATGAAACGCCGGCGCTCGATGTCGGAGTAACTGGCGGGATAATTGCGTTCCTGGTATGAGCCACGCATGGCTTTAGGGATTAGCGGCACCCCCACTTTGGCGAGCATTTCACTAGCGCTCTCAAACGCGTCGAAGGATTCGGATGTCATCACGCACGACGCGAAGACCGCGAATCCCGCATCGACGAGCATCTCAAGCCGACGGATTAGCGGTTTCCATGCACGCCGCAGCTCACGCTGTTCAGGGTGCACGCCGCAATGAATGTAGGTGACCCGGTCTGGTGGGATGGTTTTGCTAAATTCGGCGACGTGACGCGTCGTCAGGTTGCTATTTATGGATATGTAATGGCTGGTGCAGAGTGCGCTGCACAGCGCCACAAATTCAGGGTACATGAACGGCTCGCCTCCGCTCAGGTGGAGCATCCATGTCTTACCGGTGGAGTTGAAGAAGTCGAGGACCTTTGAGGGGGAGAGCTTGCCAACCAGTGGTGGATCTCTCGGCGCGCTCGAGATGCAGTACCCGCATCGATAGTTACAAATTAGGTTCAGGACCCAATCAGCCTCTATGTCGTACCGCGAGTCCCTCGACTTGCTCATCTTAGCGAGAAGTATAGCTTCATGAGACTCGGCCGTGCATCTCATCGGCTCGGAGCATCCATTCGGCGTCGTCCGCCAGCGAACACCTGATCTGGCTGCCCAAAGTATGGCTAAGCGCTTCGATACCGCGGGCAGGGAAACGCCCGCGCTGAGCAATTGGGAACCGTGGCTGTGGCGAAGCGGTGCGTGTCAACAAGAATGAGACACCGGGCGTGAAAGTTTAAGGAGTATTTTCCTTGGGAGGCGGCCGGTTAATCCAGACCTGCGAGGGGAGTTGTGGCGGCTTGGGTGGTTTCCGGACGAAGCGTTCTGGATGAGCCGCGTAGGCGGCGTCGCTAATCGAACTCGTTTTTCACGGATTAGACCTTCAATGAACCGGACCATCCTACTGGCCAGCATCGGGGATTGAACCAGAACACCCGCTTCGAGATTTCGGTTCTGCGAAGCCTCGGTAAAGTTCGCCGATGATACGAACAGCTGTCGCTCATCGGCCACGACGCACTTTGCGTGCGCTACAGCTCTCAGTTCTCTCCGCAGCTGAAGCGAATGAGGGTCGTACCAGATCTCCGGTAACGGCTTGGGCTAGAGCAGGTCCTTGACCTTGTTGAGCCCGAAGCCGCCGCTGTCGCACCCTACGGCGGAGAGCAAAAGAAGAGCGGCGAAAGCCTGTGCTAGGCGTGTCATCGCCCTTGACTTTACGCGGACCCACGGCGCGGTGTCAAGTGATTGAAACCCTTAGAGACAACCCTGGAACCTGACAATTACCAGCGGACGAGTTTGGCTTACGAAGCCCGGGGGTAGGGCCCGTCCAGGCGAGAACGACTCGCCCGGTCCAATCTCACTTTTCCTTGTGATCGTCATGAAGAAGGGGCATCTTGATGGCGCTCATCGATTACCTTCAAGGAAATCATCCCAAGTAATCCTTGGCACCGTTCCTCAAAGTTTGCGGATCACTCTAGTGCTGCATATTATAGGAACCGTTTCCCCTTTTCACTTTGCAATACCGTCAATTGGACGGGCAGGCGAGTGTTTTCAAGAGAAATCCAGGCGCACCATCAGTGACGAAGCTACCGGTGAGAATGCGCACTGCGCTGCAGCCGTTAGCGAGACGAAACTGCTTATCCTGTGAGCCGGATATTTGAATCGAATGAATCCGGTAGCGGGGATTTGCCGGCGTGTGAAAACTTGTTGAAAAAGGCCCGTCGCGCTCGAACTGGACGTTCTTGATCCCGATCGCCCAAGCCTGCTCGCCAGCGAGACCCTCGTCCCCGCCGGAGTGACCGCCGAAGGCCTCGTGCGCCTGAACGTATCTCATCCGAATGCTGACTTCCATCGGCCCGTGAAAGGGAATCGACGAAGACCAAGTCGCGCCATTCCTTCTTTCGAGCCGTACCGTGATCACGTCACAGTCGGCGAGTTGAAGCCGGGTCAGGTGGTCGGGCTGTGAGTCTCGCATGTTCAGGATTTCGATCGCATGTTGCGGATATATCGATTTCGTTGTCCCGTTGGTACAGAAGCGGGTGGATTGTGCCGTACTGGCGTGCGTGTGAGAAAGGAAACCGCGAAAACGCTTCACACCATATTTCCTGGAGTCCTTCGCGGTCAGGTTCAGGAAGTGCGCATCGGTGAAGTCGAGTTTGACGGAACCGTCGGTCAGGATGATCGGTCCATCATGCAACCCTTGAGAATCGATCGTGCCGCCGTTGCTCGCTTTCGGAAACGGCTGTGCGACGCTCATGCCACAAAACAGGATCGCTAGTTGGACATAGTGGATATGTTTCATTTTCGCTCCTTACTTTCTCTGCCCGAGCATCCGAACGTCGGGCCGACTCTCGTATCCAGAAAGGGCTTCGGATCCCCATTGACGCCGAAGAAGCGCCGCGGACTTCCCGGTCTGATCGCGATCATTAGCAATCCATGCAGCTCGGTAACTTGCTTCTTCCATTCCGAATTTCTTTCCTTCTTGCAAGGCGTCGCGGGCGAGGGCGGCGGCGCCTGTTTCGTCGCCCGAAGCGTTCCTGGCAAGAGCGGTAAGAATCTTGGCGGCGACCATAGGTCCCACGCTCGACAAACTCTTCAGCTTGTCCAGGACTTGTTCATACTGACGCAGCCCCTCGACCTTCCGGCCGCTAAAGCTCATCGCGAGGCCGCGCATTAGTTGCGCATCGAGCGCACGATAGGCGCTGCCGCCGGCGGGCTCCTTCAAGACCTGATTCGCGTAACGCTGGGCGGCGTTACAGTCTCGGCGAATCAAAGCGTCCGCAGCGCGGATTGCGTAGACGCGTACCGCGACAGGATGCCCACCTTCGCCTAGTGCGGCGACGCCCTTGTCGACTTCCGCCAGCAATCTCGCCGCTTCCGCGTTGCGTCCGAGTCGAGACAGCAGGTCCGCCCGATTGGCATTGGCGTAGAGTTCCTGATGCTTTCGGCCCAACGACGCGTAGGTCTCGCCGGTCTGCTGGTACAACGCGAGAGCCGCCGGGAAATCGCCTTCGAGCGTCAGAATCTCCGCAAGGCGCTCCTTCGCGACTGCTGCCTGCGCTACGTCTTTGCCGGCCGTGGCAATGGATTCCAACTCATTCGCCGAGTCGCGGGCGCTCTTGAATTGTCCGGCCGCGATTCGCGCGTCCGTCAATAGTGTCAGCCCTGTGCCGAGTCCGTCGCGGTATCCGGCCTGACGATAAAACGGTAAGGCTCCCTCGACCAAACGGACCGCTTCGGTCGCGTCGCCGGACCGCAGGCGGCTGCTGGCGAGGTTCATCGAAGCTCTGTTTTCGCTGGCCACGTTCCTGTTGCGCTTCGCCATCTCGATTGCCTGGCGGTAGAGCGCCTCTGCCTCTTTCAACCTGTATTGCGTAAGGTAGGCGTTGGCGAGGTCAATTAATCCTTGGACCGACAGCGTATCGAAGCCATCGCGCCGCGCGGCCACGACAGCGGCAGCGGATTCCTCGACAGCGCGCTGGGCATCGCCGCCCAGCAAAAGAACTGTCGCGAGGTCGAATCGCGCGCGGACCTGCTGGGCGACATTGCCCGTGGTCTTCGCGAGGTCGAGCGCCTGCGTCGCTCCCGCTTTTGCTTCCGCGAGATTGCGCGCGTTCCGGAACGTTCGGCCCTTCTGCAGCACGGTTTCGGCGACGCCTTCAAAATCTCCCGTCAGGCGATAGTTGGATTCCGCCTCGGTAAACAGGCCGCCTGCTTTCGGAAGGTTGGATTGCCTGCCCGCAAGGATCGCGAGCCGAAGCTTACCCGCGGCATTCTGCGGATCGAGCGCCAGAGCCTTGCCAAAACTCTCCACTGCGTTCGCGGTTAAATTGGCACGTTCGTAAGCGCGTCCGAGGTCGAGTAACGCTCCCGTTCGGCGGTCCGCGGGCTCGGCGTCGGCTATCTTCTTATACACACCGGCGGCGCGCGGGAATTCCCTAAGGGCCGTCGCTTGCGCGGCGTCGATGGCGAGGGCGTCGTTCGCGGCGAGACGCGAGCGATCGGGCGCGGCCTCGGCGGCCTTGATCAGTTCGTCCTTGGCGCGATCGAGCATGTCGAGTTCGGCGTAGGCTTCGGCGAGATGCGCGTGTGCCAGGGCGTGGCGGGGGGTGGACGCGGTTACGCGTTCGAGCAACTCGCTGGCTCGCCAGGAGGCTCCGGCGTGCATGGCTTCGCGGGCTTGTCGATACCAGCGCGCCGTTTCCCCTTGGAGTTCAGGGTTGGCCGGCCTGGACCAAAACCAGAACGCAAACACAGCGATTGCGATTGCGAGAGCGCCGATTCCAAGAGCGGCGCGGCGGCTCGCGCGGGGCTTCAAGCGATAGGCGATTCCGGACCAGGGGGATTCGATCGCGGCGAGGACGCTTTGGCCGTCACGAAAGCGGTCGGCGGGCTGGATGGAGAGGCAGCGCAGGATCGCAGCTTGCCACTTGATGTCGAGGTCCGGCACGAACTCGGTGAGCGGACGCGGGGCTTCGCGGACCTTCTTCGCGGCCAAGGCGAGCGGCGAGCTTTCGGCGTAAGGCCGATGGCCCGTGAGCATCTCGTAGAGGACCACGCCGAACGCATACACGTCGGCGGGCGGCCCAGCGGGCTTGCCTTCGATCTGCTCGGGAGCCATGTAGGCGGGGGTGCCGATCGCTCCCCCGCCGGTTTCTAGCAATGACGAGCCCTCCGATTCGACGGCGAGTCCGCGGGCGAGTCCGAAGTCGGTCACGACCGCGCGATCCGAGCCGTCGTCCGCCCGGACCAGCATGACGTTCGCGGTTTTGAAATCGCGGTGGACCACTCCGGCGGCGTGCGCGGCGTCGAGCGCGGAGGCAAGCTGGCGGACAATCGGCGAAGCGCGTTGCGTGTCGAACGGGCCGTCCCTCGCAAGCCGCACGGAGAGCGTTTCGCCGTCGAGCAGTTCCATCGTAAGAAACACGACCCGCGGCAGGCCACGCTCGTCGCGCGTCCCGACGTCGAACAGCCTGCAGACATTCGGGTGAGTGACTTTCCGCGCCAACAGGATTTCTCGGCGGAAGCGTTCGAGAACCTCTTGGTTGCCTGCGAAATCGGAGCGAACGGTTTTCAGCGCGACCCGCGTCTTCAGGGTGAGATCGTCCGCTTCATAGACCTCGCCCATTCCGCCCTGACCGAGAAAGCGCACCACGCGGAATCGGTAGTTTATAGTATCGCCGGCGCGAAACGCCCGTCCATCGAGCACGGAGGAAACCGAAAATGCGGGTTCCAATTCGCGATCGAGGAATGCGTTCGAGGAATTGCGAGCGCAACAGCGCTTCCACTTCGGCGCGCAATTCGGCGTCACCCTCGGTCTCTTGCATTAGGAACGCGCCGCGCGCGGAAGGCTCCACCTCAGTGACGGCGCCGAAAATTTGCTTAATACGCGCCCAGCGTTCCGGAGTCATGACGAGCTAAGTTGAGTTTCGAGCCACGCGCGCGCCATCGCCCAATCGCGCTTCACGGTTTTTTCGGAAATCTTCAGCGTTTCGGCGACCGCGTCCACTTTCATTCCGCCGAAGAAGCGCATTTCGACGATGAGCGCCTGACGCTGGTCCAAGGCGGCGAGGCGAGTGAGCGCGGCATCCAGATCGAGAAAGCGGACCGGGTCCTCGTCGACGAGCGCGAAGGCTTCGTCGAACTCGACTCGCTGTCCGCCGCTGACGCGTTTCGCGGCTTGGCGCGTGCGAGCGTGATCGATCAAAATTCGACGCATCGTTTGCGCGGCGGTGACAAAAAAATGGGCGCGGCTTTCGAACGGGATCGGCGAACCGCCGAGCAGACGGACGTAGGCTTCGTTGACCAACGCGGAGGGCTGCAAGGTGTGGTCCGGCCGCTCGCGCCGCATGTAGGTGGAGGCCAGGCGGCGAAGTTCGGCGTAAACCAGTTCCATCAACCGCGGTTCCGCGGCGCGATCGCCTCCAGCGACCCGTTGTAAAAGCTGGGTGATTTCGGAGGGTTTTTCTTGTTCGGATTGCAGGGTTTCGAAAGTATATAACAAAAATCGCGGCGTAGCCCGAGGGCCGCGCCGCGTGAGGTTTACTTCGGAGGGATGAATGAAAACGAAAGGATTAGCGGGCCACCTCGCTTGACTTGAGCCGCCGCCGCAGTCGACCGACTCCGATCAGTCCAAGGCCCAACGCGCCCATCAGCACCGTGCCCGGTTCTGGTGTCGCAGTGACACCGGCCTGTTGGTTGATGAGCCAGCCTCCGGAACAGTTGGCGCAGGTGTCCAGCGAGAACGTAAAGGTGACCGTGGCGCCCGGCGCGATGTTCAAGCCGGTCCATTTAAAGTCGATCAAGCTCTGCGAACTGAGCGTGCCGCCAGCCGACGAAGTCGGGGACTGGTCGTAGTCCATGGTCAGCGGATTGAAGCCCGGGCATGCGACGAAGCCATTGCCGCACCCGACGCCGATCTGGAAATCGGTCCAGATCTGGCCGGAGTTGTTGGTTACCCTTTTGGTCACGAAATACTCGGTCGAGGCGGCGGGCTGCTGATTGAGCGCGAAGCTCTCAGAGAACGTAAGGCCGTTCCAATTCTCGAAAATACTCAACGAATTCGGCGATTGCCCCAGGACGTTGTCGTTCCCAGGCGAAGGCGTGCTCACCGTTGCGGACGAAGTTCCGCCGGTTCCGGCGAACGGCGCGGTGATCGTCGAGGCGTTGGCGTCGGGCACAAAAGCCACCGACATGGTCAGCAGCGCGAGCGCCGCGGTCATTACGTTCTGATACTTCATGGAAGCTCCTCTCTCTCCTTGGCGAAGGCCCCTCGGGGTCTTCACACGGTAGTGCGGAGATCGGTTAAAGAGGGGTCATTTTTCCTTCGCGTGAGATCGAGGAACTATGAAATGAGATGAGGGATTGGTCGATAAACGAAAAACGGCGCGCTGCGCCGCGAGGTATCGAGGGCTTCTTTCAGGGATTCCTTAGTTTCCGGATTTGGATGCGGGGTTGGTCGCCGCCGCTTTCGGAACCGAAGAGAACATCGGCTGTGCACTGCGGACGAGTGGAAGCACAGTATGACTAGCGGCCCGATCCCCTAGGTTCTGACATAGCCCTGCTCGCAACTTCCCTATACGCAAGGGAAACTTCACTGAAAGCAGCCGGGAAATAAGGGCAGAAGAAACCATCGGCCGTGACAGGATTGAAGGGAGGGTCGGTTTCGTTGCTCACTTGCGGTACCCCCAAGTCCTTTGTCGGTCCGGTCAAGTTCACACCTCCGGCACCGGCTTCGCGTTTTTGGGCTTCACGAGCCCCTTTGGCAGTCACTATCCAGCAGGCCAACTGCGGCTCGATGGGCACATGCGCATGGTAACGGGCAATGCGGACGGTTCCGCCCCCGAGCTACCAGATTGTCCTCAAGAGTGTGAGGAATTGGTAGCGCTAACGGGAATCGAACCCGTATTTAAGCCTTGAGAGGGCTCTGTCCTAACCGTTAGACGATAGCGCCGCGACTCTTCCGATTATACGGAAATGCGCCTTGCGGCACAATCTGTTGATGGAAGCCTGTGTTTGGGGTGTATTGCTGCCCGACCCTCATCCTTTTGCTGGGAGGGCGAGTACGCCTTGCTCACGCACCCCGGTCCGTAGGTCCAATAGCATCCCTGCCGAATCCCGCAACGTCTGGATCGCCAATGCGTCCAACCCGATGGTGGACATTCAGTTGATAATATCGGGAAGTAACCAAATCGGCCCGGCTAGCGCTATTACTACGGCGGTCCCTTTCTGGCAGCGGCGGTCGAAATCAGCCGGGACTCCACCGTCCAATATTTTGACTGGTGCAGGCTGCGTTCAAAACCAAGTGAGCAAGGGAAAATGACAAAAGATTCTTGCGCGGACGAAGAAACTAGAGCTGGTAATTACTTTGTCTCAAATTATCCGCCCTACTCGTTCTGGACCACGGATCATGTCGCGGACGCGCACGCGGCGCTGAACCGCCCTCCCTCGAATGACGCGCCGCTCGGCATCTATATTCACATTCCCTTCTGCCGCAAGCGCTGCCACTTTTGTTACTTCAAGGTCTACACGGATAAGAACGCGTCGGAAGTGGAAGGCTACCTCGAATCGGCTGTCGAGGAACTGAAGCTCTACGCGAGCAAGCCGTTTATCGGCGGACGCAAGCCGTCGTTCCTCTACTTCGGCGGCGGAACCCCATCCTATATATCGTCCTCCCAGCTCACCCGCCTCGTGGACGCTATGAAGGCTGCCCTGCCCTGGGACGAAGCGCAGGAGATCGCGTTCGAGTGCGAGCCGGGAACGCTGACCGAGGGCAAGCTCCAGGTGATCAAGGACCTGGGCGTCACGCGCCTGAGCCTGGGCATCGAGAATTTCAACGACGAGATTTTGAAAGCCAACGGTCGCGCGCATGCCTCGAAAGAAATCGGCCGCGCCTACGATTTCGCCCGCAAAATCGGCTTTCCGCAGATCAACATCGACCTGATTGCCGGCATGGTCGGCGAGACCCAGGAGAATTGGGAAGACTGCGTCAGGAAGACCATCGACATGGCTCCGGATAGCGTCACGATCTATCAAATGGAAGTCCCGTACAACACGACCATCTTCAAGGAGATGAAAGTGTACGGAGATTCAGTGGCGCCGGTGGCAACCTGGAAGACCAAACGCGAGTGGGTTCAGCACGGCTTCTCGGAGCTCGAAAAGGCCGGCTACACGGTCGGCAGCGCGTACACCGCGGTGAAGAATCCGAAGACGAAGTTTCTGTATCGCGACCTGCTGTGGGCCGGAGCCGATATGGTCGGCCTCGGCGTTTCGTCGTTCTCGCACGTCCAGGGAACGCACTTCCAGAATGAGCACGAGTGGGACGCGTACCGCGCGAAGATCGCGAAGGGCGAGTTGCCCATCTTCCGCGCACTGACTCCGTCGAGCGAAGATCGCATGATTCGCGAGTTCGTGCTGCAGATGAAGCTAGGCCGAATTCAGAATGCGTATTTCCAGGATAAATTCGGGGTGGACGTGCAGGAACGGTTTGCTCCGGCGGTCGGCAAACTGCAGGAGCAGGGTTTCCTAACCGTGGTTCCCGACGGGTTGCGCCTGAATCGCGAAGGATTGTTGCAAGTGGACCGGCTGCTGCCGGAGTTTTTCAAACCCGAGCATCGCGTCGAGCGGCGCGTTTGACCGGGCCTCGAAAATCAGGAGAATAGACGAACGTGCAGAATCAGCATCAATATGACGCCATCGTGATTGGCGCCGGACCTGCCGGATCGACGACTTCCACGCTCCTCGCGCAGAAGGGTCGGCGAGTGCTGGTTCTCGAGCGCGAAAAGTTTCCCCGCTACCACATTGGCGAATCTCTGCTGCCCTATGGCTACTTCATTCTCGAGCGCCTGGGCCTCGCGGACAAAATGAAGAAGTCCCATTTCACGAAGAAGTACAGCGTGCAATTCGTTTCGACGTCGGGCAAGCAATCGATTCCCTTCTACTTCTTCGACCAACTCAAACATGAAGCGTCGGGCACCTGGCAGGTGCTCCGCAGCGAGTTCGACGAGATGCTGCTCGACAACGCGCGCGAGAATGGCGTCGAAGTGATCGAAGAGATTTCGGCTCGCGAATTGATCTGGGAAAACGGGGCGGTCGTCGGAGTCAAGGCGCAAACCAAGGACGGCGAATACAAACAATTCCATGCGAAGATGACCATCGACGCGACCGGCCGCGACGCGTTCGCGATCAGCCGGAATGGCTGGAAGATTCGCGATCCCAAGCTCGATAAGATCGCGGTGTGGACGTATTACAAGGGCGCCAAGCGGGATCCGGGCATAGACGAAGGCGCGACCACGGTCGCTTACGTGCCTGAAAAAGGCTGGTTCTGGTACATTCCGCTGGCGAACGACATCCTGAGTGTCGGCGTGGTCGCGGAGAAGAATTACCTCTACGCGGATTCGAAGGATCTCGAAACCATCTTCCAGGGCGAAGTCAAAAAGAACAGGTGGATCGAAGAGCATCTCGCTGTTGGCGAGCAATTCGGCCCCTATCGCGTCACTGGAGAATATTCGTATCGCTCGAGGTATTGCGCGGCGAACGGGCTGGTCCTGGTTGGCGACGCGTTCGGATTCCTGGATCCGGTGTTCTCGTCGGGCGTCTTCATTGCGCTGCACAGCGGATCGCTTGCCGCCGACACTGTGGACAAAGCTCTGACCGATGGCGACGTCAACGCCGGACGCTTCACGGAATACGGCGCGACGGTCTGCGAAGCCATCGAAGCGATGCGCAAGCTGGTGTACGGCTTCTACGATCAGAAGTTCAGCTTCCGCGAAATGCTGAGCGAGCATCCGGACATGAAGGGCGACATCACGGACTGCCTGATGGGCAACCTGAATCGCGGCTTCGATCCGATGTTCGACGCCATGAAGAAATTCGCCACGGTGCCTCCGCCGGTCACGCACGGACAACCCTTGCCGAGCGACGCGGCGATGGCTGGAGAACACGCGCGCTAATGGGAAGCGCCGCGGATCAGCAGTTGTCCAGCTTGAAAACACTGCTGGCCGAGGTGATGCCCGCGAATCGTTTCTACGCCGCTAAGCTCAAGAGCGTCGAAACGAATATTCACTCGCTCGCCGAATTCAGCGAGACGTTTCCATTCACGACGAAGAACGAACTGATCGAGGACCAGCACCGCCATCCGCCATTCGGTTCGAACCTCAGCTATCCGCTTTCGCGCTACACGCGCTTCAGCCAGACCAGTGCGACGTCGGGCAAACCGCTGCGCTGGCTGGACACGCCGGAGAGCTGGGAGTGGATGCTCGCGAACTGGATCCGCGTGTTTGAAGCCGCCGGAGTTACTGCTGCCGACCGCATCTTCTTCGCGTTTTCGTTTGGCCCGTTCCTCGGCTTCTGGACCGCCTTCGACGCGGCGTCGCGGCTCGGCTGCCTGGCGATTCCGGGGGGCGGAATGAGAAGCGCCGCACGCCTGGGTACTCTCATCGACATGTCCGCGACCGTGCTGTGCTCGACCCCCACCTACGCGATTCATCTTGCGGAGGTGGCCGCCGAAGAAGAAATCGATCTCGACGCGTCGAAAGTCCGCACCATCATCGTCGCCGGCGAACCTGGCGGCAGCATCGCCGGGACCCGCCATCAGATCGAACGGCTGTGGCCGGGTGCCAAGGTCGTCGATCATCACGGGATGACGGAGGTCGGTCCCGTCAGCTACGGCTGCTCCGCCCGCGCCGGAGTCCTGCACATCATCGAGTCCGGTTACATCGCCGAGGTGATCGATGCCGCGACGGGCGCCGCTGTCCCGGCGGGCGGATCCGGCGAACTGGTGCTGACGAATCTTGGCCGCGCCGGATCTCCGCTGATCCGCTATCGGACCGGCGACATCGTGAAGACCATCCCCGCCGGCACGTGCGAGTGCGGCAGCGCGGACCTTGCTCTCGAAGGCGGAATCCTCGCCCGCAACGACGATATGGTGGTCGTCCGCGGCGTCAACGTGTTCCCGGCGGCGATCGAGAATATCCTGCGCACCGATGGCGGAGTCGCCGAATACCGCGTCCGCATTTCGGATAACCGCGGCCTGATCGAGTTGTCGATCGAGATCGAGCCGGAGCCGCACGCCGCCGGCGATCCGCATCTGGTCCACCGCATCGAAGCCGCGCTGCGCAACGCTCTGGCGCTCCGGATTCCGATCGAAGTCGTCCCCGCGCAGACCCTGCCCCGTTTTGAAATGAAAGCCAAACGCTGGGTTCGCGAATAGACCGGATTCCGCACATGTTAGGCTGTCGGGTTCATGCACGCAAATGATTTTGACCTCGCCGCCGCCGCCCGACAGGAAATGATCAATCAGGGTTTTAACCCTGACTTTCCGCCTGGAGTCCCCGAGCAACTGGCATCTCTTCAAAACGCTCCGCGCCCCCAGCCTTCGAGCGATGTGCGGGATCTACGCTCGATGCTGTGGTCCTCGATCGACAACGATAGCTCCCGCGATCTGGATCAGGCCGAAGTCGCGGAACGCGTCGCAGCCGGCATCCGCGTTCTGATCGCGGTCGCTGACGTCGATCACCATGTCCCAATCGGCTCGCCCATCGATCAGTACGCCGACCAGGAAACGACGTCCGTTTATACCGGCGTCCGCACCTTTCCGATGCTGCCGGAGCAGCTCTCGACGAATATCACATCGCTCAACGAAAACCAGGACCGGCTCGCGATCGTCATGGACTTTGTCGTCGCGCCGGATGGCACGCTGGTTTCCGAAAGCGTCTATCGCGCCATCGTGCGCAACCAGGCGCAGCTTACGTATAACGCAATCGGTCCCTGGCTCGAAGGCACCGCGCCGGCTCCGGCGAAGGTCGCGGCTTCCTCGGCCTTAGAAGCGCAGCTCAAGCTCCAGGACGAGGCCTCGCGCGATCTTCTCGAAGAGCGTCATCGCATGGGCGCTCTCAGTGTGGATCGCGCGGAGTCCGAAGCCGTCATGACGGATGGAAAGGTCGAAGGCTTAGTCGAACGCAAAAAGAATCGCGCCAGCGACCTGATCGAAAACTTCATGGTCGCGGCCAACGGCGTCATGGCGCGCGCGCAAACCAAAGCCGGAATCGCTTCCATACGGCGCGTCGTTCGCACGCCGGAACGTTGGAACCGCATCGTCGAACTCGCCGTGCGCTCCAAAGACACGCTGCCGCCAACGCCGGACCCTGTCGCGCTGAACGCGTTCCTGCAGCGGCGCAAAGCCGCCGATCCTGACCATTACGCGGATATTTCGCTGGCCGTGGTGAAGTTGCTCGGGCCCGGCGAATACGTCACCGTGCGGCCGGGCGAAGTGAATCCCGGCCATTTCGCGCTCGCCGCGCAGGACTACGCGCACTCAACCGCGCCCAATCGGCGCTTCGCGGATCTGGTGACGCAACGGCTCATCAAGGCTGTGCTTGCCCACACGCCTTGCCCTTACGCGGCTCCCGAACTCGATCGCATCGCGCGAAACTGCACGCTCAAAGAAGACGCGGCGCGTAAGGTGGAGCGCGTGATGGAAAAACGAATCGCGGCTGTCGCTCTCGCTCCGCGCATCGGAGAAATGTTCAACGCCGTGGTGACTGGCGTCACGCCAAAAGGCGTCTTCGTGCGCGTCGTAAATCCGCCGGCCGAGGGCATTTTGGTCCACGGAGAAGGTGTGGACGTCGGCGATCAGTTGCGCGTAAAACTGATCAGCACCGATCCGAAGCGAGGCTATCTCGACTTCGTGCGCTAGTGATATTCTTCGCGCAGCGCAGGTCCTGTTCGAGCGACATCATGGTGACCCCGCGCAAACCATCCTCGCCGCAAACGTGCAGGTGGGGTACGATAACGCCAATGGTTTTGCAGCCTCTCGCGCTTGCCCTTTGTGCGTCGGTACTTTCGCCGTTCGCAATCGCGCAGCAGCGCCCTCCGAATTACGACGAAACAAAAGTACCCGCTTACGTTTTACCCGATCCGCTGAAGTTCGAAAACGGAAAGCCGGTCGCGGACCGCAAAGCCTGGGAGCTTCGACGTACCGAAATCCTGCGCCTCTTTGAAGCGAACATGTACGGCAAGACGCTGGGCGGCAAGCCGAAACTGCGTCACGAAGTCCGCGAAACGGACGCAAAAGCGCTCGGCGGTACGGCGACTCGGAAGCAAATCCGCATCTTCTTTTCCGCAACCGCGCCGGAGCCAAAGCTCGACCTTCTCCTCTACACGCCGAACGCGGCGAAGAAACCCGTGCCGATCTTCCTCGTTCCCGGTTTCTCGCCGAATCAGGCCGTCAATGCCGACTCCGGCATTCTTCTGGGGGACCAATGGACCACCGATCCAAAGACGAAAGTGTCGGCGAAAGTGCCCGGCAATCCCAACACGCGCGGCTCAGGCGCGGCGTCCTGGAATGTCGAACAGACCGTCGAACGAGGCTTCGGACTAGCGACCTTTTACTACCCCGACGTCGAGCCCGACTTCGACGGCGCCATGCAATACAGCGTCCGCTCCTTGTTTCCGAAGCCCGGCCCGCACGACTGGGGAGCCATCGGTGCTTGGGCCTGGGGACTCAGCCGCGCGATGGATTATTTCGAAACCGACAAGTCCATCGACGCCAAACGTGTCGTCCTCATGGGCGTTTCGCGCATGGGTAAGACTGCTCTTTGGGCTGGAGCGCAGGATCCGCGTTTCGCTGTCGTCATCTCGTGCGTCTCCGGCGAAGGCGGCGCGGCGATCAGCCGCCGGAAATTCGGTGAACAAGTAGCCGACCTCAACACGCGCTTTCCGCATTGGTTCGCGCGCGCTTACCGCGAGTACGATAATCGCGAAGAAACGCTCCCCGTGGATCAACACATGCTGTTGTCGCTGATCGCGCCGCGTCCACTCTATATATCGAGCGCGGAAGACGACAAGTGGGCGGACCCGAAAGGCGAATTCCTGTCGCTGGTCGCCGCCGGACCCGTCTACCGTCTGTTCGGACGGCCCGTCATTGAAGGAACGGAACTGCCGGAAGTGAATCATCCCATCACCGCTGGCGTGCTCGGCCACCATATTCGGACTGGCAAGCACGGCATCAACAAATACGATTGGGAACAGTATCTGAATTTCGCCGAGCGCGTACTGCCGAAGAAGTAAATCACGGGCACGATCCGGTCTGGCTGAAACTTACTGCAGCTTGATGATGACGCTGTTGCTGGTGAGGCCGCCCGCCTTCATCAATAGCGGTTGATCACCCGAGGCTAAGCCATCCGGAACCTGCACATTGATCTGATCGAAGCCCATACCTAAAGCGAACGGACCCGAATACGTGACCATCGCCGCCACACCACCGATCGTCACCTCCGGCATCGCGCCGTTCAAGCCTGTGCCGTAGATTTCGAGGTAGTCGCCGGACGCCGCCGGTTGATCCGCCGTCGTCTTCGCCGTGCCCGCGATCCGCACGGCGCCCAGATTCCCCGCCCCGAAAAAGATCGCGGGAGCAGCCGGATTCAGCAGCACGCGCGTCGTCGCCGAACTCCCCAATGGAGTGACCACGCGAATGTCCGAGGGTCCCGCCGGCGTCGTGCCGGGAATGATGAAATTGATCTGGCGATCGTACATCGACACGATTGGCGCGGCCTGCCCGTTAACAAAAACCTGGACGCCTTCCAGTGTCAGCGGAAACGGAAAACTTCCCGACGCTGTGATACCAGCTGCCAAACTCGATCCGAATATGGCGGCGAAAGTCGCCGGCGCCAAGGCAGGAGTAAACGACGCCGCGTTGACGATGCCGCCGTCCGCGATCTGCGGCGCGGATTTCACGCCGACGACAGTATCCGTTCCCGGAACTCCGGCGAGGCTCACCGTCAATTGATTCGTCGCCCCCGGCGCGGGAATCCAGGTGAATCGCACCAGCCCGTTCTCATCCGACGTCGCCGTCTCGGGTGTCACTGATCCTCCGCTCGATGCGATCGCGGCCACGCCGACGTTGGGGTACGGAACATTATTGATATCCGCCACCTTCATCACCACCGGACCCGGTAGAGCGAACGGGGCGCTGTTGGTTTGCTGATCGCCTGAAACGACCACTGGCTTGAGGAAGAACGAAAATGAGGTCACGTTGACCCGCGAGTGCACCGTCTCGAACCGCGCGTCGTTGGGTACGGCAAGCATTTCCTCCACGCCTTCCTTGACGCCGCGGATATCGAAGGCGATCTGCGAATCGCCGGCCGCCATCGTGACGATCGCCGGAGCGCTCACCACTTTCGCCGGAGTCTGCAGCGCGAAAACCAAGTCCTTCTCCGCCGGGGCGGACAAACTCAGAACAGCCTTCGCCGTCTGATTCTGGACCACCCCTAACGCGGGCCGTCCGTTGAACAGGACGTCCCTGCGGAGCGTGGTTTCCGCGGTCGCGCGGCTACCCGTCACCCGCGCGTAATAATCCGGAAAGGCACTACGATACTTTTCGACTTGCGCAACCTGATCCGCCGTCGCCGGCGAGCTTTTCGCGGAAATCAACACGAACGCAAATCGATAATGCCGCTGCGACACCGTCGAATCCGGAGTCCGCCGTCCAGCCACTGCGATCACATCTTTCGTGCGCGCGAAACGCTTCGTTCCGTCGAACGAAAGCCCGAATTGCGGAGCACGGCTGTTGCCTCCGCCGATCGTCGGGTCCGCCACGTAGAACGAATCCGGAACCTCATCGGGCGTCCGAAAGCCCATCAAATACTGATCGAGCGGTGAATACTGTTGCGCTTCCCCGGTGGTCGCGAACTGGGGCGACGAAGGCGCGAAATCGGTGATCTTGTTTCCCTCAAGCAGCGACCCTTCGGAATTATAAAAAAAGCTCCAGTGCACATTGCTGCGCCCGAGCATAGGCTTCGCCGCCGGATTGAACGCATCCGGCACGGTGACGAAAGCCAGAAATAAGTGCCCCGCCTCGTGCCCGAGAATCGACAGCGACGTGTCGCCGGCGGTTCCGCGCGCCGGAACCAGCGCGTTCGGATCCAGCGGATACTGCGCCGTGTAGCCCATGTTCATCACAGATTGCAGACGCCGGTTTGAACCGTACAGAGCGCCGTCCGCAACCTGCAAATCTCCGTATCCCGACCGATCGTTGCGGACCGTGGTCTCCTGCGCAACAGCGCCGAGAACGGGCGAGATTCCCAGCGTGTTGTAGATCACCAGGTAGTCGTACGCATCGCTTTGCGTTTCGTAGAAGCGCTGCGCGACGGTTACGATATCGATCGATGATCCACTCGAAAAGCGCTCGCCGACCGCTCCTGAGAATTGAGTGGAGCTGCCGCCGGAGATCGAAACCAGCGTGGCCGGAACCGCCAAGGTGCCCGGCGAAATTCCCGTTACCGCGTCCAGCGCCGAGATTCCATGGAAGGCGATGTCTACGCGTCCATCCGGATAGAGGCGGACTTGAAAGGTCTGGCCCAGCGTAACTCCGAAGCTCGAATATTGCGGAACCGCGCTCCACGAAATAACCGCCCGCGCCGGTTCCGAGGTCACGCGAACACCCGCCGGACTCGCCGCGACGGAGGGATCTAGGTCCGCATACAACGCCGCGATCCGCGGAAGGCCCGACGCGAATCGGCCGAAGCCGCGATCGGAGGATGACGCGTCGCCCGCCGTGAACGTGACGTTGCCGTCGGAATTCACGTAAAGCTGCGAATACGATTTCCCGAAAAATGGAAAGGAGAACGGCAACGTCACAACGCTGGTGTCGTCGTCACCCATCGCCAATCGAGTGCCAGCTGTCGCGGCCGGTGCATCGTAGGAATCCGCGGAGGTCGAAAACGTGTACTTCCCCGCCGCCGAGGTCACCGGCTGAAACGTCACTGTGCGGCTGTCGAGGCTAAACGGATTCCGATTCCCGACCGTGCCGCCCTGGTCGTCCATCAATACGATGTCGCCCGAAACCGTCGTCGCCGTCCGATCCGCCGTGGCTGCTGCCGCCTTCGAGAGCCCGGACCGCACGCGGCTTCTGGTCTCCGCGTGGCGCTGATGAAGGAAAATCTCTTCGCGCGATCCCGCAATGCGTGTGCCGCATCCCGGATCGATCTGCCGGGCGGAAATTCCGGTTCCGCTCAAAAATGCAACGAGCGTCAAGACCGCGCACGCCGCCCGCCAACTGCTGAAGTACATAACGAACCGTATAAGGCAATCATAACGTTCCGCGCTCGATGCCGTGCTCATGTGTTAACTTCCCAGCGCGACGCCGAGCGCAAACGCGCTATGCTGACTATCGGAAACGTTTCAGCCCATTCGTGTTCTTAAGGCACCATCGCCGCACGCGCATTCTGTTCGCCCTAACGGATCTCGTTCTGGCCGCGCTTGCGTTTTGGGCCGCGTACGAAACGCGCCTCCGCCTTGGTTTTATTGAGCGTTCCTTCTATCTCGCTCCCGAAGTTCGGGCGCTGCTGCTCAGTTGGGCCGCTTTGACCTGGATCGGAACGGGATTCTGGTGGGGCATCTACGAGCGGCTGGAATCCGCCGGCCCCTGGATCGTGCTGCGCGACACGCTTCGCCAGGCCGCCAGTTCCGCCGCCGCGCTCATCCTGCTGCAATACATCCTGCGCCTCGATCTATCGCGGCCTTTTGTCGCGATCTTCACCGCCTACGCGTTCCTGTTTTTGTCGCTTGGACGCTGGCAGGCTCCGCGGCTCGCCGCCATTGTTCGCCGCGAATTCGCCCAGCCGCACTACGTTCTGATCGTAGGGCTCGGCGAAAGCGCTCTGCGCGTCGCCGGCCAGTTGGAAGAAGCGGCCGCTTACGGAGTCCGCGTCGCCGGCTTCATCGCCGACGGCTCGGAAACTGGATCGATGGCGGAGCAGGAACTGGCGTCCCGCTATCCCATCCATGCGCTTTCCGAAATCCCCAAGCTGCTCGAACAGCGCGTCATTGACGAGATCCTATTCGCGGTCGATTCGCGCCGCCTCGCCGAACTCGAGGAAGTGTTCCTCGAATGCGAAGAAGAAGGCGTCCGCACCCGCGTCGCCGTGGACTTCTTTCCGCACGTCAATTCGCGCGTCTATCTGGATCGCCTCGGCGACGCTCCGCTGCTGACCTTTTCCGCCGCGCCGCATGACGAGGTTCGGCTGCTCATCAAGCGGATCATGGATTTCGTCATCGCCGGACTTTCGTTAGTTTTGCTTTCGCCGCTCCTGCTGCTGATCGCCTTCCTGATTCGCGTGACGTCGCCCGGCCCGGCCATCTTCAAACAGATTCGCTGCGGGCTCAACGGACGGCGGTTCGTGTTCTACAAATTTCGTTCGATGTGCGAAAACGCGGAAGCGCTGAAGGCCGGACTGGCCGAACACAACGAGCGGGAAATCGTTTTTAAAATCGCCGACGACCCTAGGCTGACTCGGCTCGGGAAATGGCTGCGTAAGTTTTCCGTCGACGAATGGCCGCAACTTTGGAACGTACTGATCGGAGACATGTCGCTGGTCGGACCGCTCCCCGCCGTCCCCGAGGAAGTGGAACAATATAAGCGATGGCAGCGCCGCCGGCTGCGAATGCGTCCAGGCTTGACGTGTTTGTGGGCCATTTCCGGACGGGATGCCATCGATTTCGAAACTTGGATGAAAATGGATATGCAGTACATCGATCAGTGGTCGCTTGGCCTCGATTGGCGCATCATTCTGCGCACCATCCCCAGCGTGATCACTGGCCGCGGTGCGCACTGACTCTATGAATCTGGTTCCTACACAAGAAGAGGTCGTCGCCCTGTTGCGCTCGACCGGTGGCCTCCGTGACGGCCACTTTGTTTACCCGGACGGCCTGCACGTGGACAAGTATCTGCAGGTGCCCGTAACCATGCGGCATTATGAACACGCGAAGATTTTGAGTGTTGGCCTCAGCCGCCTGCTGCGCGCGAACACCGAAATCCGGGCGATGATTCCGGATCTTTCGATCGTCGCTCCGGCGACCGGCGGACTGCCGGTGGCCTACGGAGTCTGCGAAGCTCTTCGCGCCGCCCGTGTGTATTGGGCCGAGCGTGAAAAGCCCGGCGAGAAACAACAGTTCCGCCAGTTCCTCGACGTGAAGAGCAGCGAAAAGATTCTTCTGGTGGACGACATTCTGCGCTCCGGAAAGAATCTGATGGAGCTGAAGACGCTGGTCGAATCCTACGGCGCAACCGTGGTCGGCTTGGCGGTGATCGTCTATCAGCCCACACCGAACACAGCCGACTTCGGCAATCTGCCGGTCTTCTATCTCGCCAAGCTCGACGCAACATACTTGCCCGCGGACAACTCGAGCGGCATACGTCCGGGCGAACCGGTCCAGCCCGTCCGGATCTAGAAGCTGTCCGACACCTGCGGTAAACTGTCAGACATGGCGACCCGTCTTTCCGTTCGAATCGATGATCGGCTGGAACGGCGATTGCGTGAAGTGGTGAAGGACGGTCGTAGCCCCTCGGACGTCGTTCGGGATGCGCTCGAAGCCTACTTGCCGGTCAAGACTAGCCCCGAGTCTGCCTACGACGCAGCCGTTAGGCTGGGCATTATCGGATGTATCTCGAATGCTCCGCGCGATCTCAGCACAAACAAGAAATACATGGAAGGATTTGGGAAATCCAACAGCGGAAAATAGATGCGGAACATCCTCATCGATACTGGGCCTTTGGTCGCCATACTGTCCGGCAGGGATGCAAGCCACCGCAAATGTGTTGAGGTATGTCGAAAAATTGAGCATCCTCTGCTCACCTGTTGGCCCGTATTGACTGAGGCGGCCTGGATGCTGAAGGACTACGGACCAGAAGTAATCAATCGCCTTCTGAAGGGGTTTTCAGAAGGCCTTTTTTCATTTCTACCACTCGATGCGTCGGATATCGCTCCGATCTCTTCCCTGATGAAGCGATACCAGAAACTTGGACTGCAACTCGCGGACGCGTCGCTGCTGAGACTGGCGCAAAGAGAGCGGATTTCGACTCTGTTCACGCTGGATCGCCGAGACTTCACGGCCGTACGGCTACCCAATCACCAACGGCTGACCCTTATCCCCTAGATCAAAACCGAATCGCCGACCTCGCCGCCAACCGCGCGGCCATTCGCGCTTTCGCGGAACCGCTCGATTGGCTCGTCAAACGGCTCCGCGCTCAACCGGAACGTCTTGTGATGGACCGGCAGAATCCGGTCCGCGCCGGCATCGGACGCCATCCGGACCGCCTGTTCCGGCGTGCAGTGCGCCCCGATCCAAGGGTTATACGCGCCGATCGGCATGATCGCCAATTCGATAGGCCCGGTGGATCTCGCCTCGCGAAACAGATCGGTGTTCGCAGTATCCCCGCCGAAAAGCAGCCGCCGGCCGCCCATCTCGAGAACGTAGCCGTTGTAACCGCGATGCCGGTCCGTCTGCATTCGCGCGCCCCAATGGCGGACTTGCAGCGCACGCACCGTCAAGCCGTCCATGCGTGCTTCTTCCCCCCAACCGAGTTCCGTGACCTTCTTCCACTTTGACGCGCGCAGCAGATCCGCCGTCGCCCGAGCCGTAATCACCTCGGTCCGCTTGTTCTGCAACTTATTCAACGTCGGAAGATCGAAGTGATCAAAGTGCGCGTGCGAAAGCAGCACCAGATCGATCGGCGGAAGATCCCGTGCACGCAACGCCGGCGGCGTCAACCGTTTGGGCCCGAGTTGGAAAGGGCCGACCGCGATCCCGCAGCGGTCGCCAAGAACGGGGTCCGTGATGATGTTCAATCCGTTCCAGCGGATCAGCGTCGAGCTGTGTCCCAGCCAGCGAACAGAATCCGTGTTCCGTTCGCCGTCCATTACGTCGGCCGGACGGTCCGAGTCGCGCATAGGAAGAAAAGTCTTCACCAGAAATTCGAGATGACGGGAATCGGATGGGTGGGAGAGTTCAGCTTTGCCGAATCCGACCGGAAAAAATCCACAACGCCATCCCGCACCCCCTGTTGACCCCACATGATGACGCCGATTGAGAATCCTGTGGCCTTGCACTGGCCCGTTTTGAAGACCACATCCCCGCCGAAAATATAATCGAAAATCTCCTGACCGCCCTTATAAATGCCGTCATAAGTGGAGGCGGCGGCGGAAAGAAATGTTTGAAAGGCGGGGCCGAGTTCACTGCCCGCCCAACGCATGAACAGGTAGTGATCGGCGGCCGTCAGGTCATAATTCCCGCAGTTCACTCCATTCGGCGCTTCGCGCTGCGTGTTCACTTCCTTCCATGAGTTGTCCAGCCGCGTACTAACATCTCCGTAGCCGTTATGGTGATCGAGCGCTCTCTGGACGAATCGTTTTACCGTTGCGTCGTCTACTGCCATCTGTCTGCCCTCCTGGTTTCTAAGGGTATCCGCGCAATACCTGCCAAATCAGTATCCGAAGCGCTCTTCCTTCCACGGATCCCCGTGCATATGATATCCATTGCGCTCCCAGAAGCCGGCCTTGTCTTTTTCGAGGAACTCCACGCCAGCCGCCCACTTCGCACTCTTCCATGCGTACAGCCGCGGCACAATCAACCGCGCCGGACCGCCATGCTCCGCCGTCAATGGCTCCCCGTCGTGCAGGATCGCAACCAGCGCGTCTTCCGCCAAAAAATCGGAGAGCGGCAGATTCGTCGTCCAGCCAAAATCGTAGCCGTGCGCGAGGACGTATTGCGCGTTCGGCAAGACTCCGCCAGCCAGTTCGACCAGCGCCCGCGTCGAAACGCCTTCCCATACGTTGCCGAGCCGCGACCAGCGCGTCACGCAGTGGAAATCCGAAAACACCTTCACCCGCGGCAGCTTGTTGAAGTCTTCCCAGTTCCAGGAAATCGGATTCGCCACCAGCCCTTCGAGTGAAAACCGCCACGTCTCGAGGTTGATCTGCGGAGCACCGGATGCATCGAGTACCGGCCATTTCAGAGTCCGCGATTGGCCCGCTGGAACCCGGTTTTCCCGCTGCGTATCCGGCGATATGATTGCGCCGTCTGGCGCACTCTCTGGAGTCAGAATCCCACTAGCCTGTGTTTTTGAAGAGTCCATACCAAACATATTCTTAACAAATCCGAGCATCGGGACACCGCGCTATCAAATGGATGCAGTTCGAACCTCATCCGTCGCAGGATCGGGGCCGACCCGCTGCGCTATACCCAGTCCGCCCTGTGCCCAGTGTATCCCTGTGGAGAGAACAGGTGGCCGCTTGGCACCACAGAGTCATGAGGATAGTGGCCTGTTGTCTGATGTTGTTCGCGATCGCGTTCACCGCCGTGGCCGGACAGGCGAACTACGCCGGCGGGACGCTCGCTAACTGGAAGGAAGGCCAGGGCGGCAACATCGAAGCCACCGATCCGCTGTTCTTCGCCTTTTATTCGCAGAAGGCCAACTTTCGCGTTGCGTATGATCGCATCAACCTCGTCGAATACGGCCAGAAAGTGGACCGCCGGTACCTGAGCGCCGCCCTGATTTCGCCGCTGTTGATCCTGGCGAAAAAGAAGACGCATTTCCTCACAGTAGGCTACGCCGACGAAGAAGGACGCCAGCAGGCACTCGTGTTCCGCGTGGACAAATCCTCAATCCGCGCACTCCTGGTCTGCCTCGAAGCCCGCACTGGGATCAAGGTCCAGTTCCAGGACGAAGACGCCCGCAAAGCAGGCAAGGGTTAACCTATGATTGCGCAATTTGCTCTGTTATTTCTAGCCGTCGAGCCCAAGTATCAGGCGACGGACTTGGTTCGCGAACTGCCAACAATTCATCGCGTATACGTTGATCGCCTCACCGGCGGCGAAACGGCGGCCCACATGCGCGACCTCATTATCACCAGCCTCCAGCGAATGCACCTGTTCATCCTGACCGAAACCGAAAAGAGCGCCGACGCCATCCTTCGCGGCGGCGCCGAAGACCTGATTTTCACCGACCAGTTCCAATCGTCGGACAACGTCAACGCGCATCTCTCGGTCGGTCAAGGCGCCGGCAATCTGTCCAGAAGCCAGACCCGCTCGGAATCCGACCGTTCCCGCTATGGCGGCGTCACCATCGGCGAACACGAGTCGTCGAACGTCAAGGAACGCAAACACGAAGCCTTCGCCAGCGTCCGGCTGATCAATAAAGACGGCGACGTCATCTGGTCTACCACCCAAGAATCGCAAGGCGGAAAATTCCACTCCGCCAGTGCCGACGTCGCCGAGAAAATAGCCAAACAACTCCTGAAAGACGCGATTCCTCAGTAAGAGTGGCATAGGTCTCCGACCTGTGCATTTGTGGCATAGGTCTCCGACCTGTGCATTCTCTAAACCAAATGAGCTTCTACCGAAGAGACCTGCCCCATTGGCAACCGGATGGACGCGACATCTTTCTGACTTGGCGACTCTTCGGAGCGCCGCCATGGTTAGTGAAAGGCCGTACCTTCGCCGAACAGGATGCCACCCTGGACAGAGCGAAGTCCGGCGCCCGGTGGCTCGAAGATCCAGCAATAGCTCGCCAGGTCGCCGACACCATTCTGTTCGGTGAACAGTAAGCGTCTAGCCAAACCAGGGTAGAATCAGCGGGCCGCAGCCCATCGAGCCGGAGTCAGATGGGGGACCTGGGACAGCTTCCTTCGATTCAAGCCTGGCAGAACGTCCGCGAGATATTGCTTCACCGGCACGCCCAGGCGGCGGCAGGATTCTACGACCGAAACAATCGCGGCTACTTTCGGTCCGGCGTGGGCGCTGCCTACATGCAACCAGTTCTTGCGGCCCAAGGCCACGGGGCGCATGGAGTTCTCCGCCAGGTTGTTGGAAAGTTCGACGTCGGCGTGCTCGAAACAACGGCGCAGCTTCGGCCATTGATGTAAGGTGTATGCCACCGCTTGCCCGAGCGCGCTCTTGGGCAACGCGGTCTTCGACAACGCGACACACTCCTCACGAATCTCATCGGCCCACGATGCAGCATGCTCGCGGCGCAAGGCCAGACGCGCTTCGGCGCTCAACTGCTGTTGCCGCGCTTCGCGGTCGACAAGGAACAACGCGTCCATGCGCGTGACCATTTTCACCGCCGCCGCGTCTTGCGGATTCACTTTCACCGCGTCGACGAACTTGCGCCGAGCATGCGCCCAGCAACCCACGTGCACCATCTTCGGTCCGCCGATGTGGTCGTAGGCCTGATAGCCGTCGGTTTGCAAAATCCCTTCCCACTGCCCGAGGAACTTTTGCGGGCCCTCGCGACCGCGGCCCAAAAGAAACTCGAACGCCGTTTCGCCGCCGGGCTTGCCGTATTGCCACAAATAGGCCTGATGATCGGCGCCGCTTTTGTTGTTGAGTTGCACCGGAACGGTGGTCTCGTCGGCCTGTAAATACGGGGCTTCGAGCAGATCTCGCCGCATCGCCTGGATCACCGGCTGGAGCAACTCGCCCACCCGCATCACCCAACCATCGAGCGTGGCGCGGCTGATCTCGACGCCCGCTTCGCGCTCCAATATCGCGGCCTGCCGGTACAGCGGCAAGTGATCGCAGTATTTGGCGACCACTGTTTGAATCACCACCGCGTCGCTGGCCAGTCCCTTTTCGACGATGCGCGGCGCAAGTTCCGCCATCGTCACCGTGCCTTGCTGACAGCACCGGCACACCCGCTTTTCACGTTTGACGAAGCGCACGAAGTAGCGCGCCGGTTCGACATCCAACAGCTCGCTTTCGTCGTAACCGATCACCGCGGTTGGCGCGCCGCAAGCTTTGCAGTTCTGCTCCGCACACGGAATCACTTGTTCGACGCGTAGCAGTTTCTCCGGCAAACGTTGCCGACCCGGATGCGGCTTGCGCTCACGCTCGGGCTCGTTCGCGATCGGCTCGCGCCGCGCCTCGGCTTCCACTTCGTCGCGCGTGACGCCCGGCTCTTCATCGAGCAGTTTCAATTGCAGATCGCTCAGCGTTTCGCTGCGCGGCCCATACTTGTCGATGCGCTCCCGCCGCAACGCCTCGGTGAGCGACTGGATTTTCAGATGTGCCCAATGCAACTCGCGTTCGAGCGCCGCAATGTGGAGCTGGGGATCGGGCGCCGTCATCTTTTCACTGCTGGTTTTCACTGGTGGGAAGGTCGATTATAAGCGAAAAGGCCAGCAAATACCAGTCTTTTCCGCACGCGCACACGAAGAAATGTTTTACGCCGCCGGGGCACGCCGCATCCAGTTCTTGCGCGGCCGCGCTTGGCTCAGATCCATGCCGTTGAGCAGCATCGCCAGTTCCTCCGGCCTCATCGTAACGCTAGGCGCGTTGTCCGCTTTGCCGGAAAGCGTGCTCGTAAAAGACGGCCAGCCGAAGCGTCCCTTCTCCAGCCGCTTCGCGCACACCCACAATCCGCTGCCATCCCACACCAACACTTTCAACCGTGTCTTCGTGCGATTCGTGAATAGAAACAAGTGACCGCTCAATGGGTCCTGACCCAGGTGATCGCGCACCAACCCGTACAAGCCATCGAAGCCTTTGCGCATATCGATGGCCTCCACCGCGATGTAGATCTTCGTCGCCGGACCCAACCCAAACATCACACGCTTTCGGCAACCCGGATCAGCCGCGCCAGTTCGCCATCCCCGAATCTCCAGGAGCTTTCAATCCGCCGGCCGTTGGCCAGCACCAGCGTGAAGTTGCCCTCCACTTCCACCGGCGCGTTCTTCACCGTGACCTTCACCATCCGCGGCGTTGTTTCGCGTCCAAGCCTGTGCCGGTAGTAATCCAGCGTCGTCACGGGAATCGCGTGCCGCTCGCAAAACTCCCGCCGCGTCAGCCCGCTCGCTCCAAACTTTGCGATGATCCCCCGCCACTCCTCAGCACTCCGCCTATGCTTGCCCATGCCGACATCTTCGGCCAAATTACCGCCCTCCTCCAAGAGGGGTTCCCTAGACGCTTACGCTCGACCTGCGAAGCGCCGAGCGCGCCGCACGGCTCCTCAAAGCAGCTCTCGTCCCGCGCCGCCCTCCCGGAAGGAAGCCCACCCTCCCGGTCCTCACCGCCGTCCGCATGCGCTCAGAAAACGCCACCTGGCCCGATACCTACCGCGCCGTCATCCAAGACTTCGACGATCTCCCACCCTACGAAAAATCCTACCAAGCCGAAAAACTCCGCCGCGCCGTTGCTTCGCTGATGAAGCGTCGGAGTGCCAAGCGCGCTTTTGAAGGAGGATGGTGTCGATAACCAAACATTGACGATTCGCCCTTTATTGCTTTTGCGTTGGATTGTTTTTCTGTGCGGGCTCTAGAATTGCGTTGATTGGTCGGGTGTAAATCACAAACCTATTAGGGGCCTCGAATGCGACCCAACTGAACGGATAGTCAATGGGTGCACCGATAACCTCAAATCTAAATCGAATCTCGACGGCCCGTCTGGCACACTTGGGCGAGAACTTCGACTCCTTGAGGTACGACGCGATTTCTACACGATGGCCTTCTTCGCCGCCGACAAACTCAACTCCGGCCACTTCGCCACTAGCGCCTAACCGGATCTTGGAGACGATCTCGCCGGAGGATCTCGCCGCCCGCGCGATTGGCCCAAAACGCGGTAGATGAAGGTCTACAACGCAACCGAGCCATTCGCTATCAGGATTCTGCCCGCCGAACGCTTTCCCCGCTACAAGCCACAGTAGGATGAAATACTTCGCCAACTCCGGCCTCCCTTCAATGGCCTTAATCTCAAAGTGAATCCCCGAGTTTCAGTTGTTGCGGAAGGTTCCAATCGCGCTACCGCAGTTGGCAGCAATCCTGTCGTTATTTAGTCCCCCCGCCGCCGAGGAAGTTCCGTCTGGACCGATAAGTCCGAGCATGTGAGAAAACTCGTGCAACAGTGAAAATGCTCGGGCTCTGTCGGTCGCGGCATTGATACCCTTAACGACGGAGTTCGATCCTTCGAACTGAGCATTGCCGCTTCCCTTAAAGAAAACGCTGTTTCGGTTGATCAAAACATCAAAGACAGGGACTCCGAATTGCTGAACGTGTGCCAGGCCAACGTATGCTCCCGTAAGAGTGCCACTCTCGTAGTAGTCTGCTACTCCGGTAGTTGCTCGCGCACTGTCAAAGAATTGAGAAACGAGGTTACGAGAAGAGGACAAAGGCGAGCTCATCAACCAAGCCAAGCATTTTCCGTCGTTCAAAACTGCATTCTTTAATCCTGCGATTGCAAGGTCAATGGTCCGAGAACCTGCCAGATTACTTAGTGTGATGTTCGTAGTGGTTACCCTGTAGCTCCTCAGGGCTTCGATTCCGTCCACGGAGTATTCATCCGAATAGCCACCGCCCGACGACAAATCCCCGCTATTCTCAACCTGCATCCCATCGCTACCCCCGAGATCTCCTCCACTCCCGTTTCCAGAACCAGACGTCGAGGTGCCGGTGACACCGCCGCAATTGTAAGTTCCATCAGTTTTTGGCGTACAATCTTGCAGTCCGTTTGGGTCGATCCGGCCCACCGGATCTCCACGAGTGTATGCGTATCGATTCCAGCTTGCCGGATCGCTCGCGTCTCCACTGGCTCGATATGGATCGGGCGACATAAACCGCCCGGTCCCCGGACCGTGATAGCGCTGATCCGCGTAATCGAGCCCCGTCTCCGCATCCCGCGTGTAGGTCGCGAACTTCTCTTGGCCGTTGGCTGGATTTCCGGAGCCCTTTTCCTGGCCGTAGGGATAGTATTTGCCCAACGAACCTAGTCTGTCGGAGCCGACGCTGGTTCCGTTCTTCTGGACGAGGCGGCCTCCGAGCCAGACGTTCGTCGCCACCTGTTGGAAGCTCGGGCTTTGGTCGCCGGTGACCTTGTACGTCCCGATCTTCTGGCCCGATACGGAGTAGAAGTACACCTCTTCGTTGGTCACCGACGGCGGAGTCACGCCGTCCGAGTAGTTTTGGATAAGCCCTTTGTAGATCCGCTTGTTGCCTGACGCGTAACCATATGACATCGGCGTGTATCCGCCATTGCCGAGCAGAGTTAGGCGATTCTCAATGTCGTAGGGATCGCCGGTGTTAGCGACGAGCGTATTTCCGTTGGCGTCGTAGGTTTGGCTGGTGGCTCGATTCGTCGTCCAATCGGCCGGCGCGTGGTACGGCGGCACGGTGCTGCTCGGCGAGTTGCGGTCGGTGAGATTTCCCCAGCCGTCGTAGGTGTAGACTTCGTCCCAAGGAGTGCTTCCGGATGCCGTCGCGCTCGCCAGCCGCTGCAGCGAATCGTAGGTATAGACCACCTGCTCGCCCGTGCTGTTGTCAGTCTGAATGGAGTGAAGAATTGTGTCAATCACTCGTTGACACGGTTTCCGCCCCCGGTTTCCGCCCCCCCAGCCGTCGTAGGTGTAGCTCTGCCCCCACGCCGGACTCCCCGCCGCGGTCTGCGCGGACGCCAACCGTTGGAGCGAGTCGTACGTGTACACCACCTGCTCGCCCGAGACGTTATCCGTTTGCGAAGTGATCTTGCCGTTATTCTGCGTCGCGGAATAGGCGTACATCACGTCCATTCCGTTGCCCTGAATCCGGGTCAGTTGGAAGAGATTGTTGTAGGTGAACGTCTGGCCGTTGAGCGACTGGAGCTCGTTCGCGATTCCATAGGTTGCCGAGGCGATGGGGAAGGAGTTTTGGTCGGTCAAAGTGCTGGCCCGTCCCATGCTGTCGTAAGACATAGTGTACTGCGGTCCGCTGAGCGGATACGCGACGGAGGTCATGCGCCCCTCGTTGTCGTAGGTATGCGTCGCGTCGAGATCGAGCGAAGACGTGGTGCTCGCTCCATCCGCCATGGTTTTCTTGATGCGCAGGCGCTTCTTGACGACTCGGTCGCCCTGGTTGTGTAAGCAAACGACAATCGCCATTTTCTGGCAAACGCTACGTCGACTCCGTCCCCCTGGTTTGGAAGTGGCTGAAGTGTCAGTGGGTTAGCAGTCTCTCCTCGAAAGGATTTCGACGATTCTGTCTGTCCCCTTCGTTCCTCAAAAACGATCAGAGAGTGAGTTCAGGCTTCCTCCTCGTTTTCCTTTCTCCTTTGCTACGGCGCTGACCACGTCTTGCCGCTGCTGGTTCTCACCGAAATTCCCCCTGATCTGGAGGCCCCCTCCGATCGAACGCCGATACTTGCAAAATCGTGAATCAGACCGGGAGCGCGAAAGAGCAAACCCCAGTCGTCATCCGAGGACGACGGAACATCATGTAGGATGCTCCCCAAAAGGACCCGCCCCTCTAGAATTCCATCGCCCATTCCGAGCAGCGGCTTGCCTTCCTTGTCCAAAAAGAGAGTTATCCGAACCTTGCCATCTCTTCCAAATAGGTTCACAAACGGTGCCTCGTCCTCGGTTAGCCCGACAGAGACCGCTTCGCGCTGATTCGTACGAAAAAACTTCAGCGATGTGCGGCCCTGACTGTCCGATCCCCATTCTGCGACCGTCTTGCCCGAACTGCTTGAGAGTTCGAATCTTGATGCTCGAATAGTGTCGGAAGCGGCCGCACTTACTGACTGTATTCGCGTTGAAACGATGCCGCCCAAGAATCCGAAGATCGCTGCAAGCGGCAACCCCACCAGTCCCTTCATCGTCATATTCTTTCTCCTGACAGTCGCAAACGTCTTAGGGTCTCTTACAGTCGTTTTGCAGCCACGAGCTAATATCTCCAGTTCCAGGGTTGGACTGGCTCAGGCCATACTTCTTGAACGCTCCGAAGACTTCTGGATCGTTCCAATGGAGTGAAGAATTGTGCCAATCACTCGTTGACACGGTTTCCGCCCCTCCCGGCGCTTCCGCCAATTCGGAGCGGAACCAAATCTCTTCCTGCCGCTCCCGCCTTTTCCTCGTCCCCATCGCCATGAGCCATTTTATGCCGAAACATTCTTCAAGGAAAGTGATTTTAGACACGGGCTGCTAAACGACTTGCCTCTGCTGTCTCTTCGACCGAAGTGGGTGGGCTCCATCCTCCCATCTGTGCTCCGTTCCCAAGGCAATCGAAACATAAGAATTGCGTCCAAGTTACTTTGGCACAGTTCCGCCCAAAACTCCGCCGCGCCTGCGCGGCCTTGGTGAAACGTCGCGCCGAGGCGGGATCGCGCATCATTGGGACGGGGGTACCCAATCTGATCTGAGAACCCCTTCATCGTCGAGGGGATACTCAAATTCTGACCTGAGAACCCGCAGACCATCGTCGCTGATCAAGAAGTACGAAGACACATCCAACTCGTCCTCCTTGGGCATTTCATAAACCTGCGTCACTGGAGAAGACGGGGAAAGACGGTAGGCGCCGGCGAGCTCTTTATCAAACAGATCATTCAGTGCTTCATAAACATCGTGACGGGAAACAGGCACTCCAATCTGCGCACAGACTTTTCGCAGGTTGACGAGGATGTGATCGATTTCCTCGTAGTCATCCCCAATTTCCCTCAAGACCATCCGTTGAATCAGTTCTTGCCTAGTTGAAACGTTCTTCATAGAACTCATCACGGCTTCCCGTATTTTGGCCCACCTGGTCGTATGTGTTCATCGACGACCTTACCCGTCTTCGTGATCAAAGTGGAGTGGAACAATTGTGTCAATCACTCGTTGACACGGTTTCCGCCCTCACGTGCTCGACAAACAGGGAAGCCGGATGGCGCTGTACTCGGCTTCGAAACGGTCCGCTCCCTAACGGTCGCGGTTCGGTGCTGACCTTGCAAATCTCTCGCTACCGAATCGTCAACGCGCGATTGTACAGCCACTCTGACAATCGATTCATATTCAACCTGCCGACGAAGATTGCAATTCTGCTCTGAACCTCAGCGCTGTCAATAGCGAAGATGCAAAAGAACATGCCAGCAATCCCAAAAGCCAACCCATATAGCAGCATGGTTTCGAGATCTGAGTACCTTATCCAACCCACGAGCGGACCAACTATTAGGAATCCCCACCAAACCCGAACCCCGTAGTCATTAGGGCGGGCTTCGATTTTTGCTTTCATCACTAGCGTGAGATCTCTCAACTCGTCTCGCTCTGCCTCGAGACGGTCAATTTTTGCCACGGAATCCCCGTATTGCTCACGGCATGCTTCCGTCATTCCAGCGTATAGAGCCCCCCAGATGGACTGCTCCATTGTCGATTCAACGGACGAGAGGTCGGCGCGAGCTTTAGCATAGGCTCGAAGCTCCATCGACTCCTTGAACGAGAGGGAATCGTTACCATATCCCCTTTCGGCAAATTCAGCTAAGATTCGTTCCTGAGTTGCATCGAAATCGGCAAGGTCAGACATAGGTGTAGACGGGACTAATTGATGTAGATTCCCATCGGCTGAAATGTACCGTCCGCTTCGCGTTGGCCTTCGAACGTTTTATTGCAAGCAAAGCAATCCCACGTCTCCCAGGAGATTGGGATGTGTCTTTCTTCTAGGACCACCTTCCCTGTCCGTGACGAACCGCAGCGCGGGCACGAGGGATTCTCCATGCCAAGAGCGTATCAGATCGCACGCCTGCTCAGATGCTTGCGTCAACCTCGCAATTCCGCCATCCGATAGCATATCTGCAAGGTAACTACTTCGTCCCCAACTGCGCTGCCAGAAACGCGTATACGTCCGCTTCCTGCGCGACCTTCTCGCCTAGCGCCGTGCCCATCCCATGCCCGCTTCCCGAACTCGTGCGCAGCAGAATCGGATTCGTGCCCTTTTGCGCCGCCTGCAACCGCGCCGCCATCTTTCGCGAATTCGCCGGATCCACGCGCCCGTCGTTGTCGCCCGTCAGAAACAGCACCGCCGGATACTCCTTGCCATCCACCACGTGATGATACGGCGAGTACGCAAATAGCGCCTTGAACTGGTCTTTCTCTTTCACCGTGCCAAACTCCGTCACGTTGAACGCGCCGTTCGGAAACAGCTCCACGCGCAGCATGTCGTAAATGCCCACATGCGCCACCACCGCCCGAAACAAATCCGGCCGCTGCGTCAACGCAGCGCCCATCAGCAATCCGCCATTCGAACCGCCCTCAATCGCCAGCTTCTCCGGGCTCGTGTACCGCGCCTTGATCAGGTACTCCGCGCAGGCGATGAAGTCGTCGAACACATTCTGCTTTTTCGTCAGCTTCCCCGCCTCATGCCACGGCTCGCCGAACTCTCCGCCGCCCCGCAGATTCGCCAAGACGTACACGCCGCCGTGATCGAACCACCAACGCCGCGCCGCGCTATACGCCGGAGCCATACTGATCGCATATCCGCCGTATCCCGTCAGAAATGGGGCGGAAACGGTGTACAGGTAACGTGACGTTACATGACGACGAATTACGGGGCGAACTTTGCTGATTTCCCTTCATTACTTTAGCATCGGGGACGCCTTGCCCCATTCGCGGCTGCTGGGCTTGCGCGATAGGTCTCAAATAATCTGGCGTTGGTTATTGCGGTTGCTTGTAGACGATTCCTTCTTTCATTACGAAGCGGACTTTCTTTAGGGTTTGGAAATTGACTAGCGGATCGTCGGAGGTCGCGATGAGGTCGGCGGCTAGACCGGGCTTGAGCGTGCCGCGTTGGGCTTCTACTCCTAAAAGGCGGGCTGCTTTTGAGGTCGCCATCTGGAGAATGTAGTCCTTCGGGAGGCCGGCGTCGACGTAGGCGTCGATGATGCCGAGGGAGACTTCGCCTCGCGTTTTGCCGGGGACGTCGAAGATGATGTCGGAGCCGAAGGCCTGCTCGACGCCGATTTTGTGGGCGCGGCGGATGCGGTCGAGGGAGCGCTCGTAGGTCTTCTTTGCGCTCGATTCATCGAGTCCGTACTCGGCGAGGAATTCGGGAGTGAAGTCGGTGCCGACGAGTACGACGTTGTTCTTCTTGGCGAGGGCTAGGACGGCGTCGGACATGTTGAAGCCGTGTTCGATCGAATCGACGCCGGCTTCGGCGGCGTTGTGCGCGCCTTGTTCGGTGACGCAATGCGCGGCGACTTTGAGGCCGGCGCGATGGGTTTCGGCGACGATGAAGCGGATGTCGTCGGCGGAATAAATGGCCTTCTGATCGTCGACGACGATCTTGATTAATTGCGCGCCGTAGAAGATATTTTCGCGAATGGCTTTCTTGAGTTCGTCGTGAGTGTCGGCGATGAAGTATTCGGGAGCCATGAGTCCGCGGCGCTCGGGATTGTGCGCGTAGCCGCGATCGGAGGGCGAATACTGGCCTCCAAACGGCGTGATGATGCGGCCGGCGGTGATCATGGTGGGTCCGGGAACCAGGCCTTCGGCGATGGCGCGGCGCAGATCGGTGTCGGCGTAATTGCCGTTGTTGCCGATGTCGCGGATCGTCGTGAAGCCGGTTTCGAGCATGGTCTTCGCGTTCATGACGCCTTGTATGGCGCGGTAGGCGGTGGTGTTGCCGAGGTCGTAGGCGAGTCCGACGCCCTTGGCGGTTTGACGGGCCATTCCGCGGCGGCTGACGACGCCGTCGCACATGTGGGAGTGGCAATCGATGAGGCCGGGCAGGACGGTGTAGGCGGAGAGGTCGATGACGCGGGCTCCGGCGGGGATGGCGAGGTTCGCGCCGATTTCCTTGATCTTGCCGTTCTCGATGAGGATGGTTTGATTGGGAGCGGAGACGCCGCGATCGGGGTCGAGGAGCTTGCCGGCTTTGATGACGGTGAGGCCGCCCTTGGAGGACGGCGCGGTGGATTGGACGAATTGGGCGGTGAGCGCTCCGACCGCGAGGATGACCCAGGAAAGAGCCGTGACGAGAATCCGCATGCGGGTCATGGTAGCGCGCCCGGAAACGGGAGCGCTATCTATTTGGCAAATCCGGCGGCCTCGAATGTTATCATTGGCCCCGAAATCGAGGAGACTTCATGACACGTCCATTGCGTGGGTTCGCGTTGGGATTGGCGCTGTGCGCTGCCGGATCGATGCCGTTGTGGGCGCAAAACGCGCTGGCGGTTTCGTCGGGCGTCAAGGGGCAGATCGGGCATGCGCGCGATCTGGGTCCGGCGAAAGCGGAATCGGTGGGCATGTCGTCGGAGCGCTTGATCCGGCTGGACGCGGCGATGAAAAAGCTGGTGGATGACAAGCAGGTGGCGAGTCTGGTGACGCTGGTGATGCGGCACGGCAAGGTGGTGGATTTCCAGGCGGTGGGGCAGTTGGACACGCGCAAGCCGGACGCGGTGCAGAAGGATTCGATCTTCCGGATCTATTCGATGTCGAAGCCGGTGACGGGCGTCGCGATGATGATGCTGTACGAGGAAGGGAAGTGGCAGCTGAACGATCCGGTGTCGCGCTACATTCCGGAATTCGCGCGGCTGAAAGTGTATCTGGGGAGGAACGAAGACGGTTCGCCGAAGCTTGAAGACGCCAAGCGGTCGATGACGATGCGCGAACTGATGACGCATACGGCGGGCCTGGGTTATGTGTTGAGCGGCCTGAATCCGGTGGATAAGATGATCATCGACGGCGGCATTTTGAATGCAAATGCTCCGCTGCAGACGATGATTGACGGGCTGGCGAAGGTTCCGCTGCTGGCGCAGCCGGGTACGCGGTGGTCGTATAGCATCGCGGTGGATGTGCAGGGATATTTGGTCGAGAAGTTTTCTGGGATGACATTCGGCGAGTTCGCGCGGAAGCGGATTTTTGAACCATTGGGGATGAAGGACACGGGCTTCTACGTGCCGAAAGAGAAGCTGGCGCGGCTGGCGCAGGTGCACATGGGATCGGGCGCGAGCCTGGCGGTGGACACGAACCGGCCGGATCCAGCGGTGGTGCCGTTAGGTCCGTCGGGCGGCGGCGGCTTGTTTTCGACGGCGATGGATTACGCGAAGTTCTGCGAGATGCTGCTCGAAGGCGGCCAGTTCAGGGGCGTCCGGCTATTGGCTCCGCGGACGGTGGAGATGATGCGGACCAACCACGTGAATCCGGAGGCGCTGAAGACGATGCCGCCGGGAACGGGTTGGGGCATGGATTTCCAGGTGGTTACGGATGCGGCGGCGGCGGGCGAGCCGGTGACGAACGGCACGTTCAGCTGGTGGGGCATTGCGGGGACGTGGTTCTGGATCGATCCGGTGCGCGACCTGGCGTTCGTGGGCATGGTGCAGCACCAGAACATCGGGACTTCGCGGGCGATTCACGCGTTGTCGCGGAGCCTGGTGTATCAGGCGGTGATGGAGTAAGGGGTTTACGATGCGATTGTTTCTGTTGACGGCGGCATTTTGTTTGGCGATCACGCCGGTGGTGGCGGCTTCGGACGAGGTTCCGAAGATCGATCCGGCAAAGGCGGGTTGGAACGCGGCGGCGCTCGAAGAGTTGGCGGCGTATGTCCAGTCGCAGAAGACAACCGGATTGCTGATTATTCAAGACCGCAAGGTGATCTACGAACACAACTGGGCGCTGCCGGCGGATTCGGCGGCGTTCGCGGCGAATTTCACGCATGGCACGGATGCGTCGGGCGCGCTTCAAGAAGATGTAGCGTCGGCGCAGAAGAGCTTCATCGCGATTCTGACGGCGGTGGCGATCGACAAAAAGCTACTGGATATTTCGAAGCCGGTTTCGGCCTATATCGGCGAGGGATGGTCGAAGGTGCAGGCGGAGCAGGAGAAAGCGATCACGGTGCGGAACCTGCTCGAGATGAATTCAGGGCTGACGGATGCGCTGGCGTTTCAGGCAGCGGCGGGCGAGAAGTTTCACTACAATACGCCAGCCTACGCGATCTTGAAGCCGGTGCTCGAAAAGGCGTCGGGCAAGCCGCTCGACGAACTGACGAAGACATGGCTGACGGAGCCGGCGGGAATGACGAACACGCTGTGGCGGCAGCGTCCGGGGGCGTTCGCGAAGTCAGGGAATCCGACGGGTTTGTACACGACGCCGCGGGACATGGCGAAGTTAGGTCAACTGGTGCTCGATCACGGCAAGGCGGCGAACGGAAAACGAGTGGTATCGGCGGCGCAGTTGGCGGCGTTGTTTGAGCGGTCGGCGACGAATCCGGCGTACGGGCGGTTGTGGTGGCTGAACGGATCGAGCTTCACGATTCGGCCGGCGGGGGCGCGGTTGGAGACGGCGTTGATTCCGGCGGCGCCGGCGGATCTGGTGGCGGCGCTGGGCGCGCAGGACCGGAAGATTTACGTGTCGGCCAGCGCGAAGCTGATCGTGGTGCGGACAGGCCAGGCGGCTTCGGATCGGGGCTTCGATCAGGAGATTTGGGTGCGGGTGAAGAAGGCTGCTCCGAAGATGAATTGATCGGGGCCAAACCGTCTCTCCTCTTAAACCGATTAAACCGACTATCCTCGAAAAGATGCCGCTTCTCCGAGTCAATGGGCTTTCGAAGAAGTTTGGGAAGATCGCCGCGCTTACCGATGTCGGGCTTGAAATTCGCGAAGGCGAAATTTTGGGGCTGATTGGGCCGAATGGAGCAGGGAAGTCCACGCTGTTCGAATGCCTGGCGGGCGTATTGCCGTTTGATAGCGGCGCGATCCTAAGCGGGGGCGTCGCGACGAACGAAGTGCTGTTTTACATGCCGGACGGCATCGCTCCGTGGCCGGACCAATCTGTTTCGTGGATGCTGGATTTTGTGATCGGCTACTTCGGCGGCCGGTCGGCGATGCGCGATGAAGTGATCCGGCAATTCGATCTCAGCGGGTTTCTCAGGCAAAGAATCGGCACGCTCTCGAAGGGGCAGCGCAAGCGCGCGCTGATTGCCGCTGGACTGCTGGCTCCGCAGTCGGTGCTGCTGATCGATGAGCCGCTGGATGGGTTGGACCTGCGGCAGATGCGCGACATCGCGGCGGCGCTGCGGTGGCATGCCGATCAAGGCCGGACACTGTTTCTGTCGATCCACCAGATCTCCGATGCGGCTCGTTTTTGCGATCGCTTCGTGTTGCTGAGCGGCGGACGGATTCGCGGTGAGGGCACGATTCCGCAGCTGGCCGAACTCGCGGGCAACGCGGCCGAGCGCAACCTCGAAGAGGTCTTCCTTGCGCTCACGTAACGCGTTCCTGTGGTTGTTGAACAAGGAATGGCGCGAGTTGCTGGCGTCGCGAGCGTGGTGGCTGCTGGTGTTGTTGATGGGGCCGCTGACGGGTGTTGGGTTCATCGGCGCGATGCAAAGTTACGCCGAAGTTTCAGGGTTCAATGGGACGTCGGCGGGCGTCGGGGAAGCGCTGTCGCCGTTGATTGGCGTGTGGGGACCGATGTTCAGCGCGTGTGAATTGGGGGCGGTGTTCCTGCTGCCGTTCGCGGCGATCCGAATGGTGGGGGCGGACCGGCAAAGCGGAGCGTTGCGGCTGGAGTTGCAGGGTGGCGTGTCGCCGGGATTGCGAATTTTGGCGAAGGCGCTGTTGGCGTTGGCCGGATGGATGTTCGCGATGTTGCCGGCGGGGATCGGCATCCTGTTATGGAGCCTGTACGGCGGCGCGCTCGACGGGCGCGAGCTGGCGAGTGTGATCGGCGGTCATGTGTTGAATGCGGGGCTGACGATTGCGTTGGGTTTCAGTGCGGCGGCGGTGACGGAGCATCCATCCACGGCGGCGATTGCGACGCTCGGGATTACGGTGGGCACGTGGATCCTGAATTTTCTCGCCGCGTTGCAGGGCGGAGTGTGGGAGCGGGTGGCGGCGTACACACCGGCAGTGGTGGTCAGCGACTTTAGCCACGGGCTGATTCAACTGCGAACCGTGCTGGTCGAGGTGCTGCTGATCCTGGCGGGTTTAGGCGTGGCGGCGATCTGGCAGCGCCTTGGCGTGGGCGTGCGACGCCGAGGGATGGAATCCGCGATGCTGCTGGCCGGCGTTTCGGCGATGGTGTTTGCGTGTTCGTTCGTGCGGGCGACCTGGGATGTGTCAGAGAATCGCGGCAACTCGTTTCCGGCGGCGGATGAGCGCGCGCTGCGTGGGCTCGAAGCTCCGCTAACGATCGTGGTGCATCTGGCTGCTGAGGATCCGCGGCGCGCGGACCTCGAACGGAACGCGCTTTCGAAGCTTCGGCGGGTGGTGCCGCGGTTAGAGGTGCGGTATGTATCGTCGACCGGAATCGGGATGTTCGAACAGACCAGGGAAGGCTACGGCGAGATTCAATATTCGATCGGGGGACGGACTTCAACGAGCCGGATGACGACGGCGGAGGGCGTCCTCGAATCGATCTACACGCTGGGGGGCGTTACGGTTCCGGCGGACGTGCGGGAAACGGTATTCCGCGGACATCCGTTGGCGGTTCCGCCGCGGGGCGCTCCGGCGATTTTCTACGGGGTCTGGCCGGGGGCGATTTTAGTACTGGCCATTGTAGTTCGACGGAGAAATCGGGGATAAAGGGAGTCTGATGAAAATCCTTGGAACGTTGTTGCTGGCGCTACCGCTGTTGGCCGCCGAAAAGAAGATCGATCTTTCAAAAGAGACTTCGGGTAAGCCGCCGCAGACGTTTGTTCCGATGGTGGGCACCTGGACGGTGGCGCAGGACGGGCCGGACAAGGTGGTGATGGTCGATGGACGGCCGTGGGTGGCGAGCAAGGACAATCCGACCAGGCTGCTGCTGCAAAGTGCGCGCAAGCTGTACGGCACGAACAATGAAGAGTTGATGGACAACGCCAAGCAGTTCGCGTATTACCCGGTGGCGGTGTTAAACGGCGTCGAGAACTTCTCGAATGGCACGATCAGCGTGAAGTTCAAGACGGTTGGCGGCGAGGCCGACCGTTGCTCGGGGATTCTGTTCAACGTGAAGCCGAACGGGGATTGGCTGGCGGTGCGGTACAACGACACCGAGAACAATTTGGCGTTCTGGGAATTTCACAACGGGATCCGGCGCAATATCAAGTTCAGCGACCGGGCGATGAAGTTCATGCTGGATCGGACGGCGTGGCACGATTTGAAGCTGACGGTGGATGGCGCGAATATCCAGGTGTTCCTCGACGGCAAACTGGGCCTCGAGTACATATTGGGAAGCGAACCGGTTGCCGGCAGGCGCGGTCCGCCGCATGAAGACATGTATCCGAAAAACAACCCGGTGCTGCGTCCGCCGGTGGCGGGGAAGATCGGACTGTGGTCGAAGACCGACAGCACCAGCTGGTTCAAAGACTACGTGATCGATTCGAAGTAAGCCTGGCGTTATTTCTCGGCATCGTCGCGATCCTTTTGGGCGGCGCCCACGGCTTCGGCCATCACTGCCTTCACGGCTTCTTTGACGGCACTGCGGACGTCATCGGCGACATCCGCGGCGCTCAATTCCAGGCCGTCGTTCGACTTGGACATTTCCTTCAGCGCCGCTTCGATTACAGGCGCGAATTCGGGCATGCTCTTGCTGACGGCCTTGGCGACCTTTTTAGCGGTTTTGTCGGTTGAATCGGCGGCGCCGGCACCTTTGGTCGATTTCGTAACCGACTTCCAATCGGCTTCAAAGGTCTTGGACATTTCCTCCACGACTTTCGCATCGCGGATGACGACGCCCACTTCGCGGCGCTGGTCGAGTTCGATCTGCCGCAGACTCTGGCTGCCGAGGAAGGCGATCTTGCCGTCGCGGATCATGGTCCGGGAGTGTAAACGGCGATCCAATTTGCCAACCTCGAAGGGAATTTTGCGGCTGCGCGTTCCCCCGATCAGGCGGACATCGATTCCGGCTTTCGCCTGTTCGTCGATCAGCTTCACCATTTCCGGATCGCTGAGCTCGACGTCATAGATCAGCAGCGAATGCTTGGCTCCTTTGATGAATTCGGCGAGCTGCTTTCTGGCGTTGGACGGGCTGACGACGAAGTCGGCGTGTTTGGCGTTATACGGATTGCGCTTGGTGTCGGCTTCAAACAACGTGACGGCTTCTTTGACGAGCTTTTGGTCGGTGATGATGACTCCGAAGCTGCGGCTGCGGTCCATGTCGATGGAAGTGAAGTTGAAGGCGAGGACGTAGAGTTCCTTGCGATCGATGATCATCATCTTGGCGTGATAGCGGACGTAGTCGTCGGCGGTGCGCGAAACGGTGACCCCGGCGCCCAGAAGGCGCATTTCGAGACGGCGCAAGCGATCCTCGCCCGCCTTATTGGTATGGGCGATCAGCGCGGTGACCGAGACGCCGCGGATGACCGCGTTGGCGAGGGCGACTTCGATCTCGTGCCGGTCAAAGCGAAAAATTACGATTTCAATCGACTTTTTCGCGGAGGCAATGCTTTTCACGATCGGTGCGACTCCGTCGTTTGGCTGAATGATCAGTTTCAAATTTCACCCTTTGCAGACTTCGCGCTGGAAGCACGGAATGGTAACCGGGGACGCTTGGCATTCCCATTGCACTCATAGTACCCTTCGATCTATAGGATCGCCTAAAAGGAGCTCTATGTTATTGAAAATTCGGTTACTGGCGGTCTGTGTCGTATTGGGGGCGCTGGGGAGCGCCGACCTCGTAGCGGAAAAAAAGACGAGCGACGGCGTCAAGGGGAGTGCAAAGATTGCAGTCCACGGGAACGCTGTCTTGTGGAAGGCGCCGGTAGACCTTGAATCCCGCAACCTGCTGTACGGATCGGGCGGGGAGAAACATCGTCCGGAGGGTCCTTTCACTTTTGTCAAAGAAGACATGAGTGGAACCAACCCTAAGTTTACGGTGAAAGACGGCCAAGGCAAGAAGTGGAAGGTGAAGATGGGCGCCGAAGCGAAGCCGGAGGTCGCGGCATCGCGTTTCGTATGGGCGACCGGGTACTTCACTTACGACGAATATTTCCTGGATCGTCTGAAGGTGGAGGGAATGCCGGGCCATATGCACCGCGGCCAGAAATTCGTTGGGGCGGACGGGACCGTCCGCGAAGTCCGCATGAAGCGGGACATCAGCGGGGAAGCGAAAGACGGGACCTGGCGATGGAAAGATGAGCCATTTGTGGGCACGCCGGAGCTGAATGCTCTTCGGACTCTGATGGCGGTGCTGAACAACTGGGATTTGAAAACGGAGAACAATACGATTCTGGTGGACAAGAAAACCGGGGAACAGATGTACCTGGTCAGCGATCTGGGAGCGTCGTTCGGCACCACCGGATTGAGTGTTCCGCTGTCGAAGGCGCGCGGCAACCTGGGCGCGTATGAACATTCAAAATTCATCACGCGGACGAGTGGCGATCAGATCAATTTTGGTACGCCAAGCAGTGCTTCGCCGGTATTTATGTTCGATTTCAAAGAATACGTGAAGCGGCTGCACATCCGGTCGGTTGGACGAGGGGTGCCGCGTGCGGATGCGAAGCAGATGGGTGCGCTGCTGGCGCGGCTTTCGCCGAAGCAGATTCGGGACGCGTTTCGTGCGGCGGGGTACGCGCCGGAGGTTGTGGAAGGCTTCAGTAAAGCAGTCGAGGCGCGCATTCGCGCTTTGCAGGCGCTGTAGCCGCTCGATTCGTGGGCTCTCCGCGGGGAATTCGGCCTGGGATACGGCATCCGACGGGTCGTAAGAATTAGAAAACGCTGGAGACAAGGCCAAGCGCAGATTTTGCGCTCTAGCAAGGGTAAGCGTTGCCGTTTGCGCCTGGAAAGACGGCATTCAGGCCGGAAATTCGTGGAACTCGACTTGCACTAGAGTGATCGGCCATCGCGGCTACACACCGACATGACAAGCGAACAATACGGAACTGCATTTGACAGAGGATTCCCGAGAACGGTGCGGTTTCTCGGCATGCGCGGACTCTCGCGCGAAGCGGCGGAAGAAGCGGCACAGATGGCCTGGGCGACGGGCTGGGAGCGGCTTTATCAGCTTCGCGATCACACCCGGTTGTTGCAATGGGTGGCATCGATCGCGTTGAACGCGTACCGGAAGACCTTGCGTTCCTCCCGGCGCAACGTCAGCCTGCATGAGATTGCTGTTCCTCCGCCGATCAATCACGCGGCTATCGACCTTGAGTGCATTCTGAGCCGTTGCGGTCGCAAGCAGCGCGAGATCCTCGACACGTATCACTTGAAGGGTGTGGACATTGTCCAAATGGCGCACCATTATTCGTGTTCGAAGACCGCCATTCGGATACGACTTTCGCGGGCTCGCCGTGACGCGGCGGAAGCGGCGTCGATCAAACGTCCGCAAGCGGCTCGGGCGTAATCGGAAAGAAGATGCCGGCCTGGCCTCGGGGGACTGCTCAATAGTCTTTGCGAGGCCGGGCTGGCGTGTTGTTGGGATGCTGGAAAGTAAAAAAGCGCGAACTCGTTGGGAAAGAGTTTCGCGCTTTTTGCGAAGAGAAGAAGGTCGGGATTAGTGGGTAGCTTCGAGGTGGCGTTTGCGTTCACTTTCCATCAGGTCGGCAACTACGCGGCCGAGGTCCATGAAGGAATGCAGGTCGGTAGGCTTGCGGAAATAAATGCGAGCGCCCAGCATCATGGCTTTATCGCGATCGCGCTGGGAGTCGGAGGAGGTGAGCACGATGATCGGAACTTCTCGCAGACTGTCCTGTTCCCGGAGCCAGGTCAGGATCTGCTCGCCGTCGAACCGCGGCAAGTTCAGGTCAAGAAGGATGAGGTCGGGGACATCGCCGCTGTCCAGGCGGGAGGCGGTCTCGAGGATCCGCCAGGCATCTTCGCCATTGCGCGCCACTGTGAGGATGTACGGGACGTGGTTCTTGTCGAGCGCGCGACGCACCAGAAAGACGTCTCCGTCGTTATCTTCGGCGAGGAGGATTTGTAAATCGCGACTCATTCTTTCATTCATCACATTCACTGGCAGGCTCGATCGTTTCCGATCCAAACTGCCTCGCAGATTGAGCATGGTATTCACAACTGCGATGGATAGAGCAAGTCAAATACCATACTGAAAAGGAACGTTAATGGAAAAAACTTCCGCTTTGGAGATCGAACTTGAGCATCTTCGACGCAAGGACGCCGAAACCGAGAAGCTGCTCTCGGTGACTGCACACAACCTGCGCGAACCCCTCCGAAACGTTCTTTCTTACACGCAATTGTTGCATAAGGAACACGCTGCCGGGTTGGACCCTGCGGCGTTACATTACTTGAGCCAGATTGAACTCGGAGGACGCCGGTTGGTGGCGATTCTGGATGGTTTATCGAGCATGACGAGCCTGGATTCGCGCGAATTACGTCCGCGCGGAGTGGCGTTGAAAACAGCTTTCGACGGTGCACAGCGTCAGCTCGGAAATCCGGAGGAATGGCCGATCGAATTTCCTGTCGAACCGGTGCCGGATATTTATGCCGACTCGGAAATGGTGATCGATGCGATCCATCGGCTGCTCGACAATGCGATCAAATTCCGGCGCGCGGGTATGCCGGCGGCTATCTCGGTCCGCGCCGAACAAAATGGCGCCGAGGTGGAGATCGCGATTGCGGATCAGGGAATTGGAGTCGGGGAGCCGTACCGGGAAAAGTGTTTCGGACTCTTCAAGCGTCTGCACTCGCAGGCGGAGTTTCCGGGCGAGGGTATCGGCCTGGCATTTGCCCGGAAAGCGATTGAGAAGAACGGCGGAAGAATTTGGATGGAGGCCCATGAGGGGCCGGGCATTACGGTGAAGCTGGTGTTGCCGGCTCACTCCGGCGCGGGGGACTAGATGAATCCCCGCCCTGCGGGCGGGGGACGGCCTAGTAGCCGGCGGTCCGCGATCGACTCTTACCAGTGGACTTTCAAAGAATCCCCGCCCTTACGGGCGGGGCTATCGCGTCGCAGTTGTGCACTAAAGGAATGACAGGGACGGCCGACTAACTGGCGTCGGAGGAAACGGCCGCCTTCTCGTCGAGGGCGTCTTCGTCTTCTTCCGCCGCGGCGGCCGCGGCGCTGGCATCGGCGCGCAGCGCGGCAAGACGGTTGTGCAGGGTGCGAACACTGATTCCGAGCAGGCTGGCTGCGCGTTTCCGGTTCTGTTGCACGTGCTTCAGCGTGAGCTGGATATAGGCGTCCTCGATCACGCTGAGAGTTTGGCCAGCTCCAAATACAATGCGGTCGGCAAGATTCGCTGGAGCCGGCGGAGGTGGTGCGGCGGCGGCAGGGTCGTGATGAGAAGCGGGCGCCGGCCGCGATTCCGGGGTCATGGCTCCGCGTTTCGTGTCGAGGCGGACGTGGCGGAGTTCGATGGCGCCTTCGCCAGCCACGATGAGAGCGCGTTCGATGACGTTGCGGAGTTCGCGGATGTTCCCAGGCCAGCCATAGTTCTGGAAAGCTTCGAGCACATTCGCGTCAATGGACGTGACCCGTGTGTCGTGCTTCTTATTCAGCGTGTGGATCATCGCTTCGGCGATCAGCGGAATGTCCTGCATGCGTTCGCGCAACGGGGGAAGGTGGAGCAGGAAGACGCTTAGGCGATAGTACAAATCGTCGCGGAGGTAGGCTTCGCGTCCGAATTCAAGGCTGCGGTTGGTGGCGGCCACGATGCGTACATCCACGGCGGTTTCGGTTTTGCCACCCAGACGGCGGACTCGCTTGTCTTCGAGGACGCGCAATAGTTTCGATTGCGTGGTGAGAGGCATCTCACCGATTTCGTCTAGAAAAAGCGTGCCTCCATGCGCCTGCTCGAAGCAGCCGCCGCGGCGTTCGACCGCACCAGTAAAGGCACCTTTCTCATGGCCGAACAATTCGCTCTCAATCAGGCTTTCGGGCAGTGCCGCGCAATTAATGGCCACGAACGGCTGCGTGACTCGTGGACTGAGTTCGTGAATTTGACGGGCGACGAGTTCCTTGCCGGTACCGCTCTCCCCGCTCAAAAGAACCGAAGCGGAACTGGGACCCATTTGCCGGATGGCGAAGAAGACTTCCTGCATGGCGAGCGAGCTGCCAACGAGGTTGCCGAGGACGCCGTGTTGGACGAGGTCGCGTTTGAGTCCGGCGGCTTCGCGAATCAGCCGGCTATGGCTCATCGCGCGGTCGAGCAGGGACTCGAGCGCCGCGGCTTTCACCGGCTTCTCTAAGAACCAAAAGGCCTTCAGATCGTGGATGATGGACAGGGCCTTATGAATGTCGCCGAAGCCGGTGAGGACGATTGCTGGGATGTCGTCGCCGCGCTCGCGCAGGGTGCGAAGGAGTTCGAAGCCATCCACCTTTGGCATCACCAAGTCCGTGATGATGACGTCGATCGGGTGCGCCGCTAAGGTCTGAAGAGCTTCTTCGCCATCTCCGGCGGTGAAAATCTCAAAGCCTTGACTGGAAAGAGCGGACGCGAAGTCTTTCCGCAACACGGCGTCGTCGTCCACCAACAAGACACGGCCTTTTCCTGATCGCACCGATTTCATCTAACTCCTAAACAGGTTTCAGTTTATAGCACCGGTCGAAGTCGAGCCGGAATTGCCGGAAAGTCAACGCCGGAAAGGTGCGTCGGGTGGCTCGGCCTATGCGGCCTGCAGGGTGTAGGCTTCTTCCACTTCGCCTTCGCCGGCGGCGCGCAACGCGTCGAGGCGTTCCTGGCAGGCGACGCAACGGACGGCCCAGGGGAGAGCGGTCAGGCGCTTCACCGGGATGGGTTCCTCGCAGCCCTCGCATTCGCCGTAGACGCCATCGTGAATGCGGAGAAGAGCCTGGTCGATGAGGCGCAATTTCTGATTGTTGCGATTGAGGTCGGCGACGACGAGATCGCGATGAGTCGCGTTCTGGAGTTCGTCGAGTGCGTCCGCTTCGCGCTGGATGTGAATGTCGTCCCGTCGCCGCAGGTCGTTCAGAGCGTCTCTCCGAAGATTCTGAAGTAAGGATTCGTATTGTTTTATTTGTTTTTTGTCCATGACTATTTTTTCCTTTTCAATTGCTGCCTTGCGAACGTTAATTCACGCGCGGCGCAGGAATCCCGCGACCAGGGAGACCACAAATAATAATGCGAAGACGTAGAATAGAAATTTCGCGATTCCGGCCGCAGCAATCGCGACTCCGCCGAATCCGAGCACGGCGGCCAGGACGGCGACTACGAAAAACATGAGCGCGTAATTCAACATCTGCTAACTCCTGCCGCCGTTGTAAAGCACGCAGGCCGCCAAATACAGAATCCGCGTATTCTGCCACAATTCATCGAGGTTTTGTCTAAGAAGTTGCTTCCTCGCAGGAAGGGCCTACCGGAGTGTGCAGAAAGTGCATCTTAGTTTTGGAGTCTGCGAAACGGCGCGGAATCCGCTTACTGCGCAGCGCTTCGCGCTGCTTCGTGCGCGGCTCGGATATGGAGCGTCGGCTTAGATCAATTCAAAGAAGGCTTGAATTCTGGGGGTTTTGGGTTGCTTGTGTGGTCCGCTTACTGCGCAGCGCTTCGCGCTGCTTCTCGCGCGGCTCGGATGAAACTTCGCTACATGAGATCAAGAGACGATCTTTGTTTCAGGCGGCTTGGAGGGTGAAGAAGAAGGTTGAGCCTTTGGAATCCGATTCCACCCAGATTTTTCCGCCGTTGCGTTCGACGATACGCTGGCAGAGGGCGAGGCCAATCCCGGTTCCCTCGTATTCTTTTCCATGGAGGCGTTTAAAGACGCCGAAGATCTGGCCTAGATATTGCGTTTCGATGCCGATGCCATTGTCGCGGATGCTGAACTCGATGAGGTTGTGTTTGCGATCGGCGGCGATTTCGACTTCGGGGATGCGCTCGCTGCGGTATTTCAGAGCATTGCCGATGATGTTCTGAAAGACCTGGACCAGATGCACGGCGGGGATGCAGACGGGGGGTAGCGGCCCGGCGTGAATCCTGGCATTGGTACTGGCGACCAGGCTGTGCAGATTCTCGAGGGCGGTGGCTAAGGCGGGGGAGGCGTCGGCGACCTCCGGTTCGCTCTCCGGAGCGGCAGCGACGCGTGAATATTCGAGCAAGTCCTGAAGCAGGCGCTCCATTCTCTGCGCTCCGTTCACGGCCAGGTCGATGTAGGAGCGGGCGGATTCGTCGAAGTTGGCGCCGTAATCCTCGCGCAGCAATTGCGTGTAAAGGGATACCATGCGCAGCGGCTCCTGGAGGTCGTGGCTGGCGGCGTAGGCAAACTGTTCCAGATCGGCGTTGGTGGCGCGTAACGCTTCGTTTGCGCGTTTCAGATTTTCGGCGTCGCGCATCTGGTCGTCGATGTCGGTGCAGACGCCGAGCCAACGAATGATGCGGCCGTCGGCGGCGCGGACTGGGACGGAGCGGCAGAGGAACCAGCGATAGGATCCGTCGCTCAAGCGCTTGAGGCGGCAATGCCCTTGAAACTTCTCGCCGCCGGCGAGCGACGCCTTCCACTGGTCGAGGTAGGTCTCGGCGTCCTGGGGATGCAGCAAACTGGTCCAGGGACCGCGCGGTACATCCGAAACACGCTCGCCGGCATACTCATCCCAGAGCGAATTGGCATATTGGATTTCCCCATCGGGGCCGGACGACCAGACCATTTGCGGAAGGGCGGCAGCGAGGCCGCGGAAGCGTTCTTCGCTATCGCGCACCGACTCCTCGAGGCGCTTTTCGTCCGTCAGATCGGCATGGACGCCGACCCATTCGCGGATGGAGCCATTTTCTTCGAAGATCGGCACGGCGCGAATGGTGAAAATGCGGTATTCCCCATCCTGGCGGCGGACGCGATGTTCGAAGACGAATTTCTTCTTATCGTCAACCGCCTTCCGCCAGGCCTCGAGGGTGGGTTGTGCGTCGTCGGGATGGATGGCTTTCGCCCAGCCGTAACCCTGATACTCATCCTGCGTCTGGCCGGTAAACCGCCCCCAGGCTTCCTGGGTCCCTTGCATTTCTCCGGCGCTGTTGTTGGTCCAGATGATGTCCCCGACGGCTTCGGCGGCGCCGCGGAAGCGGTCGTTGATGCGCGCTTCGCGATTTTGAGCCTCTTTTCGGGTGGTGATGTCGCTGACGTAGGCGACGCGAACCGCTTTGCCGGAGATGGAGGGCAGGGTGGTGATGTCGGTCATGACGGGGAACCGGGATCCGTCTTTTCGCCGGTGGGTAGATTCAAGAACCATGGGATTCTCGCCGAGCAGGTAATCGACTTCGCGGGCGCCTTCGTCGGCCATCAGTTCGGTGACCTTCATGCCGCGGATTTCCTCGCGCGTGTAGCCATGCATGGCGGCGAAACCCTGATTGGCATCGGTGATGACGTTGTCCGATCCGATCACCGCGATGCCGAAACCGGCTTGCAAAAAGAGCTGATACCAGTGTTCCAACTGCAGTTCGGTTTTGCGGCGCTCGCTGACGTCGCGGAAGACGAGCACGACGCCCAGAATTTCGTCTGTGCCGCCGCGGATGGGCGCTCCGCTGTCGTCGATGGCGACTTCGTCGCCATTCTTATTGACGAGAACGGTATGGTTCGCCAGACCCTGGATCTGGCCGGTCCGCAGCACTTTGACGACGGGGTTCTCGACTACGGCGCGGGTGGTTTCGTTCAAGATGGGGAAAATTTCTTCGACCGGCCGGCCCGCGGCTTCGCGATCGGTCCAGCCGGTGAGATTTTCGGCGATCGGGTTGAGGAAGGTTACGCTGCCGCGAACGTCGGTGGTAATCACGCCGTCGCCAATGCTCCGCAGAGTGGTGTGCAAGCGAAGTCGGGCTTCCTCGAGGCGGCGGGTGAGATCGTCTCGAACGGCGACGGTTCGCTCCACGGCGCGGTCGAGGACGATCAGGATGAGGACCATGCCGGCGAGGCCAATTACGATCACTAGCAGGGAGAAGAAGACGGCTCGTTCGGAGCGGCTGGTATTGGGGCCGAGATGTTGATATTCGTGGTTGGTCATCTCGGCGGAGACGCGGCGGATTTCGTCCATCAGACGGGCACCGTCGCCGGTGCGAATGCGATTGAGGGCAATCTCAGAGCCCATCACGGCAAAGAGCGCGATCGTGGCGCTCTCTTCGGCGAGTTTCTTGCCGGTCAGGCTGCCGATTTCGGTCGCCCGCTGGGCTTGCAACTCGTCGTTAAAGACGGCTTTTTGCAGATCCTTCGCCTTACCAGGGATGGCCGCCACGACGGCGTTATAGGGAGCCAGAAACCGTAGATCGCCGGCCAGCAGGTACCCGCGTTGTCCGGTTTCCGCGTCTTTGAGTGCCGACAGAAGGTCATTGACGCGCTCGATGACCAGGCGGGAGTGATTTACAGCGGCGGAAGTCTTTTCGAGATCGCGCCAGTTTCCGTACGCGAGGATGCCCACGATTGCTGCGAGTCCGATAGCTAGGAAGCGAATTCGGCGGTCGATTCGCCTTGGCAAGGCAAACTGCATTCCTATTGATTGTAAGCGCAACTGGTTCCCTTAGAAGGGCTTCTCGTGCATTCGAGCGAATCCGGCATCGATCGGACTGCAGGACTTGCACACGAGCGGAAGAAGTTCTCCGAGGCGCGAAAAATCGTCTCGGTTAAATATCTGATAGGATTAGATCTTCAATGGTGATTTGCGTGCTCTCGAATTGTTCGTGAGCAAGGCGTATACCATCTTCACGCTGTTCGGGCTCTCCACATATCTGCCTCTTCCCAAGAGCGCAGCGTGGGCTGAAACGGCACCGGCGACGAAGCCGGTCCGGAAACCCGATGCCAGGAGCAGCGACACCGAGTTGGTCCCATTTGCTGTGCGGGCGCGTGTCGACGCGAAGCAGCAAAAAGCTCCACAAAAACTAAATTTTCCCAGGAGACCAAACGATGCTCGGTTGGATCAGTGTACTCGGCGTGTTCGCGTTGGTCAGCGGAGTGGCGATGGCGTTCGGAGGACTGGCCGTAACGGCGTCGCTCAAAGCAACGGCCGGGGTGTTGTTCATGCTTTTCTTTCTCGCCGTGGCCGCGACACAACTGCGTAATCGGGCCTGAGGCGGCGCGCACTCCATAGCGGCATGAAAAAAGCAGATCCGCAAGTCCTCTTAGTTTTTTATCCGTCCCAACTGGAAGAAGTCAAGCAAGTAGGGGATCGTCTTCGCAAGAAGGCGGGTCTGAAGCCGTGCCTGTGCGGAGCCGGTTCGCAGCCCGAGTCATGGTGCTTCCGCTACGACAAACTACGTCTCGATGGGGAGACGTTGCTGGCGGTTCGATGTACGACGGAGGAAGCGAATGCGGCGATCCGGATCGTACAGGCGAGCGGATCGCCGGCGATCTTTCTGCTGCAAGAGGGCCTGACGGCGGCGGAAGAGGTTGTGCAACGCCAGGAACCGCTGTCGGGCGAGGCGCTGAAAGCCGCTATTCACGAAGTGGCGGTAATGCACGGCACGCCGCTGCGCAGCGGGGCAACCAAAGGGTTGCGCGACCGATTGCGCGAAAGCGATCGCATCCTTGAAAGCGCGACCGACGAGTTGGCGCAATTCGCCCTTCTCGACCGCTCGCTTACGGCGGCGGCGGAGTGGCTTTTCGACAACGGATATCTGGCACGCTCGAGCGTTACAGAGGTGCTCCGGCATCTGCCGCGCGAACACCATCGCGAGCTTCCGTCGTTACCGCAGAAAAATGGCAGCCTGCGAATTTATGAGCTTTCAAAAGAGCTGCTGCAACACACCGACGGCGGGCTGACCCAGGCGAACATCACCGAAAGCATCCGTGAGTATCAGACTCTCCAGGAATTAACCATCGGTGAGATCTGGGTGCTGCCGGTGATGCTCCGCATGGTGCTGGTCGAATCGCTGGCGCAACTGGCGAATCAAGTAAGCCACGCGCAGTACCTGCGTGAGGCTGCCTATTTGTGGGCGAATCGCCTGGCACAGGCTTTCCGGCATGGGCCGGAAGCGTACGAACGGATGCTCGCGCTGCTTGAGAGCGATCCGGTGGCGACGCAATCCGCGTTCGTTACATGCCTGGACGAACAGCTACAGGGAGAAGAGCCGGTGCTGGGTCCGATCGAGCGTTGGCTCGAGGCCCGGCTGGCCCGTCCGCTGCCGGACATCGTGCGGCGCGATCACGAACTGGAGGCGGGAGTCCGGTTGTCGGTGGCGAATGCGTTCGGCAGTCTGCGCGCACTCGGCCAGATGGACGCGGCGAAGCTATTCGAATCGACCAGCCTGGTTGAGCTCGAACTACGGCGCGACCCCGCCGGCACCTATCCGGGTTCCGCTTTCGCAACCAGAAACCAGTGCCGGAGCGCGATTGAAGATCTGGCGCGGAACAGCGCATTGTTCGAACTCGAAGTGGCGAAGCTCGCGATTCAGCTGGCTTCTGAAGCGTCGGATCCGAGTGAGCGGCAGGTGGAATACTACCTGCTCGACGCTGGCATTGAACAGATCGAACGGAAGCTGCGCACGGACATTCCGTTCCGGAAACAATTCGCGCGCTCGCTTCGCAAACGGCCGACGCCGATTTACCTGGTATCGATTAACCTATTGACGCTCAGTTTCTTGGCACTGACCCTGGCCTTTGCGTGGGAGGGCGGCGTGCAATCGGTCGTGTTGCTGAGCGCGCTGGCGGCTCTCGCTTTCTTTCCCCTGAGTGAACTTTCTGTCCAGTTTGTGAACGCGCTGGTGATCTCCCTGCTGCCGCCGGACGAATTGCCGCGCATGGATTACGAGAAGGGCATTCCGGAATCGGGTGCGACTCTGGTTGTGGTTCCGATGATGCTATCGAGCCTGGCGGTAGTTCAGAAGGAACTGGAAAAGCTCGAAGTCCGCTATCTGGGCAATCGCGAAAAGCATCTCAGCTTCGCGCTCTTTTCCGATTTTCTGGACGCGCCCACCGCCACCACTCCGGCCGATGATGGATTGCTCCGGGCGGCCGTCGAAGGGATCGATGAGCTGAACCACCGATATCCTGAAACCTCGTTTGCGCTTTTCCATCGCGACCGGAAGTGGTCAGAAAGCGAACAGGCGTGGATTGGCTGGGAGCGCAAGCGCGGCAAGATCGAAGAGCTGAACGCCTATCTATGCGGGGATCACGAAGGCAACGTCCTTCGCGCCGGGCGCCTGCGCGAGACGATCCATTTCGTGATTACGTTGGACGCCGATACGACGCTACCGACGGGGGCGGCGCGGCGGATGATCGAAACCATCGCCCATCCGCTGAACCGGGTGGAAATCGAACCCGTTACGCGCCGCCGTCTGCGCGGTTTCACGATCATCCAGCCGCGGATCAGCATCTCGCTTCCAGGCGCCACCGCGACGCGATTTACGCGCGTGTTCTCCGATGCGACGGGAACCGATCCGTACTGTCATGCGGTGTCGGACGCACAGCAGGATCTGTTTGGCGAGGGCATTTTTCACGGCAAAGCGATCTACGACGTCGCCGCTTTCCACGCGATGCTGGGGCATCGTTTTCCGGATGCGACGCTGTTGAGCCATGACCTGATTGAAGGCGCGTTCGTAGGGGTTGGACTTGCCAGTGGCATCGAACTGTTCGAGAACCTGCCGCTCGATTACTCGAGCTTCAGCAAGCGGCAGCATCGCTGGATCCGGGGCGACTGGCAGATTTCGCCTTGGATGCGATCGACGGTTCCCGCGGGTGGCGGAGGACGCGAGCCGAATACTTTAAGCTTGGCGAACCGCTGGCGGATCCTCGACAATTTGCGCCGGAGTCTGGTGCCGATCGCGTCCTTTTTGCTGCTGGTTTTTGGCTGGCTGATTTCGGCTGCGCCGGGCCTGTGGAGCCTGGTGGTCGGCCTGGCGCTGGCGACTCCAGCGTTGGCGCCTCTACTCGAAAGGGCGGTACGCCGGATTCAGGGCACGGTCCACGGTTGGCGGGGAGCGAGCGACGAATTGATCCGCGCGGTTGTACTGGTCGCGCTGCTGCCGCATCAGGCATGGCTGTCGCTCGATGCGATCGTGCGCGTGATCTACCGGAGGCAGATTAGCCACCGCCATCTGCTCGAGTGGCAGACCGCCGAAATGGCGCACGCGAAGTCGGCGCATCATGTGAGCTCACTGTTACGGCAGTTGATGATCGTCAGCGCATGTTCGCTGGCCATGATGATCGCGCTGATAATGGTAGGTTCGTTTGCGCCGACGTTTTTATTCCTGGCTCTGTGGGTGTTATCTCCCGCCATCGCGGTCTGGCTGGCGCACTCCGGCGCGGTCTCCCCGCTGCGAAGCCTGCCTGCGACGGATCGCCTGTTCCTGCGAAAAGCGGCGCGGGAGACCTGGCGTTTCTTCGACGATCTTGTCGGAACGCAGTCGAACTGGCTGCCGCCCGACAATTCGCAGGTCTCTCTGCGGATCGAAGTCGCGCAGCGTACGTCGCCCACGAATATCGGACTCTGGCTCGCTTCCGCGACGGCGGCTCGTGACTTCGGCTATCTGACCATCGATGAATTTGAACGCCGCTGCGCGGCGACGATGCATACCATCGAACGGCTGGAGCATTACGAAGGGCATCTGCTCAACTGGTACGACACGCACTTATTGGAACCGCTGCTACCGCGCTATGTATCGACGGTTGACAGCGGAAATCTGCTCGCCAGTCTGTGGATTCTGGAACAGGGCGTAGTGGACGCGCTGCGCGGACCGGTGTTGCCCGCCAACAGCCTGCGCGGCCTTTCGGATACGCTTTCCGTGCTGGCGGAAGCGAGCGGACGAGACACGTCGTTCACCGTTCCGCTGCGGACGCTGCAGCGTTTGTTCCGGGGCGGCGTGACCGGCAGCCAACTGATCAGCCGCCTACGACTGGCGCGTGAAGCGGTCAGGCAGTTGACGCATCGCTATCGATGGCAGGTCGCCCAGCGCGATGACCGGTCCTATTGGGTGGAAGTTCTCGAACGCGACGTCGAGTTTTGGATTGCGGGAGTCGAGCGCTATCTGCTGTGGCTCGAGACTCTCGCCGATCCGCCGGATCAATTTGTCGAACAACTGGGACCGGAGGCCGTGCTCGAACGCCGTCGTCTGTTGCGGCGCATTCCTTCGCTGGCGGATTTTACCGGCGGCATGCCGGCGCCGCTTCGCGCCTTTCTAGACCGGCCCGGCGGGTTGCCGCAGGTGCAGGCCTGGCTCGACCAGATTGAGTCGGAATGGACCGCATCGCGAGCCGCGGCCGTAGCGACGAGCGCGCGTTTGCAGGCGCTCTTTCAAAGTACGTCGAACTTTGCGAACGGCATCAACATGGCGATCCTCTACGATTCGTCGCGCCGGTTGTTCGGCATTGGCTACTCGGTTGGCGGACCGCTTGAATTCACCAGCCACTATGACTTGCTGGCGAGCGAGTGCCGGCTGACAAGCTACGTCGCCGTTGCCAAGGGTGACGTGCCGATGGATCACTGGTTCGCGCTGGGCAGACCGCATCCGGTCGCGTCGGGCGGCGAAGGATTGTTGTCCTGGAGCGGGACGATGTTCGAGTATCTGATGCCAATGTTGTTCATGCCGGCCTTCGCGAACTCGATGCTCGATCGAGCATGCCGGTATGCGGTCGATACGCAGATGGAATACGGCCGCGAGCGCGGCGTGCCGTGGGGTGTTTCCGAATCGGCGTACAGCGCGCTCGACGCCCACCAGATTTATCAATACCGCGCCTTCGGCGTGCCAGACCTGGGGCTACAGCCGGGTCTTGAAAAAGAATTGGTCGTCGCTCCCTACGCGACGATGCTCGCGCTGCAAGTGGAGCCGGTGGCTTCCGTCGAGAACCTTCGCCGTTTAAAAGAGCTGGGCATGGTGGGTTCGTTGGGTTTCTACGAATCGATCGATTACACGCGGCAGAGCACGCGCGAGGGCGGGCGCGGGGTCGTGGTTTACACCTACATGGCGCATCACCAGGCGATGAGCCTGCTGGCGCTGGACAATGCTGTCCACGGAAACGCGATGCAGCGGCGCTTTCAGCGCAACCTGCGGGTCCGCGCGGTGGAATCGCTCTTATTCGAAGGGCTGCCGGTCAGCCGCTCTTTGATCGAGGAGCAGCCGCGCCCGAAAACCGCGGTTCGCGCATCGGCACAAGCCGAAACCGAATCCGCGCCCTGGCAGGAAGAGTCGGGTGGCCTGCGAGTCCACCTGTACGGCAACGGGCGGCTGAGCAGCCTGGTCAACAATTCCGGTGGCGGGTATACGCGCTGGAACGACTTCGACATCTCGCGTTGGCGAATGGATTCTTCACCCGGTCTGTATGGTCCATTTATCTACGTGCGCGACGTGGCCGCGAAGACGAACTGGAGCGTCACGATTCAACCGACCAGCGGACGGGTAGGTGTGGCATTCGCGCGGTTCACGGAAGATCGAGTGGAGTTTCAGCGGAGGGTTCTCGGAATCGAGACGGTGACCGAAGTTACGGTCGCTTCGGAAGACGACGTCGAAATCCGGCGGGTGACGATCACGAATCGATCTCTGCGGCGCCGCGAAATCGAGCTGACGTCGTATGTCGAACTCGCGCTGGCGGTGCATGGAGCCGATCGCGCGCATCCCGCTTTCGCGAAAATGTTCGTCGAAACCGAGAGGCTGGAGAACGCTCCGGTGCTGATCGCGCACCGACGTCCGCGTTCGCCGGATGAGACTCCGATTTGGGCTGCGCATATCCTGATTGGCGCGGCGGAAGTCCAGTTCGAGACGGACCGCGGTCAGTTTCTGGGCCGGGGAAATACGCTGGCACACCCGGCGGCGCTGGACCGCGAATTGACTGGGTCGGCCGGCGCGGTACTCGATCCGATTTTCAGCCTTCGCTGCCGCTTGAAACTTGAGCCGCGCGACCGGGCGGAAATTTCGTACCTGACCATCGCCGCGTCGTCGCGCGAAGCCTTGCTCGCGCTGGTGCAAAAGTACTCCGCGCAGGAGACGGTGGGCCGCGCGTTCGAGATGGCATGGACGCGGTCGCAACTGCAGTTCCGCTACTTGGGTATTTCCGGCGCGAGCGCCGAGCGCTTTCAGGATCTGTTGGGTTACATCTATTACCCGATCGCACGACTGCGCGCGCCGGATCGAATACTTCGCAACAAGCTCGGACAGCCGCAATTGTGGGGTCACGGGATTTCGGGCGATTTGCCGATTGTGACCGTCCTCGTTGGAGATGCGCGCGGACTCCGGCTGGTTCGCGAGCTGTTGCTGGCGCACACGTACTGGCGCCTTCGCGGATTCCGCGCCGATCTCGTCATTCTGAATCAGGAGCCATCGAGCTACGACCGGCCGCTCGCGAATCTGGTGCGGCAGATGGTCGAAGGGCACACGCTGCACACAGGCGTCGAGCAGCCCGGCGGGGTGTTTCTTCGTGATTGGAATGCGATTTCCGAGGTGGATCGCGACCTGCTTCTGGCCTCGGCCAGTATCGTGTTGAACGGCGGACGGGGAACCCTACGCCAGCAGTTGACGTCCGGCGCGGAAGCTCCGGTGATGGCGCAATTTGTTCCGAGCGATGCGGCGACGTATCCGTCTTCGCCCTTACCATTCCTGCAACTGCCGTACTTCAACGGTCTCGGCGGATTCACAACGGAAGGCCACGAGTACGCGATTTATCTGAAGCCCGAAAGCCAGACTCCGGCGCCATGGGTGAATGTGATTGCGACGGAGAATTTTGGCACCGTTGTGAGCGAATCCGGCCTGGGGTTTACGTGGTTCGGAAATAGCCAGAGCAATCGCCTGACGCCCTGGCATAACGATCCCGTGACGGATCCGCAGTCCGAGGCGATCTACCTTCGCGACGAGGATACGGGGACGGTTTGGACGCCGACTGCCCTTCCGATTCGCGAGAATGACGCGTACCGGGCGCGCCATGGCCAGGGCTATTCGGTGTTCGAACACAACAGTCACGCGATCGTTCAGGAGCTCACCGTTTTCGTGCCCACCGGCCAGGATCCGGTGAAGATTTGCCGGCTGAAGTTGCGAAATGAATCGGGCCGGCCACGCAAGCTGACGGCAACGTACTTCGTCGAGTGGGTGCTGGGGTCGACACGCGAGGAACAGCAGCTCCAGATCCATACGGCATGGGACCAGCAGAGCGGAGCGATGGTCGCGCGTAATTCGTGGAACAGCGGATTCGGTACGCGGGTGGCATTTGCGGCGGCCAGTCCGCAGGCGTCTTCCTTTTCCGGAGACCGCTTCCTGTTTCTTGGCCGCAATGGCTCGCATGCCAAGCCAGAGGGGCTTGACCGGGTTCGATTGGAAAACCGCGCTGGCGCCGGAATGGATCCAGCCGGGATTCTTCAGGTGGAGATTTCGTTGGATACGGGCAAGGAGGCGGAGGTCATCTTCCTGCTCGGCGAGGCGGAATCGATCGAACAGGTCCGCAAGTTAACCGCCCAATACAAAGATTCGAAATCCGTCGAAAACGCGCTGGCGGCCACTCGCGATTGGTGGAATTTGAAGCTGAGTGTGATCACGGTGAAGACGCCGACGCTGTCGAACGACCTGCTGATGAATCGATGGCTTCAGTATCAGACGTTGAGCTGCCGGTTTTGGGCTCGGTCGGCGATCTACCAATCGGGAGGCGCGTTCGGGTTCCGCGATCAACTGCAAGATTGTTTGGCGTTGGTGTATTCCATGCCCGAAGTCACCAGGGCACACATTTTGAAATGCGCTTCGCGTCAGTTCGTCGAAGGCGACGTGCAGCATTGGTGGCATCCGGAGAGCGGGAACGGCGTTCGCACGAAGTGTTCGGACGACTTGGCGTGGCTGCCGTTCGCGGTTGCGCGCTATGCGGAAATTACCGGCGACGTCGCGATTCTGGATGAGCAGGTGACATTCCTCGAAGGTCCGATTCTCAAAGAGGACGAGCACGAGAAGTTGTTCGTGCCGAACGTCTCGCACGATTCCGCGAATCTGCTGGAGCATTGCCGCCGGGCTCTCGAGTATGCCTGGAAACTGGGTCCGCACGGCTTGCCCCTTTTCGGAAATGGCGACTGGAACGACGGAATGAATTTGGTCGGGGCAGCGGGAAAGGGCGAAAGCAGCTGGCTCGCGTGGTTCCTCTGCGCATCGGCAAAAGCGTTCGACCAGCTGCTGTCGATGCGCGGCTATGCGACTGAGCCCATCTGGAAGCAGCGCGCCACGAATCTCGCGGAAGCAATGGAGCGCGACGGCTGGGATGGGCAGTGGTATTTGCGCGGCTACTTCGACGACGGCTCGAAGTTGGGCGCGTCGGCAAATGCCGAAGCCCGGATCGACTCGATCCCGCAATCCTGGGCAGTGATTTCGGGTTCCGCGGACCCGGACCGCGCCCGGCAGGCCTTGCGTTCCGCGCAGCGGGAATTGGTGCTCGAGAAGGAGCGGCTGATTCTGTTGTTCACGCCGCCCTTCGACCGCTCCCAGCCGAATCCAGGCTATATCATGGGCTATCCGGCAGGAGTTCGCGAAAACGGCGGACAGTATACGCATGCGTCGCTGTGGTTCGCGATGGCGTGCGCGCGTATAGCCGACGGAGCCTCGGCGGTTCGAATGCTTGAGATGATCAATCCGATCGAACGTGCAAGCGATGTCGCGAAGGCGGCGAAGTATCGCGGCGAGCCGTACGTCATCGCGGCGGACATCGCGGCACTCGCCGGTCATGTAGGGCAAAGCGGTTGGACCTGGTACACCGGTTCTTCGGGTGTAATGTACCGCGCCTGGATTGAAGATGTCCTTGGCTTCCATTTGCGCGGCGACCACTTCACCATGGAGCCGGCGATTCCGGAGACTTGGCCGGGCTTCTCGTTCACGTATCGCTATCGATCCGCAACGTATCAGATTGCTGTCGAGCGGAGTCCGGAGGGCGGAGCGGTCGAGGTGGATGGTACGCGGGTGGAATCGGGCCGGATCCAGTTGAAGGATGACGGCCGCACGCATAGCGTCCGGATCCGGATCGCCGGGGCTTCCGCGGTTCCGATGAAGGAATTGGCGGAGTTTACGACGCGCGGCTAAGCAAGGCTCTGCTAGCTACGCCTTGCTATCCGGATCGCTGCTCGTGGTCGCGCCGTTGGGATCAGCAGCTAGAGGCCAGGGAGAATACGGCTTTCGCAAGCCGGTCTCACCCGGAAAGACCTGCCTATTGTCTGCAGAATTTGCATGGGACGAGGTTTCCTAATCAGCTTTGCTCTGGATTATCTACTATTTAGTGTGGACCGTGAATTGCTTTGGTAACATCGTGCTTGCCAGCGCACATGGGTTGGCACAGCCGTTCAGACTGCTTAAGGAGAGTGCGAATGAAAAAAGTATGTGCGTTTTTAATAATGGCCCTGCCGGTGCTTCCGGTTATGGCGAAAGAATCTGAGACCGCCCACCGGCTTACCGAATCGACCACCGTTCTGAGTGAAATCATGAACGCCGGCGACAAGAGCATTCCGGAAGATTTGCTCCGCAAGGCGCATTGTATTGTCATTGTGCCGGGCCTGAAGAAGGGCGCTTTCATTGTCGGTGGAAAGTACGGTCGGGGATTCATCTCCTGCCGCGCGATGGGCCTGACTGGCTGGTCTTCTCCGGCGGCCATTCGCGTTGAAGGCGGCAGCTTCGGCTTCCAGATCGGTGGATCTGAGACGGACGTTGTCATGCTGGTGATGAACGATCGCGGATCGCAGAAGCTGTTGGAGAGCAAGTTCACTTTGGGCGGAGAAGGCGAAGTAGCCGCGGGCCCGGTCGGCCGCACTGCTTCCGCACAGACCGATGCTAAGATGACCGCTGAAATTCTTTCGTGGTCCCGTTCGCGCGGTGTTTTCGCCGGTATTTCCCTGCAGGGCGCCACGCTTCGTCCGGATCAGGACGTCAACGCGACGCTCTACGGATCCAAAATGGGCAGCCGGGAAGTTGTGATGCGCAAAGCCGCGGCGCCAGCACAGGCAGCGGCCCTGCTCTCCTTGCTGAATCGTTATTCTCCGATGGAAGCGCACTAAGCTCAAACCCTTGTGTGTGAATTGGCCCGTCCTCGCGGACGGGCCTTTTTTTGGTGTGCCGAGCATGTTCGACAGCTCGAAGGTGCAAGTCCTTTTCACAACCTGATGGAGGTGAAGTGATAGCGAAGCGCAAGGGCGTCGTCGCGAGGCGGGGTCTGAAAGAAGCGTGGAGCAAACGTACGAGCCGATGTACAAAAACCGGATCAGAGGCATGCAGTGTCGGACGAGTTGGCCAATGACAGCGAAGCCCATATCCATCAAGGGCACTGGTTGTAAATCCGGCGGTCGTGCGGAAGGCGGTCGAACTTACCTCGGGAGACCTGTTGCGTGTCACGAAATCGTGACTGAGGGCATCGTAAGGTGCTTTGATCACGCAGCAGAAGTCAGCAGAGGGCATAGTAGCTGCGCAAGTAGTGAAGGCCCGAACCGTGATCGGAAGTAGTAGAACGCAGCTTTCATGGATGGTCATGCACCAGCCAATCAGCTTCGGCTGAGCTTACTTGGGGTGGATAGGGTGAAGCCCGAAAGGAACCAAGGAGCGGTGAAACCTCTATGGCATAACGCGGATCGAACCTTCGGCCCTCACGGGCTCAACGCCGGATGCGGACCCGCATGTCCGGTGGTGTGGGAGGGGAGGAGTCGCGAGGCTCCCCCCTATCCCGATTGCTGGCGAGTCTTAAAGGCTCTGGATAATCCCGGGGGCCTTCTTGGTTTGGGAACTGAACGGTCAGGCGAATAGATCAGTCACGATTTTGCCTTTCACCAGTTCGCGCGGCTGATTGAGATGATTGCGGATTTCCATATCCGGATCAATTCCCAAGCCGTAGTAAATCGTGGCGAGTAGGTCGTTCGGATGCACGGGCTTCTCTTTCGGGCTGGAAGCGGTGGCGTCGGATTCGCCATACTGCATGCCGCGCGCGATGCCCGCGCCGGCTACGACTCCGCTGTAACAATAGGGCCAGTGATCGCGGCCATCCGGGCTGTTGCTATTCCCACTCGTCGAGACGCCCATGCGCGGGCTGCGGCCGAACTCTCCGATCGCGACGACCATCGTTTCCTTCAGTAGGCCCCGCTGATCCATATCTTCGAGCAGCGCGGATAAAGCGCGATCCAGTTTCGGGCAGTGGAGATTCTTGAGCGGCGCGAAGTTCGCCGCATGTGTATCCCAGGCCGTTTTTTCGGGATCTCCATTGGCGACCGAAGGCCAGTTCACCTGGACGAATTTCGTACCGGCCTCAATCAGCCGACGCGCCATCAAAACGCTCTGCCCGAAGGTGTGCATCCCGTAGCGCTCGCGCATGGCGACGGTTTCCTTGGTCAAATCCATCGCGTCGCGGGCCTTGCCGCTTAAGACGAGATCGTAGGCCTTGCCGTAGTATTCATCAACGGCGGAGGCATTCAGCGCCTTTTCGAGATCGGGCATGGAGCCGTTGATGCCCTTCAGCAATTCGAAGCGTTCCTTCAAACGCTCCGGCGGAATGTCTTTGCGGAGCGAAAGATCATCGAGCGTGACCTTGCCCGCGGGATCCTGATACATGCGGTAGGGATCGTAAGCCTTGCCCAGAAAGCCCGCCGCTCCGCCTTTGCCGATGATGCCGGATTCCTGGAGAGGGCGGGGAAGTTCGACGAAGGGCAGCATCGCGTCCTTCATCGGTTTCATTTTGCTGATGTGGCTGCCGGCGGTCGGAAAGTCCGACGCGTTCGGCGGCTCGAGCTGGCCGGACGGGGAAACCTTGTCCGGCGGATATCCGGTCAGCATCTGATAGATTGCCGCCGTGTGATTGAATAGGCCGTTCGGCGTATAGCTCATCGACCGGATCAAGGTGACCTTGTCCATCGCCTGGGCCATCATCGGCATGTGCTCGCCGATCCACGTACCCGGAATTTTAGTCTTAATGGGTTTGAATTCGCCGCGGATATTGTCCGGCGCATTCGGCTTCGGGTCCCATATATCGATATGGCTCGGGCCGCCCTGCAAGAAAATCATGATGACGTTCTTGGCTTGGTCGAAGCCTTTTGCGCCCGCGTATTTCTTAGCGGTGTCGGCAGCTTTCGCGGCTTTCTGAGAAAGGAAGAAGCCGGGCAGATGCAGCCCCGCAAGGCCGAGGGAGCCGATACGCATCAGCTCGCGGCGCGTCGGGCCTTCACACGTTTGTCCGGCGATTCGTCCAGGAATATTCAGCACAAGCGCCTCGTTTCCAACTAGTAAACGTAGAGAAAGCCTTTGCTGTTGAGCAGAGCCCACAGCAAATCCTGCGCGCGAAGTGTTCGCGGTCCGCCGGAAAGATACTTCAATGCGTAATTCGATTCCGCTTTCGTGGGCGGACGCGATATCGTGGCGAGATACAAATCCTGAACCATTTCGGAGTCCGTCATTCCAGCCAGAACATTTTTCGCAACGCGACCCTTCGCGTCCGCGACGGCATCGGAGATGGTTGTGCCGTTCACGAGGTTCAGCGCTTGGGGAAGGCTGAAATCGGAGCGGCGCTCGCACTCGCAAGCGGATTCGCGGCTTGGGCGTCCAAAGAGGTCCAGGAAGCCGTCGGCACCGACGTGGGGATCAGGGAGTTGCGAGGCGCTTGTGTCTTCGGGAACTTCGGGGAAATTTGGCCGGACACCAGCTGCGTGCGCAACCGCATCCATCAGCGGTTCGGCGCTCAGGCGTCGCGGCATGGCGTGAGAGAAATTATCGCCGTCGAGAGCATTCCAATCATTCGGCTGGAACGACGCTTGATAGGTCCGCGAAGTGACGATCACGCGCATGAGGTGCTGTAAGTCGAAATTGTGATCGGTCAGATCCTTCGTCAGCGCCTTGAGCAAAGCGGCATTCACTGGTGGATTCGACGCGCGGATGTCGTCTACGGGATCGATAATGCCGCGGCCCAGGAAGTAACTCCAGATGCGATTCGCGATCGCCTTCGCAAAGAACGGATTCTGCTTCGAGATGAGCCAGTCGGCGAACGCATCCCGCCTTCTCTGATCGGACGGAATCGGCACGGCGCCCGCTGAGGCGATCAGAAATTGCGGCATCATCACGCGATTGTCTTTCGGATGGCGCATTTCGTAATCGGACCGTTGGTCGTAGACGATCTCTTCGCCGACTTCGTAGCCGGGGCGCAATCCGACCGCCGAAAAGAACGCGGCCATCTGGTAATACTGATTCTGCGTCCAGCGTTCGAAGGGGTGATCGTGGTACTGCGCGCAGACCATGCGTACGCCGAGGAAAACCTGGGTGGTTTTTTCCATTGTCGGCTTCGGCTCCCGCGTGGTGCGGAAGTAGTTGGCGGCCGGCGAATCGTAGACACTTCCCCGGCTGGTCAACAGTTCGCGAACCATCTTGTCGTAAGGCTGGTTCTTCGCGACACTATCGTGGATCCATTCGCGAAATTCGTAGGTCGCTTTTTCGCCGAGAAACTTGCGCGACGATTGCAGCAAGTCGCCCCACTTCACGGTCCAACGATCGGCGTAGGCGGTGCTGCCTATGAGCTTGTCGATCCGCTTTTCTCGCTTCACTTTCGACGGAGCCGGATCCGCTAGGAATTCGCGGACATCCGCCGGTGTGGGCAATTGGCCGATTAAGTCGAGGGTTGCGCGACGCAGGAATTCCGCGTCGGTTGCGAGACCGGAGGGTTGGATATGGAGCCGCTTTAGTTTCGCGTCCACCAGCTGATCGACGTAATTGTTTTGCGCCAGCTGCTTCCAGACGAAGCCTGGCTTCGGATTCAAGATCGTGACGGGAATGGTCGCGTACTTTCCCTGGTAGCGGACCAACAGCGTGGCTTCGCCGACCCGCTCGCCGCGCACTTGTAGAGAAGTCGAGTCCACCTTGGCAACGTCGGGCATGTTCGATTCCACGGTCGCTTCGTTCGTAACATCGCGCGTTTTACCGTCTGCGAATCGAGCAACGATCTTGACGGTTGCGGATTCGCCGGGCTTGGGCATGGCGACGTCCCGCGGATCCACTTCGAGCGACGCGACGTCGTCTTTGGCCGGATCGCCGAACGGAACGCCCTGGGCGATCCAATTGAAAATCGTCTGGTAGTACGCCGAGCTCTTTTCGAATCGCAGACCGCCGCCGTGCGCCACTTGCTGCGTCGGTTTTGAAAGCATCAGGCTCTTGGCCGGATCGGCGCGGTTGAATCGCCGCGCGGACAAGTCGTAGAGGAGGGCTTCGTAATCGTATTGCGGATCGTAGCCGCGCAGGGAGAGTTTGAAGCCGTTCTTCCCTTTTGCCGCGCCATGGCATGTGCCGGACGTGCAGCCGACCTTGTTGAGAATCGGCGCGACGTCGCGCAGAAACGTCACCGGTTCAGCGGCGGTTAGCGAGAGTGCCGCGCTAATTAGCAGCAGGGGGTCGCGAATTCGCATCTTTCTCCTCGGGATCCATGAGTGGCAAATCGAAAGCGATGAGAGGCGCAAAAATCTCTTCTCGCGCGCCGCCGATCATCAGTCGGCCGCTGACAACGATGTTGTAGCGCGCGGCCAAAGTGTTACGGGTAGAGCCTAAAACAAACGTCCCGGTCTTGCGGTCCTTCGGATCGATCTTCATCTCGATCACGCGGATATCGGCGAAATTGGGAACGTCCACGCTCACGGTGTCCGGCCAGTTCTGATTCGTACCGGTCCAAGTCCAGCGGAATAGAAACTGGTATCCGGATTCTTTCTTTATTGGCTTTTCCAATTTCAAAATGAGCGACGCTGAAGCCGGATTCGTGAGGGCAGCCGGGAGTTGATAGCCCAGCCACGAGCCCGTCAAGGACCGCTGCCTGTCTACCGCTCCCTGATCGTTCGCGCCCGCGACGCCGATCGAGTAGCCAAGCCCGGTTGCAATTCTCTCGATACGATTTCCAGCGTCGTCCCAGCCGACCGCGCGGAAGCTGAGGTCGTGCCCATCGAGCTTCGCATCGGGAGTCGCTGTCAGGGTCAGAATCGCCGAACGGCCGGTTGCGCGATTATTCGGATCGGCGGCTTCGGCCGGAATATCGCCACCCGCCATCGCGACGCCGACGGGCAAGTTGACCGCTTCGATGCGCAGAGGACCGTTGTATCCGCGACGCGCCACGTTGACGTTCACCAAGGCGGTACCGCCGGCCGGTATGTTGACGAAAGACGTGCTGATCGAGGCGCGAAAGTCTTGCTTGGCGCGATACGCCATCAGCCGGTACGCGTAGTGCGGCCCCCCGCGCCGCGCCAGATCTTCGACGGTGATCGAGACGCGGTGAACGCCGTCGGGCACTTTGAATTGCAGGTAGGGATCGCCCAAAGTCCGGCTGGTGGCCTGGACGGCCGCGACGTCGACAGGCAGCGGTCCGTCTCCAGCCGAAGCCAATTTCTTTCCTTGCTCATCGAATACAGTAATCAGGCCGGTGAGCTTGGACGTTCCGAGTTCACGCGCCTGTAGGTCGAAGAAGAATTCCTCACCCGGCGTTACTTGCAGCTCGTATTTGTCGATTTCACCTGGCACCGACAGACGCCCGTTGATCGTGACAGGCAATGTCAGGGGTCCGGCCACGGGTTCGCGCACTTCGGGAAATTCGCCGACGGCGAAAGGCAAGGGAAGCGTCGCTGCGTCGGGCGCGCTTACGAAGACGCGTTGCGTGGTTGCGGTGGTCAGGTCCACTTTGACTTTTGTTCCAGAGAGGTCCACTTCGACGCGTTCCCCACGGCGTCCGCCAAGCGGGAAAATCCCGGTGGAGTAGGAGTAAGAACCCGTCTTCAGGCGATAGAAGTTCTGCGTCTGGGTCGAGAATCGGGCATCGTGGACCTCGACGTAATAAAAGCCATCCTTCGGAAAGGTGACGTCGACGCGCGCATCGAGGCTCAGCAGCGGATCGTCGTCGCTTTTCGCAAGCACTTTTCCCGCACCGTCCATCACGCGCACGACCGGATCGATCGCGGAGCCAACTCGTCGCGCTTCGATTTCAAACACGCGACGTTCACCGGCCTTGGCCTGGACGCGGTAGATGTCACGCTCGGCGCCCTGAAGCGTTCCGTTCACGGTGACGGATCCCGTAGGCAACGGTTGGGCGCGCTCGATGGAATCGTTTTGATGCGGAAGCGCCCCGGGCTGGCTTTCTTCTTCCGCGATTTCCGGAAACGCGCCGATGCTGAAGAGAAGGAGGTTCGACAGGCCATTCGCCGCACGCAGGCGAATTGTGTAGACACCGACTGGCCATTCGGTCGTCGGCTCCACCAGGAACGTCACGTAGCGCCCGATCATTCCGGTTCGCGCCGGCGCCATTGGCGTGAAGGTGGCCGGGAGATTCGAGATTACCGCCGCGCCCTCGCCGAGATTCTGACCGGCGATGGTCAAGGTGAAAGGGCGGCCCTTCTGCGTTCCTCTCGGTTGCAATTCGACAATCGACGGCGTGGCGGCGCCTAGCGCCGAACTAAACGCTAGCATTGCGGCGAGGAATCTCATTGGGATCCACCGGCGGAAATGGGCGCGGGAACGAAGGAACGAAGCAGCGCGCAATCCGCGGTGTTGTACACGCGAACCTTGCCGTCGAATCCGCCTGTCGCCAGCCTCTTGCTGTCGGGCGAGAAAGCGATCGCGTAGATGCCGGCTTCGTGCCCGGTGCAGGACGCTGATTTCATCCCGGTTTCGGCGTCGTAAAGATTCACGGATGCAGCCGCGCCGGCGACCGCGATCCGCGTGCCGTCGGGTGACCAGTCGAGTGCGGTGATGGCACCGTCCTGCCGGTCGAGCTTGCGGACCAACGTGGTGTCGTCGGCGATTTTCATATTGCGGGGCCGGTCTAATAAATAGATGTACGGGATTCGCTCCGCTCCGCCGATCACGACCACATCTTTTTTCGGATGGCGCGCGATGGCTGCGAGCTCGCCGCGCAGCAAGTTCACATTTTCAAGAAACGCTCCGGAATCGGCATCGATCAGCTTCGCGGCGCGATCGCCGCTGGCGGAAACGAAACGTTTCGAATCCACGCCAAACACGGTTGCGAGCACCCAGTTCTCATGATTGCTGATCTTGTAGATTTCTTTCGCGCTCTTGGTTTCGAACACGTGTACGGTGTTGTCGGCGCAACCGACGGCGATCTTCGAACCGTCCGGCGCGATCGATCCACCGAACACAGTGTCGGATGTCAGTTTGACGGAATTGAGCAGCTTTCCGGCTTTTGCGTCCCAGATCTGAATTTCGCCGAACTGCGCCGGAGTTCCGCCTCCCGCGACCAGAATCCTGCCATCGGCGCTGTATGCCAGTGACAGGATGCGCTCGGAACCGCCGATGAATCTGCGCAGGGGGCCTTTTCCGTCCGCGCCGCTGACGAGGATTTCTCCGTTGCCGGAGACGGCTATCTCCGCGCCGTCCGGTGAATACCGCAGGGCGGTGATCACCGAGGGCTGCAAATACACCGGCGTCTTTGCTTCGGTGGATTCGAGCGGTGAATCATTTTTTGCGCCTGACCGAATCCAATCCCGCAGCAGCGCGACTTCGTCAGCGGGAAGAGGTGTCTCGCCCATCGGCATGCGCGGCATCGCGGCGCCGGTCACATATTTGATGAGCAGGCTATCGTCCGGCCGCTCCGCCACAAAGGATGGACCCCGCTGTCCGCCCTTTGCGAAGCCGTCGAACGTAGTGAGATCCAAGCCGGAAGTTTTGGCCGCCGGCTGATGGCAGCCCTGGCACTTCTTGTGGAGGATGGGTTGAATTTCGCGATAGAAGCTCGGTGCCGCGAGTGCCTGCACAGCCATCAACAACAGAAATGCATGAGCTTTTACCAGCATCGAACCTTTCGTGGATCTTCTGAGTATATAGCTCCAAGGGCTGATTTGCGGCTGCTAGGAAGTAGCGTCCGCTTCTTCCACCGCTCGCCGGATTCCGGCGGCGAAATGCTCCGGCGCGAACCTGGCGGCGGCGGTCTGCAGCTCGTTAGCGGAAACGCATTTCTCTGCTTTTTCGAATCGCGCGATGGCTCCGTCTAAGCTGGCGGAGTCCGGCGATTCGAAATAGAATCCGTGGTCACCTGCGATCTCAACGGCTCCTCCCTGTCCGTAGGCGATGACCGGTTTGCCGCTGGCCAATGCTTCGACGACTGTAATGCCAAAATCTTCCTCCCCGGGCATCACCAACGCGCGCGAGCGGGCGTACAGCTCGATGAGATCCGCGTCGGAAACGCGTCCGCAAAATTCGATATTGGACTTCGCCGATCTTTTCAAGCGTGCGAATTCCGGACCCGCTCCGACCACTTTCAAGCGCCGTCCACTTCGCGAGAAGGCTTCCATCGCGAGATCAATTCGCTTGTAAGGAACCAACTCGGACACGATCAGGAAGTAGTCTTCGGCCGTCTTCGATACAAATGAGTGCACAGGCACGGGAGGATAAACCACGTCGGCATCCCGGCGGTAGGCTTTCCAGATTCGCCGCCGGACGTTGTCGCTGTTCGCGATGAACTTGTCAACGCGGGCGGCGGTCGCGTAGTCCCACACCCGAAGTTTGCGCGTGAAACCAGCCACGAGCGGACGCTTCCACATCGGAGTCCAGTCGTGAAGATAAGCCGGATAGAGATCCCATAGATAACGCATGGGCGTGTGGCAATAGCAAACGTGCTTCGTGCTGGTCGACGTGATGACGCCTTTTGCGGGACCGGATTCACTGCTGATCACAAGATCGTAGCCGCGCAGGTCGAAGGATTCGAGCGCCGTCGGCATCCACGGCAGCAGCGATCGGTACACACCGCGCAGCGGATTTAAGTACGATGCTGTAACGCGCCGGGCGCGAATCAACGGCGAGACGCGTTCCGGGTTGTAGAACAGAGTGAAGAGATCCGCTTGCGGGAACAGGCGGCACAACTCTTCGACCACCTTCTCGCCGCCGCGCATGTTTAGAAGCCAATAATGGACGATTGCGACGCGCATTGTTGTTCTTGATGGATCGGGGCTGTGATAGCGTTGGACCCAGGATTCAGGGTGTCTGGAACGTTTGAGTCAAACGCCGCGGGGCTTCGCCGCCTGGGCCGCGGCATCGCCGGAGACGCGATCCTTGTCAGTATACTCGCCGCCGCGGTGAAGATCGCCGGAGCGCTGAAAGTCGTCACCATGGCGAGAGCCTATGGCGCGAGCGATGCCCTCGATTCCTTCCTCGCCGCTTTTCTGGTTCCGTCGCTCGTAGCGGACACGTTGGCGAATCCGCTGACGTCCGCTCTCGTTCCGGCCTTCGTGAGTTTGCGCGAAAGCTCCGGAGTGGATGCGGCGGAACGCATGTACCAAGCTGTTGTCGGCTGGGTGCTCACGGCGCTCGCGGGATTCGCTGCGCTGCTTGCACTTGGGTCCCCGTGGGTTATGCCACTAATCGCCTCCGGATTCGACATGCCGAAACGCGCGGTCACGTTGGATCTCCTGCTGCTGCTGCTACCGCTGCTTCCGCTTGGCGGACTCAGCGTTGCTTATCGTGCCCGCCTGAACTCGTCGGGAGAATTCGCGATCGCCGCGCTGACTCCCGCCGCGGTCCCCCTGTTCACCATTACGTCGATCTTTCTCTTTGGACGGACCTGGGGAGTGTACGCGCTTGCCTGGGGAACCATCGCCGGAGGGCTCGCCGAAGTGTGTGTCCTGGGCTTCGCCTTGCATCGAAGCGGTCATCGCGTGCTGCCGCGTTGGGCCGGGAAGAGCGAGGAAATGGACGGCGTATTCAGTCAGTACATTCCGGTGATGGCTGGCACGTTGCTATTCGGAGGCGCGGTGCTCATCGATCAGGCGCTCGCCGCGCGCCTGAAACCGGGCAGTGTTTCCGCCCTGAACCTGGGAACGAAATTGGTCACCGTATTTCTCGGCGTCGCGGCGACTGGAGTCGGCACCGCGACCCTGCCGCATCTTTCGCGCTTCGCGGCGCTCGGGGATTGGGTGCGTCTTCGCCGTACGCTCCGGTCGCAAGGCCTGATGATGATCGGCGCGGCCACCGCAGGCACACTCTTTCTGCTTCTGTTTTCCGACGCAGTCGTACGATTCCTGTTTCAGAGCCGGGCATTTACCGACGAGGCTGCCGAGTTGGTAGGCAGCGTGCAGCGCGCTGCGCTTACTCGCGTTCCGTTTGCAATCGTTCTCGCGATGTTGCTCGGTCTTGTGTCGGCGCTGCGGCGGAACGAACTGATGGTGCGCGCGGCGGTTTTATCTTTTTGCTTGAACGTGTCTCTCGATCTCGTCGCCATTCAGAGTCCTCTCGGCGTGGTCGGCATACCCATCGCCGGTTCCATCACGCAGGCAATTACGGCAAGTTACCTTGGTTGGTTGGTGTACCGGATTGCCAAAAACCGCGCGCCCGAAGCTGTTCCGAAGAATCCGGATTAGAGGTCTAAGCCACTTGGCAGAAATTGTACAAACGGCGCCAGGCGGCATGCCGGACGTGAATTCCGGCGAATCCCCGGATCCTTTGTTGCACCACGAGCCTCTCCCGCTCGATCGCATTTTCTGGCCGCTCGGATTTCCGGTTCTTGTGCGCACCAATTCGGAGATTGTTCTGGGGGCGGCTGCGGAAAGCTGGGGTCAGTGCAAAGCTCGTTTCGAAGTCAAGCCGGTGGAAGTTCGCGCGGGAGTGCATGGCCCTGAAGGCGGCCCGGTTCCGCCGATGCCTGTCTATCGTTCCTATGATCACCTGCTCACGATCACTGCCAGTCCGAATGATTCCGCTGTTTGCGATCTGCGGAAAGGCCGCAGCTATAGTTGGGTGACTCCAGCGGCCCTGACGGACCTGGCATATTACCGCTACACATTTCTCGAAGCGATGGCTTACCTGCAAATCGCTGCGTTCTACCTTGCGCCCATTCATTGCGCGGCCGTTGTGTTCGGCGGCCACGGAGTGCTTCTCTGCGGCGAGTCAGGAGCGGGGAAAAGTTCGCTCGCTTTTGCCTGTGCGCGCCGTGGATGGACCTATGTCTGTGATGACGCGGCATACCTGGTTCGCGGAAAAGCGGAGGCTATGATCGTCGGCGCGTCCTTCAGCATCCGCTTGCGCAAAGAAGCCACACAACTATTCCCCGAAATGGAAGCGTACACCGCGAAACGTCATCCCACTGGCGCGATCCGGTTGGAGATCCGCACCGCCGACATCCCTGGCTTTCAGACTGCTGACGAGGCGACCGTCCGCCATATCGTATTTCTCGACAGACAGACCGGCGCGGAGCCGCGGCTCCGTTCGATGTCGCGCGATGACGCGTTTGCCGAATTCACGTCAAACCAGCCGTACGGGCCGAAGTCGATGCACGAGGCCTGGAACGAAACCTACAAGCACCTGCTGACCTCGGCATCGATTTCGAGATTCACGTACTCCACTTTGGACGCCGCAATCGACCGCCTCGAAAAAGTGGTCCGCGAAGGGAATTTATAAATGCGGATCGCGCTTCTTCTTTTGTACGCCGCGGTTGCGGCATTCGCTCAGGTTTCCGAAGGATCGCTGACCGGAGAAGTTCGCGATCCCAGTGGCGCTCTGACGGCTGGCGCGCGGGTTACTGCCCGGCATCTCGACACCGGCTTTGAGCGCAGCGCGGAAAGCTCTTCGCTCGGCGTGTTTCAACTCGCTGGCCTCGCGCCCGGCCTCTACAAAGTGACGGCTGAGAAGGCCGGCTTTCAGACGACGGTTGCTCGGTCGGTTTCGATCGACGTGAATCAGCATGCGCGGCTCGAATTTCGATTGGCCCTCGGCAACGCGTCGGATTCCGTTAACGTCGGAACCTCATCGACGCCGGTCCAAACCGACGAAGCCAGCCTTGGGTACCAACTTCCTTCTCCGGTGGTCCGCGCGCTGCCGCTCGCGCAGCGAAACATTCTGGCCTTCGTCACACTCGGTCCTGGCGCGGTTCCCAGGCAGCTTGGCGGATTCGGCCACGACATCGTGAACGACGTCCAGGCGGCGCGCGGCGCAGTTGCGTTGAATCCGCCCATCAACGGAGCGCGATCGACGGCCAACGTATTTCTGGTGGACGGCGTGTACAACACCGATCGCACCGCCTTCGTCATCGCCTCGAACCCGATCATTGAATCCGTGCAGGACGTCCGCATTATCTCTTCGATCTCGGCGGCGGAATTTCCGCAAAACGGCGGCGGCGTGATCGACGTCGCAACGCGCGCGGGCGGTCGCGATTTCCACGGCAGCGCGTTCGAGTTCTTCCAAAACGAACGCCCGGACGCCCGTAGCTATTTCAACGATCCCAGTCTGCCAAAGTCGCCCTACCGCCAGAATCAATACGGAGGCTCGCTCAGCGGCCGCCTTCCCGCAAAAGCAACCTACTTCTTTGGCGCTTACGAGGGATTTCGCAGCAAAACCGCCACCGCGCGCTTCCACGTCTTGCCCACCGCCGCGATGCGCGATGGCGATTTAAGCGCTTCGCCGCAACTGTACGATCCGTTGTCGTCGACTCCTGGCGGCGGCCGGTTGCCGTTTGCAAATAATCTGATTCAGAAGAATCGAATCGATCCGGTTGCGACGAAGTTCTTCGACAAGTACGAGCCTCTGCCGAACCGCGTCGCCGACGATCAAGGGAATTATCTCGACGCGACTCCTAACTCGAGCGAACACGATCACGGCACCTTCCGCGTCGATCACCAGTTCCGCGACCGCAGCCAGATCTTCGTGCGCTATACCCTTAACGCGGAACGCAACCGGATCGCCGGCGCGTTTCCGGAACGGCCGACTCTCGAACGGCTCCGCGCGCAGCAAGTCGCCGTTGGCCATACCTTCAGCGGGGCGTCGTGGTGGAACGAAGTTCGTATCGGCTTCACCAGGCTGCGGACGTTCAGCGTGCCTGAGAGCGCCTTCCAGACGGACGTCGTGCGCGATCTCGGCATCGTGACGACGAACACCGATCCGCTGTACTTCGGCCTTCCCGCGTTCAACATTACGAATTCGGAAACTGTTGTTGACAACACCACGCGGCCGCAGACGCAGCGAAACAATACCTGGTACGCGTCCGAAGGATTCTCGCGGACGCTGGGACGGCATACGTTCAAAGCGGGCTTTCAATGGATCGGATTTCAACTCAACTACCTGCAAAGTGAAAACCCGCGCGGTCAATATATCTACAACGGATTTTATTCGCAAGATCCCTCGCGGCCGGTCGAGACGGGAGATCCTTTTGCGGACTTTCTGCTCGGCTTTCCGCAAATCACGCGCCGCACCGTCGGGTCTCCGCAAGGGTATCTTCGCCAGCACGATCTCGGCGGTTATTTTCAGGACGACTGGCGTGTGACTTCGCGCCTTACGCTCAACCTGGGCCTCCGATACGAATACATCTCGCCCTACTCAGATCAGCGAAATAACCTTTTGAATCTCGATTATTCGACGCTTCCTAAAGCGCCAAAGCTGGTCCGCGTCGATACGTCGACGAAGGCGGACTTGAACAACTTCGCGCCTCGAATCGGTCTCGCGTATCGCCTACCGCACCTCGGCCGCGAGACCGTATTCCGGGCCGGCTATGGCGTTTACTTCAATTCTGAAATTGCGATCGAGGCTTACGATCTGATTCGCAATGGGCTCCGCACCGAGGAGAATCAGACTAGCAGTCTGCGCCCCGTGCTGACCACGGCGAACGGATTTCCGTCCACTGCCGCGACCAGCTTGCCTACTTATTTCGGCCTCGATACCAACGCCCGGACACCGTACATCCAACAATGGGCCGCTAGCATCGGACGCGACCTCGGCTTTGGATTTCTGGGCGAGGTTGCGTATAACGGAACCAAGGGAACCAAGCTCGGGCGCTTCCGCCGCTTCAATACTTCGCAGCACGTCGAGACGGGCGAGAATCTTGCGCCGCGCCCCGGCGACCTGCAGAGCCTTCGCACCTTCCCGGAACTCGGTCCGATCTTCCAGCGTCAGCACATTGCCAACTCGGACTACAACGCCCTCTCGTTCAAGGTGGAAAAGCGCTATCGCGCGCGCCTTGGTTTGCTGGCGAGCTTTGTCTGGTCGAAATCGATTGACGATGCGGATTCGATTCTGCCTGGTCAGTTCGACAGCTGGGGCGCGCAGGACGAGCGTAATCTTCACCTCGAGCGCGGTCTTTCGTTCTTCGATGTTCGACGCCGGATGAGCGCGGGCTTCGTCTACGATCTGCCGTCCGTTCACTCCCTGCGTTTTGTATTGAGCGGTTGGCGCGTGAGCGGCATCCTGACGTTCCAGGACGGCACGCCCTTGAATCCTGTGTATTTCGGCAGTGATTTCGCGAATTCCGGGACACCCAACCGGCCCGATATCGTCGCCGGCCAGAAGATCAAACTGCCATCCGATCAGCGGACCATCTTGCGCTACTTCAACACCGACGCCTTCCGCACGCCGGCGCCGTTCACGTTCGGAACCGCGGGCCGTGATACGATTCCGGGGCCGGGTAATGAAGTGATCGACGCCTCTCTACAGCGACGTTTTCGACTTACGGAACGGCTCGGCCTCGATTTTCGCGCCGAGGCATTTAACCTCGCCAATCACCCGAATGTCGGAATTCCCGGGCCGTATCCTGACTTCGGTCCTTTCTTCGGCCGCATCCTGGTGACCGGCGAACCACGCCGCCTGCAGTTCGGACTCCGGTTGGATTTCTAGTGAGCCCGCGGGACCTCGTTGAAGTTTTGCGATTTCGAGGAGCACGCCCGGAACGGATCGCGAATCAAAGCCTGGCGGAATGGCGGCAGCTGATTACCATCGCCGACCGCGCGCAGCTGACGTTTCCGCTGGGTGACCTCTATCGCGAGTTGGTGCCATCTCAAATTCGCGAGTATATCGACGGCGCCGCCGAAAGGAACGGCGAACGGAACCGCCGTTTTCAAGCCGCCTATCGCGAAATCGCGAGCCGCTTCGAAGAGCGTGGCGTTGAGCATGCTGTTTTGAAGGGCTTCAGCCACTGTCCGATGTTCTGTGCCGATTCCGCGCGCCGCCTGCAGGTTGACGTTGATCTCTGGGTGCCGCGCGAGAGTCTGCAGGTTGCGGGCGAGGTTGCCAAGTCTCTGGGCTACGAGCCGCTCGAAGGCATGGAAAGTTATCCCGTCGATCACCTTCCGACGATGCTTCGACGCACGGGTTGGCAGTTTCGCGGCGATACCTACGATCCGGAAATTCCCCCGCGCCTCGAAATTCATTTTCAGTTGTGGGATCCAAGCACGGAGCGCTTCGAAGCGGAAGGGCTCGACGCATTTTGGAATCGCCGTGTGCGGGAAAAGTTGGACGGCTTCGATTATCCAGCACTCGACCCCGTCGATCGCGTCGCGTACGCCTGTCTCCATGTGTTGCGTCACATTTTGCGCGGCGACGTGCGGCCCTATCATTTATACGAAATCGCTTGGTTTTTGCAACGTTCTGCGAAGGATGCCTATTTCTGGGAGCGTTGGCAACAAGCGCATGCTGCCAGCCTGATCGCCAAACAAGCGATCGTGTTCGGCATCGTCGAACATTGGTTTGGCTGCGATTTCGCGCCGCAAGCGTCCGCCGCCGTCACGGACCTCGACCCCGGCATTCGCGAATGGATTCGCCTTCACGCGTTTGCGACTATCCTGCCTCCGAACAAAAGCGAACTTTGGCTGCATCTGATGTTGGTGACTGATTTTCGCGATCGCACGGCGATTCTGACGCGCCGGCTGCTCCCGTTGAAAGTTCCGCGGCCAAGCGTCGGTACGGAAGTGCAGCCCGACCAGCGCTCCTTCGCACTGCGCCTGCACATGCGCTGGACCCAGATAGCGCGCACGGTCGAACGCGCCATTCATCATACGCGCGCGATTCCGCGGACGGTGATCGAAGGTATCGGGTGGTGGTCGCGCAGACAAGATCTTCGCCAAGGGCTGTGGCAATTTCTGCTGGCGGCCCTGCTGTTCGAGGCCGGCCTCTTCCTTTTCGTGCTGCTCTATAACTTGTTTCTGTTGAGCGCCGGATTCGATGAGAAAGCGATCGGATTCATTTCGAGCGCGATGACCGCCGGAAGTCTCGCGGGCATTCTGCCCGCCGCCTTCCTCCTGCGTCGTTACTCTCCGAGCCGGGTTCTTCCCGGCTGTTTCCTGGCGACGGCTTTCGTGGCTGCGTTTCGCGTGAGTACGACGCAACAAACTCTGCTTGCGGCCGCGGCTTTTCTCGCAGGCGCTGTCCTTGCTGTGTGGGCGGTGTCGATTCCGCCGACGATCGCGCAGCTGGCCGGCGAGCGCGGACGGCCGCGCGCCTTCAGTCTTTTTGCCGGCAGCGGAATCGCGCTGGGCGTGGTCGCCGGACCGCTGGGGGGCAATCTTCCAAAACTCCTGGCGTCGTTTGGAGTCGCGGAACCGACCCGGTTTGCATTGCTGCTTTCTTGCGCCTTTATCGCGCTGGCGGCGTGGCCCGCTGCCAAGTTAAAGCTCGAAACGGCTCCGCGAATCGACCGAACGCCCGCGCCGAATGGTTTTCTGGCGCCATTCCTGGTCGCCGTGACTGCCGGCAGTTTTGCTACCGGCCTGTTCAATCCGTTCTTCAACGTGTATTTCGCAAAGTACTTGCATTATTCGACGGAGACTATCGGCTGGGTTTTCTCCGCCTCTCAGTTCGTCCAAGTGGTTGCGATCCTCGCGTCGCCCGCGCTGTTTCGACGCATGGGTTTGACGCGAGGGATCGCCGCCACACAGGCGCTGGCGGCCATGGCTCTGATCTGTCTCGCGTCAGGCTCCGCGGCGGTCGCGATTCCAGCGTACGCGGGTTACATGATGTTTCAGTACATGAATGAGCCGGGCTTGTTCACGCTGCTCACCACCCGCGTTCCGGCTGAACATCATAGTGGAGCTTCGGCGCGGTACTTCTTCTTCACCCACGCCGCCAACGCGCTTGCCGCGGCGGCGGGCGGCGCGGCATTCGTACGCTTTGGCTATCCGGCGACGCTGGTGGTTGCGGGCGTCGGTGTATTGTTCGGAGCGATCCTGTTCTGGACTCTGGTCGCCAACACGCGGCAAATGTCGTCCTGAAATCGCGTCACGCGAAAGCGCTGCTCCCAGGAACGTCGCGCGTTGTCGCCGACCTGCCGGGGCGGAGCCGACAGAGCTCGTCGAATCCCTTCCGCCAATACCGCGGGGGCGTTCGATTGCGCCAGAAAGCCGTTGACGCCGTCTTCGACCACTTCCGGAATTCCGCCCGCCGCTGTTGCCAGCACCGGTTTGCCGGCTGAAAATGCTTCGAGGATCACTCGCGTTGTAGCCTCCATCGCTGTCGAAGGCACGACGATCAGATCCAAACCCGCCACTGCCTCAGCGATGGAATCCGACCAACCTGCGAACTCGATCGGAAGGCCAGCCGCTTCCGCACGCACCCGCGCTTCGTATGCCGGGTCAGAGAACAGTCGCGCCCCGTAAACGACGAACTGGAATTCCGGTAGCAGTCGCGCTGCTCGAACGAATTCCAGCTGGCCTTTTTCGGGAGCGATTCTTCCAATGACGCCGACTCGCTTGGGGCGCTGCGAAGGCTGTTGGCTCGGACCCAAGTCTTGCACTCCATTGAATATGATTTCGACTTCAGAATAATTCCGCAAAGGGGCCGCCACCGATTCGCAGTTTGCGATCACCATCGCATGAGTTCGACGAATGGCCCAGCCAGCGAGCCGCGCCGCATAGCGTTTCGGAAGATGGCTGTGGGCGTGAAAGACCACCGGACAGCGCGGGCGCGCCAGTCCGACGGCCGGAAGCAAGCGCGGGCCGTTCACGTAGACTACGTCGGCGTCCCAGTCGACGCTCCGCGCGATTCGCCGCGCGTCGATGAACATCTGGCTCGCATCGAAGATCGTCTTGAAACCGGAATGGTAAGGCCCGAGCCGGATTGGTTCGACGGGAACACCCATCGATTCGAGGCGCTCGACCAAAGGGCCGGATCCAGGTAACGCAACTCGCGGCGTCCAGCCACGCTGCAGTATCGCAGGCATCAGATCGAGCAAGCAGCTTTGCGCGCCGCCCAGATCGCTGAATTGATCTAGAAACAAAATCCTCACGCGTCCGCCTCGCGAGCCGCAACGGCGAGAACCCAGAAATAGACGGGCAACACCCGCCAGTAGGTGAGCAGATCGCCGGATAACATTTGAATCATTTGACCCGCCCAGAACGCCACCATCCAGATTCCGAGAAACGCCGCGCGAGGGTTCAAGCTGTGTGACGCCCGTAGTGAAACGCGAAAGATCTGCGACACCAGGTAGCCAAAAGCGATTAGCCCGAGGAAGCCGGTTTCGACCAGCAGCGTCAGGTACATGTTGTCACCGGTGATTTGCTGTCCGACAAACGACGAGTAGGGCAGCGTTTTGTATCCCACGCCGAGAATCGAAAACCAAGGATGCTCGAGAAGAAACGTCAGCAGGAATCGCCAGCTTTCGACCCGACCCGACAAGATCCCTTCCGTTGCGCTAAAGAAATATTGCGCGGAATTCCAGAGCCGGAACCAATAGAGCGCGGCGAAACCTGGAAAAAATAGTGAAGCCAGCAACGCGCCTCCGGCCATGCATCCCGCCGCGACGAGCGCCAAGCGGCGCAATTTGACTCGCCCACGGTTCCAGTACAACAACACGGGAAAGGCGACGGCGCAATTCAAGACGGATGCTCGAGAGTAAGACAAGATCAACGCCAGTGCGAGAACGGCGCCTCCGCTGAGGAGCCAAAGCGTTGACAGGGGTCGCTGCTCGGGGGGCTGCATCAGTGCGTGCGCGATCATCACCAGAAAGAACGCGCAGAAATTGCCAAGCGTGCTGGCCTCGTAAAAGAGTCCCTGCGCACGCCGGAAGACTCCGGTATCGAGCCAGACGAACTGCGGTCCGTAACCCGCCGGAGCGGGGAACTGAAAGTAGAAATCCGCGCACGCGAGCAGTGCGACTGCGACTGCGGCGGCGAATAACCAGCGCAATGCGGTCCGCGTCGAAAACGGCGACTTCGATCCCGGGCCCCAACGCGCGAACAAAAATACGTAGACCGAAATTGCGAACAGGAAAACCCGCGCCAGGCTGGCCAAGCCGATTTCGAGGCCGGCTGAGAGGATCGCCATGGCGATGCTGGCGAAGAGAATGGAAGCGAAGAGCAGCAACGACCCCGTGAGCGGGTCCAATCGAAAGCGCCACTCGGGCGCCCGAAGGACGCCGATACCCAACCCGATCGCGGCCAGCGCCAATGCTGGATGCGGTCCCGAATTGCCGAGCGCGATCGGCAACGGCGGGAGCAGCAAGGCGGCGGCGAGAAACCAACCCAGCCACCGCGTCGGCGACGAGATGAGCCAGAACAAAAACGGACTTGCCGCTAGAATTGCCAGAGCGAATGCGAAATCGAAAGGCTGCGGAAGCAGTGCGATCAGCGTCGCGAAGCAGCCCGCCGCGACGGTGATTCCGAATTCGGGGCGTGTTTGGATCCGCGACCACATCGTTATCGATCGATCGAAACAGGCCGGTTTCGCAATGCCGTGGCGCTGTTCCGCTTCCACACAAAGCCAAATGACAGAAACACGACGGACGCGGCGAGCGCCGCGAGAAAGGCGGCGAATAGATTCAGCATGAGGTTCGGCGAACTCGGCCGCTGCGGAACAACGCCCGGATCGATCAGCTTCAATCGCTCGCCGCGATAGCCGGTCGCGTTTTGCACTTCGCGGTATCTCGCGACGCTGGCGTCGAGCGAGCGCTTAGCCGTATCCAGTTCCGTCGAGAGCCGGGAGTGTGTTGCTTGTTGCGCGGCCAGCAGCGAATTCTTCGAGGCCCACTCCCGTTCCAATTCCTGGCCTTGTTTCTCGAGCGCGGACACTCTGGCGCGTGCGCCCGCAAGATCCGTGGCTTCGTTCGCGCGGCTCGCCAGATCCGCTGCGCGAGCCCCGGCTTCGATAGATTCGCGGCGAATTCGCGATTTCAATTCCGCCGCGGAATCCAATTCTGCTTTCAGCCCGTCGATGGATGACTTCGAAGCGAACGCGCCCGACGCCGATTGCGCCGCGTCGAAGCGTGCCTGCGCTGATTGCATTTGCCGCTGCGCTTCCTGCAAAAGATCATCTTCGCCGTCGCGGAGCAGCGTCTGGCTGAGGCGAATGGTTTCTTGCGCCAGAAACTGAGCCAGCAGTTGCGCCCTCTCCGGATCGTTCAGCGTGACGGCCACTTCGAGGATCTTGGTGTCGCGGACCTTGCCGACGCGCAAGATTCTCCGTTTCATGTTTTCGAGAGGCTCATTGGTCGGATTCAGCTGGAACTTGAGGACAGCGTTCCGAAACAGCGTGTCGCTCGATGCAAAATGCTCGTAGGTCTTCAGCGATTCGAGATAAACCGGACTGACCGCGGTGGCGGTCCGCGAATCGTTGCCGGCAGGCGGATCGATCAGAATGGTCGCGGTTGCCGTGTAGCGTTTCGGAAGCAGGAGCGTGATCCCGCCCGTCAGCATGAGGGCGAGCACGCAGCTGCCGGCAATCGTGCGCCAGCGCGTTCCCAGATAGCTCGCGTACTCGAAGACGTTGAATTCGGGATTCACTATCGACACCTCGCGTCCGTCAAACAGGGTACCTTGACCTGTATGTCCTGGTTGCTGCCCGTGACGGCGGCGCTTGTCATTCTCGTTCTTGCTCCCCACGCCATGTTCGCGTTCGATGTCGCGCCGAAGGTTGTGGTGCTGGTGCTCGGTGTCGCGATCGCGCTCGCTGTTTCTCGAACGCCCGGCCTGGCCGCGACGGCGCGCACCCGGCGAGGCAAGTGGTTTCTCGGAATCGTCGCGCTCTCGGTGGTCTCGCTCGTCATCGCAACCGCCTCTTCTTTAGACCCGGATTTGTCCCTCTTCGGAACCGCCTGGCGCCGTTTTGGCTTACTTTCGAACCTCGCCGTGATTCTGTTCGCCGTGCTTCTCGCGGGCCACGCTGCCGCCGATCCCCTCGCCGTCCCGCGCTTCCTGAAGGCGACGTCGCTGGCCGGACTCCTGAGCGCCCTCTACGGCATTCTTCAGTATTCGAGTTTCGATCCAATCCTTCCCGCCGCCGCCTATCACGTTGGCGAAGGAATTTGGAGTATCGTTCGGCCGCCCGGAACGCTGGGGCACGCCAGCTATTACTCGACATTTTTGCTGTACGCCGTATTTGCATCCATCGCGCTGCACTCCATGGAGGTCGGCCGCCGTTGGCGATTCGTCGCGAGCGCAAGCGTAGCTTTCGGCGCTCTTGCGATTGTTCTGAGTGGAACTCGCGGCGCAATTCTCGGGCTCGTGATCGGTGCGATCGCTTTGCTTTTAGCTTGCCGCCCTCCGATTCGGCGTACTCACGTGGTCGTCTCGGGCTTGATTTTCGTTACTGGAATCGCCTTCTACTTCTCGCCATTCGGCGACCAACTGCGCGCTCGTGCGCGCTGGTCGCAGGAGGATGCCGCCGGCGGGGCACGACTGCTGTTGTGGAAAGATTCGCTCGCGATGGCCGCCAGCCATCCCGTCTTCGGCTATGGACCCGAAGTCTTCACCATCGAATTTCCGCGTCATCAATCGATCGAACTGGCGCAGCTCTATCCAGACTTTTATCAGGAATCGCCCCATAATGTGTTTCTAGACGCGTTGTGCGGCCAAGGTGCCGTGGGGCTTGCGGCCTTGATTGCAGTCTGCACTCTGTCGCTGAGTTCGTGGAAACGAACACCGTGGACCGCACCTCTCGCCGCCGGTTTCCTGGCCGCTCTCGTGAGCCAACAATTTGGAGTATTCACGGTGCCGACGGCGTTGTACTTCTACTCCACGGCGGCGTTGCTCTCCACCGCTGGACCGGCGGGCGCGACCAGGAAGCCGGTCCGCGTTTTCCAGCTCGTGAACGTGGCCGCGGCGCTCGGGCTCGCAACCTTTGCGATTCAGTTTACGATCTCTGAATTCCACTTCGCCAGAGCGAAAGACCTGCTGGCGAACAAGCAACTGGATTCGGCGATTGCACAAGGCGTCGTGGCGCGTAGTTGGATGCCGGGCGGGTCCACGTACGACCTCTACTTTTCGCGCGCCTGGTTGCAGGTGTCAGAATTGGAGATGGATCCGGTGCGCAAGTTTCAAGCTTGGCAGCAGGGAATGGCGGAAGCGGCGCGAGCGCCGTTAGGCTCGGATGACCGCGCGAATGCACTGGTAAACCTTGCGGCCTTTGAGGCCACCACCAACAATGCGGAAGCCGTGGAACGCCGTCTGTTGGCGGCGGTGGCCCAAGCGCCGAACTGGTTTCGTCCGCACTGGTTGCTGGCGCGCTTTTATCTGGCTACGGGTCATTTGCCGGAGGCCGAATGGCGGGCCAAAAAAGCGGTGGAGCGCAACGGCAACCACAACACCGAGGTTATGGAGACGTACCGCGTGGCTCAGAAAGCTCGACCCTTGGAGTGAGAATGTTTTTGTGTTCCAAAACCGAGGATCGAGTAGTCTCAAGTTACCAGGAGAAGCCGTGATCAAAACTCTCTTCGCCATTTTTGCGCTTTTTCTCGCCGCAAGCCTTCAGGCTCAGACTCCGGTGATCGTCGACGGCGGAATACTGAACGGCGCCAGTTTTGCGCGCAACCAGGCCGTGGCTCCCGGATCGCTCGTCTCGATTTTTGGCGATAACCTCGCAAGCCAGGTCGCTGTCGCCAGTACGATTCCGTTTTCAGTCGCTCTCGCCGGAGTCAGCGTCACGTTCAACAACATTCCCGCCGCGATCAGCGACGTGAGCCCTGGCAGCGCCTTCGCGCGTTCGCAAGCGAATGTGCAGGTTCCGTGGGAGGCGCTCGGAGGGTTGACGCAGGGATCCGTTGCTGTGGTGGTCACGCGCGACAACCTCAAATCGGCGCCGCAACAACTTTCGCTGAACCAATTTTCGCCCGGAATTTTCACCATTCCCGCAGGCGCGGGCAATCTCATCGCGATCAATTCCGACGGTAGCGTTGCCGCGCCGGTCGGTTCGATCCCGCCTTTCACGACGCGTCCCGCGAAAGTCGGCGATTCGGTTTTCTTCTATGCGAATGGGCTCGGGCCTGTGGATAGCCCGGTCGCGAACGGTGCCAATTCCAGCGACGTGCTTCGCAAAACGCTGACGACTCCCATGGTGATCATCGATGGAATCAGCGTGACGCCCTTCTTCTCTGGCCTCGCGCCGCAGTATCCCGGCGTGAATCAGATCAACTTTACGATTCCGCCGGGCGTGCGCGCGGGCAACGTGCTGGTGCAGCTTTCGATCGGCGGCATCACTACGCAGCAGCAGGCGACGATCGCGATTCAGTAGTGCCGTTTGTTTCCCAGCGAGGGTTCGTGCGCTCTTAGTCCTTTATGGCGATGTTCTACCCGCAGAGACTCGCGATTCCCGCCGCCCGCGTCGAGGCGGCGAGAGCGATTTCGCTCGACATAACGGATCGCGTACTCGGCATCGCAGCGTTCGCTGCAAGCCTGCCCATTATTGCCTCGGCTGCCTTGATCACTTCGATCCTCGCTCGCCGGAGCCCCTTCATCGCGATCGAACGCGTCGGACGCGGCGGGCGCCTTTTCTGGATGTTCAAGCTGCGGACGATGTGGAGCTCGAATTCGAAGGGTGTCGAAGCCGGGTTGTGCGATTACATTCGCGAGGCGTGGGTGCCGGAGGCAAAAACGGCAGCGGATCCGCGCATCAGCAGCGGGTTTGCGCGGTTCTGCCGGCGCTTCTCCATCGACGAATTGCCGCAGCTTTGGCACGTGGTGACCGGGGAAATGTCGATGGTGGGTCCGCGTCCGCTCACCGCACTTGAAATTTCCCGCTATTACCAATGTGCCGCTCACGAAATGCTCAGCGCCCGTCCGGGCCTGACGGGTCTGTGGCAAGTGCGCGGAAGGAATGCGCTCTCCTACCGCCAGCGGCGAAGGCTGGACCTTCACCTGGTCCGTCATGCTTCCTGGCGCATGTATGGGTTCATTCTGTGGCGCACGATTCCAAGCGTGCTCGCGGGACGCAACGCCGGCTAGACCTTCGTTCGTCCGGCCCGAACGAATACCGGCATGGTGATGCGGCGCCGCACACCGGCGGGCCAGATTTTCGCGAGTGCCGCTTCAAAATCCTGAATCGCGTTTCCGTGCTTCTGCCGCACGTAGTTCTTTGAAGCCGACCAGGTGTGCACGTAATCCGTCAGATTCTCGCGCGTCCAATCCAGTTCGATTGATAACGCCGGTGCCGCCAATTCGTCGAAAGGGAACTCGAGCGTCGCATACGCGGTCTCGACCAAACGGCGCTCGGGCGGCCAGTAGGCCTCGAGAGGTTTCCACAGGAGTTCACGCGAGATCGCGGAGATCGGTTCGTCAGCCAGGAACCGCGCGTAACCCCAGGCGGCGAACACGCCTCCGGGACGCAAGATGCGTTGGACCTCGGCGAAGTATTTGGGATGGTCGAGCCAGTGCAAAGCCTGGGCGATCGTGACCACATCCGCGCTCGAATCCGGCATCGTGGTCGCTTCCGCGGTCGCCACGAAGTAGCGAATATTGGGAGGGCCTTCCGCGTTTGCAATCTGATCCTCGCTCGCATCGAGCGCGTCCACATGGTCGAAGAACTCGGCCAGTCCGCGCGCGGCCTGTCCGTTGCCGGTCGCGCAATCCACCGCTGTACCGGTGCGGGGGGCAACCGATGTCAGCCACGAGAAAAGCGCACGCGGATAGTCCGGGCGATATTTCGCGTAGTCGGCGGCGTGGCCTGAAAAATAATCCTGAAAATTCATGGATCGGGCGGTGGCTGCTGCTTTCGGGTGTGGCAGCCTGCACGAACGATCGTCTGTCCGGGGATCATCGACCCCCCAGCTATCATAAGGGACTTCGCTCGGGGTGCGATCCGGATCGGTGCGATCGAGGCCTTGCGGTGCGAGTCGCGTTACCTGTCGATTTTGTAAATCGCCATGCCGGTGAGCAGTTTCGGATAGAAATCGGTGGACTTCTGCGGCATGACGCCGCCGGCGAACGCGATCCGCGCCATCTCTTCGGCGGGCGTCGGATCGAGCAGGAAGGCGACGGCGGCTCCTTTGGTGCGAGTCTCATCCACAGCGGCATCGAGGCCGCGGATGTATTTGAGCAACTCGTGCCGGACTGCGTCTTCGCTGACACCCAGCATGCCGCGCAGGACCTCGTCGTGAAGCACCGGCACATCCAACTCGCCGACCTTGCGCGGGCGGGTGAGCAGCGCGAACTCGGAGCCTGAGGCGACGCCGATGCGGACGGTGGCGGGATCGGACTTCGCGAAGACGGCCTTCAGGTTTTCGAGACTTGGAATCTTCTCCACGTGAAATGTGGCGGCGGCGCGCTCAAGCAAGCCGGCGAGCGTGAAGCCTTCCAGCTTCGGAACGATGCGGTGTGTCGCGAGAATGCGGAGGCCGGGCGAATGCATGTTGACGAAAGTCATCATCACACGGTCGGCTCCGGGGATCTCGGGGTGATCGGCGTGGAACCCGAGCGCGGTCTCATAGCGATGGTGGCCGTCGGCGATCAGCAGTTTCTTGTCGGCCATCAGCGCCTGCATTTGGGCGATACGCGCCGGGTCGGTGATCTTCCAAAGACGGTGGATGGCATCGTATTCATCGCGGACTTCGGCGGTGGCGGGTGCGGCGGCGACTTGATCGAGCAGTTTGTCGATGGCTCCGTCGGGGTCGGGGTAGAGCATGAAGATCTGGCCGAAGTGGGCATGGGTGTGTTCGAGGACCTGACGGCGGTCCTTCTTGGGACCGGCAAGCGTGCGCTCGTGGCGGTAGACGACGTGCGCTTCGTAGGGCTCGACGGCGCCCAGTCCGATGAAGCCGCGGCGGCTGAGGATCTCGCCGGAATCGGGGACGCGGAACTCCTGGAAGTAGGCGTAGAAACCTGGGTCGGGATCCTGGGCGAGGATTCCGCCGGCGATCCAGTCGTTGAAGTAGGCGGCGGAGCGGGTGTAGACGTTCGCCTGGTCGTGGTCCGACGGGAGCCGCTCGCCGAGGATCACGCGCACCACGTTATGCGGGTTCGCGGCCAGGTAGTTGGCCTGCATGGAGGGGCTGATCTTGTCGTAGGGCTGGGTGAGCAGATCTTCGAGGGGTCCGGCTAAAGCGGAAAAGCGAAAGGGGCGGAAAGGGAAGATGAGAGCCAAGACAAAGCATAACAAACGTGTCTGCGCGGCTCCCCTGCAGTACTCCAGCCGACAGGGTTCTATGACCTTCTTGCTAAGGGAAAGGCTAAGCCCCTTCTGGGGCGTTTCCCCCATTGCTCCCTACGAAGTTCGGGACCACATTATAGATGTGGAGAATTTCCGAGAGAGGGTGCGCCGTGCGACCGTTCGAAACCGATAAAGACGTTCGTGTCGGACCGGGGAAGCGATCTGATGGATGCTCGCCTGGCCGGGCCCGAGCGGCCAGGCCAGTAACACGCGGCCGAGCGCGCGCACAAAAGGGCAGCGCGGTATTAGAAGGCGCTCTGGTCATCCTTCCATTGATGGCCATATTGTTTGCTCTGATGGACTTCTCGATCGCCATTTTTGTGCAAAACGTGCTCCACAACGCGGTGCGAGAGGGAGTCCGGTTCGCGGTCACCCAGCAAACCGGCGGTTCCGGACAGGACGCGGCGATTAAGGCGATCGTGGTAAGCAACTCCTTCGGGTTTCTACCGGACGCCACGACCGTTTCTGTCACCTATTCAAATCCGTCAACGCTCGCTGTCGTCACCGGATCGGGTAGCAACGGTCAGGGAAACATATGTGTCGTCGGGATCACGAATTACGCATGGAGGATGATGGTTCCGATTTGGCAAGGAACCGGCGCGAATCTCTACTCCGCCTATTCATCCGACGTTATGGAGGCTCCACCGAATGGGATTTTACCGACGAGATAATCCACAGCGAAGCCAGACGGACGCGGTGACTGGGGAGAAATGCCCGGATGGGCAGCTTCGACCCGGCGCGAGCGAACGTCGGCGCAAGAGGCAAGGGGGCAGCACGATCACCGAGTTCGCGATCGTCATCCCCTTCATTTCGATCGCTTTCTTTGGGACGGTATCGTTCGGGATTTCATTGGGCCGGTACGTCCAAGTCGTCCAGGTATGCCGCGATGTCGCCCACATGTACGCGGATGGCGTCGATTTTTCGCAGGCCGGCGCCCAGGCTATCGTGGTCAAGTTAGCGACGGGAACGGGAATGACGGCGGCTGGAGGCAACGGCGTCGTAGTGTTCTCGCGTGTACGAACGGTCTACGCGGCGGATTGTACCGCGGCGGGTTATGGCAGCTGCCCGAATGCCGGTTTAACGGTTTTTACCCAGCGGCTGACCATTGGCAATACCGCGCTGCGCGCCAGTGCGTTCGGAACTCCAAGCGCCGCGATACTCAATTCGCAGGGCAACATCGCGGCCAGCGTCTACTTGCAGAATACCAACTCGACCGTGCAGACCGCTAACCTATCGCCGCTCTATACGGCGGCTGGCCGGCCAGCGAATCAGGACTTGGCGCAAGGGGACTCCGCGTGGATTGCCGAGGTGTACTTCACAGCGCCAGATATTTCCTTTCTGGATTTCAACTATTCTCCGAATCTGAGATCGTCAACCGCCGGAGGAGTATATGCAAGATTCATTTTCTAATCACGGAGCAATTCTGACGAGAAGCCGAATTCCAGTCACGCGCAGGCGTCGGCGAGGTCAGCGCGGGATATCGGTGATGGTCACCGCCATGATGATGTTGCTGGCGCTGCCCATGATGGGTCTAATGTTCGACTCGACAATCCTGTTCATCATTAAGAGCCGCCTGCAGGGCGCGGTGGACGGCGCGGCGCTCGCCGGAGCGCGCGGCCTCGCCCGCGGCGCCAATGGCGGAGCCCAGATTACATCGGCGCAGAATGCCGCCACCACGTACGTCCGGCTCAACTACGCCGACAATTCCTTTTTCAGCGGAGTGGTTACTGTGCCGACGCCCACAGTAGACTTGAGCGTCGCTTTTCAAAGGACAGTTACCGTGAGGGCAACGGTTCCATTTCCCGGAATGATTCTGCAATACATGTCGGGGCCCACTACGGTTGCCGCGACAGCGTCCGTCACCCGGAAGGACGTCAACGTGATGATGGTGATCGATCGTTCCGGTTCGCTTCAAGCCAGCGGATCGTGCCCGTCCGTGAAGCTTGCCGCGGCCAGCTTCGTCGATCAGTTCGCATCGGGAAGAGACAACATCGGCTTGGTGACATTCGCGTTTACGTCGTTCGTAAATTTCCCGATTGCAAATACATTCGCAACCGCCACGCCGGACGTGAAGACGCTCATCAACGGAATCACGTGCGCCGGATCTACGAGCACGGCGATGGCACTGTGGAAGGCATACCAGCAACTGATCAGCCTCAATCAACCCGGCGCATTGAACGTGATTCTGCTTTTCACTGACGGTCAGCCGACTGCCGTCGCAACCAACATGCCGGTGGCCAACGGGAGCCCTTGCACCGCTTATAAGACGGGTAATCCGACCGGTGCCGGCGCGTATACGCTGCCAGCCGGAACAAAAGGTTATATTCCCGGACTGATCAACACCTACGCGAACGCCAACCAGTGGTTTGGCATCAACGATTATGCCGGCACCGCCAACGGGTCGGGCCAGCAGGTGATAACCAATGGCGACAATAATCCGGCCGGCTTCTCGACCAATTGTACCTATCTCGGCAACGCAAACACTCTGACCGACTGGTCTGGTGTCCCGACCAAGGATCTTTTCGGGAATTCGATGAACACAGGCTATCAGGCGGTCACGCTCAACGGCGTCGGTCTGATCAGTCTCGGCGACGCCAATAGCGCGGCAGCCATGGCGATCAACGCGGCGGATGACGCCGCTACGCGTATCCGCAACGGCGTCGTCGATCCCGTAAACGGGGGCAGCTTGGCCAATATCCTGGTTCTGAGTATCGGACTGGGCACCGCGTCCGTTCCGGCAAGCGGAAGCTTCCTTCGACGAGTGAGTAACGACCCGGCCAGCCCGATTTACGATTCCACCAAGCCGGCCGGACACTACTACGATGCGCCGACGAATGCCGACTTGGCGCCCGCGTTCCAGGAAGTGGCATCGGAGATCCTGCGTCTCGCCAAGTAGGCAAGTCTTCTTGCGCCGCTTCGGCAAGACCATGCTACTCGGTCACACCCATTTGTTCGTTCTTTGACGGACAGTTGGCTGGATCCGGGTTAGGGCGGCTAGCGAAACGAAGCCAGATCCGTCAGAATGGGTCCCGAATTCAGGGTGAAGGGTGCCTCCGTCGGCACCCTTTTCCCGGCATCCGCCGGCGCGAGCGTCGAATCGGGATCGCCTTCGTGCAAAACGAAGCCATTTGAACCGCTTCTCGCGGCTAAAGTCTTTTCCATCATATACTTCCGACTAATTTGGACGGTGGCATAGCGTTCGGTGATGGAATTGACAAGGAGCTTGCGGAGCCGGTTCCGTGCGCGAAAAGGTGTCGAGCGAGCGGACGGTCCTCATCCTCGGCCAAAGGTGACGATGACTCGGGATTCGCTTGCGGCCCCGACCGGAGCCGGGACTTGGTTCTGTTCGCGCAGTTCGTTGGGTTGACGCAGCGGAGTTCCGCTCAATTGGACGAATTTCATCCGCTAAGTCATTGAATTATGGACTTGTGCGCATTGGTCTTTCGGTTGCCCTTTTTCTGACCGGGAGGCTCAAGATGCGAAGACTACTGGTGGTCCTGTTGTTCCTTTCGGTTCCGATGACGTTCTTCTTCGTGGCTGCATTGAAAGCGGACGATAACAAAGGTGTGGTTGCGACCCCGTTGATGCGGGAAGTGAATCCGGACGTCGCCAAAGCGGGTGACAAGATCGAGATCAGCGGCGAGTTCCTGGATAAAGATCACGTGGCGGAAGTATATTTGACGGCGGGCGAGTTCACGATCCGCGTCGAAGTGCTGTCGCAGACGGCGTCGAAGATTCTCTTTGTAGCTCCCAAGGCAGGTCCAGGCCGCTTGCGCCTGATGGTGCTGACAAAAGCCGCACAGCCGATCCTGGTCGAACAGCCGGTAACTCTTCAAATCGATTAAACGTTTTCCGAGTGTGTAGTAGTTAAAGTCCTTGTACGAAAGGAGACCGCGACAACTGCAATTCAAGATGAACGAGAAAGGGCCAGCCGGGGAGGCTGGCCTTTTCACATTTCTGCCGTCTTCTTTTCGAGGCACCGGATTGGCTGACCACGGCCCTAGGCTTTGTCCGCTCTCTTTCGAGGTTTGCGCCGGATCGGCGGCGCGGATGCGTTGGCGGACACCTGACGTTCCAGGTCTTCGAGGCGGCGCTTGAGCTCGGCGACTCCCGAATCGGCGGCTGGGGGAGCGGGATCGGATTGGGGCGGTGGCGCGGCGGCGGCCGGAGACTGGAAAGGCAGGAACGGCATGAAGGGGACCGAGCCCGGCGCTCCGCGGAAGAGATTCATCATGGCGTCGAGCGGGTTCGCGGTGGGAGTTCCCGGCATCGGCGGCTGGAAGCCGCGCATCGGATTCTGAAGGCGTTCGAAGGTGTCGATCGCGCTTTTGAAATACCATTCGAGGAACTGATGGCGCGCCTGCTGGCTGGAGACGATGATCTGCTTCAGCAGGTCGAGCGGCAGGCCGGATTCGTTGCCTTTCGATTCGTCAACGATAATTTGCGTGAGGATGGAGCGGGTCACGTCGTCGCCGGTCTTGGCATCGACGACCTGCACGTCGTGGCCGTCGCGGATGATGGCGGCGATGTCCTCTAAGTTGACGTAGCGGGACTGGGCGGAATCGTAGAGTCGGCGGTTCTCGTACTTCTTGATTACGATTTTGGGCTTGGGATCCGGCATTCTTGGAGGGTTGGTTCCATTATGGCGGATCGAGACCGTTGGTCGGTCGGTGGTTCCGTTCGATGTTTTAGATGGCAAAGCTCGTGGGCTGTCCGCGAACGACCTTTACCGTTGTTGACTGCAGAAGAGTCCCCGCCCTTACGGGCGGGGTTCAATCCGCTAAGCTCTCGTGGGCGCCCTCACGGGCGGGGTTCAATCCGGTACCGAAGCTCTCGTGGGCTGTCCGCGAACGGCCTTTACCGTGGTTGACTGCAGAAGAGTCCCCGCCCTCACGGGCGGGGTTCAATCCGGCTACGGCGGGGATCGCTTCGAACCGAATCACGCGGTCAGAGAACTAGTGACCGCTTCTGACGTTGCGGTGTTGGCGCTTACTGCGCGGCACTTCGTGCCGCTTCGTGCGCGCCTCGGCGGTTCGAGGCGTATTTCAGCGCGCGGTCTAGAGTCCCGTCGCTCACGCTCGGGGTTCAAGCCGATCAAGGCCGGCGGCGCTTGCGTTGGAATTGCTTTTTCCTCAGTTGCATTTTTTAAAGAGCTACACAGCAGCGCGAGGTTTTCATTTGGGTCACCTGCGCGGCGGTGAGGATGGGCGGATTCGACGTGATGTTGGGCGTGCTCGAGAGCATCAGGTTAGCAGTGTCGGTCGAATGGACGGGGATGAAGTGGGACCCGAGCAGCACATGGCCGACCTCGTGGGCGGTGGTCCACTGGCTGCCGGCGGAGGCGACGATGCAGGCGGGGGTGTCCGGCAGGTGGCCACCGCAGCCGAGCTCGCCGGCGGTGAAGCGGCCGATGTAGCAGACCAGAATTTCGTTCGATGGAATGTGGCCGGCGAGGCGCTGCACGTCGGCGTATTCGCCATCGGTGATGTCCCACACGCAGCTTCCGTCCACGTCGGCGAGGCGCTGGGCTTCATCCGGCGACAAGCCGAGCGAGGCGCCGGACGCGAAGTCGATACGGATTCCGTATTGCGCGTAGACGCGCTGCGCGTTGCGGAACGCCGTCGCGAAAGGGATGTCGGTAAGACTGAGGCTCCGGAAATGGAGGCGCACGCGGTGAGTGAAAACGGGCGGCGTGTCGGAGAGCGGAATCTGGATGTAACCGGGCGCGTCGGTGGAATCGAAGCGATAGTTCATGCCGTCGGCGCTTTGACTACATCCGACGTAATGGCGCAGCAGCCAGTTGACCATGCGGCATTTGGTCTGGAAATCGGGCGCGGTCCTCACGATCGGAAAGTTGAACTCGATCAGCCCCCAGGTGGTCAGATTGTTGGCGGCGGCAATCGAATCCCAGCTGTCGCCGGTGCGGACTTTGTAGCGGTCGCCGCCGGTCGGCGGAAAGGTGATGGCTCCGTGGGGTTGTTGTTCAAGCATGTGGTTATCCTTGACTGGCTGGATGCGCGGACGCTGGTTGTTCGAAGTCGCGCGGCGGAATTCGTTCCGTCCGCAAATACCGCTGCTGGTTGTTTCGCGCGAAATGGGCGGGAACGGGATCACGGAAGGGAATTGCGCTTCGAAACCGCATGCGGGGTTCATGGTAGCGAAAGCCGTCCGGCGTTTGAAGACGGCGAGAGCCTGTTCCCCACCTCCGTGGTGACGGCGGGTCCGTTGGGAAGAGTGCGAATTGTGGGGACGGCGGTTGCGTTGCGGCAGTGGGGGTCCGCTTCCGACGCGCTCCTTGCGGTCCGCTTCCGACGCGCTCCTTGCGGAGCGCTCTCCAGAAACCAGGTTGTAAGGTATTGAGGGATTTGGGGCATGGTTAGGTGGGGATTTCGATGGGGACGAGGGCGAAGCCTTGTTGGGCGGCGTGTTTTGTGAGTTGTTTTAGTTTTTGTTGGCGGTATTTTTCTTC
>JBBQWZ010000023.1:0-96836 GCA_038210135.1 Bryobacterales bacterium
ATCTGCTCCAGGCTCCCCGCTTCCGTATCGTCCATGCTGATGACCAATCCCCAGCATCCCGATCCATCCCCTCTCCAGGCTCATCTTGCGTGAGAATCCATCCCCACCTTCAGGCTCATCTTGCGTGAGACAAGAGTGACCTCCGTAAAGCCCGAGCAAAGGATTACCATGGAGGCAGCCAGGATTCAACGCTGCTGACGCGGCTTCGATATGGTCGCGCGATTCACCGAGACTCGCGCGAGAAAGTTGTCGAAGGCGTGCTAACCAATCTTTTCTGGATTCCCGGACCCTGGACCGGCAAACTCGCCGTAGCTCCGCATCCGCGCGGCGGCGATCGCTTGAATCCAACTTTCGAAGCCTGGCGCGAAGCCGGCGTCGATGCCGTCGCGTCCCTGCTCACTCCCGTCGAAGCCACCGAAATGGCTCTCGCCAATGAGCCCGCGGCAGCCGAAGCCTGCCAACTCGACTTTCGCCACTTCCCAATTACCGACCGCGGCGTCCCCAAGTCAGGGCCGGAATTCGAAGAATTCCTCGCCGGCCTTTCCGCCTTACTGGCCAAAGGAAAGAGCGTAGTCATTCACGGACGCCATGGAATCGGCCGCAGCGGACTCGTCGCCGCCTGCCTTCTCGCGCAGGAAGGCATCGCTCCGGATAACGCCATCGAAAGAATCCAACGCGCGCGCGGAACCTTCGTGCCCGATAGCGAGGAACAGCGCCACTGGATCCGCGAGCACGCTCTCCATCACCATCTTCTGCGGTCGTGAATCCGCCTTCCGCTTAGCCCCCTGTGCGAGCCGGGCGCACCATCGTCCAGACTTTCGCCGCGCCCCTGAAGGGATAGCTCGGCGGCTTCAGTTCGAAGCCTTGCCTGCCGTAAAATCGGTGCGTCTCCGGAAACGGAGTCTCCAAATAACAAATCTCGCGCCGGCGGTCTGCAATGCGCAGCACCGGAGCCAGCAGCTTGCTTCCGATTCCCTCGCTCTGCACCGAAGGGTCAATTCCGACGAACAGCAGATACCAATGTGGCACCTGCGGATGCAGTTTCTGGATCGCCTCATAACCGCGCTGCATTGCCGGGATCTGTTGCGGAAACTGCGCCGCGACGATGGCATGATTCCGCTTCGCCCGCCGCTCGAATTTCGCCGACGCGACCGACCCCTCCGGTGGAGCCCACACCGCAACGCCCACCAGCTTGCCCCCTAAGTGCGCTCCGTAAACGAAGCCGGATTCCCAGTTCTCCGAAAGCGAAGCGCGAAAGAATGCCGGATACGCCACCTCCCGCCGCCTCGCGTCGTTCAGGTAATACGTAAGAACCGGATCCTCTGCGAACGCCCGCGATAGCAACCTGGCCGCACCAGGAATCTGTTCGAACGGAAGTCGCATCACGGAAATCGTCGATCCCGGCATCGAGCGATGATACACGCCCGAAGCAGACGCGAGCAAACCAGCGCGAGACGTGAATGAGCGTGCTTTCGATCCCTTGCACCCACGGATGACGATATCCGCTTTCACTCCAAGCGGGCTCTTGCACATCTTTCACGGCGTCGAGGTTGACATTAAACGGCGGATGCTGGCCGCCGCGTTGCTCGCCGAAGAACGGACTGTTGTTGTCCGCGCCATCGATCGAAACCTTGTTGCTGATACCGTTCTGCCCCTTGATCGAAATCTCGTTAGCCGTCGGGCCCCTGAACAATTGTTGCGCCCGGCGTCAATTTGACGAACTCCCGATAGTTGCGGCTGTTGTCCGGCAGCGTACGAATCGATTTGTTGTCGATGTGCGTCGACGACTCCATGCGGTTGGTGTCCAGCACAGGAACATCGGCCGCGCCGTTCACGGGGCTTTGTTGCACCTACACCCGAGACAATACCCGAATCCTGTGATTTACCACAGGGGCGCCGTTGTTCTTCTCGATATTCGGTCGGCGCCATCTCCCGAGGACAAAAGGTATTTTTAAAGTTGAGAGATTTCGGGTCCGTCGTTACCGCCCCGAATTTGATTTATAACGTTAGAAAGAAGTTACTTACGCAATTAATCTCTCGGAAAACATTTCAAAACGTTTCATTTTCGGACTTCTTCGGGACGAAGACCGACTAAGCCCTGCCTCAGTCAAATGGATAAGTTGAATCATGGATAACTGAACACACCCAACGCGAAAAGCATGTGCTAGCCTCTTTTTATGAATCTGAGGCTCATCGCGGTTTCGGGTATTGTTGTTACAGGGATCGGATGTCTCCCGTCGGCCCTCGCGGGTCCGATCGTCAACCTCGATCTCTCCGTTCTGGGGCCAGCTGCCTACTCCGCGAGATCCGTCGCGACGGGGCTCAATTACCCCTACGGAATGGCGACTATCAGCAACGGAAGTATTATTTTCGGTCAGAGTATTCCGCAGTCCCCGTTTGGTGTAGAAGGCGGCCCTTCGTTAGGCACCGTCTGGCTCGCTCCGAAACTGGCGGACGGCTCTTTTGGCGCGCCGCAGCAGGTAATCTCCGGCCTCGCCGGACCCGTCACTAACATACGCACATCGCCTGACGGAATGCTGGTCGTCGATGCTGGCGGAGCTTCCGCGCGCACCATGTCGATCTACGACTCCAACTACCAGCTAAAAGGGACCGTCAGCTTCAGCTATCCCAACCCCGGGTGGTGGCACTCCACCGGCCAGTCGGTCATCGCGCCCCAGGGCGGCGGCGTCAACCGCATCTACTTCATCGTGGGCTCGGAGGCGGACGGCTCGAAAACTCTTGACACGGTCTCCACGACCGGAGTCTTCTCCGCCACGTTGCAGGCCGATTCGATCTATTCCGTCGACGTCAAGCTAAACGGCGGAGCTCTCCAGGTTCTCGGCGCGCCCACTCAAATCGGGAAAGGAATGCGGAATCCATACGGACTCACCCTCGACGGGGCCGGTAACCTTATCGTTGGCGACAACGGAATCGATGGGACACACGTGGTCAACCAGCAAGGCGCCGATACGCTCTACCGGCTGCCCGCCGCACAGTTAGGAAATGGCGTCTTCGACCTCGGTTTCCCGGATTCCTATACCGATTTTGCGACCGGATTGCGCGTCAACGGCGACCCGAACGCCATTCAGCCGATCGCTTCGTTCCTTCCCATCGTTTCGCAGGGGATTACCAACTACTCGGAGGGTCTCTCAGGAATGGCCTACGCGCCTCCCGGATCATTTCCCTTCGTCGGCGTGCTGGGCGGCGAATTCATCACTTTCCATGGAAGTAAAGACAAGGCCGACGCCGCCAATACCCACAACGCGGTAGAATACTTCGATTTTTCGTCCGGCCTCTATACTCCGATTCTCGACAGCGGGTCGATCGGTGCCGGCCATTTCGACACGGCTCTGGTGTCCGGCAATTCGCTCTTTTTGGCCGATTTTGCCTCCTCCGGTAAAGAAGGAGCGGGAGGCGAGGGCACCGGAAAAATTGTTCAATTCGACTTCGCGGTACCCGAACCGGGCACCATGGGACTGACTGCCTTTGCCCTCGGTATCGCGGCTGCGCTTCGACACCGCCTGGCCACCTCCCGGAGGTCAAGGTTTAGGCGGTGCGGCGGTACGTGTCAACAATACTGAGACACCCGGCGTGAAGGTTTAGGGAGTATTTTCCTTGGGAAGCGGCCGGTTTATCCAGACCTGCGAGAGCAGTTTCCGGCGGCTTGGGTGGTTTCCGGACGAAGTGCTCTGGATGAGACGAGTAGGCGGCGTCGAACACGACCCGCCGAAGGGCTCGTCTAGCTTGGCGCATTCTGACACTAAATGACACTAGGTTTTGGTGAGGAGCCAAAGAATGGTGGGCGCGCAGGGACTCGAACCCCGGACCTCCTGCGTGTGAAGCAGGCGCTCTAACCAGCTGAGCTACGCGCCCTTGCCGGCGGGTGGCAGTGGCGAAAAGATCAGTTTAGCACGCGGTAGGTTTGGAGCTTTAGCGATGGAGCGCGGCGACGCGGATCTTCAGGCGATCTGCCGCGACTTGCAGCTTTCGCAGGTTCGCATCGTCGTCGGCGACGGCTGCCAGCAGATCGGCGGAACGCTGGACGAGGGCACCGATTTCTTCCGGAACGCGCGCGGCGGGAGCGGAACCGACGTAGCGGGTGGCTTCGTCGAGACCGTTGCTGCGGAGGCGGACCGAAACGTCGCCAGTGCGGCGGAGGTAGGTGAGCGTGCCGGAGGCGAGATCTTCTGCTTCGAGGCGGCGGGTGACGCGGTCGGGGCCATCCAGGATTTCTACGACACCGGATCCGGCCCCAAGGACGGATCCGCGATCCCAGGAGACGATGACGTGCTCGCCGCGGTCCTGGATCGTCAATTGCAGCCGCTTTCCCGCGCTGATGCCGGCGGCGAGGTAGCCGCCGCCGAGGGCAAATGCGCCGATCAGCAACCAAAGTAAGGATGCCGCCGGGCGGCTTTGTCTGAAGCGGACGGGGGAGGGCTGGTTCGCAGCCCCAGAGGAGGATACTCCGAGGAGTTCGAAACAATGCGTGGACGGGGTGAGTTGGTCGACCTCGAAGGTCTGCCGACTTTGCCGCGGGTCCAGAGTGCCGTCGCGATCGCGAGTGAAGAATCCCGCATGTCCGTCCCTCGTCATGATTAGCGCAACCTGCCAGGGGGCGGGGAATTGCCGCCGCAGAATATCCAATTCCGCACGCGTCAGCGAGACTTCGTCGCGAATGGTGAACAGACCGACAGCGGTCAAGCCGGACGGAACGGCGGCAGCGAGGCGTGCCCAGGCTCGATCGTCCGCATCCGCAGGTAGGGTCCGGGCACGGACGATGCTCAGATTCTGGCCATCGAGCCGCCCGTACAAGACGCCACAGACATCGTTACGAGTCGAAGCCATGCGGCGAACTTCACGCATGACCTCGATTGCATATTCGATTTTGAGCGGGCAGTCGGTGACGGCCCAGGACGCGAAGCTCATATACCTATACAGTGGGTTCAGTCGCACGTGTTTCTCATCGGTTTCGAAAAGAGAAATGAGAGCATCGGCAGGGGAGACTGCGCAGGCAGTAGTGATAAGGCCATGGTGCGCCTCTTGTTACACTGCCCTTGGCATGCCCCGCTCTGAACTTTCGCCGTTTGTAGCCTTCGACCGAACCGAATGGGCGGGCTTGCGCGCATCGACTCCGCTGACGCTGACCGAAGACGATCTGCAGCGGCTTCGCGGAATCAATGTCCAACTGTCGCTCGAAGAGGTGGTGGCCATCTATTTGCCTCTCTCGCGTCTGCTGAACCTATACGTCTCCGCCACACAGAATCTGCATAAGGCGACCGATTTGTTTTTAGGGAATCTGCCTGCCAAGGTTCCCTATGTCATTGGAATCGCGGGTTCGGTGGCGGTGGGCAAAAGTACGGCGGCGCGCATTCTTCAGGCTCTTCTATCGCGCTGGCCGGACCATCCGAAAGTCGACTTGATCACTACGGACGGGTTCCTGTGGCCGAATCGCGTTCTCGAAGAACGCGGATTGATGAAGCGGAAAGGCTTTCCGGAGAGCTACGACGTCCGCAGCCTGGTGCATTTCATGGCCGATGTGAAGTCAGGGCAGCAGGGCGTCCATGCGCCGGTGTACTCGCACCGGTCCTACGATATCGTCGCGGAGGAGCAGCAACTGGTGGCGCATCCGGACATCGTGATCGTCGAGGGGCTGAATGTCCTGCAGACGGGCGATGGTTCGCCGCGGATGTTCGTTTCGGACTTCTTCGATTTCTCGATTTACGTCGATGCGCCGGAAGAGGAAATCGAGAAGTGGTACATCGAGCGCTTCCTGACGCTGCGGGACACGGTATTCCAGAATCCGGAATCGTATTTCCATCGCTACGCGAATCTTTCGCGCGAGGAAGCGATTGCAACGGCGCACGGAATCTGGCACGAGATCAACGGAGTCAATCTGCGGGAGAACATTCAGCCGACGCGTGAGCGGGCGGATTTGATTCTCGAGAAGGGCCTCGATCACACCGTCCAAGGCGTTCGTCTGCGCAAGCTTTAGCGGCTGGCTGGGGGAACGACGCCGCACAAACGGGCGACCGTGCGGAAAGTGGGTTCGACGCTGGGGGCCACGGTGGCGGGCCCTTGGGCGGCCAGGGGAAGAAGGATTACTAAGCTGGCCAGGAGTGCAGGGATCATTGGTGATTCTCCGCGAGGGCGTCGGCGCGTTTGCGGCTGTAGAGGAAGTAGATCACCATGCCGATGGCGAGCCAGGCGAAGAAGCGGATCCAGGTTTCGAGCGGCAGGCTGAGCATCAGCACGAAGCAGCATAGCATCGAGAGAATCGGCACGAAGGGCGACCACGGCACGCGAAAGCTGCGAGGGCGCTCCGGCTGGCGTTTGCGGAGGATGAGGACTCCGGCGGCGACGATCACGAAGGCGAAGAGCGTTCCGATGTTGGTGAGGTCGGCGAGGGTTCCGATGTCGAGCAGGCCCGACGGGATTCCGACCAGGAAGGCGGCGACCCAGGTGCCGACGTACGGCGTACGGAATTTCGGATGCACTTTCGAGAAGGCGTCCGGCAGGAGGCGATCGCGCGACATGGCGAACCACACGCGGGCCTGGCCGTATTGGAAAACGAGGAGTGAGGAAACCATTCCGACAAGCGCTCCGGCGGTGACGATCAGGCGGAGTTGATCCATGCCCAGAGCTTTGAGTGCGGTCGCGACGGGAGCGGCGTTGGCGAGTGTTTTGTAATTGGCGATTCCGGTGAGGACGAGGGCAACGGCGGCGTAGAGGACTCCGCAGATGACGAGCGTCCAAAGGATTCCGCGAGGCAGGTCGCGCTGGGGGTTCGTGCATTCTTCGGCGGCGGTGGATACCGAATCGAAACCAATGTAGGTGAAGAAGACAACTGCCGCGCCGGTAAGGACGCCGGTAGTGCCGGTGGGGAAGAACGGATGCCAGTTGTCGGGCTTGATGGCGTGGGCGGCTCCGAAGATGAACAGCAGGATGACGATCAGTTTCATGATCACCATGCCGTTATTTGCATTCGCGCTTTCCTTGATGCCGCGAACGAGGACCCATGTAAGAGCCATGACGACGAGAAAAGCGGGCACGTTGAACCAGGCTCCAGTGGCTTGCAGGTCGTCGTTGAAAGTGGGTCCGGAGATGATGGCAGGAAGGTGGAATCCGAACAGGTTGTCGAGAATGTCGTTGAAGTACGCGCTGAAGCCGACGGCGACGGCCATGTTTGAAACGGCGTATTCGAGGATGAGATCCCAGCCAATGATCCAGGCGAAGATTTCGCCCAACGTGGCGTAGCAGTAGGTGTAGGCGCTACCGGCGATGGGAATCATGGAGGCGAGTTCGGCGTAACAGAGTCCGGCGAGTCCGCAGGCGAGGGCGACGAGGACGAAGGAGACGGCGATGGCGGGTCCGGCGCCGGGGCGTCCGAAAGTTCCGATCGCGTTGGGACCGTGAAGCAGAAGATCGAGGACGGGCGCTTTCAGGATGCTTTTGACGGTGAAGGTTTCGCCGGCGGCCGCGGTACCGGTGAGGGTAAAGATGCCGGATCCAATGACGGATCCAATCCCGAGCGCGATGAGGCTCCAGAGTCCGAGGGTGCGCTTGAGTCTCGCCGCCGGCTCGTCCGCGGCGGCCACGAGAGCGTCAATGCTTTTGGTCCGAAACAATTGGCTCATAGTTGTTGCGACTTCAGAGAATGGTATCGCAGTGGGGCTGGGCTAAGATTTGTTTCCGCTCCTGGCCCATTCTAGTCGCGGCTCGGATTGGTTTGGGGGGCACTTACTGCGCGACACTTCGTGCCTCTTCGTGGCGCCTCGACGCTCTGGATCGGCGTGAGAGAGAAGTCCGCTCCCTTTTCGTGCGCGCCTCGACGCTCTGGATCGGCGTGAGAGAGAAGTCCGCTCCCTTATGGTCGCGGTTCGGTGCTGGTGAGTAGGCGATTTTGTGGTCCCCTCACGGACGATCCGGCCTGGGCCCTGCCGGCGTTACATGTAGACGGGGACTTCGATGCCGAGGATTTTGAGAGTGCGTTCCAACTGCGCGCGGAAGAATTCGGTCATCCAGAGGAGGAAGGCGCGCTTCTCCGGATTTTCTTCGGAGAGCACTTCGTATGCCTCGTAGAAGCTCGAGTAGGATTGCGCGAGTTGGAATCCGTAGCGCGCCACGTGCGAGGGTTCGCCCGAAGCGATAGCGCGTTCGAGGGCGGCTCCTGCTTTCGATCCCGTCAAGAGAAACTGCCAGAGATTTTCGTCGGCCAACTGATGGCCTAGCGCCTCGCGCGTGAGCACGGCGGCGAAATCTGGCGTCGTCTCTCCCCGATCCGCGAGCTTGCGGAGAATCTTTCCCGCGCGCAGTGCAGCGTATTGCACGTAAGGACCGGTTTCGCCGACGAAGCTCAAGGCTTCCTGCATGTCGAAGGCGATCACCGAATTCCGGGTGAACTTCAACATGAAATAGCGCAGAGCTCCGACCGCGATTTGAGTCGCGACCGTGCGGCGTTCCTGCTCGCTCGACTCGGCGTGACGCGAGGTGACTTCGACCAGCGCCTTTTCGATCAGCGAGTCGATCAGGTCGTCGGCTTTGACGCCAAGGCCCTTGCGGCCCGAAACTTCGACGTACTGCTTGCGCTTGTCCTCTTCCGACAGTTCGATGCCCATCTCGACGCAAGTGGCCGGAGTCAGCGCGACCATCTCATAGGAAAAATGGATGCTCTTGTTGGCTTGGTCCGCATAGCCGAGCGCGCGGAGACCGGCGACGACCACGTCCTGCAAATACGACTGGCGGGAGTCGATGACGTTGAAGACCTGCGCACCGGCACCGAACTTCGGCGCGTCGCCAGAGGCCTTGTCCGTCGAAACCCAAACCTGGTGGTCATCCGGATATGTGCTCCAAAGGCGGTAGAAGAAATCCTTGCCAAGGAGGCCGAATTTCCACAGCTGATAGGCGATGTCTTTGCCGACGTAGGTGACGGTGCCGTTGGAGCGAACGATGACCTTGCTGTCGTCGGCTTCCTCTTCTTCTTCGGAGACATGATCACGGAACGCGGACGCGGGCATGACCCAGCAGCCTTTGTTCTTGCCGTCGGTTTCGAGGTAGATCGCTTTCCGTTCCTTGAGCTGCTCGAAGGCAGTGGCCCAAAACTGCAGATGCAGGATCTCGCTTTCGCGCGGCAGGACGTCATAGACGATGCCAAGGCGGTACATGGTGGCGAGATGGCGTTTGACGATCGCGTCGGCGACGACCTGGGCGAGTTCCGCGGTCAGGCCTTCGCCATGCTCGATGGCGTGCAGAGCGTCGCGGCGCCACTGCTGAGCTTCCTTGTTCTCGGAGTAGAAGGACGAGATTTTCGCGTAGAGATCCCAGCACAGATAATCGAACGGCTTGCTGGGATCGTCAATCAGCTTCTGAACGTCTGCGACGGTCTTGTTCTCCAGTTTCTCGAAAGCGACGGCGACGTCGGCGACTTGCACTCCGGTGTTGTCGATGTAGTTCTGGACTTCGACGCGACGTCCACCGGCGCGGAGCATGCGGACAAAGGTGTCGCCGAGGATGGCGTTCCGGAGGTGGCCGATGTGGGCCGCCTTGTTGGGATTGATGTTGGTGTGCTCGACGATGATTTTGCCGGCGGCTTCGGTAGCGGCGCTTTCGCGGCCTTCGAGGACACCAAGGCCGTAGGCTCCCCGGTCGAAGCGGACGTTGATGAAGCCGTTACCGGCGATTTCAAATCCGGCGACGCCTTCGATGGATCCGGCGGCGTCCACGATCTCCTGGGCGATCGCCTTTGGCGCTTTTTTCAGCGGACGGGCGAGTTGGAAGGCGACGGGAAGGGACAGCTCTCCGAACGAAGATTGCTTGGGTTGTTCGGATAGGACCGGGACATCGCCCGCGAACTTCTCGGCAACGAGGCGCGAAAAGGCCGCCAGGATGGATTTCTCTAATAAGTGAAACACGTCCTTTTAGTATGGCAACTTCACTGTTTCAGCTACAAATGGCGCCGTTCGCTGTGAAAAAAGGGACTGCCGGAAATACGCACGTTAGAATGGACGCAGTGCCTAAAGTCACGTTCATAAATCCCGACAAGACGGTCGAGTTCGAGCACGGCAAAATGCCGTACGACGAGCACGGTAAGCCCGAGTCGATCCTCGACGTGGCGATCAACTTCGGAGTGCACATCGAGCATGCCTGTGGCGGAAGCTGCGCCTGCACGACGTGCCACGTGATTATTAAATCGGGCGATGCGAATTTGTCGGAAGCCGATGACGACGAGCTCGATCGGCTGGATATGGCTCCGGGCTTGACGCTGCATTCGCGACTGGCTTGCCAGGCCGTGATCAGCGGAGACGTCACGGTAGAGATTCCGACTTGGAATCGCAATTACGTTAGCGAGGGTGGTGGCTCGATGAATTTGGGCAGCGCGATTCCGCCGCCGATTATTCGTACCGCCACGCCACCATCGGATCCAGCCGCGCCGCCCGCAAAGCCGGAATCCAAGCCGGAAAAATCGTAATCAGTCACTACCAGCCGTTCGGCCCGTGACATCTACGGCGCTTCCGGCAATAAGAACCCGCGTTCGATCAGTTTTCTGAGAATGGCGAGATAGCCCGGTACGACCCGGGGGGCTTCGATTCCCATTTCGTCCGCCACTTGCATCAGGAGCGAGCCCAAGGTCCGGCGGCCGTCGCAGCGCGCCAACAGGTTCGCGACGTGATCGTCTACATTGCCGACATATTTCATTCCGTCGGATTGGCGCAGCCTCGCGCCGACGAATTGCCAGCCTTCCGGAGTGCAGTTCGCCTGCTTCATCAGTTGAAGGCCGGGGCGGATGCGGAGGCGGGCTTCGACGAGTTGCGGATCCGGCTGGAGCAAGAAGTCGCCGAGGGCGAAAGTCTGCTCGACGATCGCCCCGGTCCAGTCATTCAGGTGCGGTAGTCCCTCGTCGATGCGGAACCAGTTTCCGCTGGGACGCGTGGTTTTGCGCATGGCGACGAGGCCGAGATGAATGGATTCGATGCGTTCGTGCTTGAAATACCGCATCCATTCGTCGTAGAGGGCGAGACCTTCGTCGGCGGTTTCCCGCTCGGTGTCGCGGACCCAATTCTGCGCATAGTTCGCAGGCTCCTGGGTGTCCATGGTCCAAACCATCACGTCGCAGCCCGAGCCGCGGAACCAACCCGCGAGGCGGTCCTGCCAGGGTTCGTCCGTGCGCTTCACCCACTCGCAGATCATCTGGAAGTAGCCATTCTCGTTCAATAACGGCGGCGCTTCGGTGGCCAGCTTTTGCGCGAAACGGTCGCTTGAGTGTCCGCTGTCGCGATAGAGATAGCGCTGCTTGGGTCCGATGACGAAGGGCGGATTCGCCAGGATCTGATCGAAGCGCAAATGCCGCACGGGCTCAAAGGTGTCGCCCGCGAAGAAGTGGATCTTTTCGATTCCGTTGAGATGCTGATTGAAGATTGCGAAGTCGATGGCGCGCCGATTCTTGTCGACAGCGTACACGGTATCGGCGTAAGGCGCGGCGCGAAACGCAAGGATGCCGCCCCCAGTACCGAGGTCAAGAAGAGTCCCGGCTTGGCGGTGGATGGCGAAGTTCAGCATGTCGGCGGAACTTCGCGTGAGGCCCATTACGAGATCGGAAAAGGCGCCGGAATCGATCTTCCACGGCTGATCACAGGCGATCAGCAATTCCTCGAACGGCATGATCACGAGGGCGCCGGTAACGAATCCGTTCTCCACCGACAGGACGCCCAGGCTCGCGACTTCTTCGACCGTCATAGGGTGAAGCGCCTGTGCGGCGAGGGATTCTCGAACCGGATGGCCGAGGATAAAAATTCGGATCAGGGTGTTGAGAGTGGTTTCCTGCGACGTCTGCCAGAGTAAGCGCGGAAGGTTCTTGGACTTGAGCGACGGAGTCTCGATGGAGCCGAGCGTCTCGATGATCGCGACGTCTTCATAGCCGCCATGGTTGAGCACTTCGCGAAACCGGCGGATTTTCCCTGGATCATCGAATTGAATGTCGATGTGTTGGCCGATTGTGAGCATAGCCGAAGCCTCCTGGCGTGTCCGCGATTACTGTTGCACAAAGCGGAGCGGCTTGTCAGTTGCCTTGCTAAAGATCGACAGGGCGCGGTCCTTAATTTCCCAGCGCTCGGCCGACTGCAGCAATTGGAGGTAGCGGTTCTCCTGCGCGGAAACATCCGCTGCGCAGGCCATTTTCGTACTGGCCAGCCGACTGAAGTGAAGCGTCGAGGCGGCGATTTTTGCTTTGCCGGAAAACTTGTTGCAGGATAAGTTTCCGGATACCCGACTGTCGGGCTTGCCGGTATCGAGAAAATCGAGGCTGGCCCTGGAACCGGCGATGACTGGTGCGCCTGCGATCTCCGAGAGCTTCCAGGCGGGTCCCGTGATTTCGAGAACCGGTCGCAGCGTATCCGGAACCGGCACCGACGGCTCCAGACGATGGCATGCCGATAGGGCAAGTAGTGCGCTGGCGAGGACGGCGGAGATTGCGAGTCGCATGGTCCTATTCTTGCAACCTTCGCAGCTTCTTCGAAAGAAGGGGCAGTCCCACGGTGCCGTAGCGAAGCGGCGGTCGCCGAGGGATATAGTGAAAAGACATGAAAGCCCTCGTCAAGAGCAAGGCCGAGCGAGGCCTATGGCTCGAAGATCTACCTGAGCCCGCGTACGGCATCAACGACGTTCTGATCAAAGTCCTCAAAACCGGTATTTGCGGTACCGATCTGCATATTTACGAATGGGATGATTGGGCCAAATCGACCATCCCGGTGCCGATGGCGATCGGCCACGAATTCGTGGGCGAGGTCGCTGCGGTCGGCTCAAACGTTACGGAATTCAAGACCGGCATGGTGGTGAGCGGCGAAGGCCACGTCATCTGCGGTCACTGCCGGAACTGCCTGGCGGGGCGCCGTCATCTTTGCGCCCACACGCTGGGACTGGGCGTCAACCGGCAAGGGTGCTTTGCCGAATTCGTCGTGCTTCCGATGAGCAACGTGTGGCGTCATCACGCGGGCGTATCGCTTGACGTGGCGTCCATTTTCGATCCGTTCGGGAATGCGGTGCATACCGCGCTTTCCTTCGACATCCTCGGCGAGGACGTTTTGATTACGGGCGCGGGTCCGATCGGATTGATGGCGGCGGCGGTCGCGCGCCATGCCGGGGCCCGCCACGTTGTGATTACCGATCTGAATCCAGCGCGGCTGGCGTTGGCGAAGAAGCTGGGGGCTACGCTCGCCGTCAATCCGAAAGAGATGAGCCTGGGCGACGTGCAGAAGCAGCTGGGCATGACCGAGGGCTTCGACGTTGGGCTCGAGATGTCGGGAAGTCCGGCGGCGTTCCGCGACATGATTGCGAATATGGCGCACGGCGCGAAGATCGCGATGTTGGGAATTCCCAGCCAGGAAATGTCGATCGACTGGCGGCAGGTGATTTTCAAGATGTTGACCATCAAAGGAATCTACGGCCGCGAAATGTACGAGACCTGGTACAAGATGACAGTGATGCTCGAATCCGGCCTGGATATTTCGCCGGTGATCACGCACCATATGTCATATCGCGATTTCGAGGACGGCTTTGCGGCCATGAAATCGGCGGACTGCGGCAAAGTGATCATGGATTGGAGCCACTGATGTACGGCGAATTCCAACAGCATTTGCAGTCGCGGCTGAATGAGATCCGGCAGGCGGGTCTGTTCAAGGAAGAGCGCGTCATCGATTCCCCGCAGCAGGCGCATATTCAATCCGGCGCTCCGGTCCTGAACATGTGCGCGAACAACTATCTGGGTCTCGCGAACCATCCGGCGGTGGTTAAGGCGGCGCGGGAATCGCTGGACCGGTGGGGTTACGGGCTCGCGTCTGTGCGGTTCATTTGCGGCACGCAGACGATCCACAAAGAGCTGGAGTCTGCGATCAGCAAGTTTCTCGGCGTGGACGATACGATTCTATACGGATCGTGTTTCGATGCGAACGGCGGCTTGTTCGAGACGCTTCTGGACGCCGAGGATGCGATTGTTTCGGACGAGCTGAATCACGCGAGCATCATTGATGGGATCCGGCTTTCGAAAGCGCAGCGGTATCGCTACAAGAACGGCGATATGGCCGATCTCGAAGCGAAACTGCTCGAGGCCAAGGCTGCGAACGCGCGGCATATTCTGATTTCGACCGATGGCGTGTTCTCGATGGACGGCTACATCGCGAAGCTTGCGGAGATTTGCGATCTCGCGGAAAAGCACGGCGCGCTGGTGATGGTGGACGACTCGCACGCGGTCGGATTTATGGGCAAGCATGGCCGCGGCACGCCGGAGTTCTGTGGCGTCGAGGGCCGGATCGACATCATTACCGGTACCCTCGGAAAGGCGCTGGGCGGGGCGAGCGGCGGCTACACGAGCGGGCGGAAGGAGATCATCCAGCTGCTTCGCCAGCGTTCGCGTCCTTATCTATTTTCGAATTCGGTGGCGCCGCCGATCGTGGCGGCATCGCTGAAGGTTTTGGAGTTGCTGGCGGAGTCCGGGGAGTTGCGGGAACGGTTGATGGTCAATACGCGATTCTTCCGCGAGGAGATCGCCAAGACCGGCTACACGGTGCTCGCTGGTGAGCATCCGATTGTGCCTGTCATGATTGGCGACGCGGCGCTGGCGGCGAAAATCGCGAACGCCATGCTAGCGAAAGGCGTGTACGTGGTGGGCTTCTCTTTCCCGGTGGTACCGCAAGGCAAGGCGCGAATCCGGACCCAGATTTCGGCGGGGCATACGCGGCAAGATCTGGAATTCGCGATCGCGAAGTTTGCGGAGGTCCGCAAGGATTTGGCGCTGTAGACGTCCTGACCGAAGTTTGAATTGGACAGGCCGGGAGGTCTCTGCCACTTTTGTCAAGCATTCACAGGCCGGAGGCCTATGCCACCTTACTTCACGGTTAGCGGGCGATTTCTTTCCACTCTTGTTCGTAATAGCGAACCAGGATCTGGTCGTTCAGGCGGTTGGGCTTGACGTCGATCGGACGCATGTCGATGGGGAACGTGAACAGCTCCGGGATGTTGGCGACGGCCAGATAGCGGAGTCCACTCGGAAGCGATGTTGGCGGCTCCCAGTTGCTGTTAGGTCCAAAAAGCACAAAGCCCCATTCGCCGAACGATGGCACGTAGACGTGATACGGCCAGGTCTTCAGGTGCGCCGTCTTCAACGTTTCGTTGATGCACCAATACGATTGGCGCGCGAAAAGCGGCGAGGTGCTTTGGACGACGGCGAGCCCGGCGGCGGCCATGTGTTTTTGCAGCAAGCGGTAAAAAGCGGTGGTGTACAGCTTCCCCAGCGAGAAGTTGGTGGGATCCGGAAAATCGATGACGACGAAATCCCACATGCCGGGATTCTTGTCGAGCCAGACGAAAGCGTCGGCGTTGATGACTTTGACGCGGGGATTTGAAAACGAATGGCTGTTGAGTTTCGAAAGCAGCGGGTGGGTTTTGAAGAGCTGCGTCATTTCCGGATCGAGATCGATGAGGGTGATGGTTTCGACGCCGGGGTATTTCAGAATCTCGCGCACGGCAAGGCCGTCGCCTCCACCTAGAACAAGGACATTTCTGGCGTGTGGAAGCGCGGCGAGTCCGGGATGGACCAGCGCCTCGTGATAGCGGTATTCATCGCGCGAACTGAACTGCAAATGACTGCTTAAGAAGAGGCGGATGTCGTCCTTCCAATGGGTGACGGCGATGCGCTGGTACTTGGTCTGGCGCGCGAGAATCACTTCGTCGGCGTAGAGCGACGCGTCGGCCGCGTTGGTAATCCAGTCGGCGGAAACCATCCCGGCGCCGAGGGCGAGGATGACGATCAAGGCGCTGATCCGCAGCCAGACTCCGCCGTTGGGAAGCTCGTTCTTAAAGAGGAAAGTGGTCCAGAGGGCGACGCCGGCGTTGACGAGTCCGAAGAGCAGGGCGGCACGGACGAGACCCAGCTTCGGGACCAGGATGATGGGGAAGGCGAGCGAAGCTCCGAGGGCTCCGAGGTAATCGAAGGTCAGGACGTGCGAGACGAGGTCGCGAAATTCGAAGCGGCCTTTGAGGATCCGCATGAGGAGCGGGATCTCGAGACCCACCAGGATTCCGACGATGATGACGACGGCGTAGAGAGCGAAATGGAAGGCTCCGCCATAAGAGAAGGCGAGGAAGAGCAGGGAAGAGGAGAATCCGCCGACGAGTCCGACCATCAATTCGATCGTGATGAAACGGGCCACGAGTCCACGATTCAGGAAACGGGACAACCAGCTTCCGATGCCCATGGCGAACAGATAGCTTCCGATAACGGTGGAGAATTGCAGGATGCTGTCGCCGAGCAGATAGCTGGCGAGGGTTCCCGCGATGAGCTCGTAGATGAGTCCGCAGGCGGCGATCAGGAATACGGAGAGGAAGAGGACTAATGACAAGGTAAGTTCTGAGTCGAGGCATCCCCATAGGTGATGCGGCGCGCGCCTCGATGGCGCGCGCGGTAAAAATTAGCGCACAGGCCGGAGGCCGATACCACGATGCCTAGTGGACGGCGGCGGCAATGATGATGCACATGCCTAACGCTCCGGCGCCGACGAAGATAGCGAGGGCGACGTTTTTGTCTTCGACGATTTCCTTCCAAAGGTCGTAGGGCGTCAACCAGTCCACGAAGGCGAACGAGCCCGCGAAGATCACGATGCCCAGCAGCGCGTAGACGATCGCGTTGACAAAATGTCCAATTTCAAATCCAGCCATGTTTTACTTTCCTCCCGTGTACCGCGAGTAATAAGCATAATGCGAACGGTACGCGCCTGGGTTGTCGCGAACCGTCTTGGGGACGTCTTTGACGACGTCCGGTTTCGTGGCAAGCCATCCCTGCATGCCGCCGACGCTGGCTATGCCGAGGAGCCCGATTCCGTAGAGCAGATAAAGCGGATGTGAAAACATGTCTGGGTTGTCCTCTGTAATTAGTCGTCTGACGACGATGACGATGATGACGACGAACCGGTGGCGTAATCGCTTTCCGCCCAGCGGCGGCTATTGAACGAGGCTGCCTGGATCGAGCGCCAGATCGGCGGAATCGGCAGCAAAAGAATCACGATCCAGAACAGCGAGAAGGTCGGCAGATCGTGCGTGAGAGTAAGTTCGTAGCTCATGGCAACGGGTGGCTTCTCCGCGGTGGCAGCCGCCGCAGCCGCGGCGCGCGGCGAGAGCGGAGAGACGTAGCCGGACGTGCGGGGCGCGGGGAGACCCTTGTCCATCTCCGGTTCGACGCGCAGGTAATAGTGGCCGGGCGGGATGCCGGGGACCAGCATGGTGGCGTTCGGATCGCCCTCGTTCCAGGATTCGTCGCTATCGGAGCCGAAGTAGTAACTGACCTCTTTCCCGAAGTTGTAAGCGGTTCCGGTGTCGTCGTTGATCAGTGCGAAGTTGAAGGCGGCCCAATTGTTCGACAGGCTGGTTTTGATCGCCAGTTCGACGTTCTTGGTGCCCTTCAATTCAAAGACGGGAGTAACAAAAGAAGGTTCGGGCGCGAGGGGCGCGAAGGAATAGCTCTGATGGAAGACGACTTCGTGTTTCGCCACGGCCGACATCACGATTGCCGCGACCACCAGCAGTACCATCAGCAGGAACATCAGTCCCCACAATCCACCGACCTTGCCCTCATAAGGAGAAGGCTGGTTGGCATAGGTACCTTGCACGGGCGGAGGCGCGCCGGGAAGCCGGAAGCCCTGCCAGATCTCAGTGCCTGGAGTGTATTCGCCGAGTGACCAATTGACCTCGTCGGTGGTGGTCTCGGCGGAGAGCATGTACGGCGGAGAGACGTAGTCGTCGGCACCCACGGGATCGCCGAGCTTCACCTGCCAGGGGAATTCACCGAGCACGAAGCCGGTGTTGGCGGTGGCGTGCGAGAAGTGCTGATAGCTCTTGCCTTGGTATTTGACCTTGGGGCGACTTCCTGCTACCGGCTCCGGGATCGAGTCGATGGCGGTGACGAAGTTCCAGTGTCCGTTGTATTCGACCAGGTAGCGGAAGCCCTTATAGGGGTTGAACAGAACGTACTCGCTCCACTCATACCAGGTTCCGTCCACTTCAACAGCGCGGGTTTGAAAGCCGATGCAGTCCCAGTCGATGCCCTTGAGCCGGCCGCGCGAACCGAGCGGGATCAGCGGCGTCCGCGTCAGCTGCTGCTGGAAATCGTGCAGGATTTTGACGTTCGGCTCGGAGGTGTCGAGCATCGTGCCGCAACTCGGGCACGTGACGCGCAGGGTATGGGCGAAGCCTTTGAGCTCGACCGCGTTGCCGCAGTTGGGGCAGTTGAGGCCGCGTGCTTTGACGATTGGCGCGGTGACGACGGGTCCCATTTAGTAGTTCGCCCCCGGAGCGGCTTGGCCGGTCAGCGTCCAACCTTCAAATTCGCGAACGTTCTTCAGATTCAGCTCTTCGTAATCGACCGATTGACCGAGAAACAGCAGCGGCGGATTCTCGGAGTAATCCAGGGTAGCGAACTCGCGGCCCCGGCTGCGGAGGTCGATGAACGAGACTTGGGACTTGTCCCAGAACTGAAAGGGAAGCTCGCCTTGGACGCCGCGATACATGGCGACGGTACGCGACGTGACTTCGAAATCGACGTTGTTGAACGTGAAATGCGCGCCGCGGAAGGCCTCGTTCGGGGAGGGCAGGCCCTGCGGCGGCTGAATGAACGAGATCGCGTAGTTGGCTTGCGCGTCCGAAATCCAACCCGAAGTTCCGTCGCTGAAGACGGCGTGCCATTCGTTCCAAACTCCAAGATCGTATTCGTAGATGATGCGTCCGATGATCTGAAAAGAGCGGCCGTTCCAGGAGCCTTCGGTAAGGATCTGAATGGGCGATGCATCGGGCGGCAGATCGGCAACCACGCCAACGCGCTTGATATCGACGTCCGAGCGAACGAGGATTGACTTGCAGAATTCGCAGGTGGTCTGGACGGCGCTTGACCAGCGAAACTGCACGGGAGCCCCGCAATTGGGGCAGTTTGCGTTGGGCTGGCTCATCGATCGATCCTAATCGGTTCCGTCATTTTTTCAAATGCCAACATCGTTTCCAAGGTCCGCAGCGGCTAGTCTCCGGCTGCGTAATGCCGTTCGAGACGGCGCACCTGCACGTCGTGCGCGCCGAATGCTTCGCGGAAGTAGGCCGCGAAATCCCAGTCCGGTCGGGGCCGGCAGCAGAATACATTCAAACACAAAGACCCATGCTCGGGAAAGGTGTGGCAGGCGAGATGGGATTCGGCTAGCAGATCGAGGCCGGTGATTCCGCCGGTGACGGGGAATTGATGCCAGACGGGCTTGTCGACCGGATGCAAGTCGAGCGCCTGGCAAAGGCGCTCGAACATGGCTTTCAATTTGTCGAGATCGGCGAGACCCGCGGGTTCGCACCCGTAGGCCTCGACGATCCATTCACAGCCGGAGGTAGTCATGCTGGTATTTCGGAGTTTAGTTTTTGCAAAGGAATCCCCGCCCTTACGGGCGGGGCTATATCCAAATTACGCGATCACTGCGCTCCGCCGCACTCCGGGCAGAACTTCGCGACCCGCGGAATCTTGTTTCCGCAGTTGGAGCAGAATTTCGTCTCGCCGGCGACCGGCGGAACGCCCGCTACCGTGGACGGTGCTTGCGCTGGCGGAGGCATCGGCGGTGCGTTCTGCACCGGCGGCTGCTGGTATCCGCCTCCGCCTTGCGGCGGCGGTTGGGGAGGCTGATTCTGCATCGGGGGTTGGCCGTAGCCGCCTCCGCCACCTTGTTGCGGCTGCTGGAACGCATTGGCGAACTGCTGGCCCATCATGACGCCGGCGCCCAAGCCGACACCCATTCCAGCGATTCCGCCGCCTTCGTTGGCCGCGGCGATCGGGAGCGAGTTTGCGACCTGATACTGCGTGAATTTGTTCATGTCGCCGATCATGTTCATGCCGATGCGCGTATCGAGCAGCTTTTGCAGTTCTTCTGGCAGCGAAAGGTTTTCGACGACGAACGTGTCGAGCACGAGGCCTAGTTCGGCGAACATCGGCTTCAGCCCCTCGGCGATTTTGTTGCCGAGTTCCATCTGGTTGGCAGCCATGTCGAGGAACGGAACCTGACTTTGCGCGAACGCGCCAGTCATGCTGCCGATGATCGAATTCTTCAGCTGACCTTCGATTTCGGGCACCGTGTAGGTTTCGCGCGTGCCGCTGATCTTGGTGTGGAAGGCGCGTGGATCCGCGAGATGCCACGAGTAAATTCCGTAGGCGCGCATGCGCACCATTCCGAAATCCTTGTCGCGGACCGTGATCGGCGTCGCGGTGCCCCAACGCTGGTTGACCTGTTGCCGGGTGGAGAAGAAATAAACGTCGCTCTTGAACGGGCTCAGGAACATCTTGTCCCAGTTCATGAGGTTGGTTAACAGTGGAATGGTCTGCGTGTTCAGCGTGTAAAGGCCGGGCCCAAACACGTCGGCCATACGGCCCTCGTTGACGAATGCCGCCATCTGCGATTCACGAACGGTGAGCTTGCCGCCGTTCTGAATCTCCATGTCCTGCATGGGAAAGCGGTAACTGAGCACGCCATCCGTCTGTTCGGTCCAGTGGATGACGTCAATAAATTGTTTCTTTAGGAAGTCCTTGATGGACATAACGTACGGTTTCCCCTCGTTCTGCCTGGCGGCGGATCAACGTCTGCCGCCGATAAGCATAACGCAAAAAAGGGGCAGAATGTTCCGGTAATCGAATTCTCAACGATGGATGCGGACGCCGTTCCGCGGAACGAGCGTCCGCAAGCGCAGGCATTAATTGGCGATGTTCACCGACGCGCCATCGTAGTTGTCGGCCGGTCCCCAGGACACTTGGCCCCGGCTGTTCCGCACAACCACCTGAATCAGGTGCGGACCGTTCGGCAGCGTCCGTGTATCGAAGGCGTAGTGGAACCCGATGTTCGGGCAGGCGGCGACGTTCGGCAGCGCCTTGCACGCATCGGTGGCTGGCAGTCCGATCTGCGCGGTGTAGGAGTAGACGCCATCGATCACGACCAACGCCGACGTGACGCGCGCGGTATCGGTCTGGTATGCGTAGCCGTCGATGTCAACGACACCTTTGAGCGTGTCGCCCTGCTTGAACGACGTCACGACGACAACCGCGGCCGGCGCAACGGCGCCGTTCTTCACCGTGAAGGAGACGGGCAGATCGGGGAACGTAGTGAAGCGGCCGAGCGCGTCGCGAACCCGGATCTGCAGTGTGTGAGTTCCGTCAGATAGTGTTTGCCTGGTGCTGGTCGTATCGATCGTCGCCGAGATTCCAACCGCCGGGCAGTTGGGGGGCAGCGGAGCGGGTAGCGCGCCGCAGATGTCGGTTCGCGTCAGACCATAGCGTCCTCCGGCGTACGTCAAGCCGTCGATCAGGATGTCGGCCGAAGAAATACGAACTCCGGTGGCGTAAGCGTATCCGCGGACAGTGAGCGAGCCGGTGACGGAATCGCCCGCGAGGGGCAGTTCGACTTTTCCGACCACCGGGCTCGCGGTCGAAGCATCGACCGTGAAGGCCTGCGGTTGAGCAGGGAAGTCGGTGAAACCGCCGCGCGCATTAGTGACACGTACCTGGATGGTGTGCGCTCCGGGAGTAAGTCCGTTGCCGGCCAGATCGATCTGCACGGCGTAGCCGCCGCAAGCGGCTTGTCCGCCTTTGCAAACGTCGGGGCGCAAAGCGGCCGCCGTTGTATTCGCCAGGGCCCTTCCGTCGACAAAAATATCGACCCGCGAAATTGGCAGGTCGGTATCGGCCGCGTAGCCGCTGACGACCAGGTTGTCTTTGACAGTGGCGTCGGCGGCGGGAACTTCCAACTTGCCGGTGGGGAAGTCAGAGAACCCGAACGGCGGCAGGAAGTTGAAGGCGACTCGATTGAATGTGGGCAGGATGTAGTTCGGCGCGTAGGTTTCGCGACCGTTTGAGATACCCATGGTGGTCGCTCGGCCGCATCCTGGCGGGATGTAGGCGCTCGACGGATTGGCGTTGTCGCCGTAGGAGAAGAAAATCTGGCCGTCGTCGCGCAGGGTAGCGGAGAAATTCATCGGCGTCCCCTGGAAGAAGAACGGATCGTACGTCACGGTCTGCCAGCGGATGGTGGCCGTATTGGCGGTGGAACTGAAGTAGACGCCATCGGTGGCGGTGCCGAAGTCCGCCTGGTTCCAGAGCGGCGCGATGGTCGGCTGCAATGCGAGGGACGACGCGTCCTGGCAGGCCGAGAACGGCGGGAAGTCGAACATCAGCGCACCGTTCAGATCGGCGATGACGGTCCGATAGGTTTTGCCGAAGAATGGGAAATCGAAGGGCAGCGCGATGCGGCCGTACAGATTCTGGTCCACTTCCGTGACCCGGCGTTCGGTAGACGCGGGGGGCGTAAAGGAAGCGATCTGGCGGAGGAAATATGGCTGCTGGGTATTCAGCGTGGTTTGGATCAACGCGCTGCCGGATCCGGTATCGCCATCGAAATAGTAGGCGCTGACGGCGTCGCCTGGAACGATCTTAAGAACGCCGCTGTTCTTGGCGATGCCGGTGCCGCTGGTTGTGGATCCAACCGTTCCGATGAAGAGGGAGCCCTGCCGCGCGAGCACGATCTCTTCGCTGTCGCCGGAACTCGCGGTGAGGACCACACGCGCGGAACTTGAATTCAGGTTGGTGTCGCTGAGCAGAACGCGAATGGTTTCGCCGGCGGTCAGCGGATTGTCGAGGATCTTCAGAATGCCTTTGCCGGTGGGCACGTCGCTCGACGAGACGACGAATTCGGAATCGGAACTCGGCGTATACGCGAGGGCGCCGAAGCCGCGCCTGGCGAAAGCGGTCCACAACAGGTTCTGGTTGGCGCCTTTGTAGTCGACGCGGTCCGCGAGAAGAATGGCGTCGCGGGCGTCCACCATCGACGGCCGGGGGACGCTGAGCTTCATGCCGTCGAGGACCAGAAGATTCGCGCGGGCGCGTCCGTCGGCATCGCCGTATTGCTTGATCATGGCGGCTCGGACTTCCCACAAGGCCGACATCCAGATTTCGCCATCGGCATGAACTTCGGCGAACGGAATCACTTTACCGAGCGCGGCGAAGGTCAGGTTGTTCACCGCGAAGTCCGTCGAATAAGGACGGGTGCGGAAACTGCCGGAGCCCCACACCTGGCTCATGTATTCCGCAATGACGTAGATGCCGTCGGCGGGGGTGTTTGCGGGCGTGCTGAACTCAAGGCCGAAATAATCGCTCCAGGCTTCGCCCATGGCCGCGCAGTGAAACACCGAATAGCAGCCGGGGATCAGGCGCGTGGAGACGCCGTGAGTGTATTCGTGCACGATGACGTTGGCTTCGAGCGAACCATCGGTGAAGATGAACGGCGCTTGGTCCGCGATACCGACAAACATCGCAACCATCGAAGGACTGCCATCGGCAGGGGTCCGCGAAGTGAAAAAGGCGTTCTGCAGGGAAGCAGCGGAGGGCGCGGCCGAGCCGTAGTGAGCATAGCTGTAGACCGCGTCTCCGCCGGTTCCGCCCTTGCCGAAGTTCTCCTGCTGGAAGTTGCCGGCGGCTTCGTTAAACCCAATCTTGTAAAAGCTGTCGTGCGCGCGGTTGATCCAGTAAAACAAATTGGTGTTGATGGCGTCGCCGAATGCGATCGGGCTGTTGGGAAACGGAACCGTGATCGGGAAGCTGAAGTCGCCGCTCGGAGCGCTCGTCACACGGGGCGTCGTTAGAAAGGTCCGGCCCAGCGGATTCTCACCGGTAATGGTGTTATTTCCGGCGGTGCGGTTGCCGGTGACCCAGCCCAAGGGCGAGGCGATGGGATCGCCGGTGAATGGAACCAGAACGCGGTCAACCACCGGTGGAGCGGCACTCAACTTGGTTCCGGGATTTGGATTCGGCTGCGGATTTCCTTTGTCGTAGACCAGACCCTTGGGGCTCTGGCGATGCGTGGTCGGGAACTTCGCGATGGCGCGTCCGCTGGCGGAATCCACATACACATCCGCGCTGTCGTCGCCGGTCTCGTTGACGACGTTCATGCGCCAGGCCGCCATTAGAGTTCCATGCACCGCGTACCAGACTGGCGTTCCTTCGACGTCGTCGGCAAGGTTGGCGGAGTAGCGGACGGATCCCGCAGGTTGGTGAGCGCCCCTCGTTTTTTCGACCGGGAAGAAAGTCTTTTGTTTGTCGGTCGAGACGGATTTTACCGCGGTTCGCACGGCTTTACGCGCGGCGGCGGATTCAAAAAGCGCCGCATTAAATGACTCCGGCGCGTTGAATAATTCACCGCCGGCCGAGATCACTTGTCCGTCGCGATCAATATGGACGGCAAAATCGGCATTTGCCACCTCGATGCCTTGAAAGCTCTGGCGATAAGAAAGGTGCGTGACGCCATTGTGTTCGTCGGTGTATTCCTTTGCGAGAAACACGCCTGCGAGCGCCTCCGGCCGCAGGTTGAAGGCCTGGGCGGCGAACGATTTTCCGATGTCCGCGGGCCGTTGGCGAGAAGCTGCCGTAAGCGGCTTATCCGAAATAAATGTCTTGGATTGAGGAAATAAAGGACAAGTGAAGAGAAAAATACTGATTGCGAGGCGAACCATTCGGTACATCCTTGTGAAACGGTGAGACAAACGGATGATAGCAGACACACCGCGAGGCGCGAAATCGCGTGCGTCTTTCAAGTTGAGGAGGAGATTGGTGATGGAGCAGCGGGCTGTTTCGTCCGCAGCAGAATCCCGCAGGCCGCGATCCCGGCCGCCACCAGACCCCAGGGTGTGAGTAGATTGCGGTCAATCAGGAATCCACCGAGCAGCGGCCCGATGATTTGGGCGATCGACGTCAGCGACTGCGCGAGTCCCAGGACGACGCCTTGTTCCTCCCGCGGTGTGGCTCGCGTAATCAGACTGGTAACGGAAGCGCGGATGACAGTTCCGATTGCCGACAGCGTGGCCGCGGCCGCCAGCATCGGGATCGAATACGTGAATGCTAATAGCACGTAGCCGAGGGCGGTCGACCAGAACGCGAAGCGCGCCAGTTTGGCTTCCCCGAAGCGCGTCACCATGCGGCCGAGCAATGGACCTTGGAGAAAGATTCCGAGAAATCCGGCCCAGGCATACACGTAGCCGACTTCGGAGGGGCCAAACGGCTTTCCGTTCCAGGTGAGGCGGCGTTCGGCGAACAACGGAAAGCCGCTGCTGAATATCGCGAACGACAGAACGTAGGAGAGGAATTGCAGCAGCAACGGCGTCAGGCCGGGACGTCGGAAGTAATCGGCGTAAGCTCCCCAGTCAAAGATGGAGAGCCGGCGACCAGCCGGACCGGCATCCGCGGATTTGGCGGGCGGCACTTCGTCGAGCAGGAAATAGGTGGCGAGAATGCTGGTAAACGACAACCCGGCGGCCATGTAGATCGGATAGTGATATCCGAATTGCGAGAGAAAGCCGGAGATGGCGGGTCCAATGAGGAAGCCGATACCGAAGGCGATTCCAATGACGCCGAAGGATTTGGCGCGGTCCTCCGGCTTCGTAACGTCGGCGATGTAGGCTTGCGCGAGCGATAGATTTCCGGCGGTCGCGCCGTCGATGATGCGCGAGAGAAACACCATCCAGAGATTGTTCGAAACGGCCAGGATCAGGAATCCGATGAGCGTTCCGATCTGGCTGACGAGCAGCAGGGGACGGCGGCCGGTGCGGTCCGACAGGCGTCCAAGCAGGGGACCGGAGATGAGCTGACAGAGTGCATAGACGCTAATCAGGGCGCCGACGACAGTCGGCGAAGCGCCCATATGCTCCGCATAGAACGGCAGCAGCGGAATCATGAGGGTCAACCCCAGGACGTCCACGGCGACAATCAGAAAGATCGGAAGCAGGGGAGCGGACCGCAAGTTGCTATGATCGCAAATACCGCTCCATGCCGCTTTCGAACGATCCTTTTTATCGCATTCAGAAACTGCCGCCGTATGTGTTCGCAGTCATCAATGAGATGAAAGCAAAGCTGCGCGCAGCGGGGCAGGACGTCGTGGACCTGGGTATGGGCAATCCCGATGGATCCACGCCGCGAGCCGTCGTCAGCAAACTGGTGGAAGCGGCGCGCAATCCGCGGAATCACCGGTATTCGTTGTCGAAAGGCATCCCGAAGCTGCGCGAGGAGATCGTCAAGCGCTACCAGACGAACTATGGCGTCGAGTTGAACAGCGATACCGAAGCGATTGTGACGATCGGCGCAAAGGACGCGCTCGCGCATCTGCTCTTCGCGGTCATCGGACCCGGTGATGTTGTTGTGTCACCCAATCCGGCGTATCCGATTCATCAATACGGCGTGATTATGGCGGAAGGCGAAGCGTGCGCGCTGCCAATGCCGAATCCGGCGGAGTTTCTGACGCGCCTTTATGACGTCTACAAAAAGTCCACCAAGCCGCCCAAGATGATCCTGATTTCGTTTCCCCACAATCCGACGACGCAGTGCGTGGAGGTCGATTTCTTCAAAGAAGTGGTTGCATTGGCGCACCAGCACGGGACGATGATCGTCCACGATTTCGCCTATGCCGATTTAGGTTTCGACGGCTACAAGCCGCCCAGCATTTTGGAAGTCGACGGAGCGAAAGAAGTGGCGGTCGAGATCTTCTCGCTTTCGAAGAGCTACAACATGGCAGGCTGGCGAGTCGGGTTCTGCCTGGGCAATTCGAAGATGATTGGCGCTCTCGCGCGAATCAAAAGCTATCTCGATTACGGCGTGTTTCAGCCGATTCAAATCGCGTCGATCATCGCGCTTCGTGAGTGCGAAGAGGACACGAAGAAGATCTGCGCGACCTATCAACGGCGGCGCGATGTCACCATCGACGGACTCCGTCGGGCGGGTTGGCCAGTGGAGCCTCCGCGCGGATCGATGTTCGTTTGGGCGCCGATTCCGGAGAAATTCGCGCCTTTGGGTTCCCTCGAATTCGCGAAGTTGTTAATGTCGGAAGCATTGGTTGCGGTTTCGCCGGGCATTGGCTTCGGGCCGATGGGCGAGGGCTTTGTTCGGTTCGCGTTGATCGAAAATCATCAGCGAACGCGGCAGGCGATGGTGGGAATCAAGAAGCTGTTGCGTCGATGAAAGTTCGCGGCTGTCCGCTTGGGAAACGAAAAATGGCAGTAAATACGCTAGAATTCGGGTATGTCCGCGCTATTTGATGCCGGGCCTCCGGCGCGTGTCGGCCTGTCCGCGGACGTCGTGGACCTGCGGCATCTTCGCGCGACGGATCTCGAGCCGGTGCTCGAGGAAGAGACTGAAGTTTGGCGCGAGCAATTTGATTGGGACTTTCGCGCGTCCGCGGACCTGGTCCGGCGGTTCGTCCAGATGCAGGCGCTGAGCGGCTTCGCTCTGATGCGCGATGGCAAAGCGTTCGGATATTCCTATTACGTCGCCGAAGAGCGCAAGGGCCTGATCGGCGACCTCTATGTCCGGCAGCATGCGCGCACGGTGGAGACCGAGAACCTGTTGCTAGGCGCGGTGGTGCATTCGCTGCTCGGCCTATCGTTCGTCAAACGCATCGAATCGCAATTGATGATGCTGCAGTCGCCGCTTACCCGGCCGCTACCGCGTAAGGAAAAAGCCCAGGCGTTTCCGCGGCATTTTATGGAAGCCGATCTTCTCACGGCCAACATGCCGCCCCTGCGGGTGGCTTCGCCTCTAGCTTTCGAGCCATGGACGGAGCGGCGCCAGGACAGCGCCGGGCAGGTGATTGCGACAGCGTATCAGGGCCACATCGACGGCAAGATCAACGATCAATACCGGACGCTCTCCGGCGCGCGCCGCTTCCTGATGAACATCGTGCAGTATCCGGGTTGCGGAGCGTTCTTCCAGCCCGCCTCCTTCGTCGCTCTCGATCCGTCGTCAGGCCGCATGGCGGGTCTGAGCCTCGCGAGCCTGGTCGCCAGCGACATTGGCCACATCACCCAAATTTGCGTCGCACCTGAATACAAGGGCCAGGGCCTCGGCTATGAACTGCTGCGGCGGTCCATGGACGCCATGCGGGCGCATGGTTGCCGCAAGGTCAGCTTGACGGTGACCGCCGCCAACGACGACGCGATCCGTTTATACCGGCGGGTCGGGTATTCGATTCGCCGCGTGTTCGCCGCGTACGTGTGGGAAGGCGGCGGCTAAGGATTCGCCATCGAGGTTCCAGGAAAATAGTGGCGCAGAATGGCGTCGTATTTCTGGCCGCGCGATGCCATGGCCGCCGCCCCTCGCTGACAGAGTCCGATCCGATGGCCCTGCACCGGTTTTCCGATACAAGCTTTGCAATCGACTGCGAAATACGGGTACTCGGCGATTTGCCAACCCGCCTCCTGCGGCGTGCGCGTACGGCCTCCGCATTGCGCGGAGTACAGAGCAAGTACGACGCGCCCGCCGTAGGTGAGCGCCAGCTTTTCTGTTTCCCTAGCGGCCCGCTCCGCCCTCGATCCGGTTTCCGGAGGCGACTTCAGGAATTGGCAGTGCGTGGTGTCGCACGCGTCGAACGAACCATGCCGGTTCCGGGCCGCAAGCAAATAGGACCGTGAGACAACGGCCTGCGCTTTAAGTGCCTCGATGCTGGCGTTGGGCACGCTTTCCGCCGCCACGATCGAGCCGACGGCGACTTCGATATGCATCGTCACAACCGGCTGTAAATGCCCTGAATCGGTTTCGACCGCAAGCGTACCTACGTAAGCGCGTTCTATTTTGCCGGGTACGCGCAAGCGGAATCGCACTGGCGTTCCGCCGCGCCCGGTTACCGTTTGACCAGCCTGCAAACGGTGCCAGACCGAATCCTCAATCGGGACATTGGAGAGTTGAAATACGGCACCGTCGGCTTTGACTTCGAGGACGGTGGGACGAAAAAGGACGAAAACACCGACGCGGATGTCCTGCGCCAGAAGCGGAAGGGAAGCGAGAAGGAGCGCGGCGCGAAAAATCACTGCGGTTGGTTCAAAACCATTTTCGCAATCCGGCCGGCCGTTTTCGCGGACTGCGCTCCAGGTACGCCATGCACTCGAACCAGGAGTAGATAACGTGGAGCCTCCGGTGGAAAGAGCGCGATTGTGAAGCCGTCTCCGGCGTGGCGGTGATCGAGTTTCGAACACGGAGCCGTTCCGGTCTTAGCCAGCGCGGCAATGCCCAGCGCGCGAGCCGTGCCTTCGCGAGCGGCTCCGCGGAGACCTGCGAGAATCTGCGGCACGCCGGCGTCGGATTTGCGCGCGACCAGCTCGAGATAAGCCGTAGCCAAAGCGGACGGAGGGATTCTCCAGTTTCCTCCGAGGCCGATCCGGGTCGCTGCGGATTCATCGCCAGGATCCGGAAGACTGTAGCGGCGGCAGACGTGTTCGAGCGCCTCCGCGGGGACGCGCGCCGCGAGCTTTAAGAAAATCGCATTGCAGCTGTGGGAGATTGCACCCGAAAGCGCCAGGTCGCCGTGGCCTTTTGGAAGCCAGCACTGGTCGGCTTCGCCTCCGCAGTGCAGGTGCGCAGGGGCCGTTCCGGCTTCGATCGCCGCCAGAGCGACGAAAGGTTTGACCAGCGATCCGACCGGAATCGCTCGATCGGCGTTGGTCCAGCGCGAGGCCAGTGGTTCGCGAGTCCGCGCGTCGAGCAGCAAATAAGAAACGTCTGCTTGCGGAACTTCGCGATCGATGACGCGATCGAACGACCCGGCAGCGAACAACAGCAGTCCGGCGACAAGCGGAATCATCGCATCCGATAGACGACGGTTTCCGTGACCTGCGCGCCGTTGTCGTGGGCGACGATACTCGCCGATTGCGTGCGCGCGAGGACGCGTCCCAAACTCGCGAGTGTGCCAGAGAAGAACGCGGGTTCGCGCGCTTCCCCGAGGGCAGGTGCGGGATTCATCGGAAAATCGATAAGCCGCATCATGCGCTCGTAGTTCGGCCGTTCCGTGTTGTGCCGATAACCGGCCGCGTACAACGCGCCTTGCGCGGGAGCCGCGTTCAACCGGGCTAACAATTCCTGCAGGGCGGGGGCGTTGTTGGCGATGAAAAGAAGCCGGCCGGAGACGGCGCACGCCACTCCGCCGGGCCCGTCGAGAGTGAAGAATTCCGCCGCGCCAGCTCGACGTGACGTCCATCCGGCCCCGAGTTGGCCAGCCGTCCAGAGGCTGTCGGCGACCTCCGTCAGCGCGTTCCGTGCGGACGTCGAGTTCCAATCCTGAGGTCCGGCAAAGACCAGCACATTCGAGTCGGTGAGAAAGACTCCGTTCGGCGCAGCTTTGTTGGAAGAGACCTGTAGTCCAGCGCTGAGGTTTACGCCTCCAAACAGACGGGACAAAGCCAGCCCGACGCCAGCAGACCGGTTGTCGATCAGCGCGGGTTCGTCGATGCGGCGTTCCAGGTCGCTCTCGTTCCCGATCGCCCCATCGGATTCGGAAACGACGGGCGCGTGTTTGTTGTCGGAGGCGACGAAGCCCGGTTCGCCAAAGACTTTGTAGCGAATCAGGTCGACGGCTTGCTGCGGAGTGAGTCCGGCCCAGGCGCGATAGAGGCCGGCCTGATCAGGTACGAGGCGCAGAATCTGCGCCACCCCGGCTTCGGCTGTGGTCGTGTCGGAGGTCGCGGTCGGTCGCTGGAGTATGCGTCGCTCGGTGAACGCCCCGCCGGACCGGTCGAGGTCCGCGAGCGCGGAGCGGAACTGGGTCAGCTGCGAAACGTTCTTTTGAATCCAATACGAACGGAAATGCGGGGAAACAGTCAGGCGTTCCATGTTTGCCGCCATCCGCAATTCACGCGGACCGTTGGTAGCAGCGGTCACCGCGAGATCAAACCAGCGTTCCTGGCGAAGCGAGGTCTGGCCCGGATTCGCGATCAACGCGAGCGCACCCGTCAGCAGATCTTCGCGAGTGGCGAGCACCAGCCAGCCTCCAGCCGCGGCAAAGGCCACCGTGCGATTAGAAGCCTTCTCAGTTTTGATGAAGTATTCGGCGCCAGCGGCGCGCCGGCTTTGCGCGCTGCCGCGAGCCTTCCAAAGAGCCGATTCCGCGGCACGCGCTGCTGGAAGTTTCGTGAGAAACAGGAATTCCAAATTGCCTATGTCGTAAACCGCGAGAGCCGATTCCGCCCCCGCGATGCTGGAGAGCATCGCGTAGTTAGGAGGGGCTCCAGCGGCGGCGGCGAATTCTGTTTGCGCCTGCTCCAAGCGCCCTGACAAGCGCGAACGCGTGAAGACCTGGAACGCATCGCTCTTGGTCCATTCCGATTTTTCCACCGATGCGTTCCAGTCTTTGAGCAATCCGCCGAGATCCTTCGCTTCGAGGTACAGCAACGGACCAACTGGAACCATCTCGGCGAGCGACGCGGGACGCGGTTGCGCGACGGCCCAGTAGGTGAAGATGCCAGTGAGGGCGACGCCCGCCGCGGTTAGGATTCTCTTTCTGGCAAACGTCATCGTGCACCTCCCTGGGGCGCGGCGGCTAGTTTCGGACGCACCGGATGATCCTGTTCGATATTGGCGGTGACCATCGGGCGGCGACGATCGTTCGCATTCCGGCGTTCGACTTGCGCCCGTAACGCACCGATGCTGCGATTCAGAACGGCCTTGGCCTGGTCGGATTCTTCGAGGCGTTCGGCGATGCGGAACAGCGTGAAAGCCGACGCCGGCGATCCGGTGCGCTGCCGGGCTTCCGCGATTCGCCTTGCGACGGACGCGCGCTGGGGCTGGTCCATTCCCGCGTTGATCAGAAATTGCTCCGCCTGGTACGTCTGGAATTCGACGTCGTCACCGATCTGCATCATCGATTCGTAAACCGAGATAGTCAGCCGGTCGCGCCGCGCTTGAGCGGCCGCATCGAAAAGAGACTGGCGAACACTCAAAGACTGCGGGTCGGTTGCGAGCGCGGCAGTCAAGAGTTTAATCTTCGAAGCCGCATCGGCGGTCTGCGAAGCGGCTTCGAGAGGAGCCGGCCGGAAGAACGCCGCGAGCGCCGCCGCTTCCGGGATCAGGGCGGATCCGGCGAGCAAATTCAGTTCTGAACTGGATGCCTGCGGAGCCGCCGTTTTCGCGCGCCGGAACGCCAACGCAGCGGCGGCACGCGTACTATATGGAGCAGCGTTGGCTGTCAGAACCGCGCCGAGTTTGGCGGAGTCGTTGTGCCAATCCGCGGCACGCCGCTGAATTTCAAAATCCCATGGCTTGGCCTTGAGCGCGGCGTCGGCGAACTCCAGCGCCTCGGTTCGTCGCTTTAGGCGATCGAGAAGGACTGCCGCCGATTCGAGAGATTCCATCTGCTCCGGCGACAACAATGACATGCGTCGAAGCAGTGCGACTGCGCCAACGGCGTCGTTCTCTTCGAGACGAATTTCCGCCAGGCCGATAAAGGTGGATGCTTCGACGTTGCCCGCGCTCAGATCGCGCTCATACGTCCACTTGAGGAGTTCGCGAGCGGCCACTGACTCTCCCGACGCTTTCAGGTTGGTGGCAGCTTGCCGCAGTTTTTCCGATGGCGGCGGATCGTCGGCAGCTTTCGTCAAACGGTCCAGCAGCGCAGGCATTGTGCGGCTGCGCGCCGCGATCCGTGCCTCGAGGGCAATCTGATCCCACATGCCGTATTGCGCCGCATCCTTTTGCAGGTCAGGCAGCAGGGCCCGCGCACGATCGAATTGCTTCCGATCGAGCAGGAATTGCACGTACTCAACCTGCCAGATCCGTTGTTGCGCGCGAGCGGACTGCTTCGCGTCGCCGAAGGCCTGCGCGAATTTCAGAGCGGCTCCCCGCAGGATCTCCTGATGAAGAGCGTCTTTTTGCGCTTCAGGAATCCAATCCGCTTCGACAAAGCTCGACAGAAACTGAGGAGGATCGGCGGCGGCACGCGACAGCTCGGTGATCCACGCCATCCCGGCGGCCGGATCCGGCGATGCTGCGAGAATCCCTTTCAAAAGCGGTTCTGCCTGGTATGAGCCGTTGCGGCGGAAGTAGGTTCGTAACAACTTCGAGACGTCTTCGCGCAACGGCGCAAGCGCTTTGGCTTGCCCGGCGTGTGTCAGAGCATCCTGCAGCGTCGTCCAGAATGTAGCCGGAATTCGGCTACCGTTTTGCTGCGCGGCAAGAATGTCGAATGTGAGTTTCCATTCCGTAGCCGCCTCGGCGGATTTGCCCTCCGCATTTGCGAGCAGCGCTAGACGGTCGTGCACATCGGCGCGGTTCGGCGCAAGCTCGAGCGTGTGACGGTATTCGATCGCGGCTCGAGTGCGATCGCCCAGTTCGCGATAATATTCTGCCAACTGGTAATAGGCTTCCGGGCGGCCGGGTGTGTGTTCCAGTTCGGCGGGCAAGTAATCTTCCGCGTTGGGCTGCTTCAGGAACGCCAGATATTCGCCGTAGCGCGCGCCAAAATAATACCAATTGTCGCCGGCGAGTGCTTGGGCGGGATCAACTGCTTTGCCGATCCGCGCCCCGATCGGCGCGTCGTTCAGAATCTGAGTGAAAGCAACTTTCGTCGCCGGTTGCGTACTCGAGAAGTAAACGCCGGCGAGTGCGGTGTAAGCGCGTGTCCACAGCGGATTCACTTTCTTGCCACGCGCCTCTATCGCTTGCGTCGCTTGCACCAGCGTGCCGTTCCGCACCGCGAAATCGACGACCGCTGTTTCCTGGGGCGCATTCTTTCCGCGTCCGGCGACGGCCACAAGCCGCTGCGGCTGATTCAGGAGCATCGACAGATAGCGCTCCAGCGCCGGTCCGTCGAGTCCCGAAAGTTGATCCTTGGATGTCAGGACGCGGAGTTCGGCCGCCGTGTTTCCGGAAGAACGATAGGCGTCGGCCGCTTGTTGCAAATAGGAATCTCGATTCCCCTCATCTGCTGGAAGCGCCTTCCAGAACGCCTCGAGCTGCAATCCGAGCTCATTGAACCTCAGCCGCGAACGTTGCAACTCGGAGACTCGGTTCATGTAACCGGAGCCTTCACCTGGCTTTGCCAGTGCCATTTCGAACAGCCATTTCGTTTCCAGCTCGACGAATTTCGCGCGGCGCACGGCGTTGAGCGAGTCTTCGGCCGCCCGATTCTTCACCAGGAACGCGGCAAACGCAGTCTTCTCTTCCGGCGTGTAATATACGGCCGCGACATCCGCCATCGTTGCCAGCGGAGCGCGTGGATACGCCGACTCATAGCGGCGTCCGCGTGCGGCAAGCCGGCCGAAAATTACGGCGATGCTTGACTTCTCCGTCTCGTCCGCGCGCTTCAGGGCCTCCTCGGCGAAGGCGGTCGCCTCGGCGAGCCGGTTCCAGCTTTCGAGCCGTTCGGCTACCGTCGCGTAGTTCGCGGCCCGGTCCGGGCGGCCTTCGAGCCACGCTCTACGCAGAGCGGCGATCGCTTCGGGGAACTTGCCCTGACGTGCGGCGGTGGTCGCGAGCCGATCCATCCACTGCGAGTCGTGATAGGTCAGCTCGTAGAGACGCGTATAAGTTTTGGCCGCTTCGTCGAAACGGAGAAGCCGCTCTTCCAGATCCGCGCGACTGCTGAGCAGGTCCGTGCGATCCGGACGGATGTCCGCCGCGCGAGTATAGGATGCGATCGCCGATGGAAAATCTTCGAACTGCGTCTCGAGCCGGGCGAGCACCACCGGCCAGCGCCAGTCACGCGGCGCCTCGCCTTGCGTCTTACGGTAGAACTCGAGTAGCTTGTCGCGGCTGTTGTAGTGATCGGCGAACCCGGCGGCTTCGCGAATCAGCGATTCATCTTCTGGGAAGCGGTTGATGACTTCGATGTATTGATCGAGCGCCCCCGCGTAATCCTTCATGCGCGCGAGGACGGGAATCAGGCCGCGGCGAAGGCCCGCGATCCGTTCGTTGCGATCCGCCGCCGGAAGCGACGCGGCTTTTAGCCCTTGCAGTTTGTCCAGGTAGAATGCTCGCAGCCCGCGATCGTCGTTCTGCTTGCCATAGCTGTCCGCCATTGCGGCGAGATAGGTGGCGTTCCACGGATCCGCGGTTAGCAGTCCGGTTAGCAATGCCCGAGCCCGATCGTAGTCGGCCCCGGCGGTCGCTTTTTTGGCGGCTTCAAAGGAGAAGCCAATTTTGAATTCGCTGGTGCCCCGTCCAGCGGCTTCCGCCAGGAGATCGACAGCGCGGCGGTTGTTCTTATTGCGCGCGTGATAGTCGACAGCGGCGCGGATGACGCCCAGCACGTTCGGATTGTCTCGGACCAAAGCATCCAGCGTCTGCCCGCCTTCGGCCGTTTTCCCTTGCGATTCGAAGAATCGCGCGAGTGCGATTCGCGCCCGCATTTTGTCAATCGGATCGTTCGTCAGCGCGACTTGACGCTCGAGCGCTTTCTGCTGGACGCCGCCGAAACCTTCGATCCGACCCCAGTTTTCAATGCGCGATTGAAGCTCCTGCGAACTGGCGGATTCGCTGACGCCGAGCAGAAACTTCTCCAGATCGTCGCGCCGATTCTGACTGCGAAGCAAAGCAACACGCAGCGCGAAGCCCGCCGCAGAAGGTGTCTTCGCGGAAGAAAGGTTCGCCGTCAACTGATCAATTGTCGGGCGCAGCGCGGGCCGGCGCGCGAGCAGTAGCAGTCGCGATTCCGCGATCGCGCCAGATTGGCCTTTGGCGTTTGCCGAGAGTGCGCCGCGCGCGTATTCCGAAATCGCGCGATCGTAATCGCGCTTGTTTTCCTGAATCGCTCCAGCTTCGTACGCATAAAGCGCGGGATCGCCAATTTTCTTACGTCCCTCCTCGATCAGCCGAAGAGCGTCGTCGAACTGGTAGTAATCCCAAAAGACGGTCGCCGCTTCGAGGTATCCATCGGGCTTGCCCGGTTCGACGGCCGCGATACGATTCCAGTGCGGTTTCGCGCGGTCGAGCCGGTCCCTTTCGGCTTCGATTTCACCGATCCGCGCGAGCGTCGCCGAACTCCGCGGATCCGCCTCGCCGCGCTTCGCTTCGATCGCCAGGGCAGCATCGTACTTCGCGGGATCGAACGCGGAAAGCGAGCGGTCAATGGAAGCCGCGCGGGCTGCTATCGACGCATCCGCGGGATAGGTTGCCTGCAGCCCTTCAAAAACAGGTGCGGCGAGTTCGAAGTGGCTGCGCCAGGTATCGCCTTCTGCGAGCAGCCGCGCGGCGGCCGGATTCTGATCCGCTTTCGGATTCTGCGCCCGGATGGCCTGAAGTTCGGTGTCGAGGCGGTTCGTCCGCGAGAGGAGTTCAAAGAACCGCGCGCGCAAATCGTCGGCGTAATACCAGTTCTTACGGAGCAGCGATTCATAAGCTGCCTGATCCGCCGTCGGGCGCGTCGTGTAAGCGGCCATCAGGTTACGCACGAACGTCAGGTTGTGCGGGAATTTCTGCGCCGCGTACTTGTTGATCTGCAAATAGAATGCTGGCGTCACAGAGCCCGAGGGCACGGCGTCGCGGAAATACGCCTCGAGTTCCGTGCCGCTGAACGTGCGGACGACATCCTGGGTCAGCTTGTCGAGCTGGATGGTCTGTTTGCGGCGGACATACCAGCGAGCCAGTTTGTGGCTCCACGATTTGTCCTGAAATTGTTGCATCGCGCGTTGATACACCGCTTCGACGTCGTTGACCATCTTGTTTTGATCGAGGAATCCAGCGAGCCGCTCGTACAAACCCGGATCGTTCGGATTGCGATCAATTTCCCGGCGATACAGCGCCAGCGCGTCGTTGCTCCGCTTCATCGAGACCAACCGGGCGAGATACCGGTCGAGTACGCGCGCGTATTCAGGCGAACGCGTGGCGCCTGCTGTCGGAGTCGGCGGCCGCGATTCCTGCGAATCCTCCGCCGCTGGGCGCGAGGGAGCCACGGCCGCGGGCTGGTTTCCAATTGGAACCCCGTTCGCTTTCCCCGCGAATTCCTTCAGGAGATCTTCGTATAAAGCAAATTCTTGCTGCGTCTGATTTTTCTGCGCGTATGCGTCCGCGAGGCGCGAAGCGACGTCGGTGCGGTTGGGCGCGTTCGTGAAATCTTTCAGGAACTTGCTACCTTCTCGAATGGTCGCGTCCGATTCTCCGTATACCGTGTACGCATCGATCAGCCTGGCGCGCAGCAGCGGACGTTGCGCGGAGGCGGGAAAGCGTGCATCGAAAACGTCCAGCAACTCGGCGGCGCGGCCGCGGTGGAAGTAGGCCAGCGACGCTTGATTTTGCGACGAATAGCGTTGGCCGGGATCCGAAGAATTCAGAACCAGCGAGAGAATTCCATTTAGGAAGCCGGGATGGGGATCGATCGTCGCGGTGTCTTTCCAGAAGCTAAGATTTCCAGAACCGAAGCGAACGCCTTGTTCCGGGGCGTTCAACAAAATGCCTGCCAAGCCGGCGAGTCCGCGCTCGGCGTCCGCTGGCGACGCGTTCGGCAGGCTGTATAACGCGTAATAGAAACGAGCCGCACGGTCCCAATTGTTCGCCGATTGGGAATACAGTTCGGCTAGCGCGGAAAGCTCGGCGGCAGTCCAAGCGGATTTCCGCGAGTCTTTGCGCTGAGCGAATTCTGCCAATGCGCGTTGTGCGGAGGCCGTGTCGCCCTGTTCCTGGTAATAGTAAAACAACCGCGCGGGTCCATTCAGTCCGGTCGGTTCGGCTGCGGCGAGAGCCCGCGCCCGGCCAAGGAAGGTGCGAAGCGAACCGGTCTGCTTCAACAGCTCGAAGTAATTTTTGACAAGCGGCGCCGGCCACAGCGGCCGAAAGGCCGCCTCATACAGCGAGAGAGCGCGCTGCAAGTCGCCGCTTTGGGACGCCGCCGCGGCTCTCTGTATGACGGCGTATTCCGACTGCTCGGGTATCGCGCGCTCGTACATCCGCGACGCTTCTTCCGCGAAGTCGTACCGCTTTTTCATCAGCGCGAACGTGTGCAGGCGCCCGTACAACGCGCTTTCCTTCGGGTAGTGCGCGATCCAAAGCCGGTATTGAATGACGGTCTGCTCGACGGGCAGAGCCTGGTCCTCGGCCAGTTGCAGCAGGCGCTCGTACAATAGCGAAGGCCTTTGCGACAGGATCGGCAGCAGCTTTTCACTTTCAGGGGCTGTATTCGCTGCGGCCAGAGCGAGCGTATTGAATTCGTCCACGGGACGCAAACGACGATGATAAAAATCTGCCATCGCCACCCGTCCGGCGGTATTATCCGGCGCGATTTCCGAATACTTCTTCCAGTCGTTTTCGGCCGCGTTGAAGTCCAGTTGCTGTTCCGCTTCGAGCGCGCGCAATGCGTACAGTTCAGCGTCGGCGGGCGAAGTCGCGATCAGCTTGTCGAGTTCCGCGCGAGTTTCTTTGGGCGGGCGCCGGACCGGTACCGCGCCGCCAGGCAACGTGACGCTGCGAAAGAATACTGCTTCCAGGCGCCCGGCTCCGTCGATGTTCTCCACCCAGCGCGCGAGCTCTCCCCGCGCCGCGACGGACGCGGCGGCGACCACGCCCAAGCCGATCCAGAATGATTTTCGGTTACGGAAGGACTTCAAGGGTCACCTCCTGGGTTCCAATATTGTGAGCAAAATCTTCTGCGGTGACGGTCACCTTGTACGATCCTGCCGCCAGGTGCGCCGGTACGACCAGTTGGCCGGTGTTCGAACTCGCCTGCGCATTCCACCGCAAGTGCACCGGCATGGCGCCGTAGAGTTTTGCCGTAATCGTTCTCGTCGATTGCGATGCGCTGACGCGCAACTGCACCGCCTCGCCCCGTTTGTATCGCGCCTTGTCGAGTTGTACGCGGACAACAGGCGGCTTGCTGGCGATCACGAACGTTTTCGATTCCTTGTAGACGCGGCCTTGTTTATCGCGCAAAATCAGCCGGACCGGGTACGTTCCATCGGTCATGTCCGACGGCGCCAGAAAGCGCGTCTGCCAGGTGTCTTCGCCTTCAAGGAAGCGCAGTTTCTTGACGAGACCGAATGGGAACATGGCGATCACGCTCGTAATGGACGCGTCCGTCTTGACGCGGAGCACCGGATCGCCGGGGCGAATCAGGCGCGGACGCAGCAACGCGCGCGGAGCCGCCAGAAACGAAGTGTAAGGCGTAACGAATTTGTACTTGCGGGACAAGCGAATAATCTCGTCGATCGTGGCGGCATCCTCGCCGTCGCGGTCGATTTTTTCGAGCAGCGCGTCGACGCGGGCTTTCGCCCAGTCTCGCGGCAGGTTCACATGTTCAGTCGCGCGCGCAGGCAGATTCACGGACGCCCGCAATTGTTTGACGGCGAACTGGGTTTGGCCGGGTTGTTTGTACTGGCCCAGCCACGTCGCGACGGAACCGCTGAACGCGGCGTCCTGCAACGGATATACGAAGTCCACATTTGCCGCTGGAGTGACAGCGAGTTGCAGCCCGTCTACCGGCTTGCGCCCGATCTTCGACAGGAACGCATTCAGCTTGAATTCAATCGGCTCCGTCGAGCGCACCCACTCGAAGATTCCATTATTCCGGGCCAGCATTTTCAGCAAAGATAAATTCGCGTCGTCGCCGATGCCGAGAACGTAGGTATGCGGACGCTGCGCTTCGGGTTTGGCTTTCCACTTGTTCGCATACCACTCGGCGAGCTTGCCGTTGTGGACGATCCCGCGCGTGGCTCCGCCGTCCCCGAGCAGCACGATATACGGATCGGGTCCGGATTGCGCGAGCCCTGCTTCGAGAGCAGCTTGCAAATTCGTCGCTCCGCGGAGACGGCTGGCACGGAGGAACGCCAGCGCTTTCTCGATATTCTCCGGCGTCGCTGCCTGTGGAGCCGGCGACAGCGGAGTGACCTCGGAAGAGTACAACAGCAAATTGAATTGATCCGTCGGACGTAATGCACGGAGCAGCGTTTCGAGCGCTTGAAAACTGCGCTCCAGTTTCTCCCACTGCATCGACAGCGACGTATCGAAGAGCGCTACAACCGTGCGAGGGCCCGCCGCCTGGGTGTTTGGCGGCAGGGAGAGCATCGCGGAGGCCTCGAAATATCCCGGACCCGCGCCATCGCGATACGTCAGGACTTCGAGCGCGTCTCCTTTACTGCCATCCAGCGAATACTTCACCGCGAAGTCTTCCGTGAGCGCGACGTTGCGGCCCTCGAACGTAGCCTTCACTGACCTCGGAGTCCGCTCTTTCACCTGCAGCGGATAAATCTTGCTGACCACCTGAAAATCGCGCATCGGGTGTTGCGAGTGAATTTCGAGAGTGATGCTCAGGCGGCCGGCGGTTTGGGCCCGGTACACATCGGGGCGGAGCGCGATCGCAAACAAGCTTTCCAGTTGCTCGACAACCAGGCGCTCCTGATACTCCATCTCGACCCGCTTTGTGCCAAAGGCTGGAATCGGCACCACGCGAGCAGTAAAGATCGCGGAGCGGCGCGCTTCGTCGGCATCGCGTTCGCCCATTTGCAACAGACCGGGATCGAGCGCTTGCGCTCTGATGTCGTTGTACAGCTCTTCCGCGCGCTTCCGTTCGAGGATCACGCCGGGAATGCGCGTGGCGTCGTCCCAGACGGCGAAATCTGAAATTAGAGCCCGCGACGGCAGCGCGAACATGTAATTCCCTTCGAGTACGGCCGCCTTACGGTTGGCGAAAATCTGTTTCACCCGCACCCGCGCGTGCCCGTTGTCGATCGAGATGTCGATCGACATTTCCTCGAGCGAAAGCGTCGCCGGGTCGGGCTGGCGCGCGGTGGATGGAATCAACACGCCGGCATCCCCCCGCGCCGCTGGAGCGGAGATCAGAAAAACAAGAAGCAGGACAAGGACCACGTTTTTCATGGTTGAACTAAATTCGCCTCCGGCACACGAACCAGGCCGTTCTCCGTACCTATATAAATGTTTCCGCCGTGCGCCTCAACCGCCGTAACGTTTGAGGACGGCAGGCCATCGAGCTGGAATCGCCAGCGTCCGGCGGACCGCAGGTAAATCGCGAGGCCCCGGCCAAGAGTTCCCGCATAGACCGCAGAAGAGGTAACTGCCATCGCATTGGCATTGATCTCGGCCGTTCCCTTCCAATCAGGAAAAGAATTCCAGTGGCCGACCGGATCGAGTTTCAAGACTCCGGCTCCGTAGGTCCCCACGAACCAGTCCTCGCCGACCCGGACAATCCCCGTAATCCAGTTGTGTTTCAAGCTGGAATTCGCGGTCGTATAATTCGCGGTGATCACGCTGCCTTCGAGCATCGAAAGCCCGCCCAGGGTTCCGACCAGGGTCCGCGTACCGGAAGCGCCAAGCGCATAGGCGTGATTGTTTACCAGCCCATGGAACGCATAGATGCTGGACGATCCGCTGGCGTCCGTGAAGGTAACTCCGGCTGGAGTCGCGAGGGTGAGGCTGCCGCCGGAACGCCAGACGGCGTCGGTCACATGGTCCGCGATCAAGCCATCCGCTTTGGTTAAGGTGCGGCGCGCGTTGCCGGCTCCGTCGAAAAGAACCAATCCATTCGCAGTCGCGACCGCGGTCTCGGCGTGATCTGTTGCGTGCACGATTCGATTGACGCAGAACACATGATCGTCTTCCACGTGCCGCGCGGAACCGGCGGACGACAGAATGTCGAGGCCGCGGTCGAAGTAGCCGATCCAGAGCTGTCCGCGAGAATCCATAGATAGCGCGGAGATGTTCCGGTCAGCAAGCACGGCGGGTTCGGCTTGGAGCATCGGGCGGAAGTTGTCATAGAGCGCGGTGTCGGAAAGCGTGAGCAGCCGTGCCCCGTCCGCGAGCATCCGATGCACCGAGCAACCCTCGCAGAAACGCATCGGCGCTCCGGCAGAGGCGCGGCCGGGCCGGACCGTCAGCGGCGCCTCGACCACGCCTTCCTCGATCGTTCCGACCAGAAGCGAATCGCCACGCACGAGCAGAGATTGCGCAAAATATCCGGGCGCCACTTGCCGGGTGATGCGTCCGTTAATAATTTCGACCGTTCCCATCGCCGTTCCAGCGAACACGCGCTCCCCATCGATAGCGAGCGAGAGCACATGCGGATCCGGCAGGTCGGAGATCTCGGCCAACTCTCCTGAATGCCAATGCAGCAACCCGCGATTCTGGGTCCCGGCCCATAAGCTCGTGTCGTCACCCGCTAAAGCTGTGACCCGCACATCCGCGAGCGATGGATCGAAGGTCCCGAGCGATTTGCCGTCGTAGGTCAGAACGCCCGAAGCCTCGGTACCGATCAGGATCCTGCCTGTCTTGAGGACCAGCAGCGCCGAGACCTTCCGTAGCCGCGCGTCTTCAGGCCGGATCTGGCGAAATTGTTTGCCGTCGAATGCCACCAGGCCTTCGCCGTTCGTACCCAGAAAAAGCTCAGCGTCGGCGGCGCCGGCCAGGCGGGCGACAGCGATCACCGTGACCGGCGCGGCCGGCAACTCAAATCCCGGACGGTACTGGGCCGCGACGTTGCCTTGCGAATCCACGGCCTTCAAACCCGCCGGACCGGCCAGGTACAGCAGGCCGCCGAACATCGCCATGTCGCGGTAAGACGCCGGCGATCCAATCGGTTCGAAGCCCGCCGGAAGCGCACGATCCAACCGGGCCTCGCGAAATCGAATTTTGCCTTGCTCCCGAATCTCTGTCGCGGAATCGGAGATTGCGTTCGAAGCGCGCCAGACGGAGGCTCCGGCAAAGGCAGCCGCCAGCGTCGCCACGACGACGCCCCCCAACAACCATCGCCTTCGCCGCATGGTGCCCACTATAGCCGAACTGCTCATAGGTTAACTTTTTGTTCCGTCGGTAGAGCGCGTGCATCTACACTGATACCGTGGAGACTCCAACCGACCGCCCCGGGTTCCTGCTGATTAGTTTCGGCGGACCCGAAAAGCATGAGGACGTGCTGCCGTTCCTCGAGAACGTGCTGCGAGGCCGCAATGTGCCGCGAGAACGCATGCTGGAGGTCGCCGAACATTATTATCACTTTGACGGACGCAGCCCGATCAACGATCAAAATCGCGAGCTCCTCGAAGAATTACGCGTAGAATTCGCGGAAAACGGTCCCAATCTTCCGCTCTATTGGGGAAACCGGAACTGGCATCCCATGCTCGAGGATACCCTTCGAACCATGCGTGCGGACGGAATCACTAAAACGATCACCCTCGCGACGTCAGCGTTCGGCAGCTATTCAGGGTGCCGCCAGTACTCCGAGGACATCGCCCGAACGCGCGCCGCTGTCGCCGCCGACGGCCAGGGTCAGGCGCCCGAAGTGATCAAGCTGTCGCCCTTTTCCCGCGAGCCAAAATTCGTGGATGCCTGCGCGGACCGCTTGGCGGACGCGCTTCGGACCCTGCCGAACGCCCGGCTCGTGTTTACCGCCCACAGTATTCCGATGTCGATGGCGCAGACCAGCCCCTACCTCGACGAGCTCAAGCAAGCCTCCGCGGCCGTCGCGGCAAAGGTCGGAAAGCCGGAGTGGGACTTGGTCTATCAAAGCCGCAGCGGACCTCCCGGCCAGCCCTGGCTCGAGCCCGATATCGGCGACCACCTACGCAAACTGCATGCCGATGGCGTCCGCGAGGTGGCGATCATGCCCATCGGATTTCTTTCGGACCACATGGAGGTCCTGTACGATCTGGACACCGAAGCCGCCGCCTTGTGCGCCGAATTAGGAATCCAGCTGGTCCGGGGGCGGACGGTAGAAACGCACCCGCTGTTCGTTTCGCTGGTCCGCGATCTGGTTGCCGCGGCGCTAGACAACCCGCCGCGGCCGTGCGCAGCCGGTTGCTGTCCACCTCCTATGCGCCCGGCACGGCCGTAATCCAATCGTCAAAAGCGATTGCCACAATGATTACCTCGATGACGCTGATGGAGGGTCGGGGAATAAGGCATCGTTCCCGCAAGTCGCCGCGGATGGATCCGTCGTCGATTCCTGGGTCGTTACGAATAGCCGGGGTTAGGAGCACTTACTGCGCTCGACTTCGTCTCGCTTCGTGCGCGCCTCGAAATGAGACCTTATGCTCCGGATTCTTCGACCAGCCGATACACTTCCCGCTTGGGCATTCCGCGTTCGCGAGCCACTTGCTTGATCGCATCCATCCGCGCCATGCCGGACGCCTCGAGCGCGGCGACTGCGGTTCCGACTGGTGTGTCATCCGACACCGCGCCCGTGGCCTTGCCAATCAGCAAAGTGATCTCGCCTCTGACGCCGCCCGGTCTTGAGAGAAGATCGGCGCGAATGGCGGATGCGGTGCCGCGATGAAATTCTTCATGCAACTTCGTGACCTCGCGCGCGACCACCACCGGACGCCCTCCCAGCGCGGCGTCGATATCTTCGAGCGCCTCGAGCAGCCGGTGCGGCGTCTCATAGAAAATCACAGTCGCGGTCTCGTGACGAAGATCTTCGATGACGCGGCGGCGCTGCCCGCTCTTCGCGGGAAGAAAGCCGCCGAAGCGAACCTCGTCGGTCGGCAGGCCAGATGCGCTGAGGGCGCTGGCGAAAGCGACCGGACCCGGAATCGGCACCACGCGGATGCCGGCTTCAATTGCGGCATGCACCAGGCGATACCCTGGATCAGAAATCAGCGGTGTACCGGCGTCCGAGATCAACGCAATGCTGCGTCCGGCTTCGAGGTCGGCCACGAAATCGCTCGCTCGCTCAGCCTCGTTATGATTGTGGTAGCTAACCAGGGGCCTCGAAATGCCATAGTGGTCGAGAAGCTTTCGCGATTGTCGCGTATCTTCGCACGCGATCCGGTCCACTTCCTTCAGGATCCGCGCGGCGCGGTACGTGAGGTCCTCGAGGTTGCCGATTGGCGTGGCCACCACGTATAAAATCCCGGCCATAGTACGATGAAACGGTAGCGCACATGAGTGCATACACACAAGGCACACCCGCGGATGTCTTTGTCTGGGAAGTGCCAGGCAAATCGATTGCCGTCCACTTAAGTCTCGATGTCGTCGATCAGATCCTCCCGGATGTGCTCCGCGGCTTCGCGGCCGTGCCGAAGCGCGGGGCGGAGGTTGGCGGAATTCTTCTCGGCAATGTCGAGAAAGATGGCGATCGCACCATCGTCCATATCGAAGACTGCGAGATGGTCCAGTGCGAGTACAAGCACGGGCCGTCCTATCTGCTCTCGGAGGAGGATCTCGACGCGTTCGATGAAACCTGTGCCAAGTGGGAGTCCGCGCCCGGCGGTATTGGGCCGGTGGGCTTCTATCGCAGCCATACGCGCGAGGGAATGAAGCCGGAACCGGACGACGTCGATCTGTGCGCGAACTACTTTCCGGATCCTTCGAATATCCTCCTGCTGATCAAGCCGCACGCCACCAAGCCCGGGACGGCTGGATTCTTCTTTTATGAAAACGGCCGCTTCCAGGACAAGACCTACCTTGAATTTCCGTTCCGCCGCCGCGAACTCAGCGGACAAGGTCCGGAAGTCCGAAGACCCCTCGGCGAGCGGAGTCCGGAACGCCCGGCCGCCGAATCGGTAGTCCGCCGCATGCCAACTCCGATGCGGGCGCCGGAGCCGAAGCGGCAAGCGCCAGAGCTCGAAGAGCAAATCGAAGAACCACCACCGCGATACCAGGAACAGCCTCTGCGGACTCGGGCAACAGAACAAATTCAGGAACCGCTCCTGCACCCCGTCCGCGAGCAGCCCTACGCGCAGATCGCGCTGCCGCGCCAGCGATTCCGCTGGATTTGGATTCCGCTCTCCTTCATTTTTCTTCTGATGGGCGTTGTGCTCGGCTTCCAATCGGCACTCTCCTGGGGCGGACGCGTAGGCGCTTCGCCGGCTCCGGAAACCTTTGTTCTTGGATTACGCGTGCAAAAGGTCGAAGACAATTTGAGCGTCCAGTGGGACCGCAACGCCCCAGCCGTCAAGATCTCGCAAAAGGGCATTCTCGCGATCGACGAAGGCGGCGCGCACAAAAGCGTCGAACTCGATACGCCGCAGTTGCAGACCGGCGGCATCATCTACCGGGTCTCTGGCGACAACGTGAAGTTCCGGCTGGAGGTCTTCCCGCGCGAACGTTCGTCGGTCGCGGAAACTACCACCTGGCACAAAGAATAACGATCCCCTCGTCTTCGATCGCCGCGTTAAACTCAAGCCCTATGGCCCCGCCTTTCCCACGCAGAAGAGTGCTTCAGTATTTTGCGGCAGCCGGACTCGGTTCGTCCGCTTTCCCTGAGCACCTTCTTGCCGCGATGGAAGCCGAAAAGCCCGAGGCTGACGAGGAGCAATCCGCGATGAAAGTCACGAAGCAGATGCTGCGCGGTGCCGCCGCTGCCGCCGGCTTGCCGCTTACGGATCCGCAATTGGATCGCATGCTGGCCGGAGTGAACGAAAGTCTGGCGGGCTACGACGTCTTCCGCAAGGTCCGCTTCGACAATAGCGTCGCGCCGCCTTTGTACTTTAGTCCTGTCGTGCCGGGCACGAAGATCGACCGGACCCGCCGTCCGATGCGGATCAGCAAGCCGGCGCGCGTCACCCGCCCCGCGAACATCGAGGACCTTGCGTTCCTTCCCGTGACGCAACTTGCCGAACTGATTCGTTCGAAACAGGTCACCTCCGTCGAACTGACCGAGATGTATCTCGCCCGCATGAAGCGCCTGAATCCGAAGCTGCTGTGCGTCGTGACCATCACCGAATCGCTCGCGCGGCGGCAGGCGGCGGAAGCCGACAAAGAGATTCGGGCAGGGAAGTATCGTGGTCCCCTGCACGGGATTCCGTGGGGCGTCAAGGACATCCTCTCCGCCAAAGGCTATCCGACCACTTGGGGAGCCGCAGCCTTCAAGGATCGCGTCATCGATGAGGATGCGACGGTCGTTCGCCGCCTGTCCGATGCGGGCGCGGTGCTGATTGCGAAGTTGTCAACCGGCGAACTCGCGCTCGACGACGTGTGGTTCGGCGGGCAGACCAAGAACCCTTGGGATCTGTCGATGGGTTCGCAGGGTTCGTCCGCTGGACCGGCCTCGGCGACGGCGGCAGGTCTGGTTGGCTTTTCGATCGGCACCGAGACAGGCGGCTCCATCGTCGAGCCCGCGGGCATTTGCGGCGTCACAGGATTTCGTCCGACCTTTGGACGCGTCAGCCGGCACGGCGCGATGGCACTGGCCTGGAGTCTCGATAAAATCGGACCGATTTGCCGCGGCGTCGAAGATTGCGCGCTGGTGCTGGCCGCGATGCAAGGTCCGGACGATCAGGACCTATCCGTCGTCGATGTGCCTTTCAACTGGGATGCGAAAGCCGACATCCGAAAGCTGCGGATCGGTTACGCCAAGGCCGCATTTGCGGACACCAGGCAAACTCCAAAAGTCGAAGCCAACGATCGCGCCGCGCTCGACGCCTTGCGGTCCCTCGGCATCAACCTGATCGAGGTAACGCTTCCCGAACTGACCACCGACATGACCGCGATTATTTATGGCGAAGCCACGTCCGCGCTGAAAGACCCAGTCGAAGCCCGGCCCGAGCTTCTGGTCCGGCAGGATCGCGTGACCCGCCAGAACGGATATCGCTTCCTGCCCGTTGCCGATTACCTGGACGCGAATCGCGCGCGCATGGGCATCATGCGGGAGATGGCCAAGGTGTTCGACGCAGTGGACGTCTATGTTCTGCCGTTCGACTACTCCGATTACACGCCGAATCCGGTGGCCAGCCGGAATACGACCATCACGAATCTGACGGGCCATCCTTGCGTGCAGGTTCCCAGCGGCTTCGATGAAAAGGGAAATCCGACGGCGCTGGCTTTCATCGGAAAACTGTTCGGCGAAGCGGACATGCTGGCCGTCGCGATGGCCTACCAACAGGCGACCCCGTGGCATTTGAAGCACCCCAAGCTGGACTAAGAAACGTAAGCCCCGCTAATAACGGCAAAAGGCGCCGGTTGCCCGGCGCCTTTGCTTTACGAAATGAACTGAGCGATTAGAAAATCAGGCGGACGCCGAGACGGATCTCGCGCGGACCCTGATAAGCCGTCGGACGGTTGTAGATCGGCGAATACTTCGCGCCCGAAACGCCGCCCGTTGCGGTGATGTTCTGCGGGTTGACGAAATCGCTGAGCTTGTAACCGGCGAAGAACTTACTCACGGGCAGGGCACCGGCCGTGATGGCACCGGAGCGGTTGATCTGCTGTTGGAAATTCGTCGCAGCGGCCTGGTTGAGCAGGTTCTGGGCGTTCGCCTCGATGCGGAGCTTGGTGCGCTCGCTCAAGGAGAAGCTATGCGAGACCTGGACGTCGGTCTGCGTGAAGACGGGCGTGCGTCCGAGATCGCCACGGCCGTTGGGGTACGTGGGAGCGGACTGGTATATGACGGACGTCGAAAGCGGCGTGCCGCTCCAGGCGTTTTGCGTCAGGCCGATGAAGGTCTGACCGGCCGCCGTTTTTAGGTCGTATCCGGCGAACAGTTTGAAGGTGTGGGGGCGATCGGTACCGAGGCGCCCGTACACGTTCTGCTGGCTGCCGCTGGCATCGAAGTAGTAGTACGGCAGATCGAACGCGCGATCGTTGTTCGGGTTCGAGCGGCCGTTTTCATCTGAGTTCGCGAGTCCGGAATAATTTCCGTACAGGCGGCTGTAGATGTACGACGAGTTCAACTGCAGGTGGTTGCCCACGCGGCCACGGACACTGAATTCGACAGCGTCGTAATCGCGAGTCGCCTGCGGAACCAGGAATTCCTTGCCGTTCGGGGTCTTCTGGCCGAAGTCGCTCTTGGTGTCGCGCGTCAGGCCGCTGCCTGCGTTTCCGATGAGGTAAACTTCGTTGTCGTCTTTGTCAAGGACGCCGATGTCGTCGATCGAGTTGATCAGGCGCTTGCGGGCGTAGCGGATGCCAGCTACCAGACGGTTGCTGAGCTGGTGATCGATCGACGCGTAGAACTCGTGCGTCTGATAAGGCTTCAGGTTCGGATCGTTGCCGCCAACGCCGGGCACGATCGAAAATTCGCCCTGGAGATTGATTGGCAGCGTGCGGTTGTCATAGCTGATAATCTCCTTGCCGAGGATGCCGGGAGTGGCCTTCCCCAGCGTGCTGACAGCCGGGTTGTCGAGGGTGTAGACGTGGCTGACCCAGAACTCGCCGCCAAACGATCCGCGAGCGAGATTGAACTTCATCACGTCGAAGTACGCTGAGTAGCCAGTGCTGAACTTCCACTTGCCGTCGCCCTTGATGTCCCAGGCGAGTCCGAGGCGCGGCGCGATTTTGTCGCCCCATCCGAACGCAATCGGGTTGGCAACTTTGATACCATCCGATACCGCTTTATAAGGCGGCAGGAATTCGTTTTCCAGGCGGATTCCGAGATTCAAGGTTACGCGGGAGTGAATGCGCCAGCCGTCCTGGACATAGAAACCCTGGTTGCGGCCGCTCACGATGGAGTTGAGGCGAACGCCGTCCTGCCAAATGTAATAGCCGTACGCACCGGTGGCGCCGTTGATGCTACCGCGGGAGAACTTGTCGCCCCAGTAGATATCGAACTGTCCGTTGGTGTAATCGGTGGCCACATCGTTCCCCTGCTTGTTTAAGGCATAGCCGAACTTCAGGGAGTGCTGGCCGTGGAAGTTGAACAGCTTGGTGCTGTCGAGGTACAAGTTGTGGCGAGTGGTGATGTCGCGCGCGGTCGCAAGCGTGCTGCTCGAACTCGCGAATCCGTTCGAGCCCTGGTAGGCTGCCGGAACCGGAAGGGGCGAGGCCGACGACGCGGTGCGATAAATGTTGTACGGTACGCCCGGGAGGCCGTAGTTGGTGGACTTATCATTCAAATAGCGGTAACCGTAGCGTGCGCTGATGACCCACTTCGGCGTCAGGCTGTAAGTAGCCGACGCGGTGTAAGCGTTCGAGGGCAAGAAGCCGCCAACGACGGACTGGTCGTTTGCTGGGGGTGCGCGGCGGATGTCGGTGGTAGGCAGCCCACCCTTGTTGCGGAAGGGAGACCAGACCCACGACGTAGCAATCTGCAGTTTCGAACTGGCCGCGTAGTCAAGCTTGCCGAGCGCGTAGTGCTGGATGGATTCGTTATCGTACTGGCGCGTGCCTAACGCGACGTTGGCCGCTACCACCTGGTTCGCTCCGCCGTACTGGTTGGTGCGCTGCGTGCGGTTGAACTCCGGCATATAGCCCGCGAAAAAGTAGAGGCGATTCTTCAGGATCGGTCCACCGAGTGTGAAGCCGGGATACTGGCGGCGGTAGACGTCCTTCACCGGCGCGAAGAAGTCGGCGACGTCGGCGTTGAGAGGCGAGTTTTGCCAGAACCCGCGCGGGCGGGGGTTCAACTGGTTGCTCGTGAACTGATAGTTCAGTTCGCCGTGGAAGGCATTGGTGCCACTCTTGGTGGCGAGGTTGACGACGCCGCCGTTGGCTCCGCCAAATTCAGATTCGAATCCGCCGCTCTTGATCTGGATTTCCGAGAGGAATTCAAACGGAATGTTGTAGGCGCCGCGCAGGGCGCCTGTCAACGTGTCAGATACTTCGACGCCGTCGATGATGAAAACGTTCTCCGAGCCCGAGGCTCCGTCCACCGAGATTCCGCCGACGCCGGCAGTGCCGGACTTCGGCTCCAGGCGGACGCCGGGAGCGAGAGCGAGCAAGCTATTAAAGTTGCGGGTCTTGGGAAGTCCCGAAATTGACTCCTGCGTGATGTTGGTGGAGGTGCGGCTGCTGGTGACGTCGAGCGAGATGGCGGAGTCGGAGACCTCGACGGTCTGCGACACCGAGCCGACGCTCAGCTTCATGTTCACGATTACCTTCGAACCCAGCACGACCTGGACATTTCGCTGCTTGTATGTAGAGAAGCCGGTCTTGCTGGCGGAAATCACATACAAGCCTGGCGGCAAAGCCGGAAAAAAGTAAGCGCCCGTCGTGTCGGTGACCGTTTCCTGGTCGCGCGGCAAACCCGGTGCGGACGCGGTGACGGTGGCTCCCGGAACGGCGGCGCCGCTGTCATCGAGAATAATTCCTTCGATGAGACCCGATTTTTCTTGTGCGACAGCCACGCTGATGCAAAGAAGCACTAGCATGGCGATGCATAAATACATCGGTAAACTGAGCTTTGTGAACATGTATTCCCTTCCCCTTCAAATATGGACAATCCAAATCCTCAGGAAAAGGGAGTATGAGCGCTTGACCAAGAGACTCAGCCGAACTGCGCGACAGTCTGGGAAGCAAGATCCGCAATAGCGGCGTGCCCCCCGGGCGGTCAAATGCCGAGGATGCTCAAAATCAAACGGTTCAAAGAGCGAGCCCTTTCCCCAGGACCCATTACAAAACAGTAACTGCAGCTTATGGCAAGAATGGGGGGAAAGTCAAGGAGGGAAGCGACGGAACCGCTTGCTTTCAAAACTCTTTACAGTAGATTTTCGTTATCTGACCAAGTGAAATTGTGTTTGCCGCTTGAGCATCCAACTCATTTTTCCGCTTTCGTCGAGCTGCGCGTCTTCTTCCTGGCCGATAAATACTTCCCGGCCTCCCCACTCTGGAACAGCCGCGCGCACCGACAGTTCGATCGAGAACCAGGATCCAGGAATCAGCGCCGTATCGCCTCGCCCGGGTACGCCTTCCTGCCGGTCCCAAAGGCCGATCAGTGGCCCGGCCCCATGCCCGTGGTCGCCGATCGGATGCGTGTATACCGAGCCCTTGATGCCTTCGGCGCGCATCGCCGCCAGTGTATCCGCCAGAACCTGATTGCCGCTGCGGCCCGGCTTCATCCGCTCGAGTAGCAGGTCCTGCAGCCGGTTCGATTGCGCGAGTGCTTTTTTCAAACCCGCCGGAGGTTCCGTCTCGCCAGCGCGAAGAACGTAGCCCATATGCTGAGTATCCGTATGGAGACGCATCGCCGTGATCCCAAAGTCAACATGCAAGGCGTCTCCTCGTTCGATGACAACGGGATCATCTTCCGACAGCATGTTGACTTCCGGCTTGGCCGATTTCTCTACGCGGACCGACGGGTGAAACCAAGTCCCCAAGCCCCGGTCCGCCACTTGCTGCCGGAGCCACCACACGACATCCTGATTGGTCGTCTTCCCCGGGGTGATCACCTCGTTTGAAAATGCGCGCGCAATCAGCGAGTGCACGATTTCCGTCATTTGCCGGTAAATCGGCAGCATCTCCGGCACGCGCGTCTCTATGTATTCGAGCGCTAGATTCTCCGCTCGCACGATCCTTTTTCGATGTTCTTCGCCGAGCACCGTTTCCAGCTTGTCGCGCTCTCCCGCCGACAGGCCGTCCGAAAATGCGTGCGTCGCCGAGACGTCGATCGCGATGCTTGCCGGACGCCGTTGATCCACCAACTTTCGCAGCAGAGCCCACTGGCCCTCACCGTAAATTTCCCGGCCCTCCACTTCCGGATCCCGGTAGACGGTATAGAGTCCGCCGTTCGAGCCTCCACCGAGCGCCAGCCGCTCCACGCCTTTTCCTTCGCCGCGGTCGTGAAACACCAGGATCGTGCGGCGCCGGGCCGCGAACACCGTCGGCGACACCAGCGATAAGAACGCCGGATCCTCGTTGTACTCGCGGCAAATTACCAGCCACATTTCGACGCCGTGCTTCCGCATCAACTTCGGAAGCACACGCTCCAGCCGCATGCGCAGCCATTCCTGCTGAATCGCCGCCTGCTCGCGCATCGAGGGAATCTTCGGTTCCGCGGAGAAGGCGATTCCAGCCAACGCTACAAACAGGACTGCGATACGCATATTTCGAGAATTCTCGCACGCCCTGCCGCGCGATGCGATCATTTCTTCTTGGCGGTTGCGGCTGCCCCCGGATGAACGCAAACGAAATTCTGCGCTTCGTCGATACTCCCGGATCCCTTGTAGCGGGCAACCTGCGGATACGGACACAGCGGACGTGTGCGATTCGCCGCGGAACTGACGCCGGCACTCACCGCGCTCGCATGCGATGCAACGATCTTGCCCGGCGCTTGCCCCGTTTCGACCCACGGCTCCAACGCGGCCATCGCGTAAAACTGATTCGGCCCGGGCCCACCGAGGCAATGACCCATGCCCGGAACCATAAACAGCCGCGCGAATTTACGCGTCCGGTCCGCGCCCATGGTTTTGCTGACCGCCTCGTAATACCCGATCGTGTCCTCCGGAGCCACCGCCGAGTCGCCCCAACCGGAATAAATGATCAGTTTGCCGCCCCGCTTTTCAAACGGCGTCAAGTTCGTCTCAAGCGCATTCATGAAGCCAAGCTTTTCGTTCGCGAACTTCAAATCGCGCTCACTGTCCAACGTGCGCGAATCCCAGTTCGGATCGTGGAAAAGAAAATAGCGGAAGAAGCTAACCCGCGGCGGCGTCGGCGGACTGATGTGATAAGTTGCCCAACTTTGTCCCGGACCCAGGTCTTCGCTGCCGGGAGTGTAGCCCGCAAACAGCCGGACCCCGGTCTTCGGATCACGCCAGCCGGCATAGACTTTGCGCACCGCTTCCACCTGCGGCTGCGTGAGGCAACTGGCGTCGTCGCCGTTCTTGCAGAGCAAAGTCCCGGGATCGAACTTACAACGGCGCGGATCGTCGATCAAGCCATCCTTCAGTCCATCGATCGCGTCGCAAGCGTTTGTCGCAGCCTTCGTGATCGTCGCGAGCTTTGAAACCGGAAGGATCGGCTCGCCGTCCGCGTGCATCGCGTTCCACGAATGTAGGAACGCGAACGTCTGCCGGATCCGGTTGTTGGCCGGAGCCCCCGCGATGATGCCGTCGTAGTCCTCCGGATACCGCTGTGCTTCCGACAGCGCCTGATGCCCGCCCGCCGAGCAGCCGACGAAGTAGGATTTCGCGGCGAACTTCCCCGTCTGCACCCGCAGAATCAGCTTGGACGTTTCAGTCATCACATGTACCGCGCGATACGCATAGTCGATCAGCTTCTCCGGATGCCCTTGGCCGAACCGCATATCGTCGCCCGGGTGCCCGGTATCGTGGCTTGCCGTCGCGTAGCCTCGTCGCAGCGCGCCGGCCATCGCGCCATAAGATAGCGCGCCCGAATACCCGCCATTGCCGACGCCTTCGAAGCGCCCGTTCCACGCGGCCGCCGCCGGAATCCACAATTCAAAATTGATTTCCGAATCCGCCACTGGATGCGCGACGGCTTCCACGCGGCAGAAAGTGGGAAGCGTCATGGGCGCAGCGATGCCCGGTGCGCGGAACGGTCCCGCCGGAATCACCGCGGCCGCTCGAATCATGACGTTGGGAATCGTCATCTCGACGAGCTTCGCGCACGGCGTCCCCTCCTGCGTCGTAGGCGTTTTCGCCGGAGCCGCCCAGGCGCCAGTTACAGAAATCCCAAACAAGATCCAGCCGAAATACTTCGTCGTATCGCGCATCAACAAGCTCCCATCGAACGCGGCCGGATTACGTCCGCGCCAAGCTCGATAGTACGCGACCGCCGTTCCATTCGGCGAGTCTGTTATCGAATTTCGAACCGAGGTGCGCGACCCTGGCTGCGAATTGCGCCCGCCAAATCAGAGGAAACGAATGGAACGGATATTGACGCCGCTCATCACCGGCCGCTGGATAGGTGTCCTGACGGGCTTCGGAATCGCCTGTTGGATCTGGGCAAATCCCAGCCAATCCACCGGCCAGATCACGTTGGCGGAGAAGGGCATGGGAGACGCGCTGATCATAGGAACCAGTAGTTACCTGCCGCCGCACTTGGGCCGTGCGGGAAAGGTCCGCGAAGAAGACGGATATGTCATTTGCACCACAACGATGACGATTCCCGAAAAGCACGACTGGATCATCACCGCGACTGCCAACGGAATCGACTAGTGGGATGTCCGCGAGATCCCTTTAGTACGCGGATCTCTCACGTTTAACCCCGCCCGTAAGGGCGGGGACTCTTCGTCAGTCAACCACCGTAAAGGTCGATCGCGGACAGCCCACTAGGTGTGGTTCAAACTGCCGTGGTCTGAAAAACTCTCCGCCGCGCAGCCTCGGACCGATTGGCTCGCGCCAACGGAAACAGCCGGTCCGCGGTCTGCCGGAATCCAGGCGCGGTCCCGGTGGCGGTTTGTGCCAACCGCCACAAAACTGCACGCTCGGCGATTTTTTCAGTAACGAACGCTGTTTTAGTAAACGCCTTCAACCACGCTGGTGGCGAAGCCGCGGAACGGCCGCACATTACGAACGCCATCCCAGGGATAGCGTTCGCATGGTTTCTCGCGTTCGCACTCGTCGCGTTCGAGGAAGCGCGGCATAAAGAATTCCTTGGTCAGCGTAGTCAGCCGGGCGCGACCCGTGGCGCCATACTCGACCAGCTTCAACGGATCGTTGAAATCCACGACTTCGATCATCGCGCGCGCATTCGGCGGGTAGTAGATGATCGCGTAGTTGTCGGCCGGGTCGAACGGCTTGCCCGTCGCCAGGCCCATCAGCGTGTTTCCGTACGTCGGCGCGAAGTGAATCGTCGGTCCCAGCAACTCTTCTTTGGCGAAGCGATGGAACTGCGGAGTCATTTCCGTACCGCCGCAAAACACGCCCTTCAGGCCGTACTTCTTCAATGAAATCTTTTCGCACAGCGACTCGAGCAGCTTCGGAGTCGTGAACATGCACTTGATCTCGTGCGCCTTCAAGAGCGTTAGCGCCTGATCGATAACGTGCGTCTTGTAGCGCTCCATTTCATCGAGCTTGCCCGCTTTTACCAGCTTGATTACCCAGCGCGGATCGAGATCGACGCAGAACGAAATACCTCCGCGATGCTGCGCGAGGTGTTCGACCGCCAGTCGCAGCCGGCGTGGGCCCGAAGGACCGAGCATCAGCCAATCCGCACCCTTGGGATAAAACTCGTCCGGCAGCGTGTCCGAAAACGCTTCGTAGTCGATCCGAAAATCTTCGATCGCGATGCGCGACTTCGGAACGCCGGTCGATCCTCCCGTCTCGAACGTATAAATTGGACGGTTGGCGTACGCCTTCGGTACCCAGCGCCGCACCGGACCTCCGCGCAGGTCGCCGTCTTCAAAGCTAGGGAACTTGTCGAGGTCCGCGTAGCATTGGACGTCTTTGCGCGGATCGAAGCCCAGCGTCTTGGCCTTTTCAAGCCAGAAAGGCGTGCCGGTTTCCGGGTCGAAGTGCCAAGCCACCATTTCGCGGGTCCAGGCGTCAAGCTTGGTTTTCGCCGCCGCAATGGCGGAGGCAGCGGCCGGCCCGGCTCCGGGTTCGGCGGCAAGAGTATTGGTAGCGTGATGAGCGAGAGACGGTGTCACGATATTTAAGATAACGCAGGCGAGGCCCTTGGACTAAAATTTCAACGCCATCCGTGCGAAGTAGCCGGATCGTGCGAGGCGCGGCAGTGAGCCCGCGCGCACTCATCGTGTTCGCAACACTCCGCCAGCCTGCCGGTTTTTGCGATCCTTATGAATCCGCGCCAAGAGCCGGCCCTCAACAAATGTTAAAAAGTGACAAAGTCGAACGGCGCTCGTCCAATGGGAGATTTCGATGAACAAGATTCTGATTTGCGCATTCGTTTTCGCCGGCCTCGCCGTTTCGGCGGCCGATTGGCCTAGTTTCCGCGGCCCTAACGGCACCGGCGTCGCTGAAACCTCTCTGCCATCCGACATCGGACCGGACAAGAACGTGATCTGGAAGATCGACTTCCCCCCAGGGCACTCTTCGCCCTCGGTCTCCGGAAACCGCATTTTCTTGACCGCCTATGAAGGCGACAAACTCCTCACTGTCGCCCTCGATCGCTTGACCGGCAAAGAAATCTGGCGCGTCGAAGCGCCACGTCCGCGCAAGGAAATTTACGACAAACGCAACAGCCCCGCCTCGCCGACTCCGGCCGCCGACGGCAAGAGCGTCTTCGTCTTCTTTGGCGACTACGGCATGCTCGCCTACGACTTCAACGGCAAGGAGATCTGGCGAACTCCGCTGGGCCCCTTCAACAACGTCTACGGCATGGGCGCGTCACCGGTCCTGGTCGATGACAAAGTCATCCTGGTTTGCGACCACTCCGGCGGCTCGTTCGTGATCGCGCTCAGTAAAGCGACCGGAAAACAGATTTGGAAACGGCCCCGCGCGGAAGCGCTCACCGGGCATTCGACGCCCGTCATCTACCGGCCCAAAAACGGAAATCCGCTGATCATCGCTCCGGGTTCGTTCCGCATGGACGCCTACGACGCGACAAACGGCGAGAGCATCTTCTGGGTTTACGGACTCGCCTCTGAAATGAAATCAATCCCCGTGCTCGACGGCGACAAACTGTACATTAACGGTTTCAATACGCCCGAAAACGATCCCGGCAAACAGATTCCGGTTCTGCCCTTTGAAGACGTCCTGAAGGAATGGGACAAGAATCACGACGGCAAAATCTCCGTCGATGAGTCTCCGGATAAGCGCACCAGGGATTACTTCCCCTACACGGACTTAAATCGCGATGGATTCCTCGACAAAGAAGAGTGGGACAAATTCCGCGCCGTGATGGCGGCCGAGAACGGACTGCTCGCTTACAAAATGACGGGCAAAGGCGATGTTTCACAATCCGGTCTCCTGTGGAAATACCACAAGGCGATTCCGCAACTGCCTTCGACCGTGCTCTACAAGGGCGTGCTGTATATGATCAGCGACGCCGGCGTCCTGTCCACGTTCGATCCCGCCAACGGCACCGTCCACAAACAGGCCCGCCTGCGCGGCGTGTCGGACCGCTATTACGCGTCGCCAGTCGCCGCCGACGGCAAGGTGTTCATCGCCAGCCTATCCGGCACCATGACCGTGCTCAAGGCCGGACCGGACCAGGAAGTTTTGTCCGCCAACAAATTCGAAGACGAAATCTACGCCACGCCGGCCATTGCCGACGGGCGCATTTACGTCCGCACACGGACGGCGCTGTACTGTTTCGGATCCAAGAAGTAAGAAGCGAAAAGGACGACTCCCAGTAATGACTCTTCTCGGACGAATCGCTCCGGCTGTTTTCATGATGACCACCGCCCTCGCCGGAGCGGCGTTCGCCGAGGATTGGGGGCGTTTCCGCGGCGCCAACGGAACGGGAGTCGCTTCCGCGAAGGACCTGCCCGTCGAGCTGGGTCCCGACAAGAATTTGATCTGGCGCAGCGAAATCGGACCCGGCTATTCTTCGCCCGTGATCGGCGGCAACAAAATCTTCCTGACGACCTTCGACAAAGCCAAGAAGGTCGCCTACACGATCGGGCTCGACCGGAAAACCGGAAAGCTGCTGTGGCAGAAAGAAGCTCCAAAGGTTTCGGACGTCGCCATCCGCTCGGTGAACACGCCCGTTTCTCCGACGCCTGTCACCGATGGCAACGCCGTTTACGTCTTCTTTGAAAGCGCCGGCCTCGTTGCCTATACGGCCGACGGCGAGCAGAAGTGGCACGTCCCGCTCGGACCGTTCAAGACGCCCTACGGCCCCGGCGCTTCGCCAATCCTGGCCGGCGACACGCTCCTCTTCTTAATGGATCAGGACGTCGATTCCTATCTCATCGCGGTAGACACCGCCTCCGGCAAGGTGAAATGGAAGACTGCCCGGCGCGGAGTCACGCATGGCTTCGCGACACCAGTCTTGTTCCAGCCGAAGAAGGGCCCGCTGCAGGTGCTCGTGTCTGGCTCCTATGAATTGCAATCCTACGCCGTCGCGACGGGAGAAAAGATGTGGTGGGTCGGCGGCATGGCCTGGCAGGCGAAATCGGAACCCATCGTCGCCGGAGATCACGTCTTCGTCCACTCCTGGATGGCGGACATGCCGGGCGTCGGCTTGCCGCCCACCATCGATCCGTGGGAAAAAGTGCTCGATTCGCACGACAAGGATAAAGATGGCAAACTGTCGCGCGCGGAATTGCCGTACGACGAGATGAAGAAACTGATGTTCCTGTTTGACCTGAATGGGGACGGCTTCATCGACGCCGACGAGTGGAAGGTGTTATTTGCGCGCAATTCCGCAGTCAACGGCGTGTATTCGATCAAGCTGCCGCAGTCGGACGCCGAACAAAAAGGCGATCTCACGAAGACCAACGTGGAATGGCGCTACGCCAAATCTCTTCCCAACATTCCCTCGCCACTCTTGATCGACAACGTGTTGTTTCTCCTCCGCGAGGGCGGGGTGCTCACCGCCCTCAACGCGAAAACCGGTGAAGTGATCAAACAGGGCCGCGTGAAGGACGCGCTCGATCCCTACTTTGCTTCACCCGTCGCCGGTGATGGCAAGATTTATCTCGCCAGCCAGTCGGGAAAAGTGTCAGTAATCAAGGCGGTGGGCGAATGGGAAATCCTAGCCGTGAACGACCTAAAGGAAGAGATCTGGTCCACACCGGCGATCGACAGAAACCAGATTCTAGTACGAACGCAATCCGCCCTGTACTGTTTTGGCAAGAAAAACTGACCGCCCAACTCAGCCGGAATCGAACGTTAGCACTGGGCGCCGGACGCATGGATGGGGCCGACGTCGAGAACCTTCTCGCGCCTCGTGCTGCCAACCCACCCCATCCAATGAGCGATTCCGAGCATATACGGCTCCGAGCTTTCTAATTTCTTCTCCCTTAGATCTCAAACCGCGAGATTCGGTTTGAAACTTGGGACATTCGGTGCCGGCGACACTAGACTGGCCTGCGGCCCTGGATGATGCGAATAAGCATAACCGCAATGGCCAGCACCAAAAGGATGTGGATGAAGCCGCCCATGGTGTAAGACGTCACCAGGCCGAGCAGCCACATGACCAGCAAAATTACAAAAATGGTTTCCAACATGATTGTTTTCCTTTCGCGATCAGCGACTGATTTACACGCCGCGCACTGAACAAATAAGCAATTCTCCGGCCACGCGGCATCGAATCGGTATTTCGCTGAACGCAAAAGAGATCGTGATTTCCCGCCACTTTGTTACTTGCCGCCCAACGCAGATTCTGCACGTCGCGTGAACTGCTTACCGGCGTCAGGAGTGCGGCTGGTCGAGCGATTGAGCGAGGATCATCTCTTCGATGGTCGGCCGCTCGGAGGGGAGAGGTTGATGGCAAACCGGGCAGAGTGCGGGTGCTAGGACGGGAGCAACGATAGAAGCCTGAATCGGTTTCGCTGACAGCGATTCGCGCTCCGCGGTCAGCAATGCGCGGCGGTCACTGGGTGAAAGCTGGGCAAGCTCTTTGGTAAGAGCAGTCAGGCGATTCCGTAGAGCCTCGAGGTCCGGCATGGCCAGCAGGGGCGACGCCGATCTATCGCAGCGCCGCGGTCGCGACGCCTTGCGGGCGGTGCGCCACGGCCGGCTTCGCCGCGGGCTTGCGCGCCGCGACGGGCTGGCGGGCGGCTGCCGGACGACGGACGGCAGTGTGCGTAGCCGCGACCGGCTTCGCTTTCGAACGGACTCCGCTCGATGCCACCGGTTTCGCTCCGTTGTGCTGCGCGACGGCCGTTCGCGCCACAGCCGTACGTGCGACAGGACGCTTTCCTCTACGAACGTTGGCCGGCGAAGCGCCGTAGGTCTTGGGCAGGAAACTTTGGTCGGTCTGGTACGCGGCGGGAATAATCAGCATCTCGCCGGTCTCTGGTGCAACCACTTCGCGGTTGACGGCCGTGATCGAAGTCGTAGGCATGCCGTAGCGCTTGGCTATGGACGCCAGCGTTTCGCCGTGTCCCACTCTGTGCATCCGCCAGGTGGCGCGATGCGATTCCGGCACCAGCGCGAACGCGGTTTCGACGTTCCCGCGCGCGCCCTTTGGCACATGCAATTCGTAGCCGGCCGGCGCAACCGGCTTCAGCAGCGCGGGATTCAACTCGCGGATCTCCGACAGCGGGCGATCGGCGGCGTCCGCGATCAGCGCGATATGCGTGGGCGCCAACAGCTTGATCGTTTCCCACTCGAGAGCCGGATCCGGAACGACGGTATCCAGTCCGTAGCTCGCCGCGTTCTTCAACATAATCGTCATCGCGACAATGATCGGAACATAGTTGGTGGTTTCCTTCGGCAGCACGCCCAGCGCGCGCAACTTCCAGAAATCGGCATAGCCGGTGCGGGCGATCGCGTGTTCTACGCAATAAGGTCCGCAATTGTAGGCTGCGATGGCAAGATACCAGTCGCCGAACTGATTGTAGAGATCGTGCAGGTGGCGGGCAGCGGCGCGCGTGGATTTCTCGGGGTCCAACCGGTCGTCTGTCGCCGCCGTCTGGTTCAAACCGTATTCACGCCCGCGGAACTGAACGAACTGCCACATGCCGACGGCCTTCTTATTGGATACAGCGCGCGGCAGGAAGCCCGATTCCGCCTGCGCCAGGAAAATCAGTTCCTGCGGAACCCCTTCCTCGCCCAGGATCCGTTGAATCATCGGCAGGTAGCGGCCAGCTCGTTTCAGACCGCCGATGATCGTACGCCGTCCGCGATCGCTCGAAAAGAAATTGATATAGCTGGTCACCGCGTCGGCTTCTTCGAGCGGAAGGCCCGAGGCTGTTACGCGAACCTCTTCGGTGACTTTCTTCTTCAGTTCCGGATCCACAGGAAGCGAGAGGTTCAGCAGGTTTTCGAGCGGAGCCTTGTCGTAGGCGACCTTGTCCTGCGAATCGGACGCGCCCAGCCCATCCAGATCGTAGTGAAAGATGTCGTCCACCATTTGTTCCAGGCGGCGTTCGAGACGCGCGCGCTCAAGACCCGGTTCCGGCAGCGCTTCGCGGGCACCTTGGCCATCCTTCGGGCCTAGCAGGATATCGATGGCGCGATTAAACGCGCGGCGGGCTTCGTCTACCTTGCCGTCCTGATACGCCTTCTTGCCCTGCGCGAAGAATTCGTCCGCCTGGCGGAGGCGGAAATCGACGTCCGACGGCCTGGTCAGCTTCGGAATTCCGTCGAGTTCCAGACTTGCGCTGGATCTTCCATACGGGTCCGGCTCAATTTGCGGGGTGTCGGTGATCAGAGGAGCGGGCGGAAGGGGCTTCGCGGCGGGAGGCATGAAGTTCATGCGATAGACCGGCTTCTTCGCGGCGTGCAGAGCCGGGAGAAAACCCATCCCGACGACCGCCAGAACAGAGAAGGAACGTGGAAGGATTCGCATTCTTCGCTTATAGCCTCATAAGTCTTTGAAGGCCCTAGTCTAACCGAACCTTGGGGCACGGTGCAACCAGATTCGATCTTCGTACTGGGCCACTAGTTAGAGGATCGGAACGCTTCGTGAATTGCTATAGGGGATATGCCTCTTCTTACTCCGGGAAAAACGAAGCCAATCTCATCTTAAGTCCTTGTCATAAAACAAGTTGCTCTCGAACAAAGATCCGCCTTGCCATCCGCGATCCGGCGTAAAACGTTCGTCTTACCGATCAAACTCGAACCCGGCTTGGAACTCCATTCCCACCTGTCGGCAGTGCCGGACCGTTCCCGACCACTCGGACCGGTGTGACCAAACCCTGATCTGGCTTCCAACCGCAATCGGCTCCCGAATCCGTATGCACGCGCCGCCGGTCGATACGTCCTCGAAGAACGCCAATTGTGTTCTCTGCGGACCGCCATCGGACGTCCAACTGACTTGCGCCCGCAAAACCAGCGGCCTTCGATATTGCAGCCGTTGATTGCGCACATGACCCTTATCGACGAAACTGCTCGAAGGTCTCAAGCGACTTGCTAGGCTAAAACGGTGGACCAACCCTTGCTGGTGATCCTCGGTCCGACCGGATCCGGCAAATCAGGGCTGGCCTTATTCCTGGCTTCGGAATTTCCAGCCGAGATCGTCAGCTGCGATTCGCTCCAGATCTTTCGCGGGTTCGACGTCGGGACCGCGAAAGTCGATGACGCGGCGAGGAACCAGGTCCGGCATCATTTAATAGATGTCGCCGATCCAGCCGAGACCTTCACAGCCGGTGACTATTCCCGCCAGGCGCGGGAGGCGATCCGCGACATCGCAGGCCGCGGAATCCTGCCGATCGTGACCGGCGGAACCGGATTTTATCTGCGCACTCTGCTCGACGGACTCGCCACCGCTCCACCGCGTGACGAAGAATTGCGCGAGCGGCTTCTGGCGCGCGAGACCAAACGACCCGCCTCGCTGCATCGAATCCTCCGCCGCCTCGACGCGAATTCCGCGCGCCGCATTCACGCGAATGACAAACAGAAGTTGATTCGCGCCATCGAAATCACCATTCGTGCGCGCAAGCCGATGACGGAAGTTCATCGCGAAACACCCGAGCCTCTCACCGGATTCGATGTCTTGAAAATTGGTTTGAATCCGCCGCGAACACAATTGCATGACAGGTTGAACGAACGTTCGGCGTGGATGTTCATGAACGGACTTCTGCCCGAGGTGAGCGGCCTGCTCGCCTCCGGCCTCACTGGAAATGAAAAACCATTTGAGTCGCTTGGATACAAACAAGCGCTTACGGTAATGCGATCCACAGCTTCAGTGGAAGACGCGATTGCTTCGACACAACTCGAAACACGGCAATATGCGAAACGCCAAATGACGTGGTTTCGCAGGGAAAATGGCGTATTTTGGATGAACGGCTTCGGCCATAGTCCGGAAACGAGACAACAGGCGCTCCATAGTGTCCGCTCCTGGCACGAACATTTTAGCCATCGATTGTTTACCGAAAAAACATCGTAATCGCGGAACGATTTGCCCCTCGCACCGTATATACCGGTGTGAGGCTTCTGGAGCCTCCATCAGCAGCAAAGCAGCATTCAACGACGACGGCATAGCGGCCGTTCGCTGTTGACTAGAACGACGAAGGGTTCCAGATTCCCTGCGTTTTCAGAAGGCCGGCGTCATCGGCCAAAGTGTGCCCGGACGCCAAGAAAGTGAATTAGGAGTTCAGAACAAATGAGAAAATTGTTGTTGTCTTTCGCTACCGTCGCACTCGTCATCGCCAGCGCCGCCGGCGCCGGCACGAAGGTCACGTTGTTTGAGAAGTCGTTCATCGGCGGAGAAGAGCTCAAGCCCGGTGAATACAAGATCGAAGTGAACGGCGACAAGGCCACGATCAAGAGCGGCAAGCAGGTGATCGAAGCTACCGTGAAGACCGAGACCGGAAGCGAGAAATTCGGCGCGACCTCTGTCCGCTATGGCAACGCAGACGGCAAATACCGTGTTCAGGAAATTCGTCTCGGTGGCACCAAGACCACTCTCGTATTCACGGGCGAGTCTACTTCCGTCGGCTCGAAATAAGCGCGGCATCGCCGGATCACGCGAATCCGGCATCGCGAAAACAATCTTCCTCGCATGTTGGATGGGCCGGGTCCGCAAACCAGCGGATCCGGCTGTTTTTTTGGTCACCGCGAAACCGGTCCCACCAATGAAAAAGGGGCGACGCTTTTGCGCCGCCCCCTTTTACGTTTTGGATATCTAAACTACCAGCGGTTGTTGTTGCCGCGGCGCTGTCCGCCACCGCCGCCGCCGCCGCCACCGAAGCCGCGCTCGGCTTTCGGACGCGCTTCGTTGATCGTCAATGCACGACCATTCAGCTCGCGGCCGTTCAAGTTGTCGATCGCGCGCTGTGCCTCTTCGGCTCCGCTCATTTCGACGAATCCGAAGCCCTTTGCCTGGCCCGTTTCGCGATCGGTTACGATGCTCACCCGCTCGACCGTTCCGTACTGCTCAAACAGCGAACGCACCGAATCTTCGGTTGCTCCGTAGCTGAGATTACCAACAAAAATATTGATCATTTGAATTTTCCTTCTGGAATTTGAAGAGCAGCGAATCCGGGCAGGATCGGACTAAGCGGTTGGACCGGTCGAATCGAAAGAGCCAAATTAGCAGAACTCACAAACCACGAAATTAGTATGGCACAGAAATCTGGGGTTGGGGGGGACGGTGGGTTCCGCGCCATTTCACTCACACGCGGATGTCGAATACGGCTGCAACCTTACTCAGCACGCCGGCGTCATAATGCATCATTCTAGAAAGCACGGGCTAGAAAGCACGGGCTAGAAAGCACGGGCCTATAAAGCACGGGCTCTTAAGCATGGGCATCGCGAATCTCAAAATGGCGGATCCCACAATCTGCATCGTCGGAGGCGGTATTGGTGGCGTAGCGGCCGCGGTCGCTTTGTCGCACGCCGGAGTTCGCTCGGAGATCTACGAGCGCTCGACCGCATTATCTGAGATTGGCTCCGGCTTGAGTCTCTGGCCGAACGCGACTCGCGCACTCCGCGAACTGGGTCTCCTTGATCAGGTAGTCGCCCGCAGCGGTGTGAGCGAGAAATTTCTCGTGCGCCGCGACAACGGCCGCGTCTTGATGGATCTGAAACTCGGCGCGACCGACGTTCCCGCGGTCTGCATCCATCGCGCTGACCTCCTCGACATTCTGCTGACACGTATATTGCCCGAACAGGTCCACCTGGGTCACGAATTCGCGGACCTCAACGCGACCGGCATAAAGCCCGTTGTCACCTTTACCAATGGCGTGCGACGCGAGTTCGATGCCGTCATCGGCGCCGACGGAATCCGCTCCCGCGTGCGGGCAAAAATCTCCGGCGCCGAAGAGCCCACCTTTCGCGGCTACATGATTTGCCGCGGAGTCGGAAATTACGACGGCCCCAACATGCCGCCCTTGGCGCATAGCGAGACGTGGGGAAAAGGACGGCGCTTCGGAATTCTCACGATGGGCCACGCGAACGGCCATCGCCGCTTCACCTGGTACGGGACCACAAATCTGCGCCGCCGCGCTGATCGCTCGGCCGACGGAAAGCCCGGCTGGAGCCGCGATCCCCACACGCGCAAGAACGAACTCCTCGAAGCTTTCGCGGATTGGCACGAGCCGATTCCCCAGTTGATCGAAAGCACGCCGGCGGACTCCATTCTTCTTCACGGAGCCTACGATCGGCCTCCCCTGAAACGTTGGAGCCACGGCGCGGTCACGCTGCTCGGCGACGCCGCCCATCCGCTAACGCCGAATCTCGGACAGGGGGGATGCCTCGCGATCGAGGATGCGGTGGTGCTGGCGAAATGCGTGGCGCGCGCGAGTTCCATTCCCGAAGCGTTCCGCGCGTACGAACGTCTGCGCACCGCGCGGACCCGCCACTTGACCGAGCGCTCGCGCCTGCTCGGCTGGATCGGGCAGTGGGAGAATCCGGCGATGGTTTTTGTCCGCCAGGCGGTCACCAGCGTATTGCCGGAAGTCGTCTTCGAACGAAATTTGCGGCGAGTTTACTCCTATCAAACCTAATCCGCGGAGGTCCTTTATGAAATTTGTCCTGTCCAGCATTTTGTTCCTGCTCGTCGCCGCGGCGGCCCCCGCTGCGGAAAAGCCGATCGACGTTGCGCACAGTACGATCACGATCCACGTATTGAAAGCCGGCCTGCTGTCGGCGCTCGGCCACGAGCATTGGATCGCCGCGCCCATCGCGTCCGGCGCTTACGACGACGGCGCCTCCGCGCGCATTGAATTCAAAGTAGACAGTGCGAAGATGCTGCTGAAGCCGGATCCGAAAGTGAACGCGAAGGACGAGGCGACCATCCAAAAAGAGATGCAGGACGATGTCCTCGAAAGCGCGAAATTTCCAGAGATCCGATTCCGTTCGACCAGCATCCAGAAGTCGAGCGCCGGATGGAAAGTGGAAGGCTCGCTGACTCTGCACGGCGTGACCAAGCCGGTGAAGCTCGATGTCAAGAAGAACGGCGACGCGTATTCCGGCATGACGAAAATTAAGCAGACTGATTTTGGGATCAAGCCCGTGACCGCCGCGGGAGGCTCGATCAAGGTGAAGGATGAAATCGAAGTCGCTTTTGAGATTCGCTAGCGTATTCTTGTTCGCCGCCCTGGCGTACGGAGCCGAAAACACGCCGCCCGCGCAGGACCAGCTCCACGCCGGGTGGATGAAGATGTACGATCTGCAGTTCGACGACGCGCACCGCGTGTTCGCTCAATGGAAGCAGAACCACGCCGCCGATCCCATGGCGTTCGTGTCCGACGGAGCCGCCTACCTGTTCGCCGAACTGGCCCGGTTGGGCGCGCTGGAATCGGAATTCTTTGTCGTCGATGCCAGCTTCCTTGCGCGCGGCAAGCTGTATCCGGACGCGCAAGTGAAAGCGCGTTTCCTCGAACAGATTCGTGAAGCCGACCGCCTGGCGGATGCGCGGCTCCAACAATCCGCCGTCGATCAGGATGCGCTCTTCGTGAAGTCCCTGTGCCTCGGCTTGCGCGCGGATTACGCCTCGCTGGTCGAGAAACAGAATCTCACCGCGCTCGGATACACCAAGGAATCGCGGCAGATTTCCGATCGACTGCTGGCTGTGAATCCGAAAATGTACGACGCCTATCTTGGGCCCGGCGTCGAACAATATTTGCTCAGCCTGAAGCCGGCGCCGATCCGCATGGTGCTGCGCTGGACCGGCGCGCGGATCGATAAGGAGCAGGGTATCGAGCGTTTGAAGATCACCGCCGCGCAGGGTCGCTATCTCGAGCCGTTCGCCAAATTACTACTCGCCGTCGCGGCGTTGCGCGATAAGAATCTCAACGAGGCGCGCCGCCTGCTCTCCGAACTCCACGACCGCTTTCCGCACAACGAATTGTATTTGCGCGAGCTCAACCGGCTGCGAACCTCTAAATAAGGTACGATCGGCGTGATGACTCCGAGCACTCTATTCCGCATCGTTTCGCTTGCTCTCGTTGGCCTGGCTGCGGTCGCCCAAACCTCCGATCCCTGGACCGCGGCGGACCTGATGGCGCCCGAGACGCTGGCGAAATCCATTACCGATAACAAGGCCAGCCTCATCTTGTATGTAGGCTTTCCAAATCTCTACAAGAGCATGCACATCCCGCACGCCGTGCTGGCTGGCCCGGTGTCAAAGCCCGAAGGCGAAAAGGCTCTGCGCGCCGCGCTGGCCGATGTCCCACGCGATCGCGAGATCGTTCTCTATTGCGGCTGCTGCCCGTGGGACAAGTGCCCCAACGTGCGTCCGGCATTCAAAATCGTGCGCGAGATGGGCTTCCGGCAGGCCAAGCTCGTGACCATCCCGACCAACATGCACACCGATTGGGTGACGAAGGGCTATCCGATGGACCGCGCGACGCCGCCTTCGGAAAAGTAGGCCGCCGTGGCAGGAATACCCAAGTGGGCCGTTTTCCTGGCGGCGCTGTTGTTGGGCGTGCTGGTGTATCGCGGTTGTTTTTCTAGTAATTTGAACGTCGCCCCGGACGCTGCCCGCGAGATTGAAAAGGCCAAACGGCGGTAGCGAAACGTTGCTTCCTCTTTAGAGCCGCGCGCATCGAAGGGTAGGAGATTTGAAACCATGAAGCTCGGCAGAGTAGTGCTCATGCTGGCGTCAGCCGCCTCCCTGTTCGCGGCCGACTGGACGGAGTGGCGCGGTCCGAAGCGCGACGGAACGCTTTCCGCGGAACCGGCCGTCTGGCCCGCGAAGCTCCGCAAGCAGTGGGAAATCACGGTCGGGGAAGGGCACTCCTCCCCCATCTTCGCCGGCGGCAGCATTTACCAATTTGCGCGGACCGGTGCCCAGGAGATCGTGTATTGCCTCGATCCCGCCACTGGCAAAGAGCGCTGGCGGCAGAAGTACGACGCTCCGTACAGCGTCAACGTGGCGGCTTTCAAGCATGGAGCGGGTCCGAAATCGACTCCGGTGTATGCCGCCGGAAAGCTCTACACGCTCGGCATCAGCGGGATTCTCACCTCCTTCGACGCGGAAACCGGCAAGGTCCGATGGCGCAAAGATTATGCGAGCCAGTTCAAGCAGACGTCCCCGGCCTTCGGCGTCTCCATGTCGCCGATCGTCGATAGCGGCTTGCTCATCGTTCATTTGGGCGGCGACGGCAATGGCGCGATCCTTGCGCTCGATGCCGCGACCGGCGAATCCAAGTGGAGTTGGAATGAAGACGGTCCGGCGTACGCGTCGCCTGTCGCTGTCGAACTCGGCGGCGTCCGTCAGGTGGTCACCCAAACTCAGCACAACATCGTCGGTCTCGCGGAATCGTCGGGCAAACTGCTGTGGAAGATTCCGTTCACCACGGCGCATGAGCAAAACAACGTGACGCCGCTGGTCTATAAGGACACGCTGATCCTGTCTGGCCTCGACAAAGGAACCATGGCGGTCCGGCTGGAGCAGTCTGGAGGGCAGTGGACTCCCAAGACCGTTTGGGAGACAAAGGACGCTTCGATGTACATGAGTTCGCCGGTGCTATCGGGCGATCTCCTCTTCGGTTTTTCGCATTTCAAAAAAGGCCAATTGTTTTGCCTCGACGCCGCCACCGGTGCGGTGAAGTGGCTCGGCTCGCCGCGTCAGGGCGAGAACGCCGCGCTGCTCGCCAGCCGGACCAGCCTGGTCGCGATGCTGAACGATGGCGAACTGGTCGTCGCAAAACCCGCCGCCGCAGGCTTCCAGGAAATCCACCGCTATACCGTCGCCGAGAACCCCGTCTGGGCGCATCCGCTGGTGATGACCGACGGCGTCATTATTAAGGATGTCCGCACGCTCACGCGCTGGGTCGCGCAGTAATCATCGTTCGCGACTTCCGCTACACTTGTCTGCCATGGATCCGATCAAACAGCGCTCCCAGCAGACCTGGGCCACCGGCGACTTCTCGAAAGTCGGGGCCGAAATCATCATCGTAGGCGAACGGCTCTGCGATTATGTCAGAACCCACGCCGGAGATCGGGTACTCGACGTGGCCACTGGATCCGGCAGCACAGCACTTGCGGCCGCGCGTCGCGGGTGCGTCGTCACCGGCGTCGATTTCGTTCCCGCCTTGCTTGACCGAGGACGCGAGCGCGCCGCCGCCGAACGCCTCGCGGTCGAGTTCGTGTATGGTGACGCCGAAGAGTTGCCATTCCCCGACGCCAGCTTCGACGTCGTGCTCAGCACCTTCGGCGCGATCTTCGCTCCGGACCCATTCAAAGCCGCGTCCGAAATGGCGCGCGTCTGCAAGCCCGGCGGCAAAATCGGCATGGCGAATTGGACGCCCGAAGGCCTGCCTGGCCAGATGTTCAAACTCAACGGAAAATATCTTCCGCCGCCTCCCATGGAGCCTCCCGTCCTCTGGGGCGTCGAAGACAAAGTCCGCGAGCGCTTCGGCGACTTGGCTGCCGACGTCCAGTCGGAAAAGCAGGTGGCCTGGTTCCACGCTCTTTCGGCGGCGCATTGGGTCGAATATATGAAGACATACTTCGGACCCACCGTTCGCACGTTCGCGGCGTTACAACCCGACCAGCAACCGAAGCTAACCGAGGATTTAATCGAACTGCTGGGACGCTACAATCAGGCGGCCAACGGCACCCTGCTCGGCGCCTCCGAATACCTGCAAGTAATGATCCGGCGCGCGTAAGCCAGGACGTTTGCCGACGCCGCGTTGTAGTATGCTCCTCACAGGAGGTAACGCTACCACATGGATAATCTGAACGTAAATCGCCGTTACTTTTTGATGGGCGCCGCGGCCGCTGCCGCCTTGTCCCGCCCGAAACTGGCGAGCGCGAACGATCGCATCCGCGTTGCTGTGATCGGCACCAAAGGCCAGGGCAATTCGCATATCAAGAGCTACCTTGCGATGCCCGACGTTGAAATCGCCGCGCTGGTTGATATCGACGACAACATCCGCAACATGCGACTGGGCGAGATCGAGAAGGCCGGCAAGGCGCGTCCCGCCTCCTATAACAACATTCGCAAAATGCTCGAGGACAAGTCGATCGACGCTGTTTCGATCGCCACCCCGAACCATTCGCATACGCTGCAGACCATCTGGTCGCTGCAGGCCGGCAAGCACGTTTACTGTGAAAAGCCCTGCTCGCACGACGTCTTCGAATCGAAGCAGATTGTCGCCGCCACGCGGAAGTACGGCAAGCTGGTTTCGCACGGCGTCAACGCGCGCTCGGGAGTGGCCGTTCGCGAAGCGATGCAGAAGATGCAGGAAGGTCTGATCGGCGACGTCTACATGGCGCGCGGACTCTGCTACAAATGGCGCGACACCATCGGCCGCGCCAAGGTCGAACCGGTTCCGGCCGGCGTCGATTACAACGAATGGCTCGGACCGGCTCCGAAGCGCGAATTCACCAGGAATCGCTTCCACTACAACTGGCACTGGTTCTGGGATTATGGCAATGGCGACATCGGCAACCAGGGCATCCACGAGATCGACATCGCTCGCTGGGGACTCGGCGTGAAGTACCCGACCAAGGTCAGCGCGGTCGGCGGGCACTTCATGTTCGATGACGACCAGGAAACGCCGAACACCATTTCAGCCAATTTCGAATTCAATGAAGGCGGCCGCAAGCGCATGATGCAGTTCGAGGTGCGGCACTGGATGTCGAACCACGAAGCCGGCATCGGCGAGGAAAAGAAGAAAGACGGCACCGTCGATTCAAACACCGTAGGCAACGTGTTCTATGGCAGCAAGGGCTACCTCGCAATCGACGGCTACAACAAGTACGCGTCGTTCCTGGGGCGCTCCGCCGAACCCGGTCCGTCGGGCAACAAGGGCGGCAACAACTGGCGCAATTTCATCGAAGCGGTGAAGGAAAACAAGCGCGAGATGTTGAACGGCGAAATCGAAGAAGGCGCGATATCGAGCCTGCTGATGCATCTCGCGAACATTTCGTATCGCGTCGGACGCACCATTCAGTTCGATCACGAGACCTTCACTTGCAAGGGGGACGCCGAAGCCAACAAGATGCTGAAGCGGAATTACCGCGCGCCGTACATCGTGCCGGATAAAGTCTAATCCGGTTTGCTTCCTACGAAAAAGGGGTCGCTTCGGCGGCCCCTTTTTAAGGTGCACGAGCTGGCGATCCACGCGACATTTCTCCGTGCAGATGCCGTGCATTTGCGGCCGAAATAGTCTACCCGGATCACTCAGACCGAATGATTAGGATTCCGCCGATGCGGGGGCAAACATCACGGTCGGTGCGTGGCCTGATGAAATCGGAACCGAACCGGATGATACCGACGCCGCGGTAACGAATTACGATGGGCACTCGGTTGACGACCATCAACCGGAATGGGTTCGCGCCGTTCACGGTTACTGTTGCCGGCTCTCCGATGAGGCTGAGCATCCGCTATTGAAACTACCGACTGGACTTGGCTCGCGGCGGCGTTGTCGATATAATAAAGGCAAGGCGCGGGAGTAACTCAGTGGTAGAGTCTCAGCCTTCCAAGCTGTTGGTTGCGGGTTCGATTCCCGTCTCCCGCTCCATTTTTCCAAATGTTCGAGCCCGTGCCGGCGAGCCACTCGCGTCCGGGGCCTGTTATGCGAAGCAGTCTTCTGTAAGGCTGCTTGTCGACAGGTGCTAAGATCGAATTTTTTAGAGGCCGGGATAGCTCAGATGGTAGAGCGCTAGATTTGTAATCTTGAGGCCACCGGTTCGATCCCGGTTCCCGGCTCCAGATTTCCCACACCCGTTTTTTCAACCTCCACTAATCTCCTCCGCCGGACTCCGCCGTTCCTCGTCAGGGCTACTCTCAAGAGAGATGAAAAGCCGGCCCGGAGCTGACATGCCATCCTATAGACTGATCCTCGTCCTGGTGCTCGCGACGACCCTGTTCGCGCAGCCGCAATCTCTCGGACTCGCTCTTGAGGACGCGCCCGGCGGTCAGGGAGCCCGCATCGCCCAGCTCGCCCCCAACGGTTTAGGCGCCCGCGCCGGACTCGAAACCGGCGACATCATCCTTGCCGTCAACGGAGTCGCCGCCAACGGTTCGCTGGCGATTTCGAAAATGGTTCGCGCCTTGCCGGCCGGCCGCAACGCCTCGCTGACCATCCTCCGTGGTGGCCAGAAAAAGGAAATCGCCATTCCCCTTGGCGGGGGAATCCAAACCCAGAACCAGCCCTCTGCCCGCAATCCGATCCTGACCGCGCCTTCCGCGGAAGGCCCCATCCTCACCAATCCCGCGCCCGCGGCCCCGCTGACCGGCAACTACACCCGTGTCCTCGATCCCATTGAACACGGCTTTGCCATCGATGCCCCCGCCGGTTGGACCACCGTATCCGCCCTCGCGCGCGGCGGCCTCGTGCAGGTGAATCCGTACCTGCGCTCGCTCTCGCCCGACAAAATGACCTACATGCTCTTTGGCGATCCGGCGTTTCCGAGCTTCCTCGTGCCCAATCAAATGCGCAACACCATCGGCATGCGCGAAGGCGCCACCACCGGCGACAAGGTCGGCGGCATGAGCGAAATTCGCCGCTATCTGCCTGGTGCGCAGTTCGCGCGCTTCTTCGGCGAAATCGAATTCGGAGGCTTGTGCCGGAATCTGAAACCGCTCGGCACCCATGACCGCCCTGACTACGCCCGCAAGATCGAGCAGATGGACCACAACGTCATCCCGACGCGCTACGACGCCGGTGAAGCCGAATTCAGCTGCGTCCACAATGGCCAGGAGATGATCGCTTATTCCTCCGCCGTCACCTGGATCACGCGCGATCAACTGGGCATGTGGGTGGTCCGCGGCTTTGGGGGATTCATCACGCCCAAAGCGAATGCCGCTCAGGCGAAGGCAATGCTCGAACACATTGTGGAAAGCCTTCGCTGGGAGCCGGATTGGACCCGCCGCCAGACCGAGCTATCCCGTCAGGCCGGCGAAATCATCAAGCGCCGCATCGCCGAATTCGAGCAGCGCCAAGCCGCTTTCAGCAGTCAGCTTAACGGCATCGACAAGAGTTTCGAGGACATGGACGACATCATCACCGGCACCGGCCACTACGTCGATCCGCAGAGCGGCAAGAAGTACAACCTCAACACCAGCTACCACCACGAACAATGGATCGACGACTCGGGCCGCATCAAAGGCGGACGCCGACCGCCGGGAACCAGCTGGCACCAACTCACCGAAGGACGCTAACGCTCACGCCGGGTCTCTTATTCTCTAGGCCAGCTTCTGGGCGATCTGGTCGTCGAGGATTTCCTTGACCGTGAACGGAATAATTACTTTCCCTGTTTTGCGGAAGAACGCGTTGATTTCTGAGATCGCGTCTGACGTGTAGTCGAACGAGACGAAGAAGCCCTTTACGCGGTCTTCACGCATCATGACCGCCTCGAACGCATCGATGTCCGGCCGGCCAACCTTGTCCTTCTGCTTTACTTGGATCGGATACCAGTGATCCATGAAAGCGAACGCGTTCTCTTTCTTTGCTGGCGCCGCTGAAACCGGGTAGATTCGGCCGTCTATGCCCATATCGCCTACCTGTGCTTTATTCTTGATTCCGCCCAGCGCGATCACCGCCCAATTCTCGAACTCAAACGGCGGGATGCGGTGCAGCTCCGCTTCGCTGCGCGGCAAGTCTCGAACAACGAATCCCTTTCCTTCGCGCCAAAGCTTCTCGTCCTCGGGTAGCTTGCATACTTCGCGAAGCCGCTTGGCCATGACTCTGCATGAAGTCGGCGAAATGTCGATTCCGATCCAATGTCGCCCTAGGTTTTGTGCTGCGACGAGGGCCGTCCCGCATCCGCAAAAAGCGTCCAGAACAATATCATTCGCGTTGCTGCTGATTTCGAGGATTCGCTCCAAGAGTTTGAGGGGTTTTTGCGTCGGATAGCCGAGGCGCTCTGCGTCGGCTCCGCGTAGCTGAGAGATGTCTGTCCAGACGTTGCCGAGCAGTGGACCTTCGCTTTCGTCAAGGTACCTCTTCCGCATAATGCGGCCGTCGGTGCTCTTTGGGAAAAGCAACAGCCCTTTCGCATCCAGTTCCATCATTTTCTCAAGCGATACGGCCCACCCGTTCTTGTGCGGACTGTAGCCCTTGTAGTCGTACATCAAGTTGGGCCTCGGATTCGGGCTTCTCAAATCACCTGTATTAAATCGACGCGCTCCAATCGGAATCTCCTGAGTTGCGATTTCCTCCTGGGTCAGTCGCCGCGTGGTTCCATCGGAGAATTCGAGGTATAGATACCATTCCTTCAGTGTCTTCTCTGGGAAAGCAACGCGCTTCACGTGAAAGGTGTAGTCGTCGCCTCCCGTGTAAAAGAAAATGGAATCCGAAATTACCGGAAGCTGACCACGCGCGTCGTTGTGTGCGTCGGAGCGTTTCCAGACGATCTCGTTCCTGAAATTGTTCTCTCCGAGAATCTGGTCGAGCATCACCTTGACGTAGTGCGAGGCATGCCAGTCGCAATGATAGTAGAACGATCCACTTCGCTTCAGGACTCGGGCCAGTTCAATGCACCGGGGCCGCATATAGTCGATATACGCGTTGGTGGACTCGTGTCGATCCTCAAAAGACCGTTTCTCTTTCGTCTCCCCCCAAAATACTTCGTAGTTGCGATTCGAATTGAACGGCGGATCGATGTAGATGAGATCGACAGACGCATCTGGCAGCTTGCGTAGCTAATCGATGCAATCGCCGCAATAGACGATGCGGGTGTCCATGTCTTTAGAGTGGCTTTTTCGCGGCTTTCTTCTCCGCCTCGGCTCGCTGCCTCGCGGTTTTGGAGGTGCCGATCTCCGTTTTAGGAACGGCAATAGCAACGCGAAAAGCGCTGTCCAGCATCTCGCAGGACTGGGCAGGGGACGGGAACGAGAACTTCATTCAGCCCTATCATAACGCCCTTTATCTCGCCATCGGAGCGCGGTTGCCGATGGGCAAGCAGCAGCAAGAACCAAAGCGAGCATGAAGCGCGGCGAGATATGCTTTATGAACATCGCGTCGACGCTCTACCGCAGGGGAGGCGTTGAAGCTGGCGGGCGCCGGTGCTTTGTCGCCTGCTCGTACGCATAGGACAGACGGATCAACTGCGCCTCCGACCACGCGCGGCCGAAGAATGTCATGCCCACCGGCAGCGTTCCGCCGCGCGAATAGCCCATCGGCACATTGATCGCCGGAAATCCCGTGACCGGCGAAAACACCTGGCTGTTGTCGCCTCCTGGCGTATTCAGATCGCCGATCAGCCGCGGCGGATTGCTCCAGGTCGGATACACGAACGCGTCGAGCTTCAGCTGGTCCATCGCCTTCACAACCAGCGTGCGGAACTGCTCGCGATAGGCGCTGTCCTCTTTACACGCGTCCGAATCCGGCCCATTCTCCGGACCCTTTTGCGCGTCCTCCAATCGAAATCGATTGTTCGGATGAAACTTCCCCGACTTCAGAATCGCGGCCAAATCCGCCACGGGAACTGCGCCAGCACGGGCCGCGAGAAACTGATTCAGGTCGTACTTGAAGCCCATGCACTGGCTCGACGGACGCTTCAAGCCCGCGTAGCCTTCGACCTTCGCCGGATCGATCACCGTCGCACCCGCGCGCCGCAAATCTTCGAGCGCCGCCTGAAATATCCGCACGATCTCCGGATCCGCCGATTCGCGATCGTACGCCTCATGCAGCACTCCGATGACAGCGCCCTTCAACGCATTCCGGTCGAGAGCCTGCCGGTAATCCGGAATCGTCCGTCCCTTTGCAGCCGCCGTCGCCGCATCGCGCGCGTCTTCGCCCGCAATCACTTGAAACACGATCACCGCATCCTCTAGCGTCCGCGCCATCGGACCTGCAATGTCGGCACGCAGGCTCAGCGGAAACACGCCGGCCCGGCTTGTTAACCCCATCGTGGACCGGATTCCCGCGAGAGCCTGATGCGACGCCGGTCCGCGAATCGAATCGCCCGTGTCGCTTCCGAATCCCACCAGCCCCAAGCTGGCTGCGATTGCCGCCGCCGTGCCCCCACTGGATCCCGCCGTCACCCGGTCAAGCGCGTACGGATTCCTGGTGTAGCCCGGCAGGATCGAGCTCACCGTCTCCACCGGGCTGAACGCCCACTCCGCCATGTTCGATTTCGCCAGCACAATCGCGCCCGCCGCCTTCACGCGCGCCACTTGCGTCGCGTCTTCCTTGGCCTGATACCCCGCGAACACCAGCGCGCCATTCGCGCTCTGCAATCCTTTGGTTTCGAAGTTGTCTTTGACGACCATCGGAACGCAATGCAGCGTACCCGTGATGCCGGACCGCGCGAACCGCCGGTCCATCTCATCAGCCTCTCTGACCGCATCGGGATTGACCACGACGATCGAATTGATCGCCGGACCGTTTTTGTCGTACGTCGCGATGCGCCTTAGATACGCGTCCACCAGGCCCCGGCAGGTCAGCCGCCCGGCCCGCATCGCCTCATGAACCTGCGCGATCGTGGCTTCTTCCACCTCAAACGGAGGCGGAGCTTGCGCCCGCACAAGCGCGCAAGCCAGTAACACCCAAACGACGATCCGAAAACTCATTCCGTCAATCATCGCAGAGGCGCGTCCTCGCTACAGAAACCCTGTTGCGCGCTTTATTCCTCGACTCTCGAAAAGTCCATGGTCCAGTTCGTTTCCCAAGTAATACCACCGTCGGACGAGAATGCCTGCTCCCAACGGGCGGAGCGCCCATCCTTCGGAATCGCGGCGGCGGCCGGCTGGGAGGAGGTGCTCATCATGCGCTCTCCAGCTTATCGGAAGCGCCAGATTCTTTCGACCGGTTGAGAATTCCCGCAGCGCATTTCGCTTTCTGAGCAGCCGGCGATTCGCGCGCCGCATACAGTTCGGGCAAGACGAGGATTTCGAAATGGGCTCACGTTACTGGGACGGGCGCTGCCGGAACGATGCTCCATCTCGCGTCGTACGTTCGCGCCATCGCGATGTTGCGGGTTACCGCTCTCGGACGCACCGCAATCGGTTTCCCGGTCCTCACCGGATCGTACGAGTCCTTCTGGAAGCCGCCTGGGCTCCATCTACGAATCCGAGTGTTCCTGTACACTCTAAGTTCCAGATGGAGCCGATCACGGAACTTCTTCGGCGGTCGCGCGAAGGCGATCAGGATGCCGGACAACAACTGGCGTCTCTGGTTTATTCGCAACTGCACCGGATCGCCGAAGGATGCTTGCGAACCGAGCGCAGCGAGCACACCCTTACCGCGACCGCGCTAGTCAACGAGGCCTGGCTGCGGCTCGCCGGTTCCAACCAGCCCGGATTTCAGGATCGAGGTCATTTCTTTGCTCTGGCCGCTAGAAAAATGCGGCAGATTCTCGTCGATTACGCCCGCCAGCGGGGCGCCGCGAAACGCGGTTCCGGCAAGCAGGTTCCGCTGACCGATTCGATCGCCCTCGCCGCCATGGATGACACCGAAACCGTACTCGCGATGAATACGCTCCTCGACCAGCTGGAGAAGGGAAACCCGAAACGCGCGCGCTTCTTCGAGCTGCGCTTCTTTGGCGGCATGACGCCCGAGGAAATCGCCGAGGTAGACAAGACTTCGCTGTCCACCGTCTATCGCGAACTCCGGCTGGCCCAGGTTTGGCTCTATCAACAGATCAGAGAATCGAGGTGACCCGATGCCCGATTGCCCATCAGGTAATGCCCCGGATCTGGAGCAAGCCTTCCTCGAAATCGCCGACCTTCCCGCCGCGGAACGCGACCAGCGGCTAGAGACCCTCCCCGTCGGCGTCCGAAGCGCTCTGCGGCAGATGATCGACGCCGACGCTTCCGCCCACGATCTGTTTGCCGACGCAATCACCAGCCTCGCGTCCGATGCCCGCGGCGCGGTGCCCGGCGCCTACGAAACCGGGTCGCGCATTGGCCCCTATCGCATCCTCAGAGTGCTGGGCCACGGCGGTATGGGAACGGTGTATGAGGCCGCCCGTCACGACGGCCAGTTCGAGCAGCGCGCCGCCATAAAAATGGTGGAAGGCGGCGCCGGCCTTCTTCCAAAATTCCAAAGAGAACGCCAGATTCTCGCCCGCCTTTCGCACCCCAACATCGCGCGCCTCCTCGATGGAGGCAGCACCGAAGACGGCACTCCGTATTTCGTGATGGAGCTGGTCGAACAGGCCCGCCCGATCGACGCCATCTGCGCCGGCATGGACCCGAAAAGCATCGCCAGGCTCTTTCTGCCGGTGTTCCGCGCGCTCGAATACGTCCACAGCAATCTGGTGGTTCACGGCGACCTCAAAGCCAGTAACGTTCTCGTGGACGGCGCTGGAACCCCCAAGTTGCTCGACTTCGGTATCGCGCGAATCCTTGGCGACGAAGCCGAACAGACGCGCACCGTGGCACTGACCCTCAGCTACGCGAGCCCGGAGCAGGTTCTAGGCCAGCCGCTGACAACCGCCACCGACGTGTACGGCCTGGCGAGCCTGCTTTACCGTTCTCTTACCGGCCGCACCGCGCTCGATGTCGGCAATCGTCCGCTCGCCGAAGCGGTCACGTTGATCTGCAATCAGGAACCCGCTCTCGCTCTCGACTACAACCCGGCCGTCGGCGTGGACCTCAGCCGCATTCTCGCGAAGGCGCTCCGCAAGGTTCCCAGTGAACGATATTCTTCGATCGAAGCTTTCCGCGCCGACCTCGAAGCCTATCTGGACGGTCGTCCCGTCGAAGCCCGCGGCTCCGGCGCGCTCTATCGCGCCGGTAAGTTCGCCCGCCGCCATTGGGCGGTCCTCGCCGGAGCCGCCCTGATCGTCGCGATTGCCTCCGCCGCGTTTGTCAGCGTGACACGATCCGCCGAGCGTGCCGAGGAGCAGCGCGCCGGGGCGGACAAGCAGCGGCTTGCCGCCGACGCCGCGCGGCAGCAGGAACAGGAGCAGCGTAAATTGGCGGAGAACGCGCTGCGCGATGCCCAGCAGTCGCGCAAGGTCGCCGAAGGCAAGTCCGCCGAGGCTGTCTCTGAACGCCACATCGCGCACGAGCGGCTGCAATCCGAGCGTCATTTTACGGACGTCTTTACTCGCCTGGTGGACGACAACTTTCTGTTCGGCACCAAAGATTCGGTGCGGATACTCGATGGCTGGATCGACACCCAGGAGCAGGCGTTGCAGACCAACCCGCGAGACCTCGCGATCAAGCGTCTGGTCGGCTTCCTGCACTACCGCCGCTGCGCCGCGAAAGCCCGAACCAACCTGCGCTCGGGCGAGTCCGACTGCAATCGAGCCGTCGAACTTCTTGCAGGCTTCATCGCCGGAATCGCCACCGAAGACTGGATTCTTCGCACCCATATGAGCGCCAATCTGCTGCTCGGCCAGATCTACGCCGGAACCCAGCGCATCCCCGATGCGATTCGCCTGAGCACGCGGGCCGTCGAACTCGCCGATCTTTTTCCGACGGAAGACTTCGCCGGCTATCGCTATCGCGTCGTCTCGCGCGCCGCCCTGGCGAACGTGTACTTCGCCGCCGGCCGTTTCGACGAAGCCATCCGCAAGCAGGAGGAAGCCCACGCCATTTGGAACAGCCGTCCGAAGGACGCCGAGATTACGGGCGAAATGGCCGTCGCCCTGCCAGCCATGATGCAGCGTTACGCGCAAATGTTATTGCGGAAAGATCCCCCGAAAGCCGAAGCGCAGATGCGCCGGGCCATCACGATTTTTGGAGAACTCGCGGCCAGGAAGACCGCCGGGTGCCTCGAAGTCAACGAGTACGCGAACGCCTTGAACATGACGCCCTTCGAATCGCAGCGGAACCCCGATGTCAGCCTCGTGTACGCCCGCAAAGCTGTCGAAGTCTGCCCCGAAGATCGCCGACCTTTAGCCATGGATACGCTTGCCTGGGCCCACTTCCGGAAAGGAGAAACCGCCAAGGCCACCGAGGTCGAGAAGCAAGCAGTTCAACTACTGCCAGCCGGACCCTCACCCATGAGATTCACTCTGCAGTCGAGCCTCCAGCAGTTCGAGAAAGCCGCAAGCCGGATCGAAACGCGACCGCAATGAAGGAGACTACGAAATTCCATCTGGTCGGGTAATCCGCCGCGTGCGACGAAACGGGCGAGTGAATTGAAGCTCAGGGAAGCTGTTGAAGTCGTCTTCCAAATCCGCCGTTACTTGCGGATCCGAATGACCAGCGGACCGGTGGAGTGAATCCAACCGATTTCACCGGTTTGGCAGTTCAGGCATTCGTCACCCCGGCTCACAAACCACATGGCAGTCTCTTCGCGGTCGAGCGAATTGACCGCGTCCGAATCCCCTTCCCAATACTGCTTGTAATTCGGAGTCAGCCGGCGGTAGCGGAATTTCGTAGGCCCCTCGGCGACCTTATGATTGGCGACGCGCAGCGCGCGGATGGGGAAATTCGCGAGTCCCCAGGTGACAGTCCGCAAGGGCATGGATGCCTTTTCGAGCTTTCCCGCGACGCCGAAATCGCTGTACGGACGGACGTTATAGCCGCTGGCGGCGAACGGCGTGCAGTCCCACGCCGGGAAGAGGTAGAGTAAGCCGTCGTTCTTCACGACGCGCCGCATCTCGACGAGGGCCGCTTCCGGATTTGGAACATGTTCGAGGACCCAGATCGACCAGGCAACGTCGAATTCGCCGGTGCCAAGCGGCATCAGCGTCGCGGAACCAAGCACGAAGCGCTTGTGAAAGAACCGCTTCGCCGAGGGCGAAATATCGAGACCGGTATAGTTCTCGACCAGATCCTGCAAGTACCCGCGACCGGCGCCAATGTCCAGCGCTTTCTTGTCCCGCAGCCCAAATTTATCAACGAACACTTTCAAGTTCCCGGTCACGTTCTGCGCGTCGGCGGCGGCCTTGGCGATCTTTACATAGGACGAATTCTCATCGTCCGCGGTCGCTTCCCTCTTCGAGTAGGCGTCGGCGTAAAAGCTTTGTAAATCAGACTGCTCCTTGGCGCTGAGTGGAGCATCGGTCGCCCACGGGAAGTAGATCGAGACCAACAGCAGGGGAAAGAAGGTCGTAACCAAAAAGACGCGAATGAAACGAACGATCAAAAGCTGAGCCCGCCTCTCCATACCAGGCTATCGGCAGGGAAACGGGCCAACTTCAGAGATGCGGAGTACGAAAACTGAAGACGAAACCGACGCGCCAAAGGTTTGTCCGAAAACGTTCCAGATTCAATCCGCATTCCGACGGCGAATCGCTGAGCTCAGTCCCGCTGGCGAGGCCGTTAAGACCGACTACAACGCATGCAAGGACGGCCAAGATTACGTGCCTTCACGTATTCGTGGAGCGAGTCGGAGCATTTTCGGCGCGGCTCGGATTTTTTTGGATCGGGGGTCGGATTGTTTTAGGCGGCGCTGTTTTTCGCTTGGTTGGGCATGGCGGCGCGGAGTTCTTCGGGGGTTACTGGGCCTCCTCTGTCGGTGTTGTGCTGGTTGTGCGAAACGAAGCCATTGCGGTGTTTTTTGTTGTGGCGATTGCCGTTTACGTATTCGTGGAGCGAGTCGGAGCCGATGCGGAGTTGGTTTTCGGCGCGCTCGTTTTCAAGGGCTCGGCGGTCTTTTTGGGCTTTGGACAGGGTCGCGTGGAGTTGGAGGATTTGGCGTTGGAAGCGGGTGGCGTAGCGGGCTAGGAGGTCGAATTGCTTGGCGTTTTCGAGGAAGGCTTTGGCTTGGGCTTGGGCCCAATCGAGGCCGGCTTCGCCGGGGGCGGGTTCTTCATCGGGGAGATTTTGGGTAGTGAGTTCGAAGAAGAGATTTTGTTCGATGGCGCGGGCGCGGTCGAGCTGCCACTGGGCGTCGGCGATGGATTGGACAAGGCGCTCCTCGGATTCGCCTTGCGGGTCGAGGTCGTATTTGAGGGCGCGGCTGGATTTGGTATAGGCCGCGAGTTCGTGGCTGGTCATTATTAAGGTGTGGCCGTCAGGTTGTGGCGGCGGGCGTTGAAGCGGGTGTTTTCCGTATTGCTGGGTCCGGTGGAGTGCTGCGCGTTGGCGCGGTTGATTTCGGTGCGGGTAGCGGTCGGAGTCATGAGGGTCCTCTTTTCTGGGATGCCTATTGCATCCGGCCTGAGGGTACATGACGGGTTTGTCTGGTGGGTGTGTGGTGGATTGCGGATGGGATGGATGTGATGGATGGCGTGGGGCGAATTATTCTTGGTGGTCGCGTGATCGGATGCGCAGTCAAGGTGAATTGAGGTCTTGGCTCCGGATTGTTCCGGATTGTTCCGTTGTCACGGTCTCCGCCCGTACACAGCGAAATGGCGCGGCAGCGGCTATGTCACACTGATGACCATGGCCATAGACAACATTCTTGCGCTGCTCATCGGCGAACGAGACAAACTCAACCGAGCTATCGAAGCCCTCAACGGGCCAACAAAGCGGCGCGGAAGACCAACAAAAAACATTACAACTGCCGCTTCAGCGCCGGCTGAACCTAAGGCACGCAAGAAACGCCACTTCTCACCAGAACAACGGGAAGCAGCAAGACAACGAGCAAAAGCAATGTGGGCAAAACGGAAGAGAGCAAAGAAACAAGGATAACGGTGTCGATTCGAATTGCTGAGGTGTGAGAGGTGCGCCATGACAGATGCACCGATACGCTCTCCAGCTTGTTCGACGGTCGAGTACGTTCTCCGAACGTTGTCCGATAATCGGCCAGGCGTTTCACGAGCCGTGCCAACGGGGGGAAGAATGCACCTTCTAAAGCGAACCCTCAATGACTTCCTGGCGGATGATTGCCTTGACCTTGGGGCGAGCGTCGCCTACTTTAGCCTCTTCTCGCTTGCCCCTTTGCTCCTCACCGTCGTCGCAGTTGCCGGTCTGGTTTACGGCAATGCCGCCGTGCAGGAACGCCTGCATGCGCAACTGCTGAGCCTCGTGGGATCTGCCGGCGCGGACCAGATGCAGTTAATGCTGAAAAATCAAGCGCAATCCGCATCCACCGGCGTGCTGATGTCGATTGTGGGCGTAACGGTGCTCCTGTTTGGCGCGACGGGATCGTTCGCGGCATTGCAGAATGCACTCAACCGGGTGTGGCACGTCAAACCCGACCCGAGAAGAGGTGGTATCCGCGCGTTCGTAGTCAAACGTTTATGGTCATTTGGGATGATACTCGCGGTGGTATTTCTCATGGTTGTCTCACTCATTCTGGGTGCCGTCTTAGCGGCCATGGGTGCGTGGGCGCGCGACTTCTTACCGAGTGGACTCTCGGCTACACTCCTGCAAGCGGTGGGAATCCTGCTATCGCTCCTGGTGCTTACGTTGTTGTTCGGGGCGATGTTTCGTGTCCTTCCCGATGCGAAGATAGCGTGGCGCGATGTGTGGTTTGGCGGTCTGGTCACCAGCATCTTGTTCACGGGAGGGCAAACTGCGCTCGGTATTTATCTTGGCCGATCAGCAATCGTCAGCGTGTACGGGGCTGCGGGATCGCTCGTGTTGCTCGTGCTGTGGCTTTACTATGCGGCAGTCATCGTGCTGTTCGGGGCCGAATTAACCAAAGCCTGGGCTGCATCTCAGGGTCGATACGTCGAACCAGAAGTCGGTGCCGTGGAAGTCATCACGCACGAAGAAGTCAGACCGCAGCGAAATTAAGAGTCGCTCACGACGACGTCCCCGGTTTCAGACAGGCTTGCGCCCGCCCATCGTCCCCGCAGCTTTCTCGAAACAATCGCGTCAATCAGCAGTTGATATCCGGACACCGTTGCCATCCGTCGGGAACGCTCCGCTTTCGACTACCGTCCGCGGCGCGGCTGTGCCTGAGCCATCCACTTTTCTTATCGGCATCCCGCTGCTCGCGCTCGCTTTCGCAAGCGCGGCTGCCGTATCTTAAAACCTTCGAATCGATTGCACCAGGACTGTTGACTGGCTCGCGACCTCATTCGGTTGGAGCGCGGAAAATAGGGCCGAAACAGTGGACCGCCTGGCACGTTTTCACCCAGCTCACGGCGCAGGCGTGCACAACTAACGCTGTAATATTTCTAACAATACAATCCAATAACCATGAAGCGCGTGTACGCGGACTACTTAGTCGTATTCAGTAGTCGTATGCCGTAGTATATATTCGGATAAAAACAATTATTTGAGAAATACGCATTTTTCGTTTGACACCAAAAACTGAACGTGATAATTTCTTTTCGTCTTCGACGCAGAAAGCAAGCTTAGCCGCTCTAAGGGGAGAGCGCCAAGGCGAGTTTGCGCGCTCCAGCGTCGCCGTGGCGTTACCTCAACGTTTCTCAGCGTGCGTGAGCGGGTTGCTCGCGCTGCGCGCACCCGCATCAACTATTGCCAGCTAGAAAGACCGTACGGGGAGGCTATTGTGCTGTTTATATTCCGTAAAATGTTGACTCATCGCGTTGCTTATCGGGTTTAAATAGGCAAATTGCGTGTGGAATTATGATTGCCATGTGCGGGATCGCGTCCGCGCAGACCGATCCTGGCGTTCGGGGCGGCGCGGCTGGAGCGGGTGGAGCGTTCCCGGGCTTGACTCCGGCGGAAGCAACCGCATTCCTGAAAGCCAAGGGCACGTTCCAGGAGGTCGACTCGGTTTCCGGAACGATCCCGGGCGAGAATGGCAGCGGATTGGGCCCGGTGTTTAACGGCAACAGTTGTGCTCAGTGCCACACGTTCCCGGCCGTGGGCGGCACCAGCCCGCAGACCAATCCGCAGATCGCGCTCGCCACGCTGCATGGCGCGCAGAACATCGTGCCATCGTTCCTCTCGATCAACGGCCCGGTGCGCGAAGCTCGCTTTATCAACAATGCGGCCGGCACTCCCGATGGCGGCGTCCACGCGTTGTTTACCATCAAAGGCCGGTCTGACGCCCCGGGTTGCACGATTGCCCAGGAGAACTTCAATCAGCAATTCGCCAACGGCAACGTGATTTTCCGCATCCCGACGCCAGTGTTCGGCGGCGGGCTGATCGAGGCGATCCCCGGACACAACATCAACAACAATCTGGCTGCCAACTCGGCGGTTAAGGCGCTGCTCGGTATCTCCGGCAAAGTGAATCGCAATGGCAATGACGGCACGATCACGAAGTTCGGCTGGAAGGCGCAGAACAAGTCGCTGCTGATTTTCGCCGGCGAAGCTTATAACGTTGAGTCGGGCGTGACCAACGAACTGTTCCCCAACGAACGCGTGTTGCTCGATGCCAACGGCAACAATACCTGCCAGTTCAATGGAGTTCCGGAGGATCACTTCCATTTCGACACGGGTGAGCCGGGCGACATCGACAGCTTTGCCGTCTTCATGCGGCTCTCGGCGCCTCCCGTTCCGGCGCCAGCCACTGCTTCCACGCAGCGCGGCCTCGCCGCTTTCAACTCGATCGGTTGCGCTCTCTGCCACACCCAGACGTTGATGACCGAAAAGTCATCGGTCACGGGCATGACCAACGTTGCGGTAAATCTGTTCTCCGATCTCGCCGTGCACGACATGGGCGTCGGTCTTGCCGACAGCGTGACGCAAGGCACTGCCGGAGGGCGCGAGTTCCGCTCGGCGCCGCTCTGGGGGCTCGGCCAGCGGATTTTCTTCCTGCATGACGGCCGCACCAACAATCTGCTGACGGCGATCCAGGCGCACTCGAGCAGCGGCTCGGAAGCCAACGTTGTCATGTCAATCTTCAACGCGCAGAGCGCCGCAACGAAGCAGGACATTCTGAACTTCTTGCGATCGCTCTAGCCAGACCGCCACAGTCGAAGCGCGAGCGGGCCGCAAGGCACGTTCGCGCTTTGAAACACTCGCGTCAATCACCTCGTTGACACCGTTGATCTTTCCCCGTTGATCCTTCCTTTGATCTTTCCCCGTTGATCTCGTTTCGTTTCTTCTTTGCCACCGGCTTGTTCGGCACCGGCGGATCGTCTTCGTCCTTGTTGCACGCGTCGTAGGCGGTTTTGACGGCCGCGCTGGCAGGACTAAGCGTTAGTGGTGCCAATACGTGTCGCCGTTGCGAGTCTACTATTCTGTAATGCCGCTTTCGAACTCACGCCGCGCCGCCGCATCGACACCTGCCAACGCTGCGCGGCTACTGATCGTTTTCGTTCTCGCTCTTTCAACGGCCGTCGCGCAACCGATCGGAACGCCCAGCCGCACTCCTGACGCCGCGACGTTTCAGGACTTCTGCGGGGCGGCAATCGTCAACGGCAAATGTACTCGAGGTTTGTATGGAGACGAAACCGTCGGAGAATGGACCCTGCGCGATTACCGCCTGGGCCACTTTATTTCACCAGAGAGCGAAGACGCCATCCTCACCACCATCACCGTCTTTCCCGAAAAGACGGATGTTGCGACTTGGCTGTGCACCCGCAAAGCCGGCCGGTGGGAGATTTCGGCGAATTTGGGTAGAACGGACATTCGCGACTGCATCCTTCTTCGGGTAAAGACGGGCGTCGATCGCCTGGTCTGCATGGAGCGAAGGAGGAACGGAAGAAGCACCGGCGTGATCTCAGCCCTCTCTGTGGACGGCGAAGAATTCTATTTTGCTGGACTCGTCCAATCCATCAGCAATATTGAGGATTGCTACTGGCAGGAAAGGCCAGACTTTCTTCCCATCGAAATCGGAGTCTTCGACAAGCTCGAAGCCGGCGCTCCCGGCGGCCCCGATTTGATCGTCAGAGCCCGGCATGGGGAGCGTAAGGTCACTAAGGAAACCGAGCGTCAATGCATTGCCGCGTTGGCCAAGAAGCCGGGTGCGGTTTTGCCTGTTCCACGACTTACGGCGATGCGGTTGGAGTTTGTTTTCGACGGCAAGACGTTCAGCGCGACACCGGAAACCAGGGCGAAACTGTGGAACCAGGAACCCTGATCGAAGCAAAGTGGCGTAGACCTACGGCGTGTGCAGGCTCGAGAAACTTACTTTAGGGACTAGCGGGCTGTCCGCGATCGACTTTTACCGCGGTTGACTGAAAGAGAATCCCCGCCCTGACGGGCGGGGTTATCACGCAGAGAGTCGCGCACTAAAGGGATTAGAAAACAACTGGGGAAAACAACTGCGCTCAATCACCCTGTAAGAGGCAGAATCGGGGCATGCAATTGCTACTTTCGCGCGCGATCCTTCAGCGCCTTGATGCGTCCCGCAACGACCTCCGCCGTGTTCCAACGCTCCTCGCCTTCCGCCGCCGTGCTCGCCGAGCCAGCGAAATTGCGGTATTCGGTCAGCACTTTCTCGTACAACCGGATGGCGACCTGAGGGTGAGTATCCGCAATTCGGACCGCAATGTCTTCGAGGCAGCCGGCGGCGACGAGGCTGCGCTCGTCGGAGCTCCGGTCGGCCAGGTGCCCGTTTAGAGCCTTGTAGGCTTCGCGATAACGTCCTGCGATCGCCAACTCCTCGACCTCAGCCAGCTCGCTGCCGTGATCCATCGCTAATACCGAAAGACCTCTTCCTTCATAAATGCGTCCTCAACAGGTTACCTTGACGCTGCGGCCCATTGCTTTCTGCTCCGACTTGCTCCATCGAAGCATTTTGGCGCGGCTCGGATTTTGGGGCGGTCGGGTCCGCTTCCTAGCGGCGGAGATCCAGGGTCGGAAACGTCTTCGTGGCGTGATCGTGCCAGGTTAGGTTTTCTTCGTCCACCAGCGCCCACAAAAGGCCGAGGCCGGCGGCGCAGAGGCTGATGATGCCCATTCCCATGCGCAGAGCGCGCATCGAACGGGTGGGCGTGCGGCCGTCGAAATCGACCAACCGGAGTTGCGCGGCGCGCATTCCGGGGGTGTCGCCGTTGCCCAGGCAATAGAGAGCTTTATAGAGGAACGCGAACAGCAGCACGATCGCGGCTAGCAGCGGGACCGTCTGCTTGTTCAAAGCGAGCTCGCCGCCCGCGATCCAGAACAGGACGGCGAAGACGCCGACCGCGCACAGCACCATGCTGGTGTCGATGGCGGTGGCGAGGATGCGGTGGGTTGGAAGCGCCACCGGGGCGTCGCAGAAAATTACCGCTTCGACCGAAGTGCGATGACCGCGGGGCGGGGTATCGGGGATCTCGAAATCGAGCGATTGCTGGTTTTGCCCGGTCTTCGCACCGCCGCGCGAACCCGCGCCCTTCGGTGCCGTGGTCTTGGCCTTCTTCGGCGTCGGACCCTCGGCGCGAACCGGAGTCAGCGTCGGGATCGGAACGATTTTCGGCGCGTACGGAAAGAGAGTCGGTTGTTCGTCGAAGATTGCCCGCTGCTGCGCGGCCCGGATTTCGCGCTGCGCTTCGGCGACAACATCGCGTGTCTCCTCAGGCCGCAGTTCCACCGCGCGCGCCGCCGCGCCGGAGTTCGGAAATTCGAGAGCGGAACGATACGGCGCCGGAACCGAGCGCAGGGAACGGTCTTCCAGCCGCCGCCCACAACGTTGGCAGCGGTGGTCGTCCTGCTCGTTCCAAACCTGACAAAATGAACACTGCATGCGATTCTTCGAAACTGCGGAACTGCTGTTGCAACCGGCTGGATCAGCGTGCTACGGTTCCCTTTGAGCCGCGCTTTCCACGCCGACCGGCAGACCTTTCCGATCGCCTCTTCCAGGCGTTCCCCACTTCCCCAAAAACGTTGCCAATCCCAGCTCGGTTGGTACCAAGCTGCTCCGAGTATTCTCCTAAGTAACATACTCGGGAGATTTTGTCACGAACTTTATGAATCGGCTGGATTTCTTGCAATCGCCCTAGGGCTTTTTTCCACCATCGCGGCTCAGGCCCAGTACCGCCCAACCTTACCCCCTCCGGTCCAGGCTCCGGCGGCGCAAACCACTAACCCTAATCAGAAGGTGCGAATTGCTCGCCCTACGGCTCCGGGTCCACAGGATATTGCTCGCATTGAGGCCGTGACTCAGGAATTCGAAGGGCCGATCCGCAAGCTGCGCGGCCGGGTGGTGATTGAGACCTCGGCCATGATTCTGAAGGCCGACGAGGTGGATTTCAACAACGACACCCACGACGCCGAAGCTCGCGGCCACGTTCGCTTCGAGAGTTTCCAGAACGGCGAAAAGATCGAGTGCGAGAAGGCCGAATATAACACCGACTCGGAGAAGGGGAAGTTCTACGACGTCACCGGCACCTCACCTGCCAAGATCGACGCCCGGCCGGGTCTATTGACGACCAGCAACCCGTTCTACTTCAAGGGGAAGTGGGCAGAACGTCTGGAAGATCATTACATCCTCCACGATGGGTATATCACCGATTGTCTGGTCCCGAAGTCGTGGTGGATCCTCAAGAGTAAAGCATTTCAGGTGATCCCTGGCGAGTCGGCGACCACGCGGAACGCGGTGTTCCGGCTCAAAGGCATGCCGGTGTTCTTCTTCCCCTACTTCTATAAGTCGTTGAAGAAGAACCCCCGCCGGAGCGGCTTCCTGATTCCGAATCTGGGGCACTCGAGCCGCCGGGGATATATGGTCGGAGTCGGTTACTACTGGGCCATCAATCGCAGCTACGACCTGATGTATCGCGGCGAGTATTTCAGCGCCCGCGGCTTCTCCCATAACGCGGACTTCCGCGGCAAAATCAACGACAAGACGGACTTTAACTTGTACCTCTATGGTGTGAACGACAATGGCCTAAAAGATGCCAAAGGTAACATTATAGAGAAGGCACCGGGGTACCTCATCAACTTCAAGATGCGGTCCGATCTTGGCAGTGGCTGGGTGGCGCGCGCCGAGGTCAGTTACCTGAGTTCGTTTCTATTCCGCCAGTCCTTCAGCGAGTCCTTCAACGAGGCGATCACCGCCCAATCGAACTCGACGGCCTACGTAGCCAAGCACTGGAGCAACTATGGCTTTAACGTCGCGTTCCAGCGGAACGTGAACTTCCAGACCACCGCGCCGGATGACAAGATTATCATTCGCAAGCTGCCGGAGGCGACGTTTTTTGTGCGTGAGACGCAAGCCGGCAAGTGGCCGATCTGGTTCTCGATGGAATCATCGGCGGGACTGCTGAGCCGGAGCCAGCCGCTGTTCCAGACCCGCCAGTTTGTTGAGCGCCTGGACGTGGCTCCGCATGTGACGACCGCGTTCCATTGGATGGGGATCTCGCTTGTACCGAGCTTTGGGATCCGGGAGACGTTTTACGGGTCGTCGATCGCGCAGCAGACTCCGGTGGCGGTTTCGGGCGAGAACATCCTGCGCAGTTCGCGGGATGTCACGGTGGACCTTGTACTGCCGTCGATTTCGAAGATCTTCGACACGGCGAAATGGGCTGAGAAGTTTGGTTTAGGGAAGAAACTGAAACACGTAATTGAGCCTCGCGCGACGTATCGCTATGTGACGGGCGTGGCCGATTTCAACAAGCTGATCCGTTTTGACGAAACGGAACTGTTATCGAACACCAACGAAGTCGAATTTTCGCTGACAAACCGTTTGTATGCCAAGAATGCGGGCGGCAGCGTGAACGAAGTGTTGAGCTGGCAGATCTGGTACAAGCGCTTCTTCGATCCGACTTTTGGTGGCGCCGTCGTTCCTGGCCAACGGAACGTGGTCCAGAGCGTGGCTGACATCACCGGCTTCACTTTCCTCGACGGGTATCGGCGGCAATCGCCGGTGGTTTCCGTTTTGCGGTATCAGAGCAGGCTCGGCGTCGAATGGCGTACGGATTACGATCCAGTGCGGCACGAGATTGCGAATTCGGGGCTGACCATGGACGGGCGGTTTGCACAGTACTTCGTGTCGGTCGGTCACACGCAGGTGCATAGTTCGCCGCTGCTCTCCGCTCCGGCGAATCAGTTTCGGGCGACGGTCGGGTTCGGGCAGGACAACAAGCGGGGGTGGAGCACGGGCACGACGATGTTCTATGACTACCGCACAGATACGCTGCAATATCTATCCGGTCAGGTGACGTACAACACGGATTGTTGCGGGTTGAGCGTGCAGGTCCGGCGGTTCGCGTTCGGAACGAGAAACGAGAACCAGTTCCGGGTGGCGTTCGCGATTTCGAACATCGGGACGTTCGGAACACTGCGCCGGCAGGATCGGATTTTCTAATTTTCGGCAGGTTCTTGTGGGCTGGTTTCTCATGGTCGCGATTGGGTGGGAGTCCCATCGCTGACGCTCAGGGTTCAGGGTGGAGTCCCATCGCTGACGCTCAGGGTTCAGGGTGGTGTTCCGTCGCTGACGCTCAGGGTTCAGGGTGGGGACGGTCGGTGATCGGAGGGCGGGAGTGCTGGAATTCAGTTTCTGTTTCGGTTGGAGTACGTTATTCTTTGCTTATGACGTCGATTGGGCCGCTTGAAAACATCGAACAGTGGGATGAGTTTGTCCAGGATCGCTATGATCCGAACAAGACGACGGAGCAGTTCCGGAACTACGGCGAGACGACGCCGCCGGTGGTTCGCGAGTTCTATCGCTTGAACCACATGAATCAGACCCATGAGTTCGCGTTGGCGAAGCGCCGCGAATACGCCGGCCTGACGCGCTCGAAGATGCCGATCTGGCAGGCGCTTGAATATCTGAACACGCTGGTGGACGATTCGGATCCCGATACCGATCTGTCGCAGATTCAGCACAACCTGCAGACGGCGGAGGCGATCCGGCGGGATGGGCATCCGGACTGGTTCCAACTGACGGGATTGTTGCACGATTTGGGCAAGGTCCTGTGCCTGTACGGCGAGCCGCAATGGGCGGTGGTTGGCGATACGTTTCCGACTGGGTGCGCGTACTCGAGCAAGATCGTGTTCGCGGACTTCTTCGCGGCGAATCCGGATATGCAGAAGCCCGAGTTCCAGACAAAGCTGGGCATTTACGAGCAAAACGGCGGCCTCGACCAGGTGACGATGTCATGGGGCCACGACGAGTACTTCTATCACATCGCGAAGAATTACCTGCCGCAAGAAGCGCTGTACATGATCCGGTATCACTCGTTCTATGCGGCTCACCGGGAAGGCGCGTACGACTACCTGATGAACGATCAGGATCGGAAGATGTTCGAGTGGGTGAAGAAGTTCAATCCGTACGATCTGTACTCGAAGGCGGACACGAAGCCGGATCCGGTGGTGTTGCGTCCTTATTATGAGAGCCTGATCGCGAAGTACTTCCCGGCGGAAGTCGCGTTCTAAGCCTCCGCTTATTTTGAGATTGAAGAAACCCCGCCCTTACGGGCGGGGTTGTTTTTTAGGTCCGCTTCCTTACGGTCGCGGTTCGGTGCTGGGTGGCGTTTTTTGTGTTGACAGCGGGTGCGAAGAGGGTATACTTGGAATTGCTGCATCGCAGCATGAGAGGATCTACAAATGGCCGGTACACAGCTCAACCCACTGTCAATGTTCGCGGAGGCGGTACGCCAAGGCGTCGATAACTATGTTGCGACGCAAAAAGTATTGCTCGATCTGGCGGCGCATCAGAGCGCGGCGCTAAACGAGGCGATGAAGAATAACTTCGGAATGGCGGGCTGGGCTCCGGCGATGGCGGATCTGGCCGGGCAGGGCGCGCAGTCGTTTCTGGCGTCACAGAAGACCATGCTCGACCTGGCGCTGCAGCAGAATCTGTCGTCGTTGACGGCGATGAAGAGCGCGGTGACGAATCCGGTGGCGGAATCGATACTCGACATGCTGGCCAAGGGCGCGGAAAGCTACGCGGGAATGCAGAAGCAGTTCCTCGACATGGCGGCGCAGCAGACCGAGATGGCGACCAAGGCGGCGAAGGAAGCGCGTCCGGCGGCGAGCGGAATGCCGATCGAGCAGGTGGCGGCGATGTCGCAACAGGCGACGCAGGCCTGGGTCGATATGCAGAAGAACATGCTCGACATGGTGCAGCAGCACACGTCGGCGATGGCGGAGCGGGCGAAGACGGCGGCAGCGGATGCTCCGGCGGCGGGTCCGGCGACGGATTTCGCGTCGATGGCGAAGCAGGGATTCGAGCAGTACATGGACGCGCAGAAGAAGTTCGCCGAAGCGGCTTCGCAGCAGATGGCGGAAGCGGCGCGGATGTTCACGAGCGGCGCGGCGTACCGGCCTCCGGTGACGTTGCAGGATCTGGCGCGGCAGGGTGTGGATGCGTGGGTTGCGACGCAAAAGGCGATGTTGGATTTGACGTTTAAGGCGATGACGCCGAAGTAAGTTGAAAGAGTCCACAGGCCGGAGGCCTATGGCACTGAGGTCTATGCCACTGATGCACAGGCCGGAGGCCTATGCCACCGAGTCCTATGGCACTGAGGTCTATGCCACCGAGGTCTATGCCACTGATGCACAGGCCGGAGGCCTATGCCACCGAGGCCTATGCCACTGAGGTCTATGCCACCGAGGTCTATGCCACCGAGTCCTATGCCACCTTCCGTGATACCTTGTGAGGCGAATTCTTTATGACTCCTGCTACTGCACGTTCGTATCCCTGGACGACCCAAGTCGGCGCGTCCAGCATCACTTTCCGCCTGATGACTCCGGCGGACAAAGAGCTGTTCCGCGAATTTGTGATGTCGCTGCCTGAGGAAGATTTGTTCTTCCTGTTGATGGACGTGCGGCAGCCGGAATCGCTCGATCGCTGGATGCGCGGTATTGAGTCGGGCCGCACCACCAGCCTGATCGCGATTGAGAACGGCAAGATGGTGGGGTACGGCAACCTGCATATGAGCGATCTGTCGTGGACGCGGCACGTGGGCGAAATCCGATTGCAGATTTCGCGGTCGCAGCGGGGAAAGGGACTGGGCAAAATGCTGGCGAGCGAAGTGTTCGCGCTGGCTCGCGGACGGGGATTGCAGAAGATCATGGCGCGTATGGCGTCGAGCCAGGAGGGCGCTCGGCAGGTGTTCCAGAACCTGGGATTTCAGGCGGAGGCGCTGCTGGCGGATTACGTGATTGATGCGCAGGGGCGAACGCAGGATCTGGTGATGATGTCGTATGACGTTACCGGGTTTGTGAATTAGGAAAAAGTGGGTCCGCTCCCTTACGGTCGCGGTTCGGTGCTGGGGAAAGTGGGTCCGCTCCCTTACGGTCGCGGTTCGGTGCTGCGGGGAATTTGTTCGTGCGGCTTAGGAGCCTGTGTGGAACCTGAGTGTCCCCTCCCTTACGGTCAGGGTTCAAGCCGGATTTCGCGACCTGACGGTCGGGCCTCGGTTTCAACCGGGCGATTTTGTTTTTTAAAGGAGCTTCGATGGCTACGCCGAGCTTGCATCCACGTTTGACGGCCGACGACGCCGCGTTCCTGTATCTGGAGCGCAAGGAAATGCCGCTGCACATTGGCAGCGTGACGGTGTACGAGTCGGCGATCGACTTCGCGGAATTCGTGAAGATGGTCGATTCGAAGCTCCACATGATTCCGCGGTATCGCCAGCGCGTGATGCCGGCTCCATTTAATGTCGGGCATCCGAGTTGGGAAGACGATCCGCAGTTCGACATTCGCAATCACGTATTCGAGACGCGCATCGACGCGCCGGGCGACGATGCGGCGCTGCGCGAATTGAGCGGCCGCCTGTTCTCGGGCATGATGGACCGCAATAAGCCGCTGTGGACGATGCACGTCGTGTACGGGCTCGAAGGCGGCCGATCGGCGCTGATCAGCAAAGTGCATCACTGCATGGTGGACGGTGTTTCTGGCGTGGGGCTGATGAGCATCATCATGAACACGTCGCCCGAAATCGAGGCGGTGGAGAAGCCGCCGTTCGCACCGGCTCCGATTCCCGACGCGGGCCAGTTGTACTTCAACGCGATGTCGGCGGGCGTCACGGATACGCTGGAGCGGATGATGTCGGCGCAGACCGGCTACTTCAATCTGATGCAGACGTTGATGAATCCGGCGACGATGACGGCGTGGCAGGACGTAGCACCGTTGATGTCAGAATTGATGCGGCCGCCGGACCGGTTGCCGTTTAATAAAATCTGTTCGGGCGAGCGGCGGATCACTTGGAACGAATTTTCGTTCGCCGATGCGCGCGCGATTCGCGGTGCGTTGGGCGGTACTGTGAACGACGTCGCGCTGACTATCTTGTCGGGCGCGGTGGCGAAGTATACGCGCATGTCCGGCATGTCGACCGCGGGGAAATTCTGCCGCTTCATGTGCCCGGTGAACGTGCGCAAGGAAGACCAGCGCGGGCGGCTAGGCAATCAGGTTTCGGCCCTGTTGGTCAACGTACCGCTGGATATCGATGACGCGGGAGCGCGGTTGAAAACGGTGACGCGGCGGACGGAAGCCTTGAAGAATTCGCGGCTGGCGGACATTTTGTCCACGATGACCGCGTGGGCGGGAACGCTGCCGGCGCCGGTGCAGGCGATGGTGGCGGCGCTGCCATTTGTGCAGTTCGCGGCGCCGGTCTTCAACATGGTGTGCACGAATGTACCGGGTCCGCAGATTCCGCTGTACGCGGTGGGCCAGCAGATGCTGACGATGTATCCGCATGTACCCGTCGGGAACGATTTGGGCATTGGATGCGCGATCCAGAGCTACAACCAGAAGCTGTTTTTCGGGATTACGTCGGACGCCGGCGCGGCTCCGGACGCGGTGAGAATGCGCGAGTTTCTGGACGAAAGCTTCCGCGAACTCTGCCGCGCGGCGGGATTACCGGAAAAGCGCGAAGCGCGTCCGGCTCCGAAAGCGGTGCGGGCGAAAAAGAAGTCCGCCGTCGCGGCCGAATCGAAGACTGTGGCGGTTTAAGTGCTCTTATATTTTTCGTGTTTAAGATAGGAATGCATGTCACGAGCCTATAGCGTCCTGGTTGACCGCGAGGCGGTATCGCTCCCGATTTGGGGAGAAGCGCAGGCGGGTCTGGAATGGTTCTCGCTGCGTGTGTCGCCCGTGTTTTGGGGCATCGGGGTGCCGAAGGGCAACGGAGAACCGGTGGTGGTTGTGCCGGGGTTCATGGGCAGCGATCTGTATTTGCGCGAGATGTACACGTGGCTGAAGCGGGTGGGCTACACGCCGTTTTATTCCGGCATCGGCGTCAACGCGGATTGCCCGAACATCCTGATGAAGAAGCTCGAGGAGACGATCGAGCGCGCCTGGCAGCAGACCGGGAAACGGGTCCACCTGATTGGGCACAGCCTGGGCGGCATGCTGGCGAGGTCGGCGGCGGTAGACCATCCGGATCATGTGGCGTCGGTGATTTCGCTGGGCTCTCCGTTCCGCGGAGTGCGGGCGCATCCGGCGGTGATCCAGATGAGCGACATCGTCCGCGACCGGGTGAAGCGGGAGCGTCCGGACGGGGAGCATTCAGAATGTTTCACGGGTTATTGCGGCTGCGACTTTGTGTCCGGGCTGCAGGGTCTGTTTCCGGCGCAGGTGAAGCAGACCGCGATCTACACGAAGGCCGACGGCATCGTCCAATGGGACACGTGCGTGACAGGCGATCCCGAGATCGATGTCGAAGTGCTGGGCTCGCACACCGGGCTGGCGTTTAATCCGTTTGTGTATCAGCTGATTGCTACGCGTTTGGCGCGGTAGCGATGTGGGGGAGGAGGTCCGCTCCCTTACGGTCGCGGTTCGGTGCTGCGGGCGAGTCCGCTCCCTTACGGTCGCGGTTCGGTGCCTGGGCGAGTCCGCTCCCTTACGGTCGCGGTTCGGTGCCTGGGCGAGTCCGCTCCCTTACGGTCGCGTGTCGGTGCTGCGGGCGAGTCCGCTCCCTTACGGTCGCGGTTCGGTGCTGCGGGCGAGTCCGCTCCCTTACGGTCGCGGTTCGGTGCCTGGGCGAGTCCGCTCCCTTACGGTCGC
>JBBQWZ010000024.1:0-95370 GCA_038210135.1 Bryobacterales bacterium
CTTGGAAAACGCTCCCGCGTTTCCCACATTCCCACAGCGCCTACGATTGCTTCTTTCCTCAAACAAAAAAGAAAGACTCCAGCCTCACCCACCCTCAACGCCCCGCTTCAGGCTCATCCTTCGATGAGAAAATGCTCCGGCTCCGCGTCCAGCAATGCGCTCCGTCAGGCTGGGCGCACCATCGAGCCAAATGAAAGCTGGGGCGATCGAGGCGTGTGGAACTGCGGGAGGGTGAGGAAGGGAGAGTGTTTGCGGCGGGTTGATGACCGGTTAGGCGATTTCCTGCTTGTGCTTTTCGTAAAAACGTTCGGCTTTGGTGAAAGAATCTCCGCCTTGCGCGGCGGGGCTATCGCCGATCGCGGTGTTCTGCGAAACGAACCCAGATTGCGCGGAGTGCTTTTGTTTGTGGCCTCTTGCGCCGGTCATCTGGCGTTCGGCGAACGTTTCGCTCTGGTGCTGCTGGCGCACTTTGTTGCGCTCTTCTTGAAATTTGCGGCGTTCCTTTTGCGTCTGGGCGAGTAGCGCGTGGAGCTGGAGGACCTGGCGGTGATAGCGGGTGGCGTAGCGGGACATGAGGTCGAGTTGTTTCGCGTTTTCAAAGAAGGCTTTGGCTTGGGATTGGGCCCAGTCGGCGTGGTCGGTTGCGTCTTCGGGCATGTGGGGGACGGAGAGCTGGAAGAGGAGATTGGTTTCGATGGCCCGGGCGCGGTCGAGTTGCCACTGCGCGTCGGCGAGGGAGTGCGCGATGCGGAGTTCGTTTTCGCCTTCGCAGCGGAGGCTGGCGACCAACCGGGTGGAGCAGTCGAAATAGTTTTTGAGGTCCTCTTCGCTGGACACGATGGTTTGGCCGGTGAGGTTGTGTTTACGCGCGTTGTACTTGGTGCGCTGTTTGCCTTCGGGTGTTTTGGGTCCGGTTGCATGCTGGGCATTTTCGCGGTTGGTTTCTGCTTGCGACATTGATTTGCTCCCTGGGGATGGGTTTCCATCCGCGCTTACGGTAGCTCACGCGTTGGCTGGTTTAGGTGGGTAGGCGGGGGGTTTGTTGAGAGGATTGCGGATATAAATTTGGTTGGCGCGTGACCGTTGGCGGTTCGCCGCGGTTAGAGGGAGCGCGGGGGTCCGCTTCCGGCGCAGCGTTTCGCGCTGCTGTGGGCGCGGCTCGGATATGGGTTTCGTTTGGCGGTGCTGGCGCGTTCGCGGTACAGGAGACGCTAACGGACTTGAAACAAAAGGGCGTGATGACGGGTCAAGCTAGGGAGCTTCCACGAAAGGAAGCCGCGAAAGAGGAACGCATGTTGCTACTGATTATTCTGCTGGTTTTGATATTTGGACTGGGTGGAGGCTACTACGGCAACAGCCGCTGGGGCGGCGGAGGCGGCGCGGGCGTGGGCTTGGGTACTGTGCTGGTGATCCTGCTGATCGCCTACCTCCTCGGCATCATACCTGGCCGGTAAACCTGCGAGGCGGCGTCCCAAGCCATGGGACTTCACTATAGTGTGCCGAAGAATCCACGGACGCCGCCGCCAGAGCTGCTCGCACTCGGATCGCCTGTCGATGCTTTAGAGGAACGTCTTGAAGTCCATGACATCGCCGTCGGCCACGACGTAGTCTTTGCCTTCCGTGCGGATCTTACCGAGCTCGCGCGCTTTGGCGAAGCTACCGCAAGCGACCAGGTCGGTGTACGCGGTGGTCTCGGCTGAAATGAAGCTTTTCTCGAAGTCGGAGTGAATGACGCCGGCCGCTTGCGGAGCCTTGTCGCCGGCGCGGATGGTCCACGCGCGAGTCTCTTTCTCGCCGGTGGTCAGGTAGGTGCGGAGGCCGAGCAGGTAGTACGCTTCCTTGATCAGGATGCCGGAGCCGGACTGCTCGACGCCGAGACCGGCAAGATATTCGGCGGCTTCTTGAGCAGGCAGCGTGACCAGCTCCGACTCGATCTCAGCGGAAACGACCACCGCGCGCGTCCCGAGGTGTGTGGCCGCATAGTCGCGGACTCGCTGCACCCAGGGATTGCTATCGGGATTCGCCAGATCGCCTTCGGCCACATTGCAGGCGAAGAGCGTGGGCTTGGCGGTGAGTAGGAAGAGCGGCTTCATCAACAGCGCCTCCTCGGGGGAGACCTCGAGCGAGAAGGCGTGCTTACCCTCGTTCAAATGCGGCTCCATCCGGTCGAGCAGGTTCAGCTCGGCCTGCGCCTTCTTGTCACCGGACTTGGCGGGCTTCTGCTGGCGGACGCGACGCTTCTGAATGCTGTCCAGATCGGCGAGAATCAACTCGGTATTTACGATTTCGATATCGCGCACCGGATCGACCGAATCCATGACGTGCTCGATGTTCGAATCCTCGAAGCACCGGACTACCTGCACGATGGCATCTACTTCGCGAATGTGGCCGAGGAACTGGTTGCCGAGTCCTTCGCCTTGGCTTGCGCCCTTGACGAGTCCGGCAATGTCTACGAACTCGAAAACGGACGGGATGATTTTCTGGGTGTTGCTGATCTTGGCCAGCACTTCGAGGCGTTCATCGGGCACAGTGACGACGCCCTGGTTGGGTTCAATGGTGCAGAAGCGGTAGTTCGCCGCCATGGCCTTACGCGTTTGCGTAACGGCGTTAAAGAGAGTGCTTTTGCCAACGTTGGGCAGACCTACAATTCCGGCGCAGAGCATGATGGGTGAAGAGGGACCTTTGTGGGGAAAACGGGGAAGCGGACAGGGATTGGCTTCTTTTCGAGTTTAGCGGATTCGCGGCAATACGAAAAGCTTAGAGCTAGCGGCCGAGCGCCTTCTTCCTCTTCGCCTCCCGGACGTAGTTCCTGATGATGAAGTAAGAGGCCACTATGGACAGGATGCCGAAGATGAAGTCAAACGCTTTCTCCCACGGGATCTTGAATGACGCATATTCCTTCTTCAGCGCCTCGGCCCGGGCGCGGCCCTGTGTCCATTGCTCGGGCGTGAGTTCCTTAAGGATGTCGTCGCGCTGCTTGGCGCCGCTGGTGAGCTTCACGGTGGAGAGTTCCGACCAGGCGAAGGCCTCGACCAGATTGACGGGCACGCCGTAGCCGCGCCAGTGCATCAGCCCGACGTTGGCTTGGCCGGCGGCGTAGCCTTGGCGGGCGGCAGCCATAAAGTAACGCATCGCGGCGGGGTAATCCTGAGTGACCACTTTGCCGTTGAGATACAGCCGGCCGAGGCGATTTTCCGCGCCGGGATAGTTTTGGCCGGCGGAGCGGGACAACCAGTCGAGCGCGGCTCCGACGTCCACCGGGCGCCCTTCGCCTTCGAGGTACATGATGGCGAGGTCGTACTGGCAACTGGCGGTGCCTTTTTTCGCACAGCCTTCCCAGAGACGGAACGCGGTGGCGTAGTCCTTGGCCTTCACCGCCGCCAGCGCGTCACTCGACGGAGAGGCGGTGGCGGAACTCGTAAGGAACGCGAGGAGAGCGGCAAGCAGCACGAAAACAGGCTAACCGATTTCGATGGGGCGGCGCGACCGCACGCCGCGAAACGATCCGCTCATGATTCCCGGTTTGAGGACGATGAGCTGAGAATGGTTAATCTGGAGACAAACCAACGCGCAGCCTTTTATGAGGCGCTGCTCGAGAACGTCAGCGATGGCATCTACTTCGTGGATCTCGACCGCCGGATTCTATATTGGAACGCGGCGGCGGAGCGGCTTTCGGGGTACAGCCGGTCGCAAATGGTGGGTCAGATTTGCGGCCCCTGCGGGCTGACGCATTGCGATGAGCGTGGCGAGTCGTTGTGCGGCGAGGGGTGCCCCCTTTCGTCCGTGATCCAGAACGGGAAAGCACGCACGTGCGAAGTCTTCCTCCGGCATCGGGACGGATATCGAGTGCCGGTGCATGTGACCGCCTCGCCGATGGTGGATGAGAACGGCGCGACCGTGGGCGTGGTCGAGATCTTTTCGGACAATTCCGATAAGGTCGCGGCGATGGAAGAGACACTGCGGGCCAACCGGAAAGCGACGATCGATCCGCTGACAGAAGCTGGCAATCGCCGCTACGGGGAAGACGTAATCGCGCGTTATCTCGGAAAGCGAGTTGAAGGGGAAGGCCCGGGCGGCGTCGTCTTCGTGGATGTGGACAGGTTCAAGGCGATCAACGATCGATTCGGGCACGCGGCGGGAGACTTGGCGCTGCAAACGATTGTCCAGACCCTCAAGAGAAACGTCCGGTCCATGGACGCGGTCTGCCGTTGGGGCGGCGACGAGTTCCTGATTTTTATGCCTGGCGCTCCGCCCGAGGTTCCCGCGCTGATCGCCGAACGCTGTCGCCGGTTGGTCGAAAGCTCCTCCTGCGAATTTGAGGGGCGGCGTATCTCGTTCACCTGCTCGGTCGGCGTGACGTTGATCCAGCCCGGCGACACGCTCGCGACGATGCTGAGTCGCGCGGACCTTCTGATGTACCGCGGTAAACATGCCGGCGGAAATCAGGTGGCCGCCGAGCGAGGGTTGCCGGTCTTGCGCCTTGAGACGATCGACGGCACATAGAAGGCGGTCCGCGATCGGCTCTACGACGGTGGACTGAAAAAGAGTCCCCGCCCTGACGGACGGGGCTATAACGTAGAGCGTCGCGCACTGAAAGGGTCCTACGGACAGGCACTGGCCAGGCCAGTCGATCCCGCCGGATTCGCTAGACTTTACGGATGGCGGAGACGCACATCGCACTCCTGCGGGGAGTCAATGTCGGGGGCAGCAACAAGCTACCGATGAAGGATCTGGCGGCGATCTTCGTCGCGGCAGGCGGCACCAACGTCCGGACTTATATTCAAAGCGGGAACGTCGTTTTCGATGCGCCGCCAAAGCAAGCCGCCAAAATCGGGCTGACGGTGGCTGGCGAGATCAAGAAGCGATTTGGCTTTGAAACGACGCTGGTGCTCCGGACGGCGACCGAACTTGCCGACGCGGTGGCCAGGCATCCGTTCAGAAAGCCGGGGATCGACGACACACGGATCGCGGTGATGTTTCTGGCGGACCTTCCCACCGCCGAGCGTGTAGCGTCGCTCGATCCGGAGCGATCTCCAGGCGATCAATATGTGGTCGACGGGCGCGAGATTTTCGCGCACTTGCCGAACGGGTTCGGGAAATCGAAGCTGACGAATGCGTACTTCGATTCGAAGTTGAAGACGGTCAGCACCGGGAGAAACTGGCGTACCGTTCAGACTCTTCTCGAAATGGCGGGCGGAGGGTGAATCCTTCAAAGGGCTTTGGGCGCCTGCAGTCGATTGCGGTGATGCGCGGCGTCATTATGATTATCATGGCGCTCGATCACACGCGCGATTGGTGGCTTGGGTACTTATGAAGCCGATGTTCTTTGCGACGCCGGCGGAATGGCGAGCGTGGCTCGAAGAGCATCACGCCAATGAAACCGAACTGCTGGTCGGTTTTCACAAGAAGGGCTCGGGAAGGCCGAGCATCACTTGGCCGGAATCGGTGGACAGCGCGCTGTGCTTCGGCTGGATCGACGGCGTGCGGCGGCGGATCGATGAAGACAGTTACAGCATCCGGTTTACGCCGCGGCGGAAGCGCAGCATCTGGAGCAACGTCAACATCCGCCGCGTGGCGGAACTGACCAAACTGGGCCTGATGCATGCGACGGGGTTGAAGGCGTTCGCCGCGCGGGAAGACGCGAAATCGGGGATCTATCTGTACGAGCAGAACGAAGTGCCGGTATTCGATAGCGCGATCGAGCAGCGGTTCCGCGCGAACCGCGGCGCGTGGAAGTTCTTCGAAGCCCAGCCACCGGGGTATCGCAAACTGGCGGCCAACTACGTCATGACAGCGAAGCGCGAGGAGACGCGGCTTGCGCGCCTCAAAAAGCTGGTCGAGGATTCGACGGCCAACCGTCGGCTTGGCGTTCTGGCGCGCCCATTGAAACCGGACCGGTAGATCGGACCGAAATAGAATGTTAAGCGATGCGCCCGTTTTGCAGGTTTCACTTTTGGCTTATCAATTTTCGGCGGCTTCGCGCATTCTAATATGAACGGCGAATTCGCCAGAATGGAAGACTAGATGCCAACCGTACCCGAACTGATCGTCCAATGGCGAAACAAGCAGATCACTGGAAGCGTGCTGATGCGCGCGCTGGTGTCGCACCAGAAATGGATTCTGCCAGTCTCTGAATCGGCGGCGGTCGAAATGATGGCGACGAACGCGGCGTCGCGGCTGCAGTACAACCGGGATCCGCAGGGCGTCAATCGGCTGATGATTTTCTCGAGCCCGGAGACGATGACGGAGTACCGCAAAAACAGCGGCATGACGGGCGAGCAGCAACACGTACTGACGACGACGGGCGCGTGGGTGTTCCGGCTGCCGCTCGAAGGCATCGACCAGATCTGGGTCGATCCGCTGACGGCGGATGATATTTTCTACGACAAAGAACAGTTTCCGCGGCTGCATCGGCTGGCGGACGCGATCGAAGTCGAGGAGGCACTGGTTGGACTGCGCCAGGGAACGATGCCGGACAGCGCGATCGGAATCGTGAAGAAGTACCAGAATTTCTGGGTGCCCCTGGGGGTTCACGAGGATGGAATGCGGCTGGTGATGGCTCCGGATGAGAAGGGGCGGTCGCTGGCGGCGGTGTTCACCTATGAGGATTCGTGCACGGCGTTTCTACCGGAGGCGGAGGCGCACAAAGGCAGCGGCACGATCGAGGAAAGGGTGTTGGCGGGTGAAGCGCTGTTCTCGATCCTGAATACGATGCCGATCGACGGGATCGTTTTCAATTGCAGCGGTCCGGTTCCGCCGGTGGCGTTCGCGAAGGCGTTTGCGCAGATGGTTTGCGAGGCGTAGGGCGCTGGGGTCCGCTCGCTTGCGGTCGCGGTTCGGTGCTGCTGGGGTGAGCGCGCCGTTACGGTCGCGGTTCGGTGCTGCTGGCGTCCGCTCCCTTACGGTCGCGGTTCGGTGCTGCTGGGGTCCGCTCCCTTACGGTCGCGGTTCGGGCGGGGAAACCTAGCGGGACGGGGTGGGATGATGGGCGTGATGAAGATTGCGCTGCTTTGGTTTTCGGTGGTTGGTTCGATGGTTGGAGCTTCGAAGGCGGAGTTTGTTTTTGAGACGGCTCCGTTTGCTTCGGCGCACGCTTCGACCGTGATTGAACTACGGGACGGCGATCTGATGGCGTCGTGGTTCGGCGGGTCGGCGGAAGGCAATCCGGACGTTGCGATTTACACGGCTCGCCGGACGAAGACGGGATGGGCGGAACCGGTCGAGGTGATTCGCGAGCCGAATATTCCGACTTACAATCCGGTTCTGTTTTATACCAACGACCACCGGCTGTGGCTGTATTACAAGTTCGGTCCGCATCCGGACAATTGGACCGGGGGCCGTGTATTCAGTACGGACGACGGGAAGACGTGGTCGCGTCCGGAACATTTGCCGGCTGGATTGTATGGTCCGATTCGCGCGAAACCTCTGGTGTTGGCCGATGGAACGATCGTCAGCGGAACGTCGGTCGAGAGCTACCGGCAGTGGGCGGTTTGGATTGAGCGATCGACGGATGGCGGCAAGACGTGGACAAAGTTCGGGCCGATTACGGTACCCGCGGCCGCGAACGGCGTGAAGGGCGATGCTCCGCCGGCGGTGCCTGGGTCGGGGGAATGGGCGCAGACCGACGGAATTATTCAGCCTTCGGTGGTTCATCTGGGCGGCAAACGACTACGGCTGTATGCGCGGTCGACTGCGAAAACGGGGAAGATCTGCGTGGCGGATTCGAATGACGGGGGCGTGACATGGACGCAGGCGCGTCCGATCGATTTGCCGAATCCGAATTCCGGCATCGACGCGGTGACGCTGAAAGACGGGCGCGTGGTGATGATCTACAACCACACGGACAAGGGGCGGTCGCCGCTGAATCTCGCGATCAGCAAAGATGGCGAGACGTTCAAGATGTTCGAGACGCTCGAGAGCGAGCGCGGCGAATTCTCGTATCCCGCGCTGGTGCAGGCGCGCAACGGCGATCTGCTGATGACCTATACGTGGAACCGCAAGCGGATCAAGTTCGTGCGGTTTCCGCTGGCGGATATCCGCTAGAGGGCCTTGTTCAGTGAGGTGTTCACTGATGTGTTCAGTGAAGAGTTCAGCGACCCTTGGCGGTAGCCCTCGAGATCGAGCGTCACGTAGTGAAATCCGAGCGGCTTGAAGATGGCGGTAAAGGCTTTGGCCGCGTCCGGCGTGAGCGCGCGCGGAAGTTCTTCGGGTGCGATTTCGAGGCGCACAAGATCGCCGTGGAAGCGCACGCGGAACTGGCGGAAGCCCAGAGCGCGGACCGCCTCTTCGCCGGCTTCGACGGTACGGATATTTTCAGGCGTCACCGCGGTTCCGTAGGGAATGCGCGAACTGAGGCAGGCGGCGGCGGGGCGATCCCAGGTGGAGAGACCGGCGAGGCGGGAGAGCTCGCGGATTTCGTTCTTGGTAAGTCCGGCGTCGACGAGCGGCGCTTTCGCGTCGTGCAATTTCGCAGCGCGCTGACCGGGGCGGTAGTCACCGAGGTCGTCTACATTCACGCCGTAGATGATGTTGTCGATGCCGCGGTTTTTCGCGAGCGCGGCTAGTTCGGTGAACAGTTCATCCTTGCAGTGGAAGCAGCGGTTCTTATCGTTCTTGGTGTATTCGGGATTGTCGAACTCGTTGGTGACGATGAACTCGTGGCGGAATGCGCATTCGCGGGCGAAGGCCGCGGCGTCGTCGCGATGCGAGCGGGGGAGCGACGCGGAATCGGCGGTAATGGCGACGGCGTTTTCGCCGAGCGCCTGGTGGGCGGCCCAGGCAAGGTAGGCGGAATCGGTACCGCCGGAATAGGCGACGATGACGCGGTCCATGGCGCGGAGGATGGACAGGAGGCGATCCTGCTTGGAGCGCGCCGCCGCTAGATCAATCGGTCCGATTTGGATCAACGCCGCCATACGTCTCTATGATAACGAGACCGGCTCTCCGGTATGCTGATTTGATTGCGAACTTTCCCGATCATCGCGGGCGTATTGCTGTTTGGGGCGGCGATCAACGCCCAACAGCCGTTTCTCACCGACGACGCGGCGGTGACGGATCGGGGGACGTGGCACGTCGAGTTCTTCAATGAGATCGATCGCCTGCAGATCCCGCAATATCCGAATTTACGGCAGAATACGTCGAACTTCAAGATCAACTACGGCCTGCCCTACAATTTTGAGATCGATTTCGACTCGCCGTATCTGGGGATTTTTCGCGCGCCGAACGCTCTGCTGGGGACGACGAACGGGATCGGCGACACGAACCTGGGGCTGAAGTGGAATTTCCTCAAAGGGTCCGAGAAGACGCGCGCTCCGGCGATGGCGGTGACGTTCTACGTGGAATTCCCGACGGGCAATATCGACAAGGAACTGGGGTCGGGGCTTCGGGATTACGCGCTGAATCTCATCACGCAGAAGCATTTTTCCGATAAGACGCGCGTGACGTTGAATACCGGGCTGTTGTTTTCCGGCAACACCAGCACTGGTGTACTGGGCATCCAGAACACGCGAGGCCGGGTGTTTACCGGCGGGTTGTCGGTGCTGCACGACTTCAGTTCGCGATGGACGTTCGGCGCGGAGGTGTACGGCGGTTATACGAGCAACGATGGACTGGCGAAGAGTCAGTTGCAGGGAATGGTGGGGGGCAAGTATACGATTCGCGACGGGCTGACATTCGATTTCGGAGTGGCGGGCGGAAGGTTTGTGGCGAGTCCGCGAGTGGGGGTTTTGATTGGGGTTTCGGTGGATTTGCCGGCGGCGTGGAAGCACGGGAAGGCGCCGGGGCAAATCTGATCTGCTACGGAAGTAGAATGAGAAGCAGAGATGACTTTGGCGGAGCAGCTGCATCAACAGCGCGAGGAGATCGAACGCATTGCCGCGAAACACGGCGCGGGAAACGTGCGTCTGTTCGGTTCGGTATTGCGGGGCGAGGAGCGTCCGGATAGCGATATCGACTTGCTGGTGGACGTGGTGGGCAACACCTCATCATGGTTCCCCGGCGGACTGATTGTCGATCTGGAAAAGCTACTCGGCCGGCGGGTGGACGTTGTAATCGCACGGTCACTTCATCGGCGGATCAAGAATCGCATGCTAGAGGAGGCGGTTTCTCTTTGAGAAATCAGCTTCTGTACCTCGACCACATCGTCGAGAGCATCCAGGAAATTCAGCAATTCACTCGCGACGGACGTGCATCGTTTTTTGAATCGGCCCTGATACAAGCAGCCGTGATGCGAAACCTGCAAACGTTAATCGAATCCGCGAAGCGGCTAGATCCGGAGGCTACCGGCAGGCACCCGGAAATTGCGTGGGAACGAATGGCAGGGCTCAGAAACCGGCTGGTGCATGACTATCTTGCAATCGATTTGGAGACGATTTGGGAGATTGTGAGCCGAGATCTCGGCCCGTTGCGGGGGCTGCTCAAGCTCTTCTAGTCGAATTGGATAAGCCGTAGTCGTTAGCTTGCGCCGGAGTCGGACGCGAGGAAACCAAACCTCAGCCCTCCAGTATCCTGATTTCAAGTTGCGAGCTCTCCAGATCATCGCGGGCGGGCGGTGTGGAAGCACGGAAAGGCGCCGGGGCAAATCTGATCTGCTACGGAAGTAGAATGAGAAGCAGAGATGACGCTCGCCGAACAGCGGCACCAACAGCGCGATGAGATCGAACGCATTGCCGCGAAACACGGCGCGGGAAATGTGCGTCTGTTCGGTTCGGTATTGCGGGGCGAGGAGCGTCCGGATAGCGATATCGACTTGCTGGTGGACGTTATCGGTAAGCCTTCGCCTTGGTTTCCAGGCGGTCTGGCCGCCGAGTTGGAAGATCTGTTGGGGCGTCCGGTGGATATCGGAATCGCTCGCACGCTGCATCGTCAGATTAAAGATCGCGTGCTGAACGAAGCGGTTCCGCTATGAAAGATGAGCGGCTCTACCTGCGCCCATCATCGACTGCATTGAGCAAATCGGCCGGTTCACAACACATCTGGCAGACGGTCGTGGAGAGTCTCCCGCCGCTTCATGCCGCTGCCGAATCGCTTCTTGGGGAGTACGGCGAAGGCCACTGAAAACCAAAAGGCCCGCTGATCCTAGGACCAGCGGGCGTTTTGTTTTGGATTTTACTGCCGCTACTCGAGCGGCAGATCTTCCTGATCGGCGGCTACGACCTCGCTGTCGGGAATGACGCAGGCGGCGGCGACCGCGTCCGAATCTTCCATGCGGACCAGCCTTACTCCTTGAGTAGAGCGGCCGGCCTGGCGGATTTCGCCGCTTTCGATGCGGATGATCTTGCCGTCTTTGGTGATGATCATCAGGTCGGTGTCTTCTTTGACCGAGAGGATCGCCATCACATTGCCGACCTTGTTGGTGGTCTTCATGTTGATGACGCCCTTGCCGCCGCGATGCGTGAGGCGGTAGTCCTTGAGCGGCGTGCGCTTGCCGTAGCCGTGCTCGGAGATGGAGAGGATGAGTCCATCCTTCTCGACCACTTCGGCGCCGACCAGGTAATCGCCTTCGGCGAGTTCCATGCCGCGGACACCGCGCGCGGGGCGCCCCATGGCGCGGACCTCGTCCTCGGTGAAGCGAATGGCCATGCCTTCATACGTTCCTAAGAAGATGAAATTGTCGCCGGCCGTGAGACGCGCTGCGATCAGCTGGTCGCCTTCGTCGAGCGAAAGGGCGATGATGCCGCGCGACATCGGATTGTTGAATTCGGTCAGCTCGCACTTCTTGATCACGCCTTGCTGGGTGACCATGACGACGAACTTGCCGGCTTCAAAATCCTTGTGGACCGGCAGGAAAGCTTTGACGTCTTCGTCGGGTTGCAGGTTGATCAAGCCCGAGATGTGCTTGCCCTTGCCGGTTGTCCCGGCGTCGGGAATCTCGTAAATTTTCAGCCAGTACACACGGCCTTTGGTGGTGAAGATCAGCAGGTAGGCGTGGGTGGACGCAATCACCAGCCGCTCGACGACGTCCTCGGAACGCGTGCCCATGCCGATGCGGCCCTTGCCGCCGCGGGTCTGGCGGCGATAGGTGTCTACCGCGGTGCGCTTGAGGTAGCCGCCGCGCGTGACGGTGACGGCGACGTCTTCCACCTGTACGAGATCTTCGAGGCGGATTTCGCCCAAGTCCTCGATGATGTCGGTGCGGCGCTTGTCGCCGAAGTCCTTTTGGACTTCCTTCAACTCCTTCACGATGAGGGCGCGAAGGACTTTGTCGGAGCCGAGGATTTCGAGGTACTCGGCGATCATACGCTGGATGTCGGCGAGTTCGTCGAGGATCTTCTGCTGCTCCATGCCGGTGAGGCGTTGGAGCTGCAGTTCGATGATGGCCTGCGCCTGGCGTTCGCTGAAGTCCCAGATAATACCGGCGCCGCCGGCTTCTTTGATGGCCGCCAACTGGCCTTCGCTGAACGCGAGACCTTGCAGCGCCTCGCGGGCTTCCTTCGGATTCTTCGCAGCGCGAATGAGGGCGATGACGGCGTCCAGCTGGTTCAGGGCTTTTTGGAAGCCGAGTAACAGATGCTCGCGTTCGCGCGCTTTGCGTAGCAGGTAATCGGTGCGGCGGCGGACGACATCGACGCGGTGGTCGATGAAGCGCCGGATGACGTCCATGATGCCGAGTTCACGGGGCTGTCCGTTGACGATCGACAGCATGATGACGCCGAAGCTGATCTGTAGCTGAGTATGCTTATACAGATTATTCAGGATGACTTCGGACTGTTCGCCGCGCTTCAGTTCGAAGACGATGCGCATGCCGTCGCGATCGCTTTCGTCGCGAATGTTGGAGATGCCTTCGATCTTCTTTTCGTTGACCAGGGCGGCGGTGTTCTCGATGAGGCGCGCCTTATTCACCTGGTACGGAATTTCGTCCACGATGATGGCTTCGCGATCTTTGCCGATCGGCTCGATGCGGGTGCGGGCGCGGATCTTGATGGAGCCGCGGCCCTTGGTGAAGTAGTCGTAGATACCCTGGCGACCAAGGATCAGGCCGCCGGTGGGGAAGTCGGGTCCCTTGACGATTTCGAGGATCTTGTCGAAGGTCGTGTGAGGTTCCTGCACCATCAGGATGGTGGCTTCGACGATCTCGGTCAGGTTGTGCGGCGGAATGTTGGTCGCCATGCCGACGGCGATTCCGGAGCTGCCGTTGATGAGCAGGTTCGGGAGGCGGGTGGGCAGGACTTCCGGCTCGACTTCGTTGTCGTCATAGTTGGACTTGAAGTCGACGGTCTCTTTGTCGATATCTTCGAGCAGCGCGGCGGCAATCTTCGACAGACGCGCTTCGGTGTAGCGCATCGCGGCGGGCGGATCGCCGTCCACAGAGCCAAAGTTTCCCTGCCCGTCGATCAGCGTGTAGCGCATCGAGAAGGGCTGCGCCATGCGGACCAAGGCGTCGTAGATCGCGGAGTCGCCGTGGGGGTGGTACTTACCCATGACGTCGCCGACGATCTTGGCGCACTTACGAGTCGGCCGGTTCGAATGCAGGCCCATTTCGTGCATCCCGAACAGGATGCGGCGATGCACGGGCTTGAGCCCGTCGCGGACGTCGGGAAGAGCGCGACCCACGATTACGCTCATGGCGTAATCGAGGTACGACTTCTTCATCTCGTCTTCGATGTTGATCGGGGTGTGCTGCCGATTCGATCCGCCATCCCCACCACCGGGCGGAGGTGTGAGGGGAATCTGGTTCTCTTGATCTGCCAAACGTAACTCCTTGGTGCCGGAACGTACTGGGCGCGCACAGGTCGGAGACCCATGCCACTGAAATGCACAGGTCGGAGACCTATGGCACTGACTCGCGCACAGGTCGGAGACCTATGCCACTGAAATGCACAGGTCGGAGACCTATGCCACTGACTCGCGCACAGGTCGGAGACCTATGGCACTAATTACTTGGTGCACAGGTCGGAGACCTATGCCACTACAGCGGACGATTCTCAAATAAGACCTGCCGAAGGCTTATTTTATCAGGTTTTGACGCCACTTGTCGCGCCTCTTCGGGTGGTTGTCGAGAATCGTAGATTGCCGTCAAGTTATAGAAATGACAGACTCGCGATCGAACGGAGCGCTTGGGCCGGGGCTCTATTTGGAAGTTTGGGCAGGTTCGAGTTGGCCGAGCAGGCCTTCGGTGGTCTTCGCGATTTCTTCGATGGCTTTCTCGAAGGCGGATTCGTTCTTCTGGGAGGGCTTTTGGAAGCCGCTCACCTTGCGTACAAATTGCCGGGCGGCGGCGCGGACGTCGTCAGGCGTAGGAGGCGGTTCGGCGTTGCGGAGCTTCTTAATGCTTCGGCACATCGGCTTCAGTTTCCTTCAATTTGGCGCTGGTTGGCAACGCGGGGTGGTCGAGTCCGCTTTCGCCGCGTCCGGTGATGAGGCGGGCTCCGCGATGGAAGGTGAAGTACTGGAAGCCCCACTGCAAGAAGACCAGGATGCGGTTCTCGAAACCGACCAGAAACAGCAGGTGGACGAAGAGCCAACTGAGCCAGGCCAGGAATCCGGAGAAGCGGAGTTTGCCGAACCAAGCGACTCCGGCGGCGCGTCCGATGACGGCGAGGCTGCCCTTGTCGAGGTAATGAAAGGGCGCGCGCGGGGCGTTCATGAGAATCCGGGCGGCGTAGCGGCCCTGTTGAATGGCGGTCGGGGCGACGCCGGGAAGCGGCTTGCCATCCGGCCCATCGAGGTGGGCGAGGTCGCCGGCGATGAAAATTTCGGGATGACCTTTGATAGAGAGGTCGGGCTCGACCATGACGCGGCCTTGGCGGTCGAGCGTGGCTCCGGCGCGATCGGCCAGGATTTTGCCCCATTCCGAAGCGGCGACTCCGGCGGCCCAGAGAACCGTGCCGCAGGGGATGTAGTCGGGTCCGTTGGCGGTCTGGATGTTGACTCCGGCGGGGTCGATGCCGGTGACGGAGACGTGGGTTCGAGTGCGGACTCCGAGTTTCAAGAGCGAGCGTTCGGCCTTTTCGGAGAGTTCTTCCGGGAAGGCGGCGAGCAGGCGCGTTCCGCCGTCCAGCAGGAGGATGCGGGCGTCGGTGGGATCGATGTCGCGGAAATCATGGCGGAGGGTGTCGTTGGCGACTTCCGCCAGGGCGCCGGCGAGTTCGACGCCGGTGGGTCCGCCGCCAACGACGATGAAGGTCAGCCAGGCGCGGCGTTTGGCTGGGTCCGCCTCGCGCTCGGCGGCTTCAAAGGCGTAGAAGATCTTGCGGCGAATGTCGGTGGCGTCCTCGATGCTTTTGAGGCCTGGGGCGTCGTCGGCCCAGGCGTCGTGGCCGAAGTAGAAATTACGCGCTCCGGTGGCAATGATGAGGGCGTCGTATTCGACGGAGCCTCCGTCCTTGAGCAGGACACGGCGGTTCGCGGCATCGAGGTCGGAGGCGTCGCCGAGCAGGACTTTGGTGTTCCGCTGGTTGCTGAGGACGGCGCGCAGAGGCGCGGTGATATCGCCGGGGGAGAGTCCTCCGGTGGCGACCTGGTAAAGGAGGGGCTGGAAGAGGTGGAAATTGCGCCGGTCGATGAGGGTGACTTCGGCGTCGGCGCGGCGGAGTGCAAGGGCGGCGTTGAGTCCGCCAAATCCGCCGCCGAGAATCACGATGCGCTTTGCCATGTTGGTTGCACTTCCAATTTAACGTGTCACAGAATCGGGAGCTGAAGTTCCGCTACGGAATGCCGTGGTCGCGTCGCTTACGCTCGGGGTTCAAGGAGGTTGCGCTGGCGGTGCTGAAGTTGGGGAGGATATCTGGCGGTGTGATGGTTTAGTTGTGATGCACAGGTCGGAGACCTATGCCACTTTCATGAGACGCACAGGTCGGAGACCTATGCCACTTTCATGAGACGCACGGGTCGGAGACCTATGCCACTTTCACGGGATGCACAGGTCGGAGACCTATGCCACTTGCTTGTGATGCACAGGTCGGAGACCTATGCCACTGAAAAAGGCTCCGGATTGCTCCGGAGCCTTTTTGTTTTGCTTACTTGTTCGATTAGAAGCGGAGGCGGAGGCCGAATTCGATGGCTCGGCTTTGGGCTCCGTTGGGGGTGGTGAACTGGTTGGTGACGACGCCGAAGCTGCCGACGCTATCGATGTTCGTGGTCGGATCGGCCGGCACGAAGTGATTGAGGATGTTGACGAACTGGAAGGTCAAGGTGGCGCCGATTTTTTCGGTGGCGCGGAAGTCCTTCGAGACGGTGGCATCGAGGTTCCAGAAGGGGAAGCCGCGGATGACACCGGCGCCGCCGGAGTTGGTGTCCGTGCCCAGGATGGGGCGGCGGAACTGGTTGTAGACGGCCTGCGGATCGGCGAACAGGTTGATGCCGGAGCCCCTGTTGGCGGGGTTGCCGGAGGCGCCTGCTGGGCCGCTCGAGGTCACGTTGTAGTTGGGCTGTCCGTTGCCGGTGTAGGGCGATACGCCGGCGGCGTTTTCGTAATTGGAAGATTGGCCGGAGTAGATTTCGCCGAAGGCTTGCGCATTGCCGCCGACCGACAGGCGCTGTGGCAGGCCAGTGCGAGCGGTGAAGAGAGGCGCGAGGGTCCAGCCGCCGAGCAGCTTGCCAGCGATTCCGCGCTGCTCCTTGAAGAACGGCGCCTGATAGAACATCAGCAGGCTATAGGTCAACTTCACGTCGAAGGGTTGGACTCCGTAGGTTCCGAAGGTGTTGAAGTCGTACGGATTCGGAACGGTGATGGAACTGGAGGCCTGGACGACGCTGCCGGTTCCGAGAGACTTGCCATAGGTGAAGTTGTTGCGGGCGGTAAGGCCGTGCCAATCCTTGGCGGTGAAGGAGACGAAGCCGGCGTTGTAATTGGAGTGGCCGAGCGAGGTGATGAAGTCGAACGCGCCCGAAAGCTGCGCGTTAATGTTCGAGGCGTTGCCGAGGTTACCGGTATCCAACTGGGTGCGGCCCAGGACCCAGCCGGGAGCCTGATTCATGGCGGCCCACAGGTTGTAGACGGCGGTGGTCTTGATGTTGGAAGCCTGCTTCGAGGCAAGGGCCGCGGTGCAACTTCCGAAGCCGGCGCAATACGTCGAATTGGCTCCGCCGAGGGCGGCTTCAAAGAAGGGCTGGGCGGCGGGAACGCCACCGGCTGCGACGGTCGAGTAGATGGCGGAGAACGCCTGGGCGAAACTCTGGCCATTGAGCGTGGTCATGGTCGGCACCGCGTTGGGGTTGATTTCCTGGAACTCGTTGCTGATCTTGCGGCCGATGTAACCGACTTCGAGGAGCAGCTTCGAGCCGAAGGAGCGCTGGATGCTGAAGGTGAAATTGTCGGAGTGATTCGGCTTCAGGTTGGGATCGAGCTGAGAACCGTCGGCGGCCGCGGAATTCAGGATGCCGTTCTGGACGGTGCCGGGGAAGAACGGCTGCGGCAGCGTCTTGGTGACGGCCGGCAGCGGAGCGACGTTGCCATCGACGCCGATGCGGAACGCGGTGGAAGGCGTCGCGTTGTTCACGCCGCAGGTGCCCTGAATGGTGGGTCCGAGGCAGGAAACGGCCTGGAGGAGACCGGGGCCCAGCAGCGGTACGAGAAGGAGATCGACGCCATTGAGGCGGCCATAGGTACGGCCATAGCCGCCGCGGATGACGGTCTCGTTGTTGCCGAAAATTTTGCTCATCATGCCGCCGCCGCTGGATTTGGGAGTCCACGCGATGGACGCGTGGGGATTAAATCCACCGTAGAAGGGATTGTAGGGGTACTTATTCTGGCCGCCGGCGGCGTTCCCGATGGTGGCGAAGCCGATGGTCGGATTGTAGACCTGACCGGCCAGAGCCGAGCTGATCCGGTTTTTGAGGTAGGCCTTGAGACCGATCGGATTCCCGGCAAGATCGACCATCTGCACCTGTTTCCCATTGATTTCGTAAGGCGGCATGGCGAGTCCCCAGGCCAGGCCATAGGAGATTGTGAGGTTGCTCTTGGCGCGCCATGTGTCGTTGAAAAAGACGTCGTAGCTGGGCAGGACGCTCTGGTCGAAGCCGGGAGTGCCCAGCGGATTGAGTGTCAAGTTAGCTCCGTTGCGGGAGTACATGACCTGGGTCTGTCCGACGATGCCGAGGAGTTCGGCGTAGTAGCCGGCCCAGGCATTCTGAGACGACGCAGGCAAACCGGCGGGTAGGGGATAGGAGCTGAGACTGATGCCCGAGTTGCTATAGATCTGATAGACGGTGGAAGTGTTGATGCCGACGCCGTTGTCGTCGCGGCCGTGGTAATCGAAGTTGCGCTGATAGGTGCCGCCGAACTGGAAGAAGTGCTTGCCCTTCAGGTAGCTGAGGCTATCGGAGAGATAGTAATCGTGGCCGTCCCAGAAGCGCTGGCGGACGTCCTGCGAGTCCACGTTGTAGGGAATCAGCGACCCGGCCTGGCTTTCGCCGCCGATTTCGAGGGCACCGCCCAAACCCGCGAACTGGGGCGGGCCGGCCTTGGTGTACCACTGCCAGAAGTTCCGCAGATAGCTGAAGCGGAAGTCGTTGGTCAGGTTCGGCGTGAGCTGTCCGGTGAGTCCGGCGACCCAGTAGCTGGGTTTCTGCGGGCGGGAGGCAGTCGAAGTATAGGCGCCGGCCTGGCCGCCGAGGAATCCGCCGATGTCCACCTGGGTGCTGACGGCCTGACTGAAGTTGTAGAAGCGGTAGCTCGTCATGAACTTCCACTTGTCGCCAAAATCGTGATCGATGCGGCCGACGAAGCCGTCGGCTTTCTGGGGTAGAGGGAGGCTGCCGAGATAGCCCTGGGCGTTGACGCCATCCACATAGCCGGCGGAACCGGCGCTATTGAGGGAGTAGGACGGATCGTTCGGCAGGGGCATGGAATTCCAGAGCTTGCTGACGAGCGGGTTGAGGCCGAGATTGCGGGGATCGCAAGGCCCGCCGGCGCACTGGGCGGGTTGGTAGGTGGTGCCGTTGACGGTGACGGGAGTGGGGTTGATGTTGTAGGCCGTTCCGTTCAGGGTGATGACACCGGCGCGGAAGAGTGCAGTCGGAGTTCCGTGCTCGAAGCTGACGACGTTGGGGAAGCGGGAGGCCTCGTAATTGAAGAAGAAGTAGGTTTTGCCGCCCCAGAACTTGGGCGTCAGCGGACCGCCGACGGCGATGCCGTAGCGGTTGCGGTGGGTGGCGGGTAGCGGAGTGGCCTGGCCGTTTACAAGGACGTGGTTGTTGCGCCAGAGATTGGCGGCGCCGACGTTCGAGCCAAAGTAGTATTCGTAGGCGGCGCCGTGGAAGCCGTTGGTGCCGCGCTTGGTGGCCATCTGCACGGAACTTCCGGCGGCTCCGTTGAAGTCCGCTCCGGTGCCGATGGTGGCGATTTTAACTTCTTCGATGCTTTCAATGGGAGTGGGCATGACACCGGTAGGCGTTCCACCGGTAGCCGCGCTACCGGAGAAGCCGTTGCCTGGGGTGTAGGTGGTATTGGTGCCGGCCATGTCGTCGGAGTTATTTCCGCCGTCCAGTTGGTACTTGTTCTGATCGGTGGCGGCTCCGGCGACGTTGCCGGTGAGGCTGACGCCGACCTGGAGGACGGCGAGGGTGGAGGCGTCGCGGCCGAGGTTGGGCAACAGGTTGAGGGCGTCGTTCGAGATGGTGGCGCCGATTGTGGCGTTGAGGGTCTGGAGTTCCGCACCGGCGGTGGCTTTCACTTCGACGACGGTGTTGGTGGCGCCGACGGTCATGGCGACGTCGAGGGTGAGTTCGGAACCGATTTCGATGCGCTGGGAGCTTAACTTTGAAGACGTGAATCCGGTCTTGGTGATGGTGACGGTATAGACGCCGGGCGGAATGTTGACGATGGTGTAGCGGCCAACGTCATTGGTGACGGCCGTGCGACGGCTGCTGGTGGACGGATCGATGACGACCACGTCGGCGGCGACGAGCGCGGCGCCTTGTTGGTCGGTAACGACGCCGGTAAGAGTTCCACTGGCAGACTGCGGCAGGGCTGGAACTTGAGTCAGAAGAAGCCCCAGACTTAGGGCGAAAGAAAGCCTCAATGATGCGGCCGAACGGCGGAGTCGTGAAAGACTCATTTTCCCTCCCCAGATGCGCGCGAACCGCAGGAGCGGCGCGCGGGTAACGAAATCCTTTTGCAACGAGAGCGGATGTGAAAGCCGCCCTGAAAACAAAGCCTTCTATCAGCGGTCGGGCAGAGAAAGCGAAGCACTAGAGCTCGAATTCAAGTAACCCCTGAGACCGCCGCCGAACTCGTTATCGTGATGCCCGATTCGAGATATTCGTGCGGGGAATATTTGGGGAAGTGTATTGCGACTGGGTGACAATGTCAAGGTTTATGTTTTTCTGGAACAAAAATGGGGGTACGGACCCAAACATGTACCTCCGGTTTTCTAATTTGCTTTGTGAGTAATGATACGAAGCGGCGAGACCGGCGATTTGGCGATTTGGAAAGGGAGTGGGACGGTGTGTCGGGCTGACACACCCGGCTGTGGCGGGGTAGGCCAACGACAGCGGGTCTATTCGGAAGGAGAGTTAGCTAAGTGATTGAAAGGGAAAAAGACTGCGCTTTGGAGTGGCACTTGCTACAATTGAAAACGAATTGATGAAGTTGCTTTTTGGCAACCTGCCCTCTGATGTCACACGGCGGGACGGGAGAAGCGAGTGGGCTGAAGGATAGCGTGCTTGCGGGAGCCGGATTCTAGAGATTTCTAGCCGCTCCTTCTTTCGTTCGGCTAGTAGCATCAGAGGGGTTTTTTTGCGAAAAAGACGTTTCTCGCGATTGGGTGGAACGTAACACCCGCGAGCGCAATCCATCAATATAGTCTTGCCGGGGTTGGTGTTTCGGTTCTGTCCGGTTAGGCCGGATGGAGGACAAAATTCGGACGCGGGCCTTCGTATCGGAGGGCCGGACTGCAGCCGACGCTCGATCCCAAGCCCACATTGGGCGGACCGCATCGGAAAAGGTACCCATCAAAACTTCCCAGCACCAATTCCGATGCGGTTTATTCTAACTGCCGTCAAGTGTAACACTGAAATCAAGACTTTGCGCCACCCTGGCAACTTTCCGGGCTCTATGGGGTTGCGTTTACGACCCGGTGGCGGGTCATTCACGGACCTTAGTGAGGCCTCTGGACAACGCTAAGGACTGCGCGTTCCGACCGTTCTCCTCGCGATCTTAAAAGCGCAAAATCTGCGCCATGTTCCAGCGCGGCATCGTCGTGCGGAGTCCCCGTACAGACCATTTTCCGGCTGCCCTGAGAACAGTCGTTTTCCACCCTCCGAGGACCGAAGTTCGGCGGTCCCATGAGGAGGTTGCGGAATACGGCTGTTCTGAGAGCGGTCTTCGAGATCGACGAATCCTTCAAAAGATTGCCCCTGACCGGGGGGAAGTTCACCTTAATCCTGATTTCCAGTGGCTCGATTCGGCGTGGCGGAACGCATTCACGTCGTTCAGACGCGAACAAAAGGTTTTCTACAAATTGTTCTTCCCATAGATCATCTACCGGAGTAGGATCCAGATATGGCAAAGCGAGGCGAACCTTCTCAGCGGGATCTTCTGCAAGGCACTCTCGACTTGCTGATTTTGCAGACTCTGGTGCCGGGTCCGGCGCATGGGCACACGATCGCGCACGTGATTGAGCACCGGTCGGACGACTTCCTGCAAGTGGAACATGGATCGTTATATCCGGCGCTGCACCGGTTGGAAGATCGAGGGTGGATCGCTTCTTTTTGGGGCACATCGGAGAACAATCGGAAGGCCCGGTACTACCGGCTGACCGCGCCTGGGCGGAAGCAGTTGGCGCAGGAAACCAGCCGTTGGGAGCAGATGGTGGCGGCAATCAACCGGGTGCTGCGTCCTTCGGAGCCATAGATGACCTGGATCGTTTACTTTTGGCGACGGCGGGCGGCGATTCGATGATCGCCTGGCGGGAGGAGTAGCGATGAGCTGGAAGCGATTCTTCAGGCGTTCGAAATGGGATGAAGAGCGGCATCGAGAACTCGAAGCGCACATCGAGATCGAGGTTGAGGAGAATGTGCGCGCCGGGATGGAGGAACGGGCGGCGCGCGAAGCGGCGCGGCGGAAGCTGGGGAATATGAGCCAGATTCGCGAGGAGATTTATCGGATGAATTCGTTTCAGGTGTTCGAGGAACTGGTTCAAGACTTGCGCCACGGGATGCGGCTGCTGGCTGCGAATATGAGCTTCAGCGTGGTCGCGGTGGTGACGTTGGCATTGGGCATCGGAGCGAACACGGCGATTTTCCAATTGCTCGACGCGGTGCGGATGCGGAATTTGCCGGTAAAGAATCCACAGGAGCTGGTGGAGGTCCGTTCGACCCAGACGCGGGGCGTGTGGGCGCGGCGCCCCTCGCGATTTCCATTTGAGACGTCGGCATTGTGGGATCAGATTCGCGCCGGACAGCAGGCGTTTGCTTCGGTGGCGGCATGGAGCAGTTCGTCGTTTGATCTGTCGCCATCGGGCGAATCGCGAATTACGCAGAACGGAATGTTCGTGAGCGGCGACTTCTTTTCGATGCTCGGCGTGCAACCGATGCTGGGGCGCGTGTTTACAGCAGAAGACGACAAAGCGGGTTGCGGTGCGGCGGCGGGCGAAACCGGCGTAGTGATCAGCCACGCGTTTTGGACTCGGGAATTCGGTGGCGCCGCGGATGTCATCGGGCGGGTCTTAACTCTGGATGGGAACCGCGTTCCGGTTATCGGAGTCACGCCGAGAGGATTTTTCGGCGTGGAGGTGGGCAAGAACTTCGACCTCGCAGTGCCGATCTGCCTCGAGCCAGTGTTCCGGGGAAAAGCGGCTTGGACGTCGAACCGGATTGTCTGGTGGCTGTCGGTCCTGGGACGGTTGCAGCCGGGATGGACGGTGGAGCGCGCGAACGCGCACTTCGCCGCCATGTCGCCGGCGTGGTTTGAAGCGACGGTGCCGCCGCAATACGACGCGACAACGGCGGGCAAGTATCGCGCGTTGCAGTTGCATGTGCGTCCGGCGGCGTCCGGATTGTCCTGGCTGCGCGCGGGATATGAAACTCCGTTGTGGCTGCTGTTCGCGATCGCGGGCGTGGTGTTATTGATCGCTTGCGCGAATCTCGCGAATCTGATGCTGGCGCGGGCGGCGGTGCGGGAGCGCGAGATCGCGGTCCGGCTGGCGATGGGGGCTTCGCGCGGAAGATTGATCCGGCAGTTACTGACGGAGAGTTTGTTGCTGGCGGGAATCGGAGCGGCGTTCGGCGCGCTGCTGGCGCGCAGCTTGAGCGGGTTGCTGATCGCGGCGCTGGGCACGCCGGCGGATCCGGTGTACATAGAGACTTCGACCGACTGGCGGATGTTGGCGTTCACCGCAACGGTGGCGGTTCTGACGTGTGTGTTGACGGGACTGACGCCGGCGCTGCGGGCGGCGCGGACGGATCCGGCGGCGGCGATGAAATCCGGCGGACGGGGCACGACATCGGGTCAGGGGCGGTTCGGATTACGGCGGGCACTGGTGGTGATGCAGGTTGCGCTCTCGCTGGTGTTGGTTTTCGGCGCGGTATTGTTCGTGCGCACGCTGCGAAACCTGGGCGCGGTGGATGCCGGGTTCCGGCAAACGGGAATCGTGATGGCCAACGTGGACTTGTCACGGCTGAAGGTTCCGGCGGGACGCATGGGAGCGGCGAAGGTTGACTTGGCGAAGAAGGTCGCGCAGATGCACGGCGTGGACGCGGCGGCGACGACGAATAGCGCTCCGGCGAGCGGAAATAACTGGATTCAGTCGGTGGTGATTCAGAAAGAGCGCAAGGGCTTCACGAACATGGCGCGAGTCGGTTCTGGGTACTTCGAAACGATCGGGATGCGGATTGTGAACGGACGAGACATCGGCGACCAGGATCGGGCGGGTGCTCCGCGAGTGGCGGTGGTGAATGAGATCTTCGCGAAGAAATATTGGAATGGCGAGAATCCTGTGGGGCGGACGTTTGAGTTGGGCGAGAACGGCAGCGGCGCGGCGGATACGATCGAGATTGTTGGCGTGGTGACGAATTCGAAGTACAACGATTTGCGTGAGGATTTCGTGCCGATCGCGTTTATTTCTGAATTGCAGGATCCGAATACGGGCGCGGACACGCAGATCATGATCCGATCTTCGCTACCGCTGGCGGATTTGCTGACACAAGTGCGGCGGGGCTTCGCGGAAGAGAATCCGCTGATCAATTACCAGTTCCAGGTGCTCGAAACGGAGTTGGGGAACACGCTGGTTCTCGAACGGTTGATGGCGGGGTTGTCGGGATTCTTCGGCGGACTGGCGGCTCTGTTGGCGGCGATCGGCTTGTACGGCGTGATCTCTTATATGGCGGCGCGGCGGCGCAATGAAATCGGAATTCGAATGGCTCTCGGAGCAACGCGCGGGCAGGTGGCGAGGTTGGTGTTGCGGGAGGCGGGCTGGCTGGTTGGCGTGGGCCTGGTGATTGGAGCCGGATTGGCGATTGCGGCTTCGAATACGGTCGAGTCGATGCTGTATGGATTGACGGCGCGCGATCCTTTGACGTTGGCGGGCGCGGCGGGATTGTTGGCGGTGGTGGCGCTGGTTGCGAGTTACTTGCCGGCGCGGCGGGCGTCGGGGCTGGATCCGATGACGGCGTTGCGGGAGGAGTGATTCCGAAAGCGCACAGACCGGAGGTCTATGCTACCGCAGCGCACGCGCCGGAAGTCTATGCTACCTAGCGCACAGACCGGAGGTCTATGCCACCTAGCGCACGCGCCGGAGGTCTATGCTACCTAGCGCACAGACCGGAGGTCTATGCCACTACGACCTTGCCGAAGTGGGATCCGCTGGCGAGGTACTCGAAGGCGGCGGGCGCTTCTTCGAAATGGAAGACGCGATCGATTACGGGTTTCAATTGATTCTGCTCGATGGCGCGGTTCATGTTTTCGAAGATTTCTTTGCTGCCCACGATGACGCCTTGGAGACGGAGATTCTGCATCAGAATCGGAATGACGTTGAGCTCGGAGGCGTTGCCGGCGAGGACTCCGATGACGCTGATGGTTCCGCCGATGCGGACGGCTTTCAGCGATTGCGCGAGCGTTCCCGCGCCTCCCACTTCGACGACGTGGTCGACGCCGACGCCGGCGGTGAGTTCGCGCGCGCGCTTCGCCCAATCCGGTTCGGATTTGTAGTTGATGGTTTCGTCGGCGCCTAGTGCGCGGGCGCGTTCGAGTTTGGCGTCGCTCGAAGAAGTGACAATGACGCGGGCTCCGGTGAGCTTGGCGAACTGCAGTGCAAAGATCGAGACGCCGCCGGTTCCCTGCACCAGCACGACGTCGCTGGGCTTGATTTGACCTTGCTCGATGAGGGCGTTCCAGGCGGTGGTGGCGGCGCAGGGCAGAGTGGCGGCTTCGACGTGAGACAGATGAGCGGGCGTAATGGCGACGCCGTCTTCCGGGAAAACGGCGAGCTCGGTGAGCATTCCATCGAGGGGTCCGCCGAGAGCGCTGGAGATCTTCTCGCGGTTAGGCGGTCCGCCGATCCAGCCTTGTGAAAAGCAGCCCATCACGCGATCGCCGGGCTTCAGCTTGGTAACGGCGGCACCGACTACGACGACTTCGCCTGCTCCGTCGGAACAGGGGATCAGCGGAAGTTTCTGGCGCGGATTGTACTTGCCCTGGACCATCAGCCAGTCGCGGTAATTCAGCGACGCGGCGCCGATCTTGACGAGGACTTGGGCGGGTCCCGGAACAGGATCGGGGCGGTTGACGATGGTGAGGCCGGCAAGGCCGAATTGGCGGAGTTCCCAGGCGCGCATGCGCGCAAGGCTAGCACGAAGGTATATGTGAGAATGAGGAAATGAAGGTTGTAACCATCGACCAACTACACGAGGATACCGGCACGCTGGTGGCAGAGGCGACCGCGGGCGAGGTGATCTTCGTCGAGCGCGATGGTGTGCGGATCGCGAAGCTGACTCCGGCAATCGAGGCGGGGCCCAAGACGGGACGAAATCCATTTTCGGATCCGGATCGTTTGGCGGCTATTGCGAGTCTTCGGGTAACCGATAGCACGAGGGTCCTCGAAGAAGACCGCTGATGAAGCGATACTTCGATTCCGCCTACATCGCTAAATGCTACTTGTTCGAAACCGACGGCGGCGCGGTGAGGCATCTTGCGACCGAATCCAAAGAGCTTTGCTGCTCCGGGCTATGCATCGCGGAACTCGCCGTCGTGTTTCATCGACACGTTCGTGAATTGAAAATCAGCCACGAAGAGGCAGAGATGCAGCGCAGCCTATTTCTCGCTGACGTTGGCTTTGGTTACTGGAAGCTCTTTCCAGTGACCGGTGAAGTACTCGCCGAGGTGGAATTTCAAATTCGGAAGTTGCCTTCCGAGTCGTACATACGCTCCGCGGATGCCATTCATCTGGTGACCGCCGCACTCGCTGGCTTTAGCGAGATCTGGACCAATGACCGGCATATGCTCGCGGCCGCGCCGCACTTCGGAATCGCAGGCCAAAGCGTTTGAGTTCCGCATTTTTGAGCCGATTCCACAGACTCGCTGTGTTAACCTGATCCTTTGCGCCGGTGCCGGCTAAGGTCAGTGAAGCATTCGTCCTGCGAACCTATCCCTTTCAGGAAGCGGATCTGGTGGTGAGTTTCTTGACCCGTGACCAGGGCAAGCTGCGAGGCGTGGCAAAACGTGCGCGGCGGCCAAAAAGCAACTTTGGATCGGGACTTGAGCGGCTATCCCACGTCCGGATGTCGTTCGATCAGCGCGAGACGCGGGAGCTGGTCCGATTGGATTCGTGCGAATTGGTCGAGTCACAATTCGCGTTGCAGTCCAGTTACGAAGCCAGTTTAGTGCTCGATTACATGGCGGAATTAGCTGAGCAATTGCTCCCGCTGAGTGAGCCGAGCGAGAAGTATTTCCGGCTGTTGAATTCGATGCTCGTATACCTTCGCGGGGGCGGGCAGATTTGGGCGGCTGCGACATATTACACGTTGTGGGCGGCGCGGTTATCCGGCTTCCTGCCCGCGCTGAAGATCAGCCGCGAGTCGGCTGAAATCGCCGAAGAAATGTTCGACACCCCGATTGCCAATCTGACAGAGCGCGAGTGGTCAAAGGAGACCGCGCGGGATTTGCGGCGCTTCTGCGTGCGGCAAATCGAGATGCATGTCGAGCGCCGGCTGATGACAGTGGGGATGCTCGAGGCGTTGTAGGCGGCACACCAAACATGGATTCCTTCCAACAAACTATTTTCAAGCTGAAACAGTTCTGGTCAGAGCGGGGCTGCATTATCACGGAGCCGTACGACGTCGAGGTGGGCGCGGGTACGATGGCGCCGGAGACGTTCTTGCGCGTGCTGGGTCCGAACGAATACCGGGTGGCGTATGTGCAGCCGTCGCGGCGTCCGGCGGATGGACGCTATGGCGACAATCCGAATCGCTTGTATAAACATCAGCAGTTGCAGGTGATTTTGAAACCGTCGCCGGCGGATGTGCTGGATCAATATTTGAAGTCGCTTGAGGCCATCGGTATCGATCTCACGAAGCACGACATCAAGTTTGAGGAAGACAACTGGGAGGCTCCGACGCTGGGCGCGTGGGGCATCGGCTGGCAGGTGATGCTGGACGGTCAGGAAATTACGCAGTTCACCTATTTCCAGCAGTGCGGCGGCATCGATCTCGATCTGGTGCCGGCGGAAATTACGTATGGACTCGAGCGGCTGATCGCCTTCCTGCAAGGTGTCGAAAGCGTGTACGACATCGCGTGGACTCCGGAGTTCAAGTACGCGCAAGTTCGTTATCAGGACGAATTGCAGTTCTCGGTTTACAACTTTGAGAAGGCCGATGTGTCGATGCTTTGGAAATTGTTCGAGCTGCATGAGGCGGAAGGTTCGCGGCTGCTGGCGGAATACAAAGCGCTGAAAGATCCGGCGGCGAAGGTCCGGTTTCCGCTGCTGCCGACGTATGACCAGGTGCTGAAGTGCTCCAACGTATTTAATTTGCTCGATGCGCGGGGTGCGATTTCGGTAACGGAGCGCGTGGGCGTAATTGGGCGGGTGCGGAAGTTGGCGGTGGGCACGGCGCAGGCGTGGAACGATCAGCAGATTGTGATCGCGTCGCCCGAGGTGGCGGCATGAGTACGCTTCCGTTTTTGCTGGAGATCGGATGCGAAGAGATTCCGGACTGGATGATTGTTCCGGCGCTCGCGAATCTGCGCGAGTTGTTCGACGGTTTGGGTATCGGCGCGGCTTCCCGCGTGGACGCAACGCCGCGGAGGCTGGTTCTTTGGGCTGACGGATTGCTCGAGCGACAGGCCGATTCCGAAGAATTGGTGATGGGTCCGCCAAAATCGGCGGGTGCCGGTGCAGCCGGCGGATTCGCCAAGAAGATGGGCGTTTCGCTGGATCAGCTGGGAAACGAAACCACGCCGAAGGGCGAGTATTTTTCGTTTCTCAAGACGATCAAAGGACGGCCGACGGCGGACATCCTGGCGGAGAAGCTGCCCGAGATCATTGCGAAGATCCAATGGCCGAAGACGATGTACTGGACGATTCCGGGCGGACCGATGAAGGGTGGCCCGCGCTTCATCCGGCCGATTCGCTGGATGGTCGCGCTGCTGGGCGATAACGTCGTTCCGTTTTCTTATGGCGATGTGCGGTCTGGGGCGATCACGCGCGGACATCGGGTTCTTGGTGCGGCGTCGATTCCGGTTTCGATCGCTTCGTACGAAGCGGAATTGCGCAAAAACTTCGTGATCGTCGCGGCGGCGGAACGGCGTGCGCGGATTGTCGCGGCGATTGAAGGCAAGCACGTCAAGGCGGACGAAAAGCTGCTGCACACGTTGACTTACCTGACGGAGTTTCCGACCGCGGTCGAAGGCGGATTCGATCCCGAGTACCTGAAGCTGCCGAAGGAAGTTCTGGTGATGGTGATGCGCCATCATCAGAAGTATTTTTCGGTGGAAGATGGCGCGGGGGACCTGGCGCCGAAGTTCATTGCGATCACGAATGCGAATGGCGATCCGGATGGCTTGATCCGGAAGGGGAACGAGAGCGTTCTGCGCGCGCGGTTCAACGATGGCCGGTTCTTCTGGAATGTGGATCAGCAGAAGAAGCTGGCGGATCGCGTGGAGGATCTGAAGGCGGTTACGTTCCAGGCGAAAATCGGTTCTTACTTCGACAAGACCAAAGGCATCGAAGATGGCGCCGGCCGCATCGCGGCGGAGCTCAATCTCGACAAGGCGATCGCGGGCCGCGCGGCGCGACTATCGAAGACGGATCTGGTCACGGACATGGTGAAGGAATTCACCGATCTACAAGGCATTGTTGGCGGGCTCTATTTGCGCGCGCAAGGTGAGCCAAAAGAGGTTTGGCAGGCCGTTTACGAGCACTATCAGCCGCTGAATATGGATGCTCCGATTCCGGCTAGCGCGTATGGACAAGTGATTTCGCTGGCGGACAAGCTGGACACGATTGAGGGCTGCTTCGCGGTGGGTGTGATTCCGACGGGATCGAAGGATCCGCTGGGCCTGCGCCGCGCCGCCCAGGGCATCGTCAAGATTCTGGTCGAGGGCGGATTGCATTTGAACCTCGGAGATCTTGTGAAGCAAGGCGCGGTGGCTACCGACCGGTTGTTTCAGCAGAAGGCGTCCGCGGAGTATGCGTTCAAGGGCGCGGCGGATGGTGGAGAAAAGCTGGCCGCGCAGATTCTCGATTTCCTTGCAGAACGCGTGAAATATTATTTCCGCGAAGTTAGGGGCTTTGCGTACGACGAAGTGAATGCGGTGATGGCGGCGGGTTGGAATTCGCTGCCCGATGTAGCGGCGCGGCTGGCGCGCGTCAGCACGCTGCGGCAGTCGGCGGATTTTGAGCCGGTAGCAGCGAGCTTCAAGCGGATGAAGAATATCCTGACGCAGGCTGGTTTTTCCGGCGGCGGAACGGTGGATCCGGCGTTGCTCGAAGACGGTCCGGAGCGGGAGCTGCACGAAGCGTTCAAAAAGGTCGCGGGCGTTCCGCTGGAACAAGCAATCGGATCGTTGCGACCGAAGTTGGACGTGTTTTTCGACAAGGTTTTGGTCAATGCACAGGACGAGAAGGTCCGCGCAAACAGGCTCAAGTTGTTGGGCCAAGTTTTGGGTGAGTTTTCGACGATCGCGGATTTCTCGGAGATTGTTACGGGTCGAGAGAGTTAGTGGTCCGCTTCCTTACGGTCGCGGTTCGGTGCTAATGAGCGGTTCGGTGCTAATGAGCGGTGCGTGGTCCGCTTCCTTACGGTCGCGGTTCGGTGCTAATGAGCGGTGCGGTGCTAATGAGCGGTGCGGAGGCCGGGCGGAGATTAGTTGAGTGCGACCTGACGGTCGCGCCTCGGTGGCCGATTGACTCAGCATCGGATTGATGGTTGAGATTGTTTGCGCGGCATGAAGTTGCGCAGCGATGAGTTTGGGACGTAGTCAGGAGACGACGAGTAGAGATGAAAAATTACGTGTACGGATTTGGCGGCGGGACCGCCGATGGCGACGGAAAGATGAAAGAGATTCTCGGCGGAAAAGGCGCTGGCCTTGCCGAGATGAGCCGCGCCGGAGTTCCGGTGCCTCCGGGCTTTACGATCGCGACGCAGGTTTGCAATCTGTATTTCGAGGCGAAGAATCAAGTTCCGCCGGAGGTGGAAGAGCAGATTTCGAAGGCTCTCCGCAAGCTGGAAAAGCAGATCGATAAAAAGCTGGGGGATCCGAAGAATCCGCTGCTGCTGAGTGTCCGTTCGGGCGCGAAGTTTTCGATGCCTGGCATGATGAACACGATTCTGAACCTGGGTTTGAACGACGCGACGCTCGAAGGCCTGATCCAGCTGACCAACAATCCGCGCTTCGCCTACGACTGTTATCGCCGCTTTATTCAGATGTTCGGTCAAGTCGCGTTGAACGTCGAGATGGAGAAGTTCGACCACATCTTCGACGAGCGCAAGAAGCGCGCGAAGGTGAAGCTCGACACTGACCTGACGGCTGACGATCTGAAAGCGATCATCGAAGACTACAAGAAGCTGGTGCTGAAAGAAACCAAGAAACCGTTTCCGCAGGACGCGCGCGAACAGCTCTCGCTTTCGGTCGGCGCTGTGTTCCAGAGCTGGTGGAACCCGAAGGCGGAATACTACCGCAAGATGGAAAAGATTCCGGCCGACATCGGCACCGCGGCGAACGTGCAGGCGATGGTGTTCGGAAATCTCGGCGAAACCTCCGGCACGGGCGTCGGCTTTACGCGCGACCCGGCGACGGGCGAGAAGATTCTTTACGGCGAATTCCTGATGAACGCGCAGGGCGAGGATGTGGTTGCCGGCATCCGTACTCCGCTGCCGATTTCTCAACTCGAACAGGTGATGCCGGCCGCCTACGCGCAGCTGGTCGAAATCACGACGATGCTCGAGCAGCATTACAAGGACATGCAGGACTTCGAATTCACGATCGAAGACACGAAGCTCTACATGCTGCAAACCCGCAACGGGAAGCGGACGGGTCCGGCGGCGGTTCGCGTCGCGGTGGAATTATGCGAAGAGGGCATGATCGACAAGAAGGAAGCGGTGATGCGCGTGGCTCCGAATCAGCTCGATCAGCTGCTGCATCCGGTGTTCGATGGTCCGTCGCTGCGGAAGCTTGAGAAGATCGCGACAGGAATCGCGGCGTCGCCTGGAGCGGCTGTGGGCCGCGTCGCGTTCTCCGCGGATGACGCGGTCGAATTGGCGAAGGGCAAGGATCCGGTGATCCTGGTCCGTAAAGAAACCACGCCGGACGACATTCACGGCATGGACGTGTCAAAGGGCATTCTGACGGCGGTCGGCGGCAAATCCTCGCACGCGGCAGTCGTCGCGCGCGGCATGGGGCGCCCTTGCATCGTGGGTGCGGGATCGATCGCGATTCACGGTCAGCAGTTCACGGTGAAGGTCGGCGAGAAGACGGTCACGGTGAAGCAGGGCGACTGGATTTCGTTCGATGGCGCGCTGGGGACAGTCTATGTCGGTAAGGCGGACACCAACGAGCCGGATCCGCATTCGGGCTATTTCGCGAAGCTGATGGAGTGGTCGGACGAGTTCCGCGGGAAGTTCGGCGTTCGCGCGAACGCTGATATTCCGAAGGACGCGAAGGCGGCTCGCAATTTCGGCGCGGAAGGCATCGGCTTGTGCCGCACAGAACACATGTTCTTCGCCTCCGATCGTTTGCCGCTGATGCAGGCGATGATTCTCGCTCGCGATGAGAAGGCTCGGCGGAAGGCTCTGCTGAAGCTGCTGCCGCTACAGCGCAAGGATTTCGCCGGGCTGTTTACGGCGATGGACGGGTTCCCGGTGGTGATCCGGACGCTCGACCCTCCGCTGCACGAATTCCTGCCGAAGCGCGAAGACCTGATGGTGGATGTCGCGGTGCTGCCGTACGCCGACGCGAAGGCGAAAAAGGAAATGGCGGCGAAGTACGGCATGACGGTGGGCGACCTGAAGAAGGGCGTGCCGGAATTGTTAAAGCGCGTCGAGGAGTTGCACGAATTCAATCCGATGCTGGGGCATCGCGGCTGCCGTCTTGGGATCACGTATCCCGAGATCACGGAAATGCAGGCGCGCGCCATTTTCGAGGCTGTCGTACAGGTGGCGAAGAAGGGCAAGAAGGTGATTCCGGAAGTCATGATTCCGCTGGTTGGCTCGGCGAAGGAACTGGAAAATCAGCGCGACATTGTGGTTAGGGTCGCGGATGAAGTACTGGCGGCGGCCAGCATGAAGGATTTCGAGTACCTGGTGGGAACCATGATCGAAATTCCGAGGGCCGCGCTGCTCGCCGATAAGGTCGCGGAGTTCGCGGACTTCTTCAGCTTCGGCACGAATGACCTGACGCAGACGACGATGGGACTTTCGCGCGACGACTACACGAAGTTCTCGAAGCACTACGAGGACGTGAAGGTATTCAAGGCGGATCCGTTCGGCGTGATCGATCAGGAAGGCGTGGGCAAGCTGATCGATATGGCGATCAAGCTGGGGCGGAAGACCAAGCCGGACCTCGAGATCGGAATTTGCGGTGAGCACGGCGGCGAGCCGAGTTCGGTGGAATTCTGTTACCGGGTGGGCATGAACTACGTTTCGTGTTCGCCGTACCGGGTGCCGATCGCACGTCTGGCAGCCGCGCAGGCGGCGATCACGGGCACTGGCAAATCGGAAGCGAACCGCACCGCATAAGCTGTTGTGAGAGGCGAAAGGGCCGCTCCTTACGGGGCGGCCCTTTTGCATTTCGGGAACACTCGGCGCTAGTCGACTTGGGGAAGCTCGCGAGACGTGGCGGTCGCGTGGCCGCCATTTGCCGGAGTACTGTTCGCAGCGTGCGATTCGATCAAACGTCTGAGGGAAGCGATTTCCTCTTGCATCTTCGCTTCATTTTTTTGCTGGACTTCGACCGTGTGAATCGCGGCGTGCAGCAGGGCGGTTTGGGTGGCGGCGATATTATTATTTTGGTCGTTGATACCGTTCAGCTGGTGTTCCACCGCGTCGAGGCGAATATGAACGGTGCTGACGAAGGCGTGACCGAAATTTCGTAGAACTATCTTCAGGTGATTGCGAAGGTCCATCGTTAGGTCCTCATTCTACCGTCTTTAGCGGGCCATTACTTTCGGCATATCCGTGAAAAGCGTCTTCGAATCGAGCGTCGGCGGGCGCGCCGCGGGCGATGGATTCGTCGAGCCAGTCGGCGACTCCGAGATCGGAAAAGCGGGCCCCGATTTGCGCACAGTTCCCGCGGAATTGCTTCTGCCGATCCTGGTCGGTCAATCGGCTGATGGCTGCGGCGACGCGCGCGGCATCGTACGGCGCCGTTTCTCCGATCTGGAAATGGCGGACGAACCGGGATCCACAGGTTTCCGGACTTCCGAGAATGAGCGTGGGAGTATGCGCGGTGGCAGCCGCAAAAAGAATTCGCCCCGGCAGGCTGAGCGCCGCCACGCCGCGGTTGCTATCGGTACTATCGAGCATGCTCATCGGAACAATTACGAAAGGGTATGCCTTGAGTTCTTCGGCGAGCATATTTTCGGGCACGATTCCGCGCGGCACAATGCCGGCCTTCCGCATTTGGTCGGGCGGAAAGGAAAGCCAGGGAGACTTGTTATTTCCGAACCAGTCGATTTTCGCGCCGATCTTCGAAAACACAGAGCAAAGCCGGTCGAACCAGACCTGGTCCCAGATGCTACCGAGAAGCGCGAACCGCATGCCGCCGGCTGGGACGGTGTAGTCGACGGCCTGTTGGGCGACATGTTGGTAGGGAACGACAGCGGGAAGATTGAAGAACGGAAAGCCGAATTTGCGCCGGTAGGCGTCGCAGAGTTCGGGATGGGTAGCAAAACGGATGCTGCACTTTCCGAGAAACTCGCGCATTAAATTGTCCGGAATGCGATTCGTGGCGACGTTCTGGTCGTCCATCACGTAGGCGCCGATGGGAGCGTCGAACAGATCGTGGACCGCCATGGCGGTTTTCAGTTCGTCGGGCAAATACACGATGCAGACGACGCTGTGGACCTTGCGGCCGCCCAGCACGGCGAGCACGTTCTCGTAGGATTGCCGCCGCGTCAACCCTTGATGAGAAATCCGCACGCTCTCGTCGCCGAAGTCGTGGACGCCCCAGTCGTCGCGCGACCGAATCGAGAAGACGGAATCGCGGCCGCTCAGGATTCGTTTCACTAGAGGTCCGGTTCCGTGGCGGTCGTTGACCTCGTTCATGGTGACGATGACGCGGACGGGGCCGGTTCCAGCGGGCGAACCGGTCCGCTTCGAGTCGGTTACCAGACCGTTGAGTTGAGCGCGGAGGAAGGCATTTTCATGGAAGACGAGTTCTGACATGCGTGCCCGAAATCAAGAGGCGAGGGCAGCCGCTTCGAGGGTCAGGATCTCTTCGAAGCGCTGGTCGTAGGGCGTACCGTTTTCGAGGGAACGCCAGATCCAATCGGCCGCGCCTTTATCGCTGAACTTGGATGCGATGGCGTGCGCGCGGCGCCGGATCTTGAGATTGGTCTCCGGATCACAGATGGCGCGCGAAGCCGTCAAAAGACAATCCTTGTCGTAAGGCGCGACGAGGCCGAGACCGAGCCGGGTAACGAATTTGGCGACGGCGCTATCGGGATGGCCGAGGACCAGGATCGGAATGTGCGAGGTCGCCATCATGAAAATGAGGCGGCTGGGGAGGCTAAGCCGGGCGAGAAAACCGCGATCGTCGTCATGGTCGAGCGTTCCGGAAGGAACGATGGCAAACGAAAGCTGACGCAGCAGAGCCACGAGTTCGTCGTCGGGCAGCGGATCGGTCGCAAGAATCGAATCGGCTTCGAGTTCCGCGCGATCGCAAGCAAGATTGTCGAACCCGGCGTTCGAGTACCAGGTGATCCGGATGCCGGAATGGCGGGTGGCGAGGCGCAGGCGGTTCAGCCAGTGGGCTCCCCAGACGTTGCCGATCATGACCGGATTTTTCGAATCCAACGTCGCTGGCCCGGCAACCACATTGTTGGGGATGAGGTGATCCGGAACAACGGGCGGCATGAACCAGCAGGGAAGTTTGTACTTTTCCTGATAGGCATCCCGCAGGTCGGGCGAGATGGCGAGGCGCAAAGAGGATTTCTCAAGCAGCGACTTCATCAGCGAATCCGGAATCTCATCGGCATGGATGTTCTGGTCATCCATCAGGAAAGTACAGAGAGGCGCGTCGAAGACTTCCTTTGCCGCGACGGCGGTTTTGACATCGTCGGCGTAGTAGGGGACGCACAGCAAGCGGCGTACGGAGATGTCACCGAGACCGCGAAGAACATTGCGGTAGACGCTGTCTCCGCTGGCGGCGCCGTGGTTCAGTTCCGCGGTTTTCTGAATCGACGTCTCGCCGCCGAACATTTGCCGGGAGCGAACGGCGAGCAGATCGGAGCGATCGGGAAAGAGGCGCGCGAGCAGAACACCGACTCCGTGCCGGTTGTTGATTTCGGCGTGGCTGACAATCACGTCGAAGGCGGCGGCGCGAGGAGTTCTTGCTTCCATGATGAGTTCCGGCTTGCCGATCATGCGAAGCAAACGGGAGGCCAGCTGCACGCGGTCCGTGTCGTAGGACGGGACCTTGAACAAATCGATTTGACGGATGAGCGCCGAGGAATAAAACACGGCGTCCACCGAATAAAGCCGCTTCTGTTCATCGTGGAACACGTCGCCGAACTGCATGAGGGAGAAGCCGAAGCCTTCGAGCATCTCGATGACTTCGTGGAGCAGCGGCGTGTCCGGCCCATAGCAGCGTTTGAGCCAGGTCTCGAGGAATACGACCTGGGTGTTGCGGAGGGCGTTCAGGCCTCCGCGAAGAATCTTGAGTTCGGCTCCCTGGCAATCGATCTTGATCACTTGCGGCAGGGGCAAGCCATGCTTTTCGACGTAGTCGTCGAGGCGGAACAAAGGGACGGACACGCGCCGGTCGACCGCGACCTCATAGCCGGCATCGAGCATGGAACTGCCATAGGCATCGCGAAACATCAGCATTTCGACGGTGCCATTGGTCTCGCCGAGCGCGATCGGATGCAAAGTCAGGTTCCGGCGCAAGGCAAGACGGCCGGGAAGGTCGGTCTTATATATGTCGGCGTGATCGGCGAGAGGTTCGAAGAGGTGGTAGCGGGCCGAAGGACAGACTTCGAGCATTTCCTCGGACCAGATTCCGGAGGAGGCTCCGATGTCGAAAATCACTTGAGGCCGAAAGCCCTGGGACTTTAGTTCGCCCAAGGTCCGCAGTTCGTTGGGAAAATGCTGGGCCTGCATGAAGGGAAAGGGATCCGAGAGGATCCGGAAATGCACTGAAAAAGGAAACCGAAGTATAGCATGAGGGGAATCTGGAAGTCCCTAACGGGAGTTCGTTCTGCTGGGACCTATGTAAGGGGGTGCTAATGGTGCTACAGTTTAGGCTGTTTCGGCCGATAGACCATAGAGTAAGGTAGTGGCTACTCCTAAAGGGTGGAGGGCATTAGTCATTTCGGTGTTTCGCGGCGCTTTAGTACCGATGTCGGCGGTGCTTTCGATTTTTGAACCAAATCGAACAAAGAAGTTGCATCGAAGCGCAGAGGTAGTGCATACTACCAGAAGTATTTCACCCAGTCCTCGGAGGTTATCTATGAATAAAGTTCTAGTATTGTTTGCGGCTGCCGCCTCGCTGTCGACGGCTGCGTTCGGAAACACGATTCAGAGTGGTGCGATCTCGCCGAACGCGACGTATTTGCACATCCAAACCACGGGCGGCACCCTGGGAGCAGACACTGCCTCCGGAACCGTAATGGTGCTCGATCTTTTCAGCCTCGGCATGACTTCCGGACAAGCAATTACCATTCGCGGAAACACTGCGGCAAATTTTTGTTCAAACACCGGCTGCACGGTTAATGGTCTGCCCGCACAGGCTGGCGCCCAACTGATTGCTGCTTTCTCTCCGGACGGTATCATCGCGCCCAACAGCTCCACGACCAGCACCACGACTGGCGGCACGGGAACTAACGCTCCAGGAGCCAACAACTTGAACGGCGCGCGTATCACTGCTTTGCTGGTAGCTCTTCTGGGTCCCAGCAACATCGACACGGTGCCGACCTTTGATCACGCCGAAGGCACCAACATTGCCAACGACTTCCTGGTCGCCCAGAGCAACGTTGCCTTCACTGGTACCAACGTGAACATCCCGACCGGCGGGCGCTACTTGATCCTGGCCGTGTACGATTCCCGCTACGTGGACAACTCGGATCCGGATAGCAATATCTTCGCGTTCGTAGACTTCGTCCCGGCCGCCGTGCCGGAACCGGCTTCGATCGGCATGATCGGCGCTGGCCTCCTGGCTCTCGGAGCATGGGCTCGTCGTCGTCGCGCGTAGAGAGCAGTTCTTCGATTCTTCTCTTTTCGTGTTCGATTCTAATGCGTGGGGCTTCGGCTCCACGCATTTTTTTTGCGTCTCAAGATGCTGGGACGAGCGCGCCGCGAGTGGCCATCTCTACGTATCGACTCAAGGAACAGGGCGAAGAAAATCCGCCCGTTTCATTCACATTTCGAGAGGCGCTTCCCGGCGCTTCTGCTAGCATAGGCCCAGGTATGATCGTAGATATTGATGGCGTGTCGCTTCACCTCGCCCACCAGGACGAATTGAACGTCACGTGGGTTGGCCAGGACGAGGTAATGCGCCAACTGCTGGCAGCATGGCTGGTTATCGGCCCCGATGACTTACCGATGAACCCCAGACTGCTTGGCAAGCCGGGCGTGGGAAAGACCACGATGGCGTATGCCGCCGGGCGACGGCTGGGCCGGGAAGTCTTCATTCTTCAGGCCACTGTGGACACTCGTCCAGAGGACCTGCTGGTGACGCCGGTGATAGACGGTCCGGCACGTTTACGGTATGTCGCTTCCCCCCTTGTCACCGCGATGCTGCGCGGTGGAGTCTGCATCCTCGACGAGGGCAATCGTATGAGCGAAAAGAGCTGGGCCAGCCTGGCTCCGCTGCTGGACAATCGCCGCTATGTGGAATCCATCGTCGCGGGAATCAAGATCAAGGCGCATCCTTTGTTTCGACTTGTCGCCACGATGAACGACGATGCGTCGACGTTCGACCTACCGGAATATATTCATTCCCGGCTGCAGCCGCAGATTCTGATCGACTTCCCGGAGCGGCATGAGGAACTGGCAATTCTCAAGGAAAACCTGCCGTTTGGCGACGATCAGATCCTGAACTACGTCACCGATTTCCTGCAACAAGCCCATTCGGCGGATGAGCGCTATACGGTCCGGGACGGCATCAACATCGCCCGGTTCGCGCTGAAGCTGCGGCAAGCCGAAATCGAGGACGGCGGAGTCGCGCCAGCCAACACGCGATTGCTGCAAACGGCGATTCTTCAAACACTGGGCGAAGAGGCTCTGCGCTATGCCGGGCGCCCCTGACCTGGGCCTGTCGCCCTGGGGCGCCGGCAGTCTGGACCGGGGCCGTTTCTCCTATTTCCCGGTCGTGCCGGGCAAATTGGAGTTTTCCATTGCGCTGAGGCAGCGGGTCCTCAAGGAGAAGCCCGAGGTCGTCGCCGTCGAACTGCCGGTTTCGCTCGAAGCCGCCTATCTGCAAGCGCTCGACCGGCTGCCGGCGATGTCGGTACTTCTGTATCCCGACCCCGCTGACGACGAGCGCGCGATTTACGTGCCGATCGAGCCGTCGGATCCATTTACCGAGGCCATTCGCAGTGCGCAGGAAATTGGCGCCCGGATCGTATTTCTGGAGCCGGACGACAATGAGCGTCCGCACTTGCCGGATAATTATCCGGACACCTATTCGATCCAGCGCATCGGCGTCGACGCCTATGTCGAGGCCTACCGCGTCTATCCGCAGGCACGGAACGAGGATGTCGCCGCTCACGCCGGCGGCATGGCCTGGAAGCTGCAAGGCGCGGATCCGATGGCTCGGGTGTTGGTGGTGGTCTCGCTGAATATGCTGGATCCACTGCTGGACGCGATGGAGAAGCCGCAGGAGCCCCCGCCTTCCCGCAATAAGAGCGAAGACGTCCGGCTGCTGAATCTCCATCCGGACTGCCTGGCCGAAATCACCGTCGAGTATCCCTATCTTCAGGATCGCTACGAGTTCTATCGTCTGTCGCTGACGGGAGAGCCCTTGCCGCGTAACGGCGGCGAAATGGTCGACCGCCCCCGAGTGCAGATGGATTTGCTGCGAGAGGCGGGGAAGAAATACGAGCAGTCCACGGGCGAGAAAATCGCGCACTGGCAGCGTCGAATGATGGCGCGGTACAGCCGGAACCTGGCGCAAATCTCGAATGATCTGGTGGCCAGCGTCTTCGATCTGGCCGTAGCGGCGCGTTCCGTGGTCGATGATAACTACGGATGGGAAGTCTGGGAAATGGCGAACCGGTATCTTCCGCAGAGCGCCACATCCGACCTCGAGACGGTGAATCTTTCGGGAAGCGAGATTTGGCTTCGCACCAAGAAGCTGCGGATCCGCAGGCGGCTTCCCCGCCCCAAGCAGCGTCTGAAACCGAGCGGCCTGAAGTCGCGGAAGAAGGAAAGCACACCGGGAGAATGGGCGCAGGCCACCAACGGAAATGCGATCTGTTCGTATCCGCCGGAAGACCTGGTCATCGAGGAATATGGACGGTTCTTAAAGTCAAAATCCAAGGCAATGCTGAGTGAAGAGCGGATTCGCGTTGAACCGTTCACGACATCCATCCTGGACGGAATCGATATGCGCGAGACGATTCGTAATTGGCATCAGGGGAAGATTTTTGTTCGGCAACACGATCGCATCTCGGGTGATGTCGGAGCGGTGGTGGTGATTTTCGACGAAGACTCCGGCGACCGATACCGGTATCTGACCACATGGCTCGGCGAGCATCAGAACGAAAGCGACATGGCTTTCTATTCGACCTACCCGTTTGAGAATATCGTCGGTCCGGGAATCGGCCGAGCCGAATACGGCGGATTCCTGATGACATTACCTGCCCGCCGAATGTACGATGTCTGGGCGGACGACGACTATCAATTCGCCGAAACCAAAGCGGAGCGGCTGCTGATGGCCGCTCTCGATTATTCCGTCGAGAAGCTGGTGGTGTACGTCGCGGCCAAACCGCCGCGATCGGTTTTCCGGTCGATCGCTTCCCATCTGGGCCGAAAGATCCTGTATGTGCCGATCGGGCAGTTGTCTCCGACGAAGCTCAAGCGCCTGCGCGTCGTCCATGTGCTCGACAGTTATGAGCGGCGGAAGGACGCGAAGGACTATATTTGGTAATAGTCTGGGTCGGCAATTCAACTGGATTTTTCTGTGCAGCTCACCAACGAATCTGAGCCGGTTTTGCCTACCTCCGCGCAGGCGCCGGAGGTAGCTTTCGACGCGCCGATGGATACTTCCGCGCCAGAGGCTCTTTCGATCGCGCTTCCGGCAACGCAACCCGCCGCGGAAGCATCCTCTGCTTTGTTACGCGCCGCGTATGTCCTGATTTTTTTGATTACGCTGCTGGCCGCCAGTTCGATCTGGCCGCAAGCCGGAGGCCAGGGACATCTCGACTTGATGCCCTGGTATTGGAAGCTGTTTCCGCCCATGGCTTTCAGCTATGCCGTGGTTCGCGCGAGCATGGCCGCGGGAGAGGGGTCGGCGGCCTGGAACCGCTTGTCCGTAACCTGGTTCCTAACGGCGCTCCTTTTCGCCAGTTTGATTGGCGGATTGACGTATTATTATCACCTGACGGAATCACAGGAGCAGGTCGATTCTGACGAAGGCATTATTACCAGTGTGCAAGTTCCGGCCGCCCGGTCACACGTATAACGGAGTCTCTTCGCGAACCCATGAGTGAAACCAATTTCGGCGTCTGGAACGTCGCCGAGAGTCCGATAGCCATCGAATATTCGCTCGAAGCCCTGGAGCAAATCCGCCTGGCGGTCCAGGAGGGATTTCAACGCTTGTCCCGCGGTGGTATCGAAGCCGGCGGCGTCCTGTATGGCGCGCGCGAAGGCCGAACTGTGCGAGTTCTGGCGCAGCGTCCGATTCCGTGCGAGCATACCCGCGGTCCGGCGTTTCTGCTGTCGGATCAGGACAAAGCTGGACTCACGGCGTTGCTCGACCGGAACGAGTCCGCGCTTCAGGAAATGATCGTCGTAGGCTGGTACGTTTCGCACACGAAAAGCGAAATTTGCCTGAACGACTCCGATCTGGAAATTTATGACGGCTATTTCGCCGCGCCGTGGCAGGTGACGTTGGTCCTGCGGCCGGGCCGTTACGGCGGGACGCGCGCAGGCTTCTTCGTGAGGGAAACGGACGGCTCCGTGAAAGCGCAGCGCAGCTATCTGGACTTCAATGTTCCGGATCGCACTCCGAATTCGCTCGAACGGATTCCCGGCGACCGGGCTCCAATTCGGCCGGGTCCGGCGGATCGTACACCCCAATCCAGAACGCAGCTTCTTCGAGCATCCCGAATGGTGGATCCAGTTCGTGAGCCCCCGCAAACGCACCGGGAGGAACCTCCGACGCCGCGGGCGGCGGAGGCGCGCCTCGACCCGCCTCGCTTTCAGGCTCCGCGTTCCATCGATCCGCCGACGTTTCAATCGGCGCCGAAACGATCCTTGCTGTGGCTTTGGCTGGTGTTGTGGATCGTCAGTCTGGCGGCCACTGGATTTGGCGTTCGCTACTTCCTCGATTCGACAAGCGTCGCCGAGTCCTTGGGCTTAACGGCAACGGAACGCGATGGGCAGATGCAGATCGAATGGAACAAGGCGGCCAAACCGATTCGTACAGCGACCCGGGCGACGCTCACCATCGCCGACGGCTCCACTTCGAAGGAACTACCCTTGAACGCCGACGAACTGGCGAAGGGAACGACGACGTATGTCCGGCACGGAGCGGAGGTGCAAATTAAGCTTTCCGTGTTCGCGCCCGACGGGAAGCCTTCGCAGGAATCGACGCGCTTCTTAGGGCGCGAAGTAAATCCTAAGGAATCCGAAGACCTGGTCGCGATGCGCCGTCAACGAGACCAGCTCGCGGCCGAGGTCCAGCGGCTGGAAGCTGGCCGCGAATCGCAGCGCGAGCGCGTCCAACAATTGGAGCGCACCATTCGTTTGCTCGAAACCCGGCTCAACATTCGCGGCGACAAGCAGTAACTAAGAGCGCAATCGCAGGATGGCGGCAATCGGCGGTCAGTAGATCCGGGCGGCGCACTTTTCTTAGAGTCTGGTCTCCCCGGCTCGCGCTATCTGCCAAAATGGAAGTTCCCCGCCCGCTCTTCCGACCGGGCGCGAACACCATATGACAGGCAATCAGGTTCGCCAGCAGTTTCTGGATTATTTTTCCGACAACGCCCATCGCGTAGTTCGGAGTTCGTCACTCGTACCCGCGAACGATCCGACGCTGCTCTTTACCAACGCGGGAATGAATCAGTTCAAGGACGTCTTTCTTGGAGCCGAGAAGCGCGATTACGCTCGCGCCGCGACCTCGCAAAAATGCGTCCGCGCGGGCGGTAAGCATAACGACCTCGAAAATGTCGGCTATACGCGCCGGCACCACACGTTCTTCGAGATGCTGGGGAACTTCTCGTTTGGAGACTACTTCAAGCGGGAAGCGATCGCGTACGCGTGGGAGCTGATCACCAAAGTGTACGGGCTGCCGAAAGACAAGCTGTTTGTCACGGTATTCCGCGAAGACGACGATGCGGAGCAGTTGTGGCAGGAAGTTACTGGCATTCCGAAATCGCGGATTTTCCGTATGGACGAGAAGGACAACTTCTGGCAAATGGGCGACACCGGCCCTTGCGGACCGTGTTCGGAAATCCACTACGATTTGGGTCCGGAAGGCGCGGAACCGGGGCGCGAACACGAAGAATTTCCGCTCGATGGCGGGGGACGTTTCGTCGAAATCTGGAATCTGGTGTTCATGCAGTTCGACCGGTCGAGCGATGGCACCATGACGCCGCTTCCGCGGCCTTCGATCGATACCGGCATGGGCCTCGAGCGCATTACGGCGGTGATGCAGGGCAAGCTGACGAACTACGAAACCGACTTGATCCTGCCGATCATCCATCGCGCCGGCGAACTCTTCAAAGTCGGATATGGTGACGGCGACCGCAGCGATACGGTTCTTCGGATCAATGCGGATCACGCCCGCGCCGCGGCGTTCCTGATCAATGACGGCGTACTGCCTTCGAACGAAGGCCGCGGCTATGTGTTGCGCAAAATCATGCGCCGGGCGATGCGAAATGCCCGTATGATCGGCGTGACCGATCCATATCTCTATCAGCTCACCGGCTTCGTCGCGGAACACATGGCGGGTGCCTATCCGGATATGCTCGAAAGCATCCAGCGCGTGGCCCGCGTGGTCAAAGAGGAAGAGCATCGCTATGCGACCACCTTCCAGGTGGCTGAGCGTGTGTTCCAGGATGAAGCGAAATCCGCGGCCGGCGGCATGTTGCCCGGAGCGGCGGCGTTCAAACTCTACGACACCTACGGCCTCGCGCTCGAAGAGCAGGAAGACATGGCGCGCGAAGCCGGATTCGCGATTGACACGGAAGGCTTCCACACCGAGATGGAGAAGCAGCGCACCCGCGCGCGTGCTTCGTGGAAAGGCGCGGACAAGGCCGACGTCCCAGAGGTCTATTCCCATGCGCTGCACCTAAAACAAACTCGATTTGATCGCGACCACCTAACCACAGACACATATGCAACAGAACTGATTATCGATCGATCGATCTCTACCACCGAAATCAGACCTCACTCTGAGGTTGAAATCGTGCTTAATAGGACACCCTTTTACGCTGAAGCCGGTGGCCAAGTAGGCGATGTCGGGAAGCTGATTGACCTGAATACGAAAGAGACGGTAGCGGAGATTACCAATACCTATAAGGTCCTGGGTGGAACCGTACACCGTGCGAGGGTGCTTCTACCGATTCGAGTTTGGGGTCATCCAGATGGAGCGACACTTTTTCGCGCCGAAGTGAATGAATCTCTCCGAACCTCGACCATGCGCAATCATACGGCGACGCACTTGCTTCATGCGGCGCTTCGCACGGTCCTCGGTAAGCATGTCAAACAGGCCGGCAGCGTCGTCGAGCCGAGCCGGCTGCGCTTCGATTTCACGCACTACACTGCTGTCGATGCCGACGAACTCGCCGAAGTCGAACGCCTGATGAACGAAGAGGTCCTCAAGAATATTGAGGTCTCGACAGACGTGATGGGCCTGGACAAAGCTCTCGAAACCGGCGCCATGGCGCTGTTCGGCGAGAAGTACGGCGAAGAGGTTCGCGTCGTCCAGATCCCAGGTTTCAGCAAGGAACTTTGTGGCGGCACCCACGTCAGCCGGACCGGTGATATCGGCATGTGCAAGATCGTCGCCGAAGGCTCGATCTCCGCCGGTGTCCGCCGTATCGAAGCGATCACGGGCGAAGGCGCGCTCCACAAATTCCAGGACACGCAGGCGTCGCTTGCCCGCGTGGCGTCGATCGTTCGCGCCTCCGAAGCCGACCTGATCGAGCACGTCGAAAAGCTGCTCGAAAAAGAACGGTCTCTTGAGAAGCAGCTGGAGCTGTTGAAAACCAAAGTGGCGCAAGCTGAGGCCGGAGCGATTGAGCAATCCGCGCAGGAGATCAAGGGCGCGAAAGTCGTTTCGCGGCGGGTGGACGGACTGGATCGCGCGCAGCTTCGGCAACTCGTGGATGCGCTTCGCAACAAGTGGAAGTCGGCAGTCGTCGTCCTCGCGACGGTTGAAGAAGGCGGCGTCTCGATCGTCGCCGGCGTCACCAAGGACCTCACCGCGAAAGTCCACGCGGGGAAACTCGTCGGCGTGGTCGCGCACGCGGTCGGCGGCAAGGGCGGCGGACGGCCCGACATGGCCGAGGCAGGCGGCAAAGACGCCTCGCAACTCGACAAAGCGCTCGCCGAGGTCTACACGTCTGTCGAGGCGATGCTGTAAAGGTGGAATCCTTCGACGTTCTCATCGTCGGCGCCGGACCCACAGGGTTAGCCTGCGGGATCGAGTGCAAGCGGCGCGGCGTGAAGGCCGTGCTCATCGACAAGGGCTGCGTCGTCAATTCGCTCTACAACTATCCGACCAACATGGTGTTCTTCACGACGCCGGAATTGCTCGAAATCGGCGACATCCCGATGACGTCACTCAATGAGAAGCCGGTGCGCGGGGAAGCGCTGAAATACTATCGGCGGGTTGCGGCTCATTATGGCTTGGACATCCGCCAATATCAGCGCGTGTTGCGAATCGATGGCGAGGACGGAGCCTTCATGGCTCACTCTCGAGACGCGCGTCCGCACGACGTCCTGTCACACTCCGCGGAAGTGGCGGGATCCGTTGTGCATGAATACCGGGCCAGGAAGATCATCCTCGCAACCGGCTACTACGACATCCCGAACCGGTTGAACGTCCCGGGCGAAGACCTCGATAAGGTCAGCCACTATTACCGCGAACCGCATCCTTATTTCGGTCATGATGTGATGGTGATCGGCGGAAAGAATTCGGCGGCGCTGGCCGCTCTCGAACTCTGGCAGAGTGGAGCGCGGGTGACGCTGGTGCATCGCGCGGAGACCATGTCGAAGTCGGTGAAGTACTGGATTCGCCCGAATATCGACAACCGCATCAAGGCGGGCGAGATCACGGCACATCTTTCGTCGCGCGTCGTCGAAATTGGCGCGGACTCCGTGCGCGTGGCGACGCCGGCGGGCGAGATCGACGTAAAGAACGAGTTTGTGTTCGCGATGATCGGCTACCGGCCGGATTTTGAATTCCTGCACGCGCACGGCATCGCGTACAACAACGAGACGCGCCGTCCCGTCACGAATCCAGATACGCTCGAAAGTTCGCGCAAAGGAATGTATCTCGGCGGCGTCATCGTCGCCGGCGTGCATACCAACGAAATTTTTATTGAGAACGGCCGCTTTCACGGCGTGCAGATCGCCAATGCAATCGCGGCCGCCTTACGTTCGTAAGAAGGGGAACCAGCCATGATCACCAGAAGAGAGCTCGGCGGTTTGTTTAGCGCCGCCGCGCTGAGTTCGATTGCCGCAAGCGGCGCAAAAGTCGACTCGACCGTCCGCGGCGTCACCATCGGCGTCCAGTCCTACAGCTTCCGCGACCGTCCGCTCGACGCCGCTATTGAAGGCATGAAGGAATGCGGTCTTGGTCTGTGCGAGCTGTTTCAAGGCCACATCGAGCCGAAGGACAAAACGGCGCTCGCCGCGTGGCGCAAGAATCCGCCGATCGAGGAACTGCACGCCGTTCGCCAGAAGTTCGACAACGCCGGCATCGTGCTCTACGCGCTGAACTACAGTTTCCGCAAGGATTGGACTGACGAGGAAACGGCGAAAGGCTTCGAAATCGCGAAAGCTTTAGGCGTTAAGTACATCACCGCGTCCGCGAATCCGAGCAACGCCAAGCGGATCGACAAGTATGCGCAAGAGGCGAAGATGATCGTCGCCGTGCATAATCATTCGAACCTGAGGCCCGATGAATTCGCGCGCGAAGAGGATTTCGTGACGGCGATGGCGGGCACCAAGAACATCAAAATCACTTTCGACATCGGCCACTTCACGGCCGCGAATTTCGATGCCGTGGCCTTCCTCGAGAAGCATCACAAAGACATCATCGCGCTGCACATCAAAGACCGCAAGAAGGATCAAGGCAAGAACGTGGAGTTTGGAGAAGGCGACACGCCGATCAAGCAGGTGCTGCAGATGCTCCGGGATAAGAAATACAAAATTCCGGCTAACATCGAGTACGAATACGCGGGTGACCCGTTGGTTGAAGTGAAGAAGTGCGTCGCGTATTGCAAGGCGGCGCTGGCGTAGAATTCAGCGCGAGACGGGACTACACTGAAAACGAATGGCTGCCAGCATTCTCATTCCTGTTGAGGAGTATCTTCGGACCTGCTACCGTCCGGACCGCGATTATATCGACGGCGAGGTCAGGGAGAGGATTGTGGGAGAACGCGATCACAGCCGGACGCAAGGGCGGCTGATGGTGATTTTGGCGAACCTCGGGGCGGTGCTGAACTTCGAAGTTTTCCCCGAACACCGGGTGCAGGTTGCGGCGCGGCGCTTCCGGATTCCCGACCTGTCAGTCGCGCTCGCCGGTTCGCCGGAAGAACCCATTTTCCGCACGCCGCCGTATCTGTGCATCGAGATCTTATCGACGGACGACACGATGGACAGTATGGAAGAGCGGATTCAGGACTATTTGGGTTTCGGTGTCGCGTTCGTTTGGGTGATCAACCCACGGCTGAAGAGCGGATGGATCTACACCAAACAAAACGCGCAGGAGGCCATGGGAGGCATCCTGCGCGCTGGTGAAATCCAAGTGGTTTTGACGGATTTGTTCGCGAACTAGTCGTTGTACTGGAAGGTGCCGACGAAGGCGCTGCGCTTGCCGGGGTAGCTCCAGGTGGTTCCTAGGCCGGCTCCGGCGTAAAACTGTTCCTTGGTGAAGGCGGGCATGGCGTGCTCGACTTCGGTCAGCGGATCGTAGTAGACGTCTTCATGACGGCAAATCTTGTCGTCTTCATTCAATGGGCGGGTCTCGATCGAGGCCACTTTTCCCGCCATCAGCTTCACGTTCCGGGAATGGATATTGCCGTTCTCGACGTCGAAGGAAATCGGCTGGGTTTCGACGCGAACGATGTCGGCCAACAAGGTCTTGCCCATCTTCTGCGCGAAAGCCTTCAGCGCGCCCTGTTGTTCGAGCGTAGCGCGCTCGTCAACGATCAGGATGGCGCGCGACGGATTGCTGGCCACGGTCGGATCGCCCAAGGTGCTGGTGGCGCGAACGACTCCCACCACGCTCAAGCCGTCGAGCTTTACGCCCTGAAAGGAACCGCGGTCGATTTTCCAGGCAAGGACGGCCAAATCGCCAGTGATTCCCACCTCTCCGTTGGCGAAGCAAGCGCCGGTGTAAACGTCGGCGGTACGCGCTTCGACGTACGATCCATGGACATTATTAGCAAACGGGAGCTCAGCGGCAAACGCCGCGGAACTGGCCAGGCAGAGAAGCGCGAGGGACTGGCTGAATCGCATTAACCTATTGTACTCCTGATCATCAGATGCGCCAATTGGGGCTTTCGTTACGGCTGATGCGCTGGATTTCGACGGGATCGGGGCGCAACGATTTTCGGCAAACCGGTTTCCCGCCGCTTCATGTTAGAACTGAGTTGAATCGTTATGTCTCCTCACCGGCTATTTCTCGTTACGCTTTTGGCGATCGCCTCGTTCGCCTCGGCTGAAGATTCCGTTTGGCCGCAATTTCGTGGCCCGGGTGCGAATCCGATCGCGCCGAACGGCAAACTGCCGGAGAAGTGGTCCACCAAGCAGAATGTCGAATGGTCGGCGCAGATTCCGGGACGCGGATGGTCGTCGCCGATTGTTGCGGGAAACAAGATCTTCCTAACGACGGCGGTGACAGAAGGCAAATCGAAGCCGCCGCAGATGGGCACGGATTATAGCAACGAGTACGTTGCCGAACTGCAAAAGCAAGGCCTCACCATGCCGCAGATCATGCAGAAGCTCAATGAGCGCGACATCGAGATGCCGGACGAGGTGCTGCTGCATTACTTCCTCTATTGCCTCGACCTGAAAAGCGGCGCCGTGATTTGGAAGCAGGAGTTCTACACGGGCCGGCCACCGGGCGGGCGTCACCGCAAGAATAGTTTTGCTTCCGAAACTCCGGTGACCGATGGCGACCGCGTCTACGTGTACATCGGCAACCTCGGCTTGTGGGCTTACGATCTCAAGGGCAACCAGCTTTGGAATACCAAGCTCGAAGCGAATCCTGTGTACCTCGATTTCGGTACGGGCGGATCCGCGGCTCTGCACGGAAACCGGCTTTTGATTTTGAATGACAACGAGAAGCAGCAGTTTCTGGCGGCCTTCGATAAGAATACCGGCAAACAACTGTGGCGGACGGATCGGGATGTGAAAGATCCCAAGGCTCCGCGAAAATCCGGCTGGACGACGCCGTTTATCTGGACGAACAAACTCCGGACTGAAGTGGTCACGATCGGGCCCGGCATGGCGGTCAGTTACGATCTCGAAGGAAAAGAGCTCTGGCGTCTGGCGGGAATGTCGGTGGTTACGGCACCGAGCCCGTTCTCCTACGAAGGGATGCTGTATTTGGACTCAGGCCAGGGGAAACCGATTTTCGCCGTGAAAGAAGGCGCGAACGGAGATATCAGCCTGAAGGACGAAGCCAATTCGAACGAATTCGTGGCGTGGTCCGAACCGCGCGCCGGGACGTACATCACGACTCCGGTGGCGTATCAAGGCGGTTTGTACGTCCTCTATGACAAAGGCCTGCTCGCTCGATTCGATCTCAAGACCGGCAAACAGACCTATAAGACGCGGATCGATCCGGCGGGTGCGGGCGATTTCACAACGTCACCGTGGGCTTACAACGGAAAGATTTTTTGCCTGAACGAAGAAGGCAAAACGTTTGTGATCAAGGCAGGCGATACCTACGAACTGCTGCATGTGAATCTGCTCGACGAGATGGCACTGGCGACTCCGGCGATCGTGGGCGATCGATTGCTGGTCCGTACGGATGGGCATTTGTATTCGATCCGAAATAAGTAACGCGAATCAGTTTCGCGCCGCGCCGATCCGGTAGACGGCATAGCGGCTATTTCGAAAAACCAGCTCTCCGCCAGTGGAACTGCCTTTGAAGACGGCGTACTGAATGCCCAGTGCGCCCAGTTCGGCGGCGCTGACGCCGCCCTCGCACTGGCCGGTCGCGTTCCACCTGGTTTTCCATTGTTGGGCGAAGTCCGCGAAGTAATTCGCTTGCCCGCCGCTCTTCCAATCCACATAGAGGGCGCGGAGCGAATCGGCGCGAAAGATTCCCGGCTCGAGGCTGCGCTTCGCATCGGCGAACAGAAAAACCGCATCCGGCGACGTGTTCTCTCGCGCCCAATCGGCGACCTGCGCCAGTTCCGGCGTTCGAAGATCGGTGCGGTAATTCTGGACCCCGCTGAAATAGGGGATGGCAAAGAATGCCAGCGAAATGAACGATACCGGCATCCACTTCCTCGACATAGGCACTGCGCAAATCGAAGCCAGCGTAAACGCCAGCATCGTCTCGCGCAGCCCGAACGTTTCCGGAATCGCGAGAGTGCGAATCGGAATCCAGAACGCGGGTAAGAGCCATAGCATCCGCCGCCACCATGTCGTTGCGCGGATCGCCGCCGTAGTCGAAAGCACGATCGCGAGCAATGTGATCCACAGAACGGCACGGGCGGGCTGAAATTGGGTCATCAGGGACCATTTCATTTGCTCCAGCAGAATCCACGAAAGAGGAATGCTGAGCAGCCCGGCCGCAGCCGGAACCAGTAGCCAGCGTGGGGCTCGAACGACGCGCTCCGCGGCGATTAGTACCGCACTCATGACGACGTAGTGCGCGAAGAATTGCCACTTCCATTCGGAAACCCAGTTGTAGCTGGACCGCATCCTTTGCACTTGTTCGAGCCATGGAGCGATCGTTTCAAATACCGGCAGGCTGGTGGAACCGCGTGCGCCGATCAATAACGCCGCCAGGGCAACGACGAAGAACGCCGAAACGATCAGGACGTTCCGGCCGGATCCCGCGTCGCGTGCCAGGTCCCGAATCGGCTCCGGTTCGTGTGAAGTGAGCGGCCTCCAGTTGCGGCGAAAGGCAGCCGCGATCAACGCGGGCCAAACCGGCCAAGTGGTGGGAGCGTGAAACAAGGTCGCTAGCGCCGCGGCGGCGGCAGCCCAAGCGAAGCGCCGATGCAAGGCAAAGCCAATCGACAGCACCAAAGCTCCCATGGCGAAGCCACGAGGAACCGGCTCGTACTCGATGGTCAGCACGGACGGTCCGGCAATGGCGGCGCCGAGGCTCGCAAGCGCGGTAAGGCAGAACGCCTCGACACCAGAAAGACCGAGTGCGGTGGCGATCAGCCAAAGGCCCCAGATTCCCATCGCGCGGAAGATGAACTGCTGGGCGATCAGAATGGGCTCGAACCGAATCCCTGATAGCCGGCGAAGCGCGATCGAGACGTCGTCGTAAAACGTTAGGCCAGTATGAGGCCGGGTCGCGACGGGGTCGACGGCAAGAACCCTTGGGCCGGCGTAGGCGCGCTCCATCATCGGCGCGTAGACTTGCGTGTCCGATTGTAAGTACGTGTGGCCGGGAAAATAGAAGGTGACCGCGGTGAGGACAAGTAGAGCCGCGACCAGCGCGAAACGGGAGATCATAATGTCTCGCGCGAATCGCACATCAGGCTATTGCGCCGGAGTCTTGTCCAATTGCAGCTTGGCCCAAACGCGATTGGGATTGAGATCGATCGATTTCTGAAAGGCTTTGCGCGCGTCCGCGTTGTGGCCGGCCTTGCGCTGCGCGACTCCCAGCCAGAGATAGGCTTCGGCCAGTTTGGCATTCAGCGAGGCAGCCTTCTCAAAATCCTTGATCGCCAGTTCGACGCCGCCGCCGAATGCAGCCGGAAGATAGTAATTTCCCACTCCGCGCGCGAGATAATTTTCTGCGAGTTTCGGATCGAGCTCGATGGCTTTGTTCACGCTGTCGAGCGCGCAGCGGCCGTACTTTATCCCCATCAGCTTCGCCGCCGGAAGCACCTGACCGCACAGTGTGCCGAGCAGCCGGTGATATTCGGCGTTCTTCGGTTGCAAGGCGACAGCCTTCTCGGCGGATTTAATCCCGGCTTCCGCGGCGGAGCGGGCGCCGTTGTTGTCCTTGACTTCAATGGCAACTTCGGCGACGTAGCTTTCCGCCAGCGCGGCTTTATACAACGACGCCGCATCGTTCGGTTTCGCAGCGGCATTGGCCTGCTGCGCGAGTCTCTCGAGCGCGGGCCGGTCTTGCTTGTCGCGTGCCAATTCCAAATCCGACGCGTACAGAGAAACAGCTAGAAGGGAGAGGACCGAGAAACAACGAAGCATCCGCTTTCATTCTAGCCGCTTCCGCTCAAATGAACGGATCGGGCTCAGTTCTTTGGGAAATCGGGATGATGTTTAACTTCCCGAAGTTGCAGGATATGGCGTTGGGAATGGGCCGAAATCATCAACAGCCATTGGTAGGCATCGCGCTCCCAACCCGGAATCATGTGATGACGCCAGTCCTCCTGCGCGGTTTTGACGTGCTCACGCATCGTCTTGCGAAGCGCCAGGAACTCACTCAACACCGGAGCTAAGTCGGCCGACTTTAGATTCGGAACTTGCGGCGGAGGCGTCTTGTCGTGTGAGGTCCGATCGATGCCGTACCAAAGGCGGTCGATGTCCTCCGAAGGAGAATCCTCTTTGGTCGGTTTATTCTTGATTTCGCGAAGGTAGGTTTTCCAGTACCCCGGTTCCGACAGGTTCAGGTGCTGGATGCACTCAAGAACGCTGAACATCCCCGGCGCGGGTCGAAACGCCAGTTGGGCCGGAGACAGGTGGCTCACTTCATCGACGAGCCAGCTTTCGGTCATCTCGAAATGCGCCATCAGGTGCTGCCGGTCGAGATCAGACGGCTTTTCGGCGCTAAAAAGCGGCAGAGCAAGAACGAAGAGAAGGGTTCGCATGTTGCGAAATCGTAGCACCCGGTGCCTTCCTCGTCTAGAACAATGTTGCGGTTTTTTTCGCCCCTGGTATTGGGTAGACTGCTTATCATGTCCGTAATCCTGGTGAACCCGATGAGTGAGGTGCGGCACGACGGAGTGCCACCGGCGACGCGTATCGACACGCTGTCCGGCAAGCGGATCGGTTTGCTCGACATCTCGAAGCCCGGCGGCGACGTATTTTTGAATCGGCTCGAAACTCTGCTCAAAGAGCGCGGAGCGGCGGAGGTCCTACGGTTCCGCAAGCCGACCTTCGCGAAGCCCGCGCCCGAAGCGGTGTTGGCGCAGATCCGGGCCGCCGCGCCGGACGCGCTGGTCGAAGCGCTGGCCGATTGAGGGTCCTGTACAACGTGCAGTTTGCACGATACGACAAGAATTGAATCCTTCGGCATACCGGCCATCGCGGTGGCGACGACGGAATTTCGCACCGCCGCCCGGGTGCAGGCGAGTGCGCTAGGGCGCGGCGATCTGGACCCGGTCTATGTCGCGCATCCGATTCAGGATCAAACTCGCGCGGAGATCGAGGCGCGGGCCGACAGCGTGATCGCTGAAATCGTGGCACGCTTGTCTGTAGGTGCGTCCTCCTCCTCCGTCTAATTCAGAAATTCCAGCGACTTGGCGCGAACGAATCCGCGCGCTGAAAAACATCCCGCCTCTACTGCGCATGCTGTGGCAGACGTCGCCGTGGCTGGCCGGAGCGACTCTTGTGTTTCGAGCGGTCGCCGCCTTGGTGCCCTTAGCGCAGCTATGGATCAGCAAGCTGATCGTCGATCAAGTTGTTGCGCGAGTCTCCGGGCGCCATGTCGATGACCCGGACAAAGTCTGGACCTATCTCGCGATGGAGATCGGACTGGCCGTCGGCGGCGACCTTTTGGGCCGCGGCTTGAACCTCTGTGATTCGCTGCTTGGCGATCGCTTCACGAATCATGTGTCGTTGAAATTGATGGAGCACGCGGCTACCCTCGACCTGATCTCGTTCGAAGATCCGGTGTTCTACGACAAGATGGAACGCGCCCGGCGTCAGACATCGTCGCGGCTTGGAATGCTCGCCGTGCTAGCCGGACTCGCCCAACAGATGGTCACGCTGTTTTCGCTGACCGCCGGCGTCGCGTGGTTCTCCTGGTGGTACACGCTGTTGCTGGTGATCGCCGTCATTCCCGCATTCCTCGGCGAGACGCGTTTCGCCATGCTCGCGTATTCGATGATGTACCGCTGGACGCCGGAGCGCCGCGAGCTCGACTACTTGCGCATGCTCGGCGCCAGTACGCAAAGCGCCAAGGAGATCAAGATCTTTGGTCTTGGCGAGCACCTCATCGGGCGGTCTCGCGAACTGTTCGATAAGTTTTTCGACGAGAACAAGAAGCTGGCGATTCGCAGGGCGCTGTCGGGATCGGCGTTGAACATATTGCCGACCGCGGGCTACTACATCGCCTACGGTGTGATCCTCTATCGCACGCTGACCGGCGTCGTTTCCGTGGGAGACCTGACGTTTCTCGCAGGCGCTTTCGCGCGTTCGCGCGGCTTGATCGAGAGCCTCTTCGGTGGAATCAATAACGTCAGCGAACAAGCGCTGTACATCAAGGATCTGTTCGATTACTTCGACACCAAGCCGTCAATCATCTCGAAGCCGTCCGCGATCCCGGCGCCGCGTCCGATCCGTCAGGGGTTTGAGTTTCGCAATGTTTCTTTCGCGTATCCGGGGACGGACGGCAAGCCCGGAAAGCTCGTTTTGAAGAACGTGAGTTTCACGCTGCCGGCGGGTGAGCGCATCGCGTTGATCGGCGAAAACGGCGCGGGCAAAACGACGCTGGTCAAGCTGCTCGCGCGCCTCTACGAGCCGACGGACGGCGCCGTTCTGCTCGACGGAGTCGATCTCCGCGATTACGACGTGCTGTCGCTACGCCAGGAAATCGGCGTAATTTTTCAGGATTACATGCGGTATGACTTCCCGGTCCGCGACAACATCGGTTTCGGCCGTATTGAGGAACTTTCGAACGAACCGCGCATCTTGGAGGCCGCGGAGAAAAGCATGGCCGCTCCGATGATCGAAAAACTGGCGGGCGGAATGGGCCAGATGCTCGGAAGGCGGTTCGACGGCGGAGTGGATTTGTCGGCCGGCCAATGGCAGAAGATCGCGCTCGGACGCGCCTACATGCGGGACGCCCAGCTGTTGATTTTGGACGAGCCCACCGCGGCGCTGGATGCGCGGGCGGAATACGAGGTGTTCGTTCGCTTCGCGGATTTGACCCGCGGGAAAATGGCCGTCCTTATCTCGCACCGCTTTTCGACCGTCCGGATGGCGGATCGAATCTTAGTGTTGGAGAATGGCGAAATCAGCGAGCAAGGCAGCCATTCGGAATTGCTCGCCCACCGCGGACGCTATGCGGAGTTGTTCGAGTTGCAGGCAGCCGGATATCGCTAGAATCCGCTACGGATGCCCGATGAAATCCATGCGGCCACCGTCCACCGTCAGCACCTGCGCGGTGATGAAGCCGGATTGCTCCGACGCCAGAAACGAAACCGCGTGCGCGATGTCTTCGGGCTCGCCCAGGCGTCGCGTCATCGCGCGATCCGCCATGGTTTGGCGGACCTTCTCGAAATCGCCGCCGCCGAAGCTATCCTTCAACATATCGGTGACGACGAAGCCGGGCGCGACGGCATTCACGGTGATTCCGTGGGGGCCGAGTGTCCAGGCGAAACGGCGGGTCAGCGCGATGACGGCCGCCTTGGTGGCTGCGTAAAAGGTCGTTCCGACAGCCGTACTGCCGTGTCCGGCGATGGAAGAAATATTGATGATGCGGCCCCAACCCTTGGCTTTCATCGCCGGATACGCGGCGCGGGTACAGAAGACAGTGCCATCCACGTTCGTCTCCCGCATCGGACCCATGGTGGCGAAATCGAAATCTTCGAGGTCGCCGCGAGCCACCACGCCGGCATTGTTCACCAGGACATCCACGTCGCCAAACGCCTTCGAAGTTTGCTCGAACATCGCGTTGACCTGATCACGGCTCTTGACGTCCGCCTGGATCGCGATCGCAGCTCCGCCACTGGCTTCGATTTCCTTAACCAGCGAATCGGCGCCGTCTTTCGACTTCGCGTAGTTCACGACGACCTTCATGCCGTCGTGCGCGAGACGGGCTGCAATGGCGCGTCCGATTCCGCGGGAGGCTCCGGTGACAAGAGCGATTCGTTGGGGGTTCATCGAAAACCAGTGTAGACGACGGAGGAACGTGCGAACGCCGGCTATGGTCCGGCGGGTTCCACCACGGCGGACATCGAGCCCTTGGAGCGCGGCATGCGCCAGTCGGCCCCGTGAGCATGAATTTGCGCCTGCGCGTATTCCGCCTGCGGCTGCTCGCAGGTGATTACGATCGTGCGGCCGCTGGTGTCCACCTCGACGGCGTGCTCGAAGGCACGTTGGGCGGAGCAGAAAAACAGGCGTTCCAACATCTCGACCACATAGTCATAGGAGTGGTCGTTGTCGTCGAGCAGCACGCAGTGGAACAGTGGCGCGTGCTGCTCGTCTTGAGAGGATTCGACGCCGGTATCGGGGGCTATTCCTGGTCTGCTCATACCCTCTTCTGCCTCAACTTTACAGGTTCGGCGATGTGTTTAGGACTTCCGGTCGAGGGCCGTATTAATGTCCGCGATGCCGTTCCGCAGATTAACCGCAACCATATCGGCGCTTCGCATCGGCGGCGGCACTTGCGCGTAGCGGCTGTAGGATTCCCGAAGAAAGTCGCCGTAGCCGTCGCGGGAAAGTGATTTCAGCGTGTCCACGGTGATGCTGGCGCGCTGCTGTTCGACCGTCTGCTTCTTGCCGCGCGCGGAAAGCACGCGCTCCGTCAGTTCTTCAACGAAGGTTCCCTTTTGGTAGAGCCGCGCCTTCCCCTGCTGGACGCCGCCATGTCCGCCGGCAACCTGAGTGAAATCCAGCTCTGCGACTTTCAACAACGTTCGCGGCCACTCCGTCGGGTAACTATCGGTGAGGAACGGCAAAAAACCGTGGAGCAGATCGCCGGTCGCTACAACCTTCGTCCGCGGACTGAAGACCACGACGTCGCCCGCGGTGTGCCCGCGTCCCCTGAAAGCCAGGTACAGCTCGTGCGTTTTGTCATGCAGGATCAAGTCCTCGGAAAACGTGACGTTTGGCAATTCCGGCTTGACGTTCTGCATTTCCCGGATGAACTCGTTGGCCTGCGAGATTTCGTTCTGGTAGAACGCCTTCTCCTCCGCCGTTTTTGCCGAGCCGAGGGCGCTCTTGTAGCCATCGAGATTCTTCTTCGCTTCCTCCACCGAAGCTTGCAAGCGCTGTGGACCCAGCTCAGCGATCAGGCGGCGAGTCGGCTCGCTGGCGACCAAATCGGCTTGCGGAGCGATGCGCCGGTAGGCGCTGTTGCCTTGCGAATGATCCCAGTGAAAGTGAGAATTAACAATGTGCCGTACCGGCTTGGTGCTGACCTCCGAACGAATCTGCGACACCAGCGAAACGGCGGCGGACGGCTTCGAGTGCGTGTCCACGATCAACAGTCCGTCGGACTGCTCGAAAATTACGGCGTTGCAATTGATAATCGTGCGCGGCTTGGCAATCGCGGAATAGACGCCCTCGCCGATTTTGGTGATGTCGAAAAGCTTTGGCAGGCCGGGCGCGGCTTGGCCCCGAGCCTGCGCGGCGCGGAGCACCGATTGCTCGAGTAACGAGGCGCCGGTCCAGCAAGCTCCGAGGGTGGCGCGAAGAAATCCGCGACGGACGATTGGCCGAGACATTAGCGTGATGGTAAACCACTTTCCGGCGGCCTTGCAAAGGGCATCGAAATATTCCCGCCTCTTTTGTTAACCAAACTCCGGATGGCGAGTATTGGCTTCATGGGAACTCTGGGCCAGGACGTCCGATTCGCGCTGCGGACATTCAAGAAGTCGCCGCTTTTCGTTGCGGTCGCCGTCGTTTCCCTGGCCTTGGGCATCGGGGCGAACACGGCGATTTTTTCGCTGATCGATCAAGTTCTTTTGCGGTTACTGCCGGTAAAGGATCCGGAACAGTTAGTGCTGTTGTGGGCCCGGGGCCAGCATTATGGCAGCAACAATGGCCGACAGCGGTTGTCGTATCCGATGTACAAGGACATCAGCGCGCACAACGAAGTATTCAACGGAATGTTTTGTCGTTGGGATACCAATTTCAGTCTCAGCGCGGACGGTAAGAGCGAACGAGTCTCCGGAGAACTGGTTTCGGGGACGTATTTTCCGGTGCTTGGCGTCGGCGCAGCACTCGGTCGCGTGTTTGGTCCGGAAGACGATCAGGCGCCGGGCGGACATCCTTACGCGGTGTTGAGTTACCGCTACTGGATGTCCCGGTTCGGTGGCCAGCGCGACGTAATCGGCAAGAAGATCATTGTCAACGGGTACCCTCTGACCATTATCGGAGTCAGTCAGGCCGGCTTCGACGGTCTGGATCCGACGCACTCTCTGCAGATTCGCATTCCGATCATGATGAAGCCGCAGATGGACACATTGGGCTTTTATACCCTCGAAGGACGCCGGGGCCGTTGGGTCAACGTTCTTGGACGAATGAAGCCAGGCGTGACGCAGGCGCAAGTAAAAGCCAGTTTGCAGCCATATTTTCATCAGATGCTCGAAATGGAGGTGACGGAGAAAGAATTCGCGCGCGCCGCGCCGGAATCAAAACTGGCTTTCCTGAAGATGTTCCTGGACATTCTGCCGGGCGGAACGGGTCAATCTGACCTGCGCCGTCAGTTTTCAACCGCACTGCTGGTGTTGATGGGCGTCGTCGGATTGGTTCTCTTAATTGCTTGTGCCAACGTTGCAAACCTTCTTTTGGCGCGCGCCACCGCGCGGCAAAAAGAAATCGCCGTGCGAATTGCGTTAGGGGCATCGCGCCGGCGAATCATCTCACAATTGTTGGTTGAGAGCCTGATGTTGTCGATTGCCGGCGGCACGCTTGGAATCGTCCTGGCCATTGTGATGGATCGCGCTTTGATCAGTTTCCTGCCCACTGAAACGAGCACGCTGAACATATCCACCTCGCCGGACTGGCGAATCTTGGGGTTCGCGTTGGCTGTCTCGATCGCCACCGGAGTCCTGTTCGGTTTGGTTCCCGCGCTGCAGGCCACGCGTCCAGATGTCGCGCCAACGTTGAAGGACCAAGCCGGCGCGGTGGTCGGCGGCGTGTCCGGTCGCCTACGAAAGATGCTGGTCGTCCTGCAGGTCACGTTATCGTTGCTGCTGTTGATTGGAGCTGGACTTTTCTTGCGCAGCCTGTCAAATCTGCGCGAGCTTGACCCCGGCTTCAAGACGCAAAACCTGCTGACGTTCTCTGTAGACCCTCCCTCAAGCGGGTACAAAGGCGATCAAACCAAGGCATTTTACAAACGGCTTCAAGATGGCCTGCAGGCGTTGCCCGGAGTGGAGTCGGCATCGTTGGCCATCATGGCGGTACTCGAAGGGAACGAGTGGGACAGCACCGTAACGGTAGAGTCCTATGTGGCCAAGCCGGGCGAGTATGTCGGTCCGCATATGAATTTTGTGGCGCCGGATTACTTCAAGACGATGCAAATCCCTCTGCTCCTGGGCCGCGATTTTCGCGAATCGGACGAAAAGGGCGCTCCGAAAGTCGCGATCATCAACGAACGGTTCGCGAAGGAATATTTCGGCGGGGTAGACGCGATCGGCAAGCGGCTCGGAATGGGCGGCGATCCGGGTACGAAGATCGACATGACGGTAGTCGGCGTAGTGAAAGATTCCAAGTACGAAGGCATGCGCGAAGAGATGCCGCTCGAGTTGATCCTTCCTCAGCGCCAGACGTTCGACCTCGGAATGAATGCGTATGTGCGGACGGCTCGTGATCCGGGGGCGATGTTCGGCGCCATCCGAAAACTCGTCTCCGACATCGACACGAACCTGCCGGTCAGCGACATGAAGACGCTGGAGCATCAGCTCGACAATTCCTTGCTGACGGAGCGGCTGGTGGCCAGCTTGTCCGTGGCATTCGGCATTTTGGCGACCTTGCTTGCCGCAATCGGGCTGTACGGCGTAATGGCGTATTCGGTGGCGCAGCGGACGCGCGAAATCGGCATCCGGATGGCATTGGGCGCGCCTTCGAGCAACGTGTTCTGGATGGTGATCAAAGAATCGCTGATGCTGCTTGGAATCGGCGTGGCGGCGGGACTCTTGCTGTCGTACGCAATGACGGGATACGTGAAGTCGCAACTCTATGGTGTGACGCCGAACGATCCTTTAACGATTGTGCTGGCAACGTTAGGGATCGCAGCGGTGGCGATCGGGTCCGCGTACATTCCAGCGAGGCGGGCGATACGAATCGATCCAATTCGGGCGTTGCGGTGGGAGTAGGCGTAGACTTTAGTTGTGAAACTATCAGAAGGAAAGCTCAAACATCTCAAGGCACTTTCGAATTCCGCGGGCGTTATCGCCGCGGCGGCAATGGATCAGCGGGGCAGTCTGCAGAAGTCCATCGCGTCGGCAAAGGGCATCGATCCGAAAGCAGTTACGCCGGAGATGATGAGCGAGTTCAAAACGTCGGTTGTCAAGGTTTTGACGCCGCATGCGAGCGCGATTCTGCTCGATCCTGAATTCGGTTTAGAGGCCGCCAAGGCGCGGGCTTCGAATGCGGGTCTACTGCTCGCCTACGAGGAATCGGGCTACGACAACACGCAGCCGGGCCGCCTGCCGGACCTGCTGCCGCACGTTTCGGCGAAGCGGATTGTCGATTGGGGCGCGGATGCGGTCAAGATCCTGATCTACTATTCGCCGTTCGACGAGACCAGCGTTAACGACATTAAGCACGCCTTCATCGAACGCATCGGCGCGGAATGCACAGCTTTCGACATTCCTTTCTTTCTTGAATTCATTGGCTACGACCCCAAGGGCGGCGACGAGAAGGGCCTGCAATACGCGAAGAAGAAGCCGGATGTCGTGATCGGCGCGATGCAGGAATTTTCAAAGCCGCAGTATGCGGTCGATGTGCTGAAGGTCGAAGTCCCGATCATCGCCGCGTTTGTCGAAGGCTCCAGGTTCCACAAGGGGCAGACGGCGTACACGCGCAAAGAGGCGCTGGACCTCTTCCGGAAAGCCGCCGACGTCGTTTCGAAGCCTTTCATTTACCTGTCAGCGGGCGTCAGCAATCCGGAGTTCATCGAAAATCTGGAGATGGCGGCGGAGGCAGGAACGGCGTATTCGGGTGTCCTCTGTGGTCGCGCGACCTGGAAAGACGGCATGGCAATCTACGCAAAGCAGGGTGTAGCGGCGCTCGAAGACTGGCTGTCAAACGAAGGCGTCGACAACATTAACCGCGTGAATGAGGCGATCAAACCGGCGACTCCGTGGGCGAAGCGTCTGGGGCTTTAAAGGAAGTCCACTGCGATGGCGAGCAAGACGCTGATGTCGGTTGAAGAGTATCTGCGAACGACGTTCGACGATGGCGATTGCGAATACGTCGATGGTGAGATCGTGGAGCGCAACGTGGGCAAATACTCTCATAGCTGGATTCAAAAGCGTCTGCTCGCTGTTCTAGCGCCTCTCGAAGAGCGCCTCGGGATCGGGGCCTTCCAAGAACTTCGGTTCCGAGCTACTTCTTCGCGGTACCGCATTCCGGATATTGGCGTGTGGCGGAAAAACGACCTGGGAGCAGAGGTGCCGTCAACGCCGCCGCTCTTGGCCATTGAGATCCTGTCGACTGACGACCGGATGAGCCGGGTGGTTTTGAAGGTCCACGAATACTTGGCGGTGGGGGTTGCCTGCGTGTGGGTAATCGATCCGGAGGAAGCGAAGGCGATCATTTATTCGCAAAAAGATCGCGAAGGAACGGTGAGCGAGCTGCTGGCGATGGAAAATCCGGACATCGTGATCCGGCTGGCGGACGTGCTTCCTCCGGCTTAGCGCGACAGTCTTCTTTATCGAAGGGTCAAATTGCGGAATTCGTCTTCTGAGTCCGCTCTATACAAGCTCAAGCTGATCCACACAATAATCTGGGCGTTCTTCGCCATTTGTATCGTGGCGATTCCTCTGGCGGCGTTTTACTCCCGATTCTCGATAGCCGCTGTTTTGAGCGGACTGGTTTGGATCGAGTGCGCTGTGCTGGCGACTAACAATTGGCGCTGTCCTCTTACGGACGTCGCCGGCGGGTACACCACGGAACGCTCGGACAATTTCGATATTTTTCTGCCACCGTGGCTGGCACGATACAACAAGACGATTTTCGGAAGTCTATTTGTCGCCGCGGAAATATTCGCGTTGGCGCGGTGGGTAAATCCGTAAGCTCAGCCTTACAGTTCAGACGGCGATCGCGACGGGCTCGCCTTCTTCTTCGAGCGCGGGCATCGGCCCATTCGGGATCTCGACACCTTCCCACTTCGCTACGACCGCGCTTGCCAGGCAATTTCCCAAGACGTTGACGGACGTGCGCGCCATGTCCATCAATGTGTCTACACCGAGAATCACTAGTACGCCCTCTTGCGGCAGACCAAAAGTTGCCAGGGTTCCGGCCAGAATAACGAGCGAAGCGCGCGGCACCCCGGCAACGCCTTTGCTCGTCAGCATCAGTGTCAACATCATTACGATCTGCCGGCCGAGGGGCATATCGATTCCCGCGGCCTGTGCGACGAAAACCCCGGCGAGAGCCAGGTAGAGCGTCGTGCCGTCGAGGTTGAAGCTGTAGCCTGTCGGCAGGACAAAGCTGACGATATGCTTTGGAACTCCGAAGCGCTCCATGTTCTTGAGTGCCAGTGGCAGAGCGGATTCGCTCGAAGCCGTCGCAAACGCAATCGACCACGGCTCCTTGGCTGCTTGAATGAAACGATGCAGAGGGAGCCGGCAGATCACGATGACCGCGCCGAGAATGAATACGACGAAAAAGACTTCCGCCGCATAGAGGGTCAGCACGAGTTTCCCGAGATATTGCAGAATTCCGAGTCCCTTGCTCCCGACGGTCGATGCCATGGCGCCGAAAACTCCGAGCGGCGCCAGATACATCACGTACTTCGTGTAGCGGAACATGATCTCCGACAACGACTCGGCAAATTCGAGCATAGGTTTCGACTTCGAGCCGATGGCCGCCGCGGCGGTTCCGAAGAGGAACGCGAAAACCACGATCTGGAGTACTTCGCCTTTCGCCATTGCTTCGATAATGCTTGCCGGAAACGTATGCTCGAGGATGTGAGCGAAGCTGGTATCGGCCTTTTGCAAGGTTTCCGTGCCGGCCGGTTGATCGAGTTTTACGCCCACCCCGGGTTTCACGATATTGACGAACAGGAGCCCGACGACCAGCGCCAGCGTGGTTACGATCTCAAAATAAAGAATCGCTTTTCCGCCAATGCGCCCCATCGTTTTTACGTTGCCGGTGGCGGCGATGCCGTGGACCAGGGTTCCGAACAGCAGCGGCGCGATGATCGATTTGATCATCCGCAGGAAGATGGTTGAGAGCAGACCCATTTCCTTGGCCGGTTCCGGAAAAAACACTCCAAAGAGCACTCCCGCGAAGAGTCCGATAAAGATCCACGACGTCAACGAAATTCGCTTCAGCATGCCCAATTTAGCGCTCTCCCCATTTCAATTTCTCGCGTAAAACGTCAAAAAACAGCATTTTGGGCGGACGAATCAGATGGATGGCGTGCTTCGACTGGCGGCAGACCACGCGGTCGCCATTCATCAGCAACTCGCCGACCTGGCCATCGATCGTCAGATACGTCGAGCTGTCTTCGCCGCGATTTAGAATCTGAATCACGCTGGTATCCTGCACGATGACGGGCCGGTTGGTCAGCGTGTGCGGACAGATCGGCGTGATGCAAAGCGCGCCTACTTGCGGCAGCATGATGGGACCACCCGCGGCCAGCGAATACGCCGTCGAACCGGTCGGCGTCGAGATGATCAGCCCATCCGCCTTATAGACGCACACGAAATGATTGTCCACGTGCGCGACCAGGTCGATCATGCGGGCGATCTCGACTTTGCTGAGCACCGCATCGTTCAGCGCTTCGTACTGCGAGACGCACTGCGCTCCGCGCCAGATTTCGCAGTGCAGCATACGGCGCTGGCCGATCCGATGTTCACCCCGCAGGGCGCGATCCAGCTCCGGGAACAACTGATCTACGGTAATCGCGGTAAGAAATCCAAGGCTGCCGAGATTCACAGCGAACAGCGGAATCTCCCTCCCGGCAATCGCGCGCGCGGCGGAAAGCAGGGTGCCATCGCCGCCGAGCACGATCACGAGCTGCGTTCCATCCGGCACTTGCTCACGCGGCAGACCGGACGAGCGGCCCGCATACTCCGAGGTCTCGGGATCCAGGCGGACCGCGATATCGCGCTGCTCGAGCCACGCGATCAATTGCGGCACCAGCGTCACCGCTTCGACGCTCTTCGGTTTCGAAAGAATGCCGACCGTATCAATGGCGTGCATGTAGCAGGAACTCCCGATTGCCTTCGGTGCCGAGGATGGGGCTATCGATGATGGCCGCTCGAAAACCCAGGTCCTCAACGGCGCGACGCACGCGGTCGCACGTGGACTGATGCACCTTCGCGTCGCGGACGATGCCGCCCTTGCCAACCTCGTCGCGGCCGGCTTCAAACTGGGGCTTGACCAAAATCACAAGTTCTCCATTGTCATCCAACAGGGAGGGAAAAGTGGGGACGATCAGGGTCACCGAGATAAAGCTGACATCGCATACTATCAGGGAAACCGGCTCGCCGGTATCCGCTGGCGTCAAATTTCGAGCGTTGATTCCTTCGCGAACCACCACTCTCGGATCGGTGCGGATCTTCCAGTCGAGTTGACTGTGGCCGACGTCGAAGGCGAACACCTTTGCGGCGCCGTGTTGGAGCAGGCAGTCGGTAAATCCGCCGGTCGAGGCTCCGACATCCAAACAAACCCGGTCCCGCGGGTCGATCGCAAATTCGCGGAGCGCCGCCTCAAGTTTCAATCCGCCCCGGCTCACATAACGCGGCTGATTGGTGACGTCGATCCGCGCATCGTTCGGCACCGTCCGACCGGGCTTGCCGGCCGGCTGACCTTCGACCAGCACGGCTCCAGCCAGCAAGAGCGCCTGCGCTTTTTCACGGGATGGAGCGAGGCCGCGGTCCACCAGCAATTGGTCGAGGCGCGTCTTGATCGGCTTCGCGGCCACGGCAATCACGCGGAGCGACGGACGATCAGATCGGCAAGCTCGCGCAATCGCTCCGCCCGTTCGTCAAAGCGGTCGAGCGCAAGGTGTGCGGCCAGGCGGTGTTCCTCAGCCATCCGGCGCGATGCCTCGATCCCGTACACGGCCGGAAATGTGATCTTCTGTTGGGCGACATCTTTACCTGCCGTCTTGCCCAGATCTTCAGAAGTCTGCTCCACGTCGAGGATGTCATCCACGATCTGAAACGCAAGGCCAGTATGCTCGCCGTAGGATGTCAACGCCGCAAGCTGGGCGTCATCCGCCTGCGCATAAATCGCTCCCATTCGAACGCTGGCGCGCAGCAGGGCTCCGGTTTTCGCGCGATGGATCGATTCGAGCAGCTTGGCATCCGGGCGCTTCCCTTCCCCTTCGATGTCATGAACCTGCCCGCCAATCATGCCCCCAACGGTTCCCGACGCGCGTGACAATTCCTCGATCAGCGCGATCTTGCGGACCGCATCCACGCCGTCGAGTCGTGATAGCACTTCAAACGCAAGAGTAAGTAGCGCGTCCCCCGTCAGGATCGCCATCGCTTCTCCGAACTTGATGTGGCACGTGGGCAGGCCGCGCCGCAAATCATCGTTGTCCAGCGCCGGAAGATCGTCATGAATCAGCGAATACGTATGGATCAGTTCGAGCGCGCAGGCCGCCCGTTCGACGCCAATCGGCGCGTCGGAAATCGATTCCGCCGAGGCCATGCATAGAAGCGGCCGGATCCGCTTTCCGCCGGCAAATAAGCTGTACCGCATGGCGCGGTGTATGGTCTCGGGAGATTCCGTGAGCGGCGGAACAACCACGTCGAGCGTCTGATCGACGAGCTGTTGCTGACCGGTGATGTATTGGTCGAGCGTCATGTTTGCTGGCGGCTATTTGGAAGTGCGGAAGGGTTCCGGCGTGACTTTTTCGCCGCGCCGCATCAGAATTTCGACGCGTGTCTCCGCTTCTTCGAGTTGTTTACGGCAGGTCTCGCTCAGTTTCATTCCCTTTTCAAAAAGCTCGATGGCGCGCTCAAGCGGCAGCTCGCCTGCTTCCATTTCCTTCACGATTTGTTCCAATTCGTGGATCCCGGTTTCGAAGGAGGCCTTCGCTGTCACATCGGGATTCGCTTCGTCCGGCATCTGTCTATGATAGCCACCGCGCGGCGTCTCCGTGCGTATCAATGTGAGGCGCGAAGGTAAGGCACCAAGGTAAGGCGCCAAGCCGTGATAGGCTGATCCTCGTGCGCGAAGCCCGCCTGATTCTCGAGCACGATCTGTACGTCCGGCTTTGCCGCTCGCGCGATTATCTCGCCGCGAGCCTCGAAGGCAAGCCCCATCTCGAGGACGCTGCTCGCGTCGCCTTTCTGTCGCCCTATCATTTCCACCGTTTGTTCGCGCGAGCCTTCGGCGAAACGCCGCACTCCTTCCTTACACGAATGCGGATTGAACGCGCACGGCAGTTACTCGCCGCCGAACATCTGCCGGTGACCGACGTCTGCCTCGCGGTCGGATACGAGAGCTTAGGCTCGTTCTCAACGCTCTTTCGCGCGCAAACCGGCCGGACTCCGATGGAATTCCGCCGTGAAGTCCGGCGTGTGTTTCCGTCGGCGCTGATCCCGCCGGCCGGATTTATGCCCACCTGCCTGCTCTTGCGGTTCGGTTATCGAATCCACTAGGGGGCTGTCCGCGATCGACCTTTACCGTGGTTGACTGACGAAGAGTCCCCGCCCTTACGGGCGGGGTTAAACGTGAGAGATCCGCGTACTAAAGGGATCTCGCGGACATCCCACTAGGCGGGATTCGTTCGAGGCTACACTTCGCTGGCCAACGATCCAGGGCTTCCGCGATCCGCCCTGTGCAACGTGGAACAGCAAGATTCGAGAAGCGGATGGCACTCGCAGTGTGGCAACCTGAATCGCTAGCAAAGAAGCAGAGGAAAGAAAACAACATGATTCAACGGCTTTCGCACGTGACCATCTATGTGGACGATCAGGATGTCGCCTACGATTTCTACGTCAACAAACTCGGCTTCGAGGTCCGCACCGACAACCGGATGGAGGGTTTCCGTTGGTTGACAGTCGGCCCTAAGGGCCAGCCGGATCTCGAAATTGTGTTGATGCCGCTGGGCAATCCGATGATGAAACCGGACGTGGGCGAGATGCTCAAGAAGCTCGTCAAAGAGGGCGCCTTGGGTGCCGGCGTGATGGAGACGGCCGACGTGCGGAAGACTTATGACGAGCTCGTCGCGAAAGGCGTCGAATTCACGCAGCCGCCGACGGACCGTTTTTACGGCATCGAAGCCCTCATGAAGGATCCCTTCGGAAACTGGTTCAGCCTCACCCAGCGGAAGCCGCATTAACCATACGTCCAGTAAGGAATGCTATCCTTACTGTAAGAATAAGAGGTAAGGATGTCTTGTTTCAGTGTTATCAGTACCAAAGGCCAAGTTACCATTCCCCAGGAAGTTCGGCTTCGGCTGGGAGTGAAGCAGGGTGATCGGGTCGAATTCGTAAACGAAGGTGGCAGGACTGTGATTCGGCCGGCGCGCAAGTCAGCGAGCAAGTTCCGGAATTATGTCGGATTCCTGCCGCCGTATCCAGGCGGTAGCGAGGCTTGGATTCGCGAGATGCGAGATGCGGACGACGAACCAAAGTGAGAACGGCCATCGACGCGAACGTAATCTCGGCCGTCTGGAGCGCCGAGCCTCGCTCGTCGGAAATGATCCAGTTGCTCGAAGCGGCGGAACTGGAAGGTGGCTTGGTAATCTGCGGGGCGGTGTACGCCGAGTTGCTCGCGTATCCAAACGCCACAAGGAACGCCGTCAATGGTTTTCTTGGCGATAACGCCATCATGGCGGAGTTCGAAATGACCGAGGAAATCTGGAGTGCTGCCGGCGATGCGTATGCCACCTATGCCGCTCGCCGCAGAAGTTCAGGAGGAGGTGAACCCAAGCGCTTGCTGGTCGACTTTGTCGTCGGCGCCCATTCCCTCATCCGCGCGGACCGCCTTCTAACGCTGGATCGATCTCGTTATACGCAGGCCTTTCCCGCCATTCGGCTTTTTGGCTAATTACATTTTTGGCTAACTACAATTCGGGAGCCGCCACTCCGACCTTCTCCGCCGTGTCGACCAAGGCTTTCCAAACGCCCTCGTCAAGCGGAATTCCAGAATGAATCCGCCGAGCCTCCTCCCGCCATTCGGGCTCACCGGCGATGACGACCTCGTCGTAGCCGGGCGCGGTCTTTACGTCCTTCAACGACGAAGCAAGCTGCGCCATGCGCTTTTCAAACTCCTCGAGTGGCATGAATCGCGCCACATCGATCGCCATGAAGAAATGGCTGACGCGCATCGGCCGGTTGAGGACGCGCGTGCCGCCGACCTCGGTGGTGATCGCGCCGCCACTCAGAACCGCGCAAAGAATTTCGACCATAACGGCGAGCCCGGAGCCCTTATATCCGCCCAGCGGCATCGGGAATCCCTCGACCGCCTTCTGCGTGTCGGTCGTCGGATTGCCTTCGATGTCGAGCGCCCAGCCAGCCGGAATCTCGGGCTTGCCGCTCAGCATCGCGCGATAAACCTTGTTCAGCGCGACCGTCGTGGTCGCCATGTCGAGCAGCCAACGCCGCTCTCCGGGAACAGCCATGCAAATCGGATTGGTGCCCAACCGTTTCTCACATCCCTGCCAGGGAGCGACCAGCGGAGTCGCGTTGCATAGGCTGATTCCGATGAAACCGGCGTCCGCGATCCGCTGCGACCAATACGCCGCGGCGCCGAAATGGTTGGATTCGCGCGCCACCACGATCGAAATTCCGGATTCCCTGGCGACGCGAATCGCATGGGTAACGCATTCGGCCGACACTATCTGGCCGAGCCCGTTTTGCCCGTCGTAAACGAGGCACGGGCCGTTTTCAGATGCAATGCGCCCCGAGGCGTCAACATCCATGTTCTTCAATTGGATGTGTTCCAGGTAAAACACCAGGAGTTGGACGCCGTGCGAATCCACTCCGCGCAGGTTCGACGCGACCAGGGAGGTGGCGACGAGATCCGCGTAGGCCGGCGAAACGCCGCCTTTTTCCAGGATTTGCCGGGCGAACGCCTTTAGGCGATCGGGTTGAATGACGACAACGGGGCTGATCATTACGCGCTTGGTAATCCGGTTCTGGCTTTGGTTCGGAGCCAGGCTCTGGCACTGGCTGCTCTTTTGGGTAATATTCTAAACGTCAAAAATCTTCATCGCCTGGTCGAGCGACGTCAGCGCATCGCGCTTCGGGCTGTATTCATGGGCGACGTAGCCTTTGTATCCGAGGTCGGCAATCGTTTGCGCAATCAGCCGGTAATTCAATTCCTGCGTCTCATCGATTTCATTCCGGCCGGGATTGCCGCCCGTATGGAAATGTCCAATCGCGCCGAAATTGTCTCGGATCGTGCGAATGATATCGCCATCCATGATCTGCGCGTGATAAATGTCGTAAAGGATTTTGACTCGCGGCGAGTTCACGCGTTTCACCAGCTCGACGCCCCATGAAGCGTGGTCGAACATGTAGTCCTTGTGGTTCACTTTGCTGTTCAGCAATTCGATGCAGACGGTGACGCCCTTGTCTTCGGCGTGTGCCTTGATTCGGTTCAGGCACAAGACGGAATTGTCGAGGCCCTCGGCATCCGGCATGTATTTGCGGCTACCCGAAAATGTGATGACGTTGGGACACCCGGCCGCGGCCGCTTCATCAAGCGCCGCATGCATACCCTTCACGATGGCGTCGTGATTTTCACGCCGGTTCAGCGAACTCTCAATCGTTCCGCCGGGGCCGGGCGGATACATCGTCGGAATCAGACCATACTTCTTGAGCGTGGGCCAGTCCTTCGGACCCACCAGATCGAAGCCGACGGCTCCCAGTTGCGCGGCGTTCCGGCAGCGATCCTCAAACGACATTCCGCGCGGAAATACCCCGCCCGTAACACACTGTTTCAGCCGTCCCTTGCGGACGATCTTTTGGTCGGTAACGGTCTGCGCAGCGGCGGCTCCGGCAAGGAAAGCGGGAAGAAGTTGGCGTCGTGTCATAAGTCGGGATGATGCGTGAAGGACTTCGAAAACGGAAAAACGATGGTATCAAATCCAGCGTTCACACCTTTTGAAAATTCTTTTCGTAGCCTTTTCTGTTGGATTTGCAAAGGCTTGGCGAAAGCTCGAGTTGGTCCATAGTTCGGAATCGAGGGGCTGCGGGGTATCTTGTGGTCGCGATGGCTCACACGAATCAATACACCCGTGAGGAATGGAATCTGCGCAAACATCTGCAGCAGGACGTCGAGGCGTGGCTACGCTCGGTCCGTGATGGAAACGATTGGCGAGACCTCCCGAGGGAGAACAGCCCAGATTTTTTCGCCGTGGGAATGCGAGCGTCGGTGGCGGTGCAGGCGGCAATCCGGCGTTCCATTGGAGCGCATTATTTCGCTTCGCTCGAAGCATACCGCGACTGCCGGACCGCTTTCCCGGTCTTGGTCTATAGCTTCTCGCCGGTCTTCGGAGGGCGTCCGCGCACTGAGTATGCGTACGACATACATCATCCCAAGACGCCCCGGTCGGCTACGCATGCAATCGAATCGGTTCTAGCCGTTGCGCTCGCATCCATCGAAAAGCGGCTGAAGGATGCGGGCGAAATCGAATTGGCCAAATGTTACGCGCCTCACCACGCACATCACGCGATCCTGTGCGTTCGTATGACCAATCCAAAAGGCCTTCTGGCGATGCTTCGCGGGGATGAGGTCATCGTCAGCGCGACTATTCAATTGCTGGCCATGGCCGCGGCGCTTCGCGACGAAGCGGTCCATCGCGATCCTTCGCTGAATGCCGCGGCTGCCGCTTATGTGGGGGCTCTGCATCGTAGACTGCGCAGTTTCTATCTCGGCGTCGATCTCACAGCGATTGCACCAGAATTATTCGCCGAAACGATCAGCTACGCGCGAGCAGCGATCGCGCCCTCTCGAGCACCATCGCCGGCGACAACGCCATCAGGTCCGATCGATCTGGCGGCGTGATAATTTCGACGTGCGGCCCGCGTGGCCCCCAAACTCGCGGCTCCGTGGGTCCGAAGATCGCGATCGTTGGCGTTCCGACGGCTGCCGCCAAATGGCTGATCCCGGAATCATTCCCGATGTACAGGCGTGCCGCCGCCAGAAACTTCGCGAGTTCCGCGAGATCCTCGAAACGTGTGGCACCGTCGAGCGGCTCTTCCGGACTCGCGGTCCAGCGGACCTCCATCGGTAGCGATCGAGCCACCTCTCGAAACCACTCGAGTGGCCAATTCTTGCGCCGGCCTCCAGAGAACGGATGAATGACGGCGTAGTCTGCTCGCTCCCTGGCGACTCCAATCCGCGAACGCTCTCCCTCGCTCGCGCGTAACTGCCGGAGGAAGAAGTCGGTCGAATGCAGAATAGAACCCGGTGACGGAAGCGCTTCGAAAAATCGAATTGGCAACGCGCTCACTGCGACCCGAAAATCGTCGTGATGGGTTCCGTACCACGATAGAATCTCATCGAATTCACGCAGTGCCGGGCATGCTTCGAGCCCGCGTATCGAAACCAGATCGAGCCCCGTGCCAGAAATCGCCCGCACGTGTTCGAACCCCGCAAGTCGAAGTAGGGGCACCAACGCGGCCGGAGTCCAAATCTCATTCGCATTCGCCGCTAGTAAAGACGGCAGCGCCACGATGACGTCGCCGATCGCTCCCGGACGGATCACCAGGCGACGGGTCATCGATTAAGGCAGCTTGTAGAGCTTACGCGCGTTGTCGCGCAAAACCATCCTGGCGATTTCGAGCGCTTGAGGATGCGTCACCTCGCCGTCCTTCCACATGCCCGTCAAAGCGATCGCAAGCGCTTGGCGCGACGTGGTCGTGCTCATGTACAGCGACTCCTCCCATCCCAAAGTCTCCGACCACGGATAGGCATCGCTACCGAAGAGAATCTTGTCCGGCGAAAATTCCAGCCACGTGCGAAGGTGTTTTGCCAGCGCCGTGGGATAGAACAGTAAGCCCTGGACCGAAAAATCCGCGTACACATTCGGCTTGGTGACCAGCGCTCCGATGTGTTCCCAGTAAGGCCATCCTCCGTGCAGCAAAACGAAATTGGTTTTGCGAAACGCAGGATCGTTAAGCACCGGCTCAAGCAACGCCGGATCGGATCCGGTCATATTGAAGTAGCCGCCACCGCCCAAGCCCGTGTGAATATGAATCGCGAGCCCGAGGCGGCCCGCTTCCTTGGCGATATAGCAAAACAAGTAATCCTGTAGGAGCTTGTACTCTTCAGCCGGAGCCACCGCGGACCGGTATTTCGCGTATACGCGAGCCGCGTCCGCCTGCGGAACATTCGAGAAGTCCAACGCGCGCAGATACGCGGCTTCGTACTTCACCGCCAGCGCGCCGGCTTGTTTCTGCTTTTCGAGCGCCGGCGTAACCACCTTTGCCGTGTACTCTTCGAGCGTCGCGGGAATGGATTCCATCGACGCGTCCGCGAGGTATCGCTTGCGGTGGCCGTCTTCGAGTTTGTAGAGTGCCGCCTTGTCGGAATCCTTCACCATGCTCAAGTTGTCGAGCGGGAAGATCAGCGAATCGACGTACGACACCCAACGAAATCGCGGACCGGCCAGATCCGGCGTCATGCGCACGCGATTCGCCAGCGCGATTTCAATGCCGGACTGGTCGAGCACCCATTGCGGATAGGCGTCGCCCTTCTGCTTCATCATTTCCGCTTTCGATGCGCGGCCAAAGACGGTGGCATGGGCTTGCACCTGTTCCGGCGATTTCGCATCCGTCAATCGCGAGGGCATCACGGAAGGCTCCAGGTTTTCAACCGGCAGAGCATCGAACTCGTGATCGTTCGGGGCGATCGAAACAACGTGGGCATGGTTGTCGATCGCTTTGATCGCCGCGATCTCGTCAGCGAGGTGCGCGTCGGCAAGAGGGTGATCGACGCCACGCCGCGAACAGGCGGCAATGAATAGGAGAGCCGCAGCGAGAGGAAATCGCATTGGCCGTATTCTACGACGATTGCAAGCTACTGGTGCGCCGGAAGTAAGCATTCGCGCGGCCCACGTCGTGGAAGATTTGCGCCTTGAGCGCCTCCGGCGATTCGAATTTTCGCTCATCGCGGACGCGCCGCAGGAACTCCACTCGAATGCGAGCCGGAGTTTCTCCGCCGATCGGTTCAAGCAGAAACGTCTCAATACTGATAGCCCCGCCATCAAATGTTGGCCGAATCCCGATATTCGAAATCGATTCCCATTCCCGAGGACGCTTACTGTTTGGATTCACTTCGCGCGTCCGGGAAATGTATACACCGTTTGCCGGTAGACACTCCGCATTGGTCGCGAGATTCAGCGTAGGAACCGTCTGCTTCGAACCGATTCCATGACCCTTGATCACGTCCCCTTCGAGCGCGTACGGACGGTCGAGAAGCCGCCCCGCCATTGAGACGTTTCCGGCCGCGATCAACCGGCGCACTTCGCTTGAGGACGCGGCCCGGCCTCGATAGTGAACCGAGGGCGCGATCTCCGTCGTGTATCCATACCGCGGACCCAGGGCGGCCAGGGTTTCGCTGTTGCCGGATTGTTTGTGTCCAAAGCGGAAATTCTCTCCGACCAGCACGATTCGCGCCGCACATTCTTCTTGGATGAATCGGGCGACAAACTCCTCGGGCTGCATTTGCGCGATGTCGGTGGTGAACGGAATCACGCATACCTGCTCGATCCCGGCATCCCGCATCAACGCGACCCGCTCCTCCGGACTTGTCAGAAGCTTCGGAGCGCGCTCAGGCGCAACGACTCGGGTCGGATGCGGATCGAACGTCATCGCCGTCGGCGACAGATGCTCCCGCGCCGCAAGCTCGACCACACGGCCCATTAAATACAGATGCCCGATGTGGACCCCATCGAAATTTCCAATCGTCAGCACAGAAGGCCGGAACATCAGAGTGCGGTCTCCGTCGAATCGACGTCGATTTCCAGACCGTCGTATGCCAGCCGGACGTTGGCCGGCAGCATCGATTGCGCCCGCGCGTGTCCGAGGTCGTGGCAGATATGCGTGAAAAATGCCCGCCGCGGCTTCAGCTGTTCCACCCATCGCAGGGAGCGATCGACCGTCGAGTGCGTCGGATGCGGCTTGTAACGAAGGGCGTCGAGGAACAGGACGTCCAAGCCGTGCAATTGCGCAAGCGACTCTTCCGGAATGTCGCTATGGTCGGTCAAATACGCCGCGCGTCCGAACTTGAAACCGTACACGTGGCCTTTTCCGTGCTGCAAAAGGATCGGCTTGAAGTCCAAGCCGCATAGCTCCACCACGTCTCCGTCCAGTTCATGCGTCGTCAACTTCGGCACCGCCGATTCCTGCGGAGCATCGTCGAAGATGTACCAGAACGCTTTGCGAATGTGATTCAGAACCTGCGGAGCGCCATAGACCGGGATCGCCGCGCGCTGCCGGAAGTTGAACGGCCGCACGTCATCGAGGCCCATGATGTGGTCGGCGTGCGAATGCGTGAACAGAACCGCATCGAGCCGGGGAAGCCCGGAGCGAATTGCCTGCGTCCGAAAGTCGGGCGTGGTATCGATCACCACATAATGACCGTCCCAGCTGACGAGGATCGATGGCCGCAAGCGGTTGTCTTTCGGGTCGGCGGAGGTACAGACGTCGCAATGACATCCGACCGTGGGCACACCCGCGGACGTCCCGGAACCGAGAACAGTAATCTTAATTGCCGGAAATGCCACTACGCCGAAGGTCCTTCAGAGCCGGCTTCGACGGCCTCCGCGGACGCTTTCGCCTTGCCCTGCGCCTCGATCGCCTGCACGTAGCGGAAGCGCAGTTCAGTCAGCGAATTTTCGAGCAGCCTCTGTTCGTCCATGCTGAGGTTGCCTTTGGTTTTGTCTTGAATCATCGCCAGCACATCGATGCTATGGCGGGCGACCGGAAGATTCGTTTCCGGCGCGTCTTTTTCCTCGCCGAAATTCAGCAGACCAAGCTGCATTTCCACCTGCATCTTGAGCGAGAGAACCAGGAACTCGAATGTGGCCGGAGGAATCGGATAGCTGTCACTCATTCCTCTATTGTAGTGTCGCAGCGCCATACGACGCCTCAGTACAGGGCCAGTTCCATGTACAGCGAGCCCTCGATCGGATTCGAGTAGTACGGCGCGATCTCGCGGAAGCCGAGCCCGCGGTACATCGCCATCGCCTTCCGCATCTCGGGTAGCGTGTCAAGCCGGATCCGCTGGTATCCAAGCCGTCTCGCCTCATCCAAAATCGCCAAAGCCATCGCGAGTCCCCGGCCCGCACCGCGAAATTCAGGCTGCAGATAGAGCCGCTTCATCTCGCAGACTTCGTCCTCGAGCCGGCGAACTCCAACACAGCCTCCAACGCGCCCATCCAGTGCAGCGAGTAGCATGCCGCCACCCGGCGGGCCATACATCGTGGCCAGCATTTCGAGCTCCGTCGAGAAACTCTGAAAGCAAAGATCGTGTCCGAGCGAAGCAGCATACTCTTCAAACAGACCGCGGACGGTTGCCCAATCCTCGCGCGATCGCGCTTGCCGGATTTCCATTTCGCTTAGTTTACCTTCGCCGGGCATCCTACTTCGACAATCATCCGAACCTCCACGCGGCTCGTGCTACGCTGAAATTTCCCTTTCATGGAAGCCCCCCCGCGAACCACCGGAGAACGGTTCGAGCGGCTCGTCCACATTATGGCGCGGCTGCGCGCACCCGATGGATGCCCGTGGGACCGCGAGCAGAGTTTCGGCACCATCAAGCGCTACCTCCTCGAGGAAACCTACGAGGTAATGGACGCGATCGACGGTCGCAATTGGCCCGGTCTCGAAGAAGAACTCGGCGATCTTCTGCTGCAGCCGGTATTCTTCGCGCAAATGGCGGAGGAAGCCGGGCATTTCAGCATCGACGATTCGCTCGACGCCATCAACGAAAAACTGGTTCGCAGGCACCCGCACATCTTCGGTGACGCCAAGGCGGATACCGCCGATGAGGTCAAGAAACGTTGGGATGAAATCAAGGCGGAAGAGAAGCCTGCCGATCCGCGGCAAGGTTTGCTCGATCGGATTCCCAGGTCCGTTCCCGCGCTCGTCGAAGCCCAGGCGATTGCCGGTAAAGCCGCCGGAGCCGGATTTGATTGGGACAACGTCGAACAGGTCATCGAAAAACTTCACGAAGAGCTCGACGAATTGAAGGAAGCGCGACGCGACGGAAGCGATATCGAAGGCGAATTAGGCGATATGCTTTTCGTCATTGTAAATATGGCGCGCTTTCTCAAGATTGATTCGGAACAGGCGTTGCGCAAGACGAACACAAAATTCCGGCGGCGCTTTTCGCACGTCGAAAACGGGCTCCGCGAACAAGGCAAGACTCCGTCGAGCGCAACCGTGGCGGAAATGGAAGCACTCTGGCAGGACGCGAAGCGCATCGAAGCGGAGGCACGCCAGTGAGTACGCCGACGGCATTAACCGTTGCCGCGCTCACCGAGCGCGAGCACTTCGATGAAGCGGTTCGACTGCAAGAGGAAATCTGGGGTTTTGAGCCTGCCGAGTTGATCCCGGTTCGCATTTTTGCCGTCGCCTCGAAAATCGGTGGGCAGGCTTTCGGAGCCTACGACGGCGCCGACATGGTCGGCTTTTGTCTTGCTTTTCCCGGAATCAAATCGGGTCCGACACCGTATCTTCATTCGCAGATGCTCGGCGTCCGCAAGGAATATCGAAACGCCGGCGTCGGCCGCATCCTCAAACTTCGTCAGCGCGAAGATGGCTTGTCGCGCGGGATCCAGTTGATGGAATGGACCTTCGATCCACTCGAAATCAAGAACGCCTACTTCAATATTGAGCGCCTTGGCTGCGTGATTCGCCGCTATCTCGTGAACGTCTATGGAACCACCACGAGTCATCTTCACGGCGGCTTGCCGACCGATCGCTGCGTGCCCGAATGGTGGTTTTCGAGTGTCCGCGTCCACGCGATTCTAGCAGGGGTTGCTCACGACCGGCCTCCGATCGAAGCCCGGATCTCGGTGCCGGTCGCGATCGAGACACTGCGGAAAACGGATTCCGCCGCCGCACTTGAGATCCAGGCGAACGTGACACAACAATTTCAGCAACACTTTGGCGGCGGACTCGCCGTCGTTGGCTTTGAGCGAACCGCGGACGCGGGCAGCTATCTTCTTGGGAGACTTCCTTCATAAAATGGCATTCACAATCGAACAAATCACGCTCCGGCGCATACGTATGCCGTTAGTCCACTTCTTTGAAACCAGCTTCGGACGCACCTACGAGCGCGAGATGGTGCTGGTGGAACTACAATCCGCCGGCGTATCGGGCTGGGGCGAAATGACCGCCGGCGAGAATCCGTTTTACAACGAAGAATGGACCGACTCCTGTTGGCTGATCGGGAAAAACTTCATCGCGCCGCGAATCCTCAACTTCAAATTCGAATCCGCGAATGACGTCGCCGCGCGCAGCGCGCATATCCGCGGCCATCATATGGCGCAAGGCGGAGTGGAGGTCGCGGCCTGGGATCTGGAATCCCGTATGTTGGGCCTGCCGCTCTACCAGCACATCGGCGCCGGCGCGCGTAAGGAAATCCCCTGCGGCGTCTCGATCGGCATTCAGGATTCGATCGACCAGTTGCTGGCGAAGATCGACATCGAAGTGAAGGCCGGCTATCAGCGCATCAAGATGAAGATCAAGCCTGGCTGGGATATCGACGCGGTGGGCGCCGTCCGCAATGCGTTCCCGAACATCCGGCTGATGGCCGACGCGAATTCAGCCTACACGCTCGCCGACGCCGACCGCCTGAAGAAGTTGGATGATTTCAACCTGATGATGATCGAGCAGCCGCTCGCGCACGACGAGATCATCGACCACGTGGAGCTCCAGGCGAAATTGCAGACGCCGATCTGCCTCGACGAATGCATCCGCTCCGCGCATCAGGCGGAACAGGCCATTCGCATGAAGGCGTGCGGCATCATCAACATCAAGCTGGGGCGCGTCGGCGGCTTCCGCGAAGCGAAGAAAATTCACGATATCGCACAGCAGCACAACGTCCCGGTCTGGTGCGGCGGAATGCTTGAATCCGGAATCGGCCGCGCCCACAACATCGCCCTCTCGACTTTTGCCAACTTCGTCCTGCCCGGCGACGTCTCGGCCAGCAAGCGCTATTGGGCTCGCGACATCATCAGTCCCGGAGTCGAAGTTTCTCCACGCGGCACCATCACCGTGCGCGAAGATCCCGGCTTCGGCTATCCGATCGACATGGATTTCCTGAAGTCCGTGACGACCCAGGAGGAAGTGATTCGTTGAAGCCGGGGCCTAGTCCGGCCCGATTGTATTCGCTGCTCCTCATAATGGTTTTCTTCTGGGCGGTGAGTTTTGTGGCGGGCAAAATCGCCTTGCGAGAGATTCCTGCAATGGTTCTGCCCGCCCTCCGCATGGCCCTCGCCGCGATCTTCCTGCTGCCGGTCTACTGGTGGGACGGCCGTAATCACGTGGAGCCGCGATGGACGAAAAGCGACCTCCCCACGCTGATCGTACTCAGCCTTCTCGGAGTCGCGTTGAATCAAATCTTCTATCTCGCTTCGCTGAGCCGGACCAGCGTCGGACATTCGTCGCTGATCATCGGCCTCACGCCGATCCTGGTGCTCGCCATCGCGGCCTTCGTCGGACAGGAAATCGTAACCAGCCGCCGCGTCCTCGGCATGACCATCGCACTGGGCGGAGTCATCGTCCTCCAAGCCGGAAAAAGTGCGGGATCGACGATTCTCGGTGACCTGCTCGCTCTCGGAGCCGCCATCACCTTCGCCGGCTTCTCGGTCCTGGGCCGCAGAGTCAGCGGTCAGCATAGCCCCATCACGGTAATCACGTTCCTCTACGTCCTCGGAACGCTATTCCTGATTCCGGTCGCGTGGTTCAGCTGGGGTTCCTTCTCGTTGCAATCCGTCAGCGCGCTCGTCTGGTGGAACGTCGCCTACATGGCCTTGTTTCCTTCGGTGATTAGCTATCTGATTTTTTACTGGGCGCTCCGTCACATGCCGGCGTCTCGCGTCACTTCACTCGGCTATCTGCAACCATTAATCGCGACCGCCACGGCGATCCTGGTGATCGGTGAGCCCGTCACTACCGCGCTGGTCTCAGGCGGACTCCTCGTACTCTTCGGAGTTGGAGTCGCGGAGCGAACCTGACATGGGCTTCCTCGGACTCCTGAAACAGAACCGCAACTACCGCTGGTTGTGGACCGGGCAAGTCGTCAGCGAAGTCGGCGATCACTTCAACAACATCGCGGTCTTCAGCCTTGCCATTGCCATGACGAAGTCCGGCCTCGTCGTCGCCGGCATCATGTTGTCCCGCGCGATTCCTATGATGCTTGCCGGCCCGATCGCAGGAGTTCTGCTCGATCGGATGGATCGCAAGAAGCTGATGATCATCAGCGATCTCATCCGGTTCGTCGTGGCCCTGTTGTTCGTCGCGACGCTCACCTACCGTAAGAATTGGCTCCTGTATGTCCTCAGCGGCTTGCTGATGTTTGCGTCGCCCTTCTTCACTAGCGGACGCGCCGCCATTCTTCCCAGCATTGCCAGCCGCGAGGAACTGCATGCGGCGAACTCCCTGACGCAAGCAACCCAGTGGACCACGGTGGCCGTCGGCTCGTTTCTCGCCGGCGCGACGGCGGCACAGTTCGGCTACGAGCTCGCCTTCATCCTGAACGCCTTTTCATTTCTCTTCTCGGCCTTCTGCGTCTCTCGTCTGAAATCGCCCACTGGAATGTTCCGCGCACCGCGCCGCGATCTCTCCGAGGATAAAGTCGTTCGACCCTGGCACGAGTATGCCGAAGGACTTCGCTACATGCGCTCGAATCCTCTCCTTCTCGGCATCGCCCTGGTCGGAGTCGGATGGGCCACCGGCGGTGGTGCCGCGCAAATCCTGTTCAGCCTCTTCGGCGATATCGTCTTTGATCGCGGCCCCAGCGGCATCGGTATGATGTGGGGCTGTTCCGGCTGTGGACTCGTCGCGGGCGCGATGGTCGCGCACAAAATCGGGAAGACGATTTCCTTTCCCGCCTACAAACGCCTCGTCACGATTTCGTACCTGATTCACGGCGGCGCCTACGTCATCTTCAGCCAGATGCCGACCTTCGGCGGCGCTCTCCTGTTCATCGCGATCTCGCGATTCTCTGTCGCCATCGCGTCCGTTCTCAATTTTTCGGAAATGCTGAAGCACGTCGCCGACGAGTATCGCGGACGCGTCTTTTCGACGATGGAGACCATGTCCTGGTCCATGCAGATGCTTTCCATGACCGCCGCCGGAGCCGCCTCCGACCACTACACTCCGCGCGCCATCGGCGCGGTCGCCGGCGTTTTGTCGGCCACCACCGGAATCTTCTGGGCAATGGCAAACTGGTCAGGCAAGCTGCCGGAGCCGCCCATCGGCGACGTCGATCCTGAGGACATCGCCGTACACGGCGACGACAAGGCCTAACTAATGCCCGAAATCAAAGACCGTCTCGTTCTCGTCACCGGAGCTGCCAGGCGCATCGGACGCGCCATCGCGCTCGACCTTCACGCCCACGGTGCCCGCGTCGCAATCCATTACGGCGGCTCGGAATCCGAAGCGCGAAAGACGGCGGCGGAGTGCGGCAACGCGCCCGTCTTCAAAGCGAATCTCGAAAGCGTCAACGATATCGAACGTCTGTTTGCGGAGGTCGAAGACACCGCCGGTCCGCTGTACGGTCTCGTCAACAACGCGGCGCGGTTCACTCGCTTCCACCCGTTCGACGTCAAAGAAGCCGATTGGGATTTCATCCACAGCGTGAATCTGAAGGCGACCTTCTTCTGCTGTCAGCAAGCCGCAAAGCGCATGGTGCCGCGCGGAGAAGGCCGCATCGTGAACATGAGTTCCCTCGGCGGAATCCGCCCCTGGGCCGAGCACGCGCATTATTGCGCCTCGAAAGCCGGAGTCATTCACATGACTCGCGCGCTCGCCAAGGCGTTCGCTCCGCAAGTGTCCGTGAATTCCGTCGCGCCGGGAGCGATCCCGTTCGGAGACGATGCCAGCGACGAGCGCGTAGCCTCGATGATCCGCGCGACTCCGGCGCAACGCGGGGGAACGCCGCAGGAGATCGCCGCGGCGGTTCGCTATTTTCTCGAAGCAACCAACTTCGTCACCGGGCAGGTCCTCGCCGTCGACGGCGGCCTCAGCCAACGCTGATTACCGTTCGCGTTCGAGACGACGGCCCGTGACCTCAGCAGGATAGCTGCAATCGACATCCGCTGGCGCCGCATTCCCGTATAGTTGAGTGACATGCTGTTCCTGTTCCCGCTGGTGGCAGCGGTGCTCCAGTTTCGAGATGACGCGGACCTGATCCGGCGCCTGCAGGCGCGCGATCCGAACGCGATGGCCGAACTGTACGATCGCTACGGCAAGCTGACCTACTCGCTGATTTATCGCGTGGTGAGAAACGAAGGCGTGGCCGAAGATCTTGTCCAGGAAGCGTTCCTCCGAGTCTGGAATCGAATGGCTGCCTTCGACGCCGGCAAAGGCGCGCTTGGCCCCTGGATCCTGACCGTCGCTCGAAATCGCGCGATCGATTATCTGCGGAGCTTGGACGGCCGGCTGAGTGCCGGCTCCGTCGAGCTCGACAAACTGGAACAACCTAAAACCTTCGAACGCGCCAGCGACCGCGCCCTCGAAATGGATCGTGCCCGCGCGTTAGCGGGCGCATTTAAGAAACTGACTGATCACCAGCGACAGGTTATCGAGATGGCCTATTACGAAGGTCTTTCGCAAACCGAAATGGCGGAGCGTATGAAGCAGCCCCTCGGTACCGTTAAGACCTGGGTCCGCACCGCTCTTCGCGCGTTGCGCGATGAACTCGGGGGGGTCACCGCATGACACCCCAGGATCTGCGTGACTTATGTCAGCTCTACGCACTCGGTGTGCTGGATGGAGAGGAGCTCACCGAGATGGAACAACTGCTGCGCGAAGACGGTGAAGCGGTCCGTCAGGCGATGCGTGATGCCGTCATCGCCAATGCCACCATCGCCTCTCTAGCTCCGCAGATGGAGCCTCCCAAGCGCCTGAAGAAGAAACTGCTGTCGGCGATCGGCGCCGGCACCGCCGAAACTGGCTGGAACTGGATGTGGGCGGCGGTCAGCACCATGCTGGTCATCGGCCTCGTCTGGACCATGCTCGATAACTCGCGGAAAACAACTGAACTCGCTGACGCGCGGAAAGCCGCCGACGACACGCGCATCGCACTGACGCGTACCCGAGCCGATCTAACCCGCGTGAACGCGGCTCTCCGTTTCCTCGATGAACCGGAAACAAGACTTGTCGGATTCGGTAAAGGCGAGCCGACGCCGCCCCGCGGCAACGTATTCGTCAACTCGAAAAGCGGCGTCTTACTGGTGGCTGCAAATATGCCCCAACTCACCGGCGGAAAAACTTATCAGTTGTGGGTAATCCCGAAGGGCGGAAAGCCGGTTCCCGCCGGCGTGTTCCAATCCGACGCATCCGGAACCGCTGTCTACCTGATGGCCGGCGCTGTCGATATGCGGTCCACCGGCGCGGTCGCGGTGACGGTCGAGCCTGACGGCGGATCACTACAACCGACCTCGACGCCAATTATTGTTGCGCCGCTGGCTGGCCTGTAGGCAATTTGGAGTCGTTGCCGCGTAGGATCGCCAGCGCGGCGGCAAGTCCGCCCGCACGCTGAATATTGGGAACGTAGAAATCGCGCAGAAAATCCTCGTCGCTTCCCGCAAATGCTCCGAGTGGAGCATCCAAAGTCACTTCAGCCGGAGCGGACGCAGCGGCAAACGTACACCAGATTGCCGCTTTTCCAACGCCCTTGAGTTCGACTCCGGGACGCTTCAGCCAGGCGAGCGTCGTAAGAATATCTTGCACGCGGTTGGCATCGTCCGTGCGATTGAAGCCTACAAAATAGCGGTCGGACGTATTGCGCGGCTCCACCGCCTTACCCGTCTCGAAGGCCGTCACGAGATACGCCTCGCGTTCGGCGGGAACCAGGCTCTTCGCCGCGTCCGCGCCATCCGGATGGACGATCACTATCGCCGGACCGGCTCCGGAAACGTGAACGATGTTGACCCGGTCGCCCGTCTTTGGCCGCGTCAACGTAATCCGCTCGCCGTCGATCTCAGCCACAACATCGGAGGGCCATTCCGCCCCCATCGCCTGCAGCAATCGTGTCCGCGAAGGCTTTTCTTCGGCCAGCATTTCCCGCCAGCGCGCAAAAACCTGGTCGTAGTGCAAGGCTCCTTCCGGCATTCCCCGGCCCTTCAGAGCGAGCATTTCACTCGAAGATTCCACCTGTGTCGGCGGCTCCGGAATGGGGCCGTTGTCCGGCCGTCCCAGAAGATACTTGGCTAAAAAACGATACGCGGTCTCGCGGCTCGCCTTGTTGTAATTGTGCGGAGCGTCGAAATGCGCCATCTCCAAATTGCTGGACTTCCCGAACAGCTCGTAAATCGTCGACATCGCCGGATACTCTTCGCGCGGCGTATTCTTCGTCCAATCCCCGCTCGCCGAAATCATCAGCATCGGCCGCGGCGCGATCAAAGCGGCGATCTCCACGTTGAAAGTTTCAAAGCGCAGGTTCGGCGCGCTCTCGCATTCCGCGCCACCCTGCATGCTGGCCGAAATCATATTGACTGGCACCGCCACTTTGATTCGTGGATCGACAGCCGCCAGTAGGAACGTTTGTGTTCCCCCACCCGACGGTCCCGTCGCGGCGATCCGGTTGGGATCCACGTCCGGCAGCGACATCAAAAAATCCACCGCCCGAATCGCATTCCAACCCTGCAGCGCCAGTGGCGTGAACGACCACAGAAGTTCCCGCGTCCCGCGCGCGCCTTGCCCTTTGGGCGGCCAGGAAAAATCATGCGGCGTCTGCATCGTGTCGTTGTAGCCGGCCATATCCCACGCAAACGCGACGAACCCCAACCGGGCTAAATTGATTCCGAGCGCAGGCGTCGAAACATTCACCTGGTTCTCGATCCGGCCATTGTTGAAATGCCCGTGCGGAAGTGCCACGCCAGGAAACGGACCCGTCTTGCCCACCGGCCGGTACAAATTTCCGCCCACGAAGTACCCCGGCATGGTTTCGAGAAGGATCGATTCGATCGTGTAGTCATCGTGCTCGATCGTCTTGTAAACCAGGTGCCGCAGCGGCGGTTTCTGAGGCATCGGATTCAAACCCGACGCGGTCAGGATCTGTTCACGAATTTGCGCGGACCGTTGTTGCCACTCCGCCAGGTCTTTATAAACCGGCATCGTGTAATGCGTATCCGTGTTTGGCGTGTAGGTGATTCGGCGGTCACGCGCAGGCGCCTGCGCGAAAATCGGAAAGACAAGCAGGAGCAGCAATAAGATGAATTTCACGCGTCATTCCCAAAAACAGGGAACGAGATGCTGATCTTGGCCCCGTTTGTATCGGTCAAGTATTCCAGCGTACCTCCATTCGCGTGAACAGATTGCCGCGCGCTTTCGAGACTCAGCGAAGCGCCAACCGCGTGGCCGGGAGTTCGCCCCGGACTCGACATCTCGAGAACGATGCGCCCAGCGCCGTGCTGTGTCACGACACGAATCGGAGCCGCGTCCGTCGCACCCTTCGCCAGCAGCGAAAGCAGCCCACCGACCAGATCGCGCCCCTGCCCAGGATCCAGCAACACGTGCGGCAACGAGCCAACCAACCGCGCTTCGACCACCACCTCGGGCGGTCGCCGGGACAGCGCCTCGGAAATAATTTCCTCGAAGTCCACCAGCTCTCGCGCCGCCGTCGAAACCTCCACACAACGCACTCCGTTCGACAGAATCCAGTTCGACTGGTCTACCAAACCTTGCAACCGGGAGAGCTGTTCGCGAGCGCCAGCGTCCGCGCGCGGTAACACCAGGTTCAAGTAATACGCGATGGATTCGATCGTAGACAGCGGCTGGCGTAACTCATGCGCCATCATGCGGACCACCTCGGCGGCATCCAACGAGGATTCCGCGGCTCCGTCTGGGTTTTGCAATGGTAAATCGGCAGGGACAGGCGAGAAGACGTGCGCGCTTGACATGGCTTGGAACGCGAGAGTGGAGTCCTCTCGAAGACGACTCCCTACTGTAACGATGCCGCCTATCCGCGTCAAGAGAAAAGTCGGCGATTTACAGGCTTATTTCTCCCGCAAACCAACATGCCGGACTAGCCACGTGCTGATAACCTCCAGCGCCGCCGGAGCAATGGTTTCCTCGATCGTTCCGTACTCCCCCACGCTGCCCGTTTTCGAAGTCTGCAGTAGATGATTCAATCCCGGCATTTTGACAACCGTGAAATCTGGATTTCGCCCCTCGGAAAGCGCCGCCACGATCGGCGGCAAATTCTGCCCGGGTGGAACCTGCAAATCCAGTTCGCCATTCACGACGAGCACCGGGCACGAGACCAGCTTGAGGATCTTTGCCGGATCATGATGCAGCAGAAACCTCATGCCCGGCGAGTTGATCATCGCAATCTGCTGGTCGCGATTCTGATCGGACATCGCCGCGTCCTTACGCGCGGCCTCCGGTAGCGACGCCCTCATCTCGGCCCAGCCCACCCGCAATCGTTCCGCCGCTTTGTTCGGATCGGACTCCTCTTTGACCACGGTGAACATGGACGCCTGCAAGCGCCGGTTCTGCGCGATCGCGAGTTCTGGTACGCCCGCCGCGCGCGAAATGAGCTCGGCCTGCAGATACAAGATCTGTTCGATCGGAACCCCCGTCCCCGCCAGCATCACCACGAAGGACACATCCTTCGATCGCGCCGCCACGTAGGGCCCGATGATTCCACCTTCGCTGTGTCCCGCCAACCCGATCCGCTTCGAGTCCATGTCAGACCGTGACTTCAGAAACTCGATGCCGGCCAAAACATCGCCCGCCAGATCCTCGATCGTTGAAGTCTCGAGCGAGCCCGTCGTTTTGCCAACGCCGCGGTCATCCAACCGCAGAACCGCGATCCCGCGGCGCGTGAGCGTATCGGCCAGAACCAGAAATGGCTTGTGCCCGAAGATCGTCTCGTCGCGATCCTGCGCCCCGGAACCCGTGATCAGCAGAACCGCCGGATGCGGACCCGCTCCCTTCGGAACCGTCAACGTACCGCCCAGTCGGACCCCGCCCAGCTTGTTCTCGTAAGCAACCTCGACCGCTTCGTAAGGAAATGGCGGCTTCGGAGTCTGCTTACGCTCGAGCGTCGCGACCTTGTCAACGCGTTTAAAGTTTAATGGAAGCTTGCCACCCTGCTGAAACGTCCCGTTAATCTCATTGCCGCTCGCGCTGAGCGTCCCCTCATACGACGCGCGCATGTTCGCAAGATCAAGCTTCAGCGTTTGTCCTTCAAACGTAACCTTGGGAACCGGGATTCCTGTCACCCCCTGATCGATGCTGTCGAGCTTCGCCGTCATCGCGCCGTCCGCGCCTCGCGTCAGGTGGAGGCCCATGCGGAGTTTCATCGCTCCCGTGTCGATAGCGCCTTCCCAATTTCCTTCGACCCCTCGCGCACCCGGAGCTTGGCCAATCAACGGCAGCACCAACAAAAACGGTAGAACTTCTCGAGCCATCAAAGTCACAGTCCAGGCCACGAAACGCATATCTCGATTGTAGACACTCCTCCGCATAGTAAACTCGCGGTATCGATGTGGATTCGGCGTCTCGCCATCTTTGCCGCGCTTGCTCCGGCGGCTCTGCGCGCCGACGCGCCTGACTTCGCAAGAGACGTCGCGCCGGTCCTCCAAAAACGTTGCGTTTTCTGCCACGGAGCCAGGCAGCCGATGTCGGGCCTGCGCCTCGACACCGAAGCCGGAGTTCGCAAAGGCGGAAACCTCGGTGTCGCCGTTGTGCCAGGATCCAGTTCCGATAGTGCTCTCATCCAGCGAATCACCAGCGACGATGGCGGACTCCGCATGCCGCCGCAAGGCGCGCGCGTTCCTGACGAAGACATCGCCAGGATTCGCGCCTGGGTGGACAGCCTGCCGAAATCCGCCGCCGCAATCAAGCCGGCGTCGGAACACTGGGCCTTTCAGCCGATCCGCAAATCCGCCATTCCGTCCGGATTCGCCAACACGATCGATGCTTTCGTACGAACTCGACTGGCGAAAGAGAACCTGAATCCATCCCCGTCCGCCGATCGCGTCACGCTGGCGCGCCGTCTGACTCTCGACCTCACCGGCCTGCCGCCGACCCCAGCGGAAGTGGCCGCGTTCGTCGCCGATACACGCTCCGACGCCTACTCCCGCTTGGTCGACCGCCTCCTTGCCTCTCCCCGTTATGGAGAGCGCTGGGCGCGCCCATGGCTCGATCTCGCGCATTACGCCGACAGCGACGGCTATGAAAAAGATCTGCCGCGTCCTTGGGCCTGGCGTTGGCGCCAGTGGGTAATCGAAGCGCTTAATCGTGATCTGCCTTTCAATCAATTCACCGTCTGGCAGCTCGCCGGCGATCTGCTTCCGAACCCGACGCTAGATCAAAAAATCGCCACCGGATTTCTGCGCAACACCCTGACCAATCGCGAAGCCGGCGTGGACCGCGCCGAGGCGCGCTTCGAGCAAATCGTGAATCGTGCCAATACCGTCGCGACCACGTGGCTCGGCCTCACAGCCGGATGCGCCCAGTGCCACAACCATAAGTTCGATCCCATTTCGCAGCGCGAATACTACTCGCTGTTCGCATTCTTCGATGCCACGGACGAGCGGGATATCGATGCCCCACTGCCGCCCGAAGAAGCCCCTTATCAGACCGCTCGGCCCGAGTACGACCGCAAGCGCGCCGACCTCCTGGCGCAATATCAAGTCGCGGAATATCAAAACCGCTGGTGGCCAAAACTAAAAGACGCCTTCGTACACCAGGGCCGCGACACCGAGTGGGATTTTCAAGTGACGGAATTCCGCGCCGGTTTCGACGGCGCGGATAAGTTCCTCCGCGAGGATCCGGTCACTCACACACGCCGCCAGCAGGGCCGCCTTACTGACTTCTTCGTCGGCCACATCGGACCCGAGCTCGATCGCGACAAGCCCGTCGCCGCTCAACTCAAAGAAGCGCGCGGCGCCCTGCAAAAGCTCGCGCGCGAACTTCCGCCCTATTCACAAGCGCCCGTCGTCGTATCCGACTCGGCCAACACGCGCCTGCGCATCGGCGGCGATTACAAGACGCTCGGCGATCCTGTCGCGCCCGCGACGTTGGCCGCACTACCGCCGCTCAACGCTCAAAAGCCAACTCGTCTCGACCTCGCAAACTGGATGGTCGCGAAAGACAATCCACTGACCGCGCGCGTCGCGGCAAACCGTGTCTGGCAGGAGCTGTTCGGCCGCGGACTGGTCCGCACTTCCGAAGACTTCGGAACCCAAGGCGACAAGCCCTCCCACCCCGAACTTCTCGATTGGCTCGCATCGGAATTTATGGCCAACGGCTGGAGCCAGAAAGCCTTGATCCGGACCATCGTCCTATCGGCAACGTATCGCCAGTCGTCAAACGTTCCAGCCGAACTCGCGGCCAAGGATCCCGAGAACGTTCTGCTCGCCCGGCAGGCTCGGCTCCGCCTGCCCGCCGAATTGATTCGCGACGGCGCACTCTTCGCCAGCGGACTTCTCAACGAACGAATAGGCGGACCGAGCGTCCGGCCGCCACAGCCCAAGGGCGTCGCCGAGCTCGGCTACGGCGGAAACGTCAAGTGGCCCGAAAGTCCCGCGCCAGATCGCTATCGCCGCGGCCTTTACGTCCACTATCAGCGCACCACTCCGTATCCGATGCTCTCGAATTTCGACGTGCCCGATTCGAATATCTCCTGCTCGCGTAGGCGCGTGTCGAACACCCCACTGCAAGCTCTCAACCTGCTCAACGATCCGGTTTTTGTCGAAGCCGCGCAAGCCCTCGCCAAACGAGTCGAAACGGATCGCGACCCTCTGGGCGCGGCATTTCAATTGACCCTGGGACGACCACCGCAGCCAACCGAACGCGCCCGTCTCGCGCAACTCCCGCTCGTTGATGTGGCGCGCGTGCTCTTGAATCTCGACGAATTCGTGACCCGGGAATAACCATGACCAGCCGGCGCCAATTTCTCCAAAACACCGCGTATGGCCTCGGGTCCATCGCTCTCGCCGACCTGCTGCACGCCGGTTCGCCCATCAATCCGCTCGCGCCAAAAGCACCGCACTTTGCGCCCAAAGCCAAGAACGTCATCTTCCTATTCATGGAAGGCGCGCCCAGCCAGATGGATCTCTTCGATCCCAAACCGGCGCTCCAGAAATATCACGGCCAGTCGTTGCCCGAGTCCTTCACCAAAGACCTGAAGCTCGCCTTCATCAAACCCACCGCCGCCGTCCTGGCGAGCCCTCGCGTCTTCACCAAACACGGCCAGTGCGGCATGGACCTTTCCGATTTTCTTCCCCACACCGCGACCGTGGCGGACGACATTTGCCTGGTCCGCTCCATGCAGACCGACGCGTTCAATCATCATCCGGGCCAGTTGCTCCTGTTCACCGGCAGCACGCAGATTGGCCGCCCCACCCTCGGAGCCTGGGCCGTCTATGGCCTCGGCAGCGAGTCGCAGAACCTTCCCGGCTTCGCCGTCCTCAGCTCCGGCGTCGGAACCAGCGGCGGCGCTTCGAATTTCTCGAGCGGCTTTCTACCCTCGACCTATCAGGGCGTCCAGTTCCGTCAAGGGCCGGATCCGATTCTCTACCAAACCAGCCCCGCCGGAGTCTCGAACGAGTCGCAGCGCAAGACCCTTGACGCCCTTCGCGATCTCAATCAGCAGCACGCCATCGACACCGGCGATCCCGAAGTAGAAGCGCGCATCGCCGCTTACGAGCTCGCCTTCCGCATGCAAAGCGCGTCACCCGAGCTCACCGATTTCTCGAAGGAATCCGCCGCGACTCTTGAGATGTACGGCGTCAACCAGGAACCCACCCGCCAATTCGGCACCAATTGCCTGCTTGCCCGCCGCATGGTCGAACGCGGAGTCCGCTTCGTCATGCTCATGCACGCGAGCTGGGATCAGCACACCTATCTCAATCGCGATCTCAAGAAGCAATGCGGCGTCACCGACCAGCCCTCGGCGGCCCTGATCCGTGACTTGAAGCAGCGCGGTCTGCTCGAAAACACCCTCGTCGTATGGGGCGGCGAGTTTGGCCGGACACCCATGGTCGAGCAGCGCAACGCGCGCGATCCGGAAAATGCCGGACGCGACCATCACCCTGCCGCGTACAGTCTGTGGATGGCGGGTGGCGGGATCCAAGGCGGCCAGGTGGTCGGCGCCACCGACGACTTCGGATTCAAAATCACCCAGGATCCGATCCACGTGCATGACCTGCAAGCGACCATGCTGCATTGCCTGGGCTTCGATCACACGCGGCTCACCTACAAATACATGGGCCGTGAATTCCGCCTGACGGATGTGTCAGGCAACGTGGCAAAAAAACTGTTGGCGTAGCTGCCGAGCTTAGTGCGCCAGGTCGATGCCGAGCTTCTTGAGCTCTTCGGCGTAGTAGCGATCGTGGAGCAGGTCCCACTCTTCCGTGCCCTCGCCGATCTCACGCTTCTGCGTCCGGATTTTGGTACGCGCCGCTTTATCGACCTTCTCTTCGATCAGCAGAATCTCGGTCATGTCCTTCACAACCTCGAGCCGCACTTCGTTGAGGTCCTTGCGCAACCGGAATTCCCTTGATTTCTTCAACGCGATGACGATCTTGTGCGACAGATCGTTGATCTTGTCGCGCGAGAGCTTCATCTGGTCGCCGGTATCGCGCCCCGCCGCGCGGATCACCTTCCGCTGCGTGATCAACGTGTTCTTGATCTTCCGGAACATGTCCTGGTAGCTGACGCTCTCGCGCCGCATGTATTCGCTGTATTGGCTCAGCATCTCGCGGACTTCGTCATTCAACTGATCTTCGATCTGCAGATCTTCGATAATGACGTCGGTGATAAATTCACCAGCCATCACGGGATCGGAGGTCTCGATCCATCCCGGAGAGAGACGGCGGATCAACTGGCGAGATAAGTAGGAGACGAACTCCTTAGCGAGAAGCATTGAATATTTTCGGAGCCCCGGCGATCAGAAAGCGAAGCGAATCCTAACATTGACTATATCGGCAGGGTTCGGCGAGTGTCAATTTTGCTCGCGCCCGCTTTCCTTCACACCGTCGCGGATCCGCGATGATTGGAGCGAAAATCGTCGTCGATCACCTTGCGTCCGCCGAAACCCTCCGTCACTCCGTGCCAGAAAAGAATCGCCGGTTCGCCGAGCCGCCAGCACAAGTAAACTTCCTCGCCGCGGTAGAGCGTCGGAAAATCGATAAGCCCGATATCGAGGTCCTTCACCAGGCATCCGAATTCCTCGATCCGTTCCATCGTGGACTTCAATTCCGTCCCCGCGGAGTCGCGGCGTTCGTGCAAGTCAACCATGTGATCGCGATTCACCATCGAACCGCCCAGCATGTGGATGCGTTGTTTAATGCGATTGAATTCCGTATCGGCGGCGACCATCTGAGCCTTCAGCTCGATGCCTTTGCGAAGGCCGGCCTCGACATTCCCGAGCATCGCCTCCGCCTCTTCGATCCGATAGTAAGGTCCCATCAGGCGCTGCCTTGCATGCTCTTCAGCAATCGCCATGCAAAGAATCCGAGCGTTACGATGGCGATGCCCAGCACCGCATACAGCAGTCCCGGCTGGCGCTCGCTCCACGGTTTCTCCGGAACCGGTGGCGGACGATACGCCGGATTCGCTTCTTCCGCACCGAGCGTCAGCCCCGTCTCCTGCTTCGGCGGAGAGTTCGCCAGACGCTTCGCTAAATCGTAGGAAGGCGACGTCGCCGTCGAATTCCCGTAATACAACATCGCTCCGGAGCCGCCCGTCTCGAACTTCAAGCTTCGTTCCAACCCCAGGAATCGCGCGCTCCGCACCGTCAACGGCTGATCGTCGCCGTTATAGATTCGCACCCGCCAGTACCGATCACGGCGCTCGTCCGTGCGGATCACCAGGCTCTCGCCGCCCTCGTAACGTGCCAGTCCCCCGCCCGATGAATTCATCCAATCGCGTCCGTTATTTGAGGACTCAAGCGACGCAAACCGGTCAAAGGCCTTGTCCGTAATCTCGAATTCCAGCCGGTCAATTGGCAGCCCGGCAACTCCGGTATCGAAAGTAGCGAAGGTCGTCTTATCCTTGTTCTCAATTGTCGGCGTCGCCTTCGCAAACTCCTGCCGCGCCGCATTCACGCGTTCGAACTGCACCACCGATACGCCGCGAACGTCGTTGATATTCGCCCAGCCGAACACCGTTAGCCGCACGTAGCGCCGCGTGGAATCCGGATAGTCGATATCGAGCGACGCCATCTGACGACCGTCCTGCGAGAAGTCGAAGATCGCTCCATCTTCACGGACCGTAGCCCATCGCTTCGCGTCGTCACTCGTCTCAATCCGAACACGCTGCCGGAAATTTTGCCGCTCCGTGTCGATATGCAGCCGGTTATGAGGATTGACCTTGCCCAGGTCGTAAACCAATTCCAGATCCGAATTGCGGACCGCGCGGTCCACCACATTTCCGCTGCGCCGCGAAAGAGTTTGTCCCTCGCTACCCGTTTCGAGAACATACGGAAGCTCACGGCCGTCCCGAATCAAACGCAAATCGGCGAGGTTCGCGCCTGTCCCGACGAACACGGCGCGGTCCAGTTTGACGACAGCCAGGGCCGAAGATCCGTCGCCCAGGACCGCCCGCCGCAGCTTCCAATCGGAGGCGGAAAAATCTCCGCGAAGCAATCCTACTGCCGCCAGCAGCACCACAAAACTAACTCGTCTGTGCATCGTCTTTCCAGATCTGAGAAATTTTGTCGCGGAAGCGCGAGTACAGATAGGAGGTGCCCACCAGCAGCACGCCCAGCCCAAGGAAAGCGAGGATTTGGAACGGACGGCTAAGCTCCCACACATCCACAAAATACAGCTTCAGCACCACCAGTCCCAAAGCCGACAAGCCCAGGATGCGGTTGATCGCCGTGCGCGTCACCACGCCGATACTGATAATCACCAGGCCGTAGACGCCCAACAAAATCGATTGCGCGATCAGGTTGGCGTTGTAATAACCGGTAGGTCCGGTGGTCCGGTAAACCAGTCCGGCGACTTCGAGAGCCAATGCGCCCCAGAAAATGACGTGCCCAATCACGTAGATCATTCCCGCAACCCAGGTCCGCGGAAAGTACTTCGCCGTCAGCCAGTATGCGATCGCGGACCAAGTGAGAATGAAGAACCGCGTGTTGGCCAAAACGCTATACGTCGTGGGATCCGCCAACGAAGGCATCTCTTCGCCGAGCACCCGCGCCGCCACCAGGAACAGCATGAACGCCGACAGCCAATACAGCCGCGGCGCCTCAACCCGCTTCGCGATGTAGGCCAGCGCGACCGCTTCCATCGCCCACGCCAGCGTGATCCGCCACGCGCTGAACTGAATCGGAACCGCCAGCGTCAGGAACGTGATCGCCATCACCGCGGCGATCAGCGCACTATTGCGAACCTGTGCGCGGTTCTCAGCGGTCGAGTTCCAAAGCATCCATCCAATCGCGATGTAAACGGCAGCCGCGAATACCGCGAACAGCCCGCCCAGCGAATGATATTGTTTCTCGATCAACCCATAGCCGAACGCGAAGTACGCGATACCGTCGAGCGTAAGGATCGTGAGTGCCGTCCCTCCCGCCGGCTGCTTTTCCACGCGGATCCACCAGTAACACCACCCTAGGAATCCCAGGAAGGCAACCGTGATGACCTCGAAGTATTCACCCACAAATAACTGTGGATTGGCTTGGTCCAGATGCACGCCGTAGGCGAACCAGAAAGAGAAAAACGCAGCCGCCACCAGGCTGATCCGCCGTAGCGCGCCGGAGAACAATCCGCCGATCGCCGTGAGTCCGAGAAGCAGAAACACGAAATTCCGTGAGTCGCGCTGCCACAGCGCCGCCAGTCCGAGCGCGCTCAGCACCTGCGCCGCGCCCGACAGGAATGCGTTGCCGCCCAAAACGAAAATCGCGTAATTGAAGAACGTGAAGACAGTGCCGATCAGCGCTTTCTCTGGCCGGAACTTGTCGGCGTACCAACCCGTGAAGATCAAACTGCTGGCGATGATCGCGAACATCCCCGGCAGCTTCCACCCCTGCCGCCGTCCCAGCCACACCGCGCCCGCGTTCAACATCGTTATGTAGCTGAACAGCGTGATCGGCGCGTCCTGCCCTGTGCTCAGCGCGATCGGCGTCATATATCCGCCGATCTGCGCCAGCGTCGACAACGCCACGGAGTTGTACCGGATCGCCAACAGCGTTCCGATCACCGTCGTCAGCACCATCAGTGCGAAGGCCGCCTGGATCGGCACCAGATGATAGAAACCGAACGACGCGTAGAACGAAAGGTAAAGGATGCTGACGCCCAACGCTCCGATCCCTTGCGCGAACGTCTTCTGATTTCGATTCCACAACAGGTCGCCGGCGCCGATCGCAGCCAAGCCCGCTAAGACGCCGAGTACCACCCGCCCGGTCTCGCCGATCCAGTCGCTGTCAATCGCGTACTTGAAGAAGAACGCAACGCCGATAATCAGCGTGACGACGCCAATGCGATTCGCCCACGCGAGTCCGACTTTACTTTCGAGATCCCGAGTCTCCGTGGCCGCGGGAATCGGAGCCGCCGGATAATAAGGTTGCTGCTCCACTTCCGGCTGGAATTGGAACTGCGCGGGAACTTCGGCAGGCGTCTGCTGATACTCGACGGGTGCCTGCTGATACTCGACCGGAGCCTGATATTCGACAACCGGCGGCGTATAGGTCTGTTGCTGCTGAGCCGCTTCGCTTCCGTCTGCAACGGCGATCCGATTTTCGAGCGCCTGCATGCGCTTGACGAGCGATGCAATCGCCCCGGACAGCGCGTCCATCCGGTCATTTAACTGCCGGCTTTCGTTGGGATCCATAGGTCGCGAGCTCTCCGAACTGGCGCGAGGACCGCAACGCCAAGCCCGAAGGTATGCGATCCGGACCGTGGGTGTCAACCCGCAGTCTTGTCTCATGCAAGATGAGCCTGAAGGAAGGGTTTGATTCTCATACAAGATGAGCCTGGGAGGGAGATTCCGCATGCTGGGGATTGATCATCAGCATGGACGACGGGAAGTTGAGCCTGGAACAGGTCCGGGT
>JBBQWZ010000025.1:0-90458 GCA_038210135.1 Bryobacterales bacterium
TCGACGGCGCCGGCATTTTCGCCCGGTCCCATGACCACGCGTTCACCCTCGGTCGGCAGGGTGCCGAGAAGCTTGCGTGAATGTTTGTAGGCGCAATGCTCGGACCAGAGCAGCGAGAACATGGCCAGTTCGACCCCGTTCGGCTCCCGGCCGTGCTTCTCGAGGATCAGTTCGTACTCGGCATCGGTCAGGCCGAGGTCGCGGTGTTTCGACATTCAGGCCTCCACTCCGGCGGGACCGCGGAACAGCTTGAGGCCGTCGGTGGACCCGGTCAGCGGGTCGACCGCGTGTTCCGGGTGGGGCATCAGGCCGATCACGTTTCCGGCTTCGTTGGTGACGCCGGCGATGTCGTTCAGCGAGCCGTTCGGGTTCTGTCCTTCGGCGTAACGGAAGGCGACCTGGTTGTTCGATTCGATTCGCTCGAGCATCTCGGGCGGCGCGAAGTAGCGGCCGGTCTGGTGCTTGAACGGGATCGAGATCGTCTCTCCCGGGGTCATCCCGGAGAGGAAGGGTGAGTCGGCGTCACCGACCACGAGGTCGCCCTGGCGGCATATGAAGCGGGTGCCTTCGTTGGTCAGGAGGGCTCCGGGAAGCAGGCCGCTCTCGCAGAGGACCTGGAACCCGTTGCAGATGCCGAGCACCGGCCCGCCTTCGGCGGCGAAGTCGATGACCGCGTTCATCGCCGGGGCGAAGCGGGCGATGGCGCCGACCCGGAGGTAATCCCCGTAGGAGAATCCGCCGGGGACGACGATGGCGTCGACGTTCCCGAGGGATTGGGAGTCGTGCCAGATGAAATCGGTAGGGTGCCCGAGGACTCGCGACATCGCGTACCACGCATCGTGATCGCAATTGCTGCCAGGGAAGACGAGTACACCGAAGCGCATCTGAGAACCTTTAGTCTAGCAGCGTCGGGTGGCTCAGCCCAAGCGATTCTTGCGATCCACGAGGCAGTGAGTGGGCGGCCAACTGGTTGTTCGAAAGTCGAAACTATCGAATGGCTATGCGGGGGTGGCGACCGGGGCTACGGCCTTTTTGCGGGTGGCCCGGCGCTTTTCGACTGGGGGCGTCCGATCGCTCTTCTTGAGGTTCGGCATCACGATGCTAAGCACGAACTTCTTTTCGCCGTGGTCGTCGAACTTGATCACGATGTGATCCTCGGTGCAGGAGAGAACGGAACCCAAGCCGAACTTGGGATGCTCGACTTGCGCACCCTGCGCAAACGGGGGTTTATATGCCATGTGGCCTAAATGCCTCTATTTGATTGTAACAATGCGGGTTAGGAATGTCGAGTAGACGAAACGCGGGGCGTGGCGGGAGCGTCCTATGTTCAACGTCCGTAAACTACTGAACTGGCGGGGTCGTCAAGGTAGGTAAGCGTCTTACGGATTTCCGGTTCGTTGGCGAATCGTTGCCAAGCTGCAAACAATGGAAAGACAGGCGCCCGGAATCTGTGCGGATTGAATTACACTGCGGATTGACCGGTCCGCGACCGATGAAATAGATAGCATCACGAAGCCCATAATTACTATGATTCGAAGTCTCGCTCTTCTCCTGTTCGCTTCCGTTCTTTCGTATGGCCAGGTTGTACCGGGCCGGTACATCGTGGAATTTGATGCCGAAGCAGCGGCTCCGCGCGTGGGCTTGCAGGGGCGGTTTCGCTCGACCGATTCAGCAGTCGCCGCGCGCCGGGGTGCGATCAGGGCGCAGCATGCGGCGGCGGAAGCGGGGGTGACGGCTCTTGGAGGGCGCGTGCGGCACCGCGTCGAAAACGTTGCGAACGCGCTGGTCGTCGATGTTGCGGACGCTAAGGCGTCGGGCCTGGCTCGGCTGCCGGGAGTGAAGGCCGTCCATCAGGACGAAACGGTCCACCTGCTGCTCGAACACGCGGTGGCGGTCCATAGGGTGGTGGCCGCCTGGAATTCGTTGCCGAACGGGCGGGATGGAGCCGGCGCGGGAATGAGAATCGGCATCATCGATAGTGGAATCAATATTTCGCATCCCGGGTTTCAGGATGATTCGCTGCCGGCTGTCGACGGGTTTCCGAAGTCCGACACCAAGGCGGATTTGGCGTACACGAATAATAAGGTAATCGTCGCGCGCAATTATTCGAACGAGGCGGACGCTCTCGATCGGAATGGGCACGGAAGCGCGGTGGCGATGGCTGCCGGCGGCGCGTATCATACGGCGCCGATCGCGCAGATTGCCGGCGTTGCCCCGAAGGCGTATCTGGGTGTGTACAAGGTCGGCGGGGCGGACGGGTCTTCGACCTTCAGCGCTTTTCTGGCGGCGATGGACGATGCGCTGGCGGATGGCATGGATGTGGTGAATTACAGTTCCGGAGGGGCGGTGACGACCGGCAGTTCACTGCATAGCGTAGTGATCGCGGCGGTGGAACGGGCGGTAGGGGCGGGAATGCTGGTAACAGTTGCGGCTGGAAATAGCGGTCCGACGGGCTCGACGATTGGCACTCCGGCGATTGCGCCCTCCGCGATTGCGGTGGCGGCTTCGGGCAACGAGCGTGTTTTCGGCAATGGCGTGACGCTGGGCGACAACGTCCCCTACGTTGGCGTGGCGGGAAACGGTCCGGCACCAACCGGGGCGGTCAGCGGTAAGGTCGCGGATCTGGTCGCGTTGGGCATGGATGGTATGGCCTGTGAGGCGCTTTCTAAGGATGCCGTCGGCGGCAAGGTCGCGTTGATTCTTCGCGGAACTTGCACGTTTGAAACAAAAGTTCTGAACGCTGCGAGCGCTGGCGCAATCGGCGCGGTGGTGTACAACAATGTTGCGAGTTCGCCGCTGGTCTCTATGAATGTGGGCACAGCCGCGCTTCCGGCTGTGTTTATCAGCGCGGAGGACGGGGCGGATGCACGAACCAAGCTGGCCGCTACTTCGGACCTGACTGTCACCGTGGATTTTAGCGGATTCACGGCGTTTCCGGTGTCTTCGGACCGCATGGCGACGTTCTCGAGCGCGGGTCCTACCGGCGTTTCGACGCTGAAGCCGGATCTCACGGCGGTGGGGACTTCGTTCTATACGGCGGCGCAAACCAACAATCCGGCTGGCGAACTGTATGACGTATCCGGCTGGACGCTGACGCAGGGAACCAGTTTTTCTTCGCCGCTCGTGGCGGGCGCGGTGGCGCTGCTGAAGTCGGCGAAACCCGGATTGACGGCGGCGCAGTACAAGTCACTGCTGATCAACAGTGCGCGGCCGATTCCGTCGGGCGACACGCAGGTGGCCCCGACCGTATCGGGGAGCGGGCTCCTTGATCTTTCGCGGGCGTTGAACAGCACGCTGACGGCGGCGCCCACGTCGCTCGATTTCGGGGCAGGCGGAAAGACGGTCTCGAATTCGCTCGATTTGAAGGTCAGCAATCTCGGCGCGGCGACCGATACGTTCACGATTAGCGTGGATACGGTTTCGGGTTCGACGACTCCGGCGGCGTCGGTCAATACACTGACACTCGATGCGGGCGCAAGTCAAAAGGTCACGATTTCGATGACTGGCGATTCACTCGACGCGGGTTCCTACACCGGGTTCGTTCGGTTTACGGGAACGATGGGCGCGACCGAAATGCGGGTTCCCTACTGGTTCGGCTCGGCGGGCACCACGGCAACGGGGATTGCAATCCTGCGCACGGGATCCGGCAGCGCGCGGCAATCGGTAACGGGAGCCATTGTGTTCCGGATCGTGGATGCGGCGGGACTTCCGCTCGAGGCGACGCCGACCGTGACGGCGGATGCAACGTCGGGCGTGCTCGTGAATCAGGTGTACCAGACTGGTGATATTCCGGGCACATACGCGATCGATCTGCGGTTCGGTACGGCGAATCCGACGATTACGATTACGGCGGGAACTATTACGCAAAGCGTTACGCTTGGCTTGAATTAAACGATCTGTTTAGCAACGCCAGACGCTAGAATGAAAGCGTATGGCACTTAAAATTGGTATTAACGGGTTTGGCCGCATCGGCCGAAATGTCGTTCGGGCAGGCTTGCACAATCCTGCCGTAGAGTTCGTAGCTGCAAACGATCTCACCGACACGGCGACTCTGGCGCATCTCCTGAAGTACGATTCCATCCTCGGCAAGCTGGACGAGGATGTCAAGGTTGACGGCGATTCGATCGTTGTCGGCAGCAAGCGCATCAAAATTCATGCGATCAAAGATCCAGCGGAGATCGACTGGTCCGCCTCGGGGGCCCAAGTCGTGATTGAATCCACCGGCCATTTCACGGATGCGAAAGCGGCCGCAAAGCACCTTCGGGGCACCGTCAAGAAGATCATCATTTCAGCCCCCGCCAAGGACGAAGACATCACGATCGTGATGGGCGTGAACGAAAAGTCGTACGATGCCGCCAAGCACAACGTGATTTCAAATGCCTCCTGCACGACGAATTGCCTGGCGCCCTTCGTGAAGGTTCTGCATGAGAAGTTCGGCATCGATAAGGGTTCGATGACGACGATTCACAGCTACACGAACGACCAAAGCGTGCTGGATTTTCCGCATAAGGATTTGCGGCGCGCGCGCGCGGCTGCTCTGAATATGATTCCGACGACGACGGGCGCGGCAAAGGCCATTGCCCTGGTGATGCCGGAACTCGCCGGAAGGCTGGACGGCTACGCGATGCGCGTTCCGACGCCGGACGTTTCGGTGGTCGATCTGGTTGTGCTTCTGAAGAAGTCAACGACCGCGAAGGATGTCAACGCGGCGCTGAAAGCGGCGGCGGAAGGCGAGTTGAAAGGCATTCTCGCGTACACGGAGGATCCGGTGGTTTCGACGGACATGCTGCGGAATCCGAACAGCTCGATCATTGATTCCCTGTTGACGAAGGTGCTCGACGGGAACCTGCTGAAGGTCGTGGCCTGGTACGACAATGAATGGGGCTATTCGATGCGCTGCATCGACCTCGCTCTGTTTCTTGAGAAGAAGGGTCTGTAAAACAGAACGCGCTGTGGATGGCATCCCGCTGCCGTCCACAGCGCTTTTGCATTTCTTTTAGCCTTTGATCGCTGCGACTACCGAGTCGGTAAATTGCGTGGTCGAAGCTTTGCCTCCGACGTCGCCTGTTAGCGTTTTTCCTTCCGCGTACACTGCCTGAATCGCCTTGTGCAATTTCCTGGATGCCTCGGTCTCGCCGAGGTGCGTCAGCATCATCACGGCGGATTGCATGAGAGCCGTCGGATTCGCCAGACCCTTCCCAGCGATGTCCGGGGCCGAGCCGTGGACGGCTTCAAACACCGCGCAGTTTTCGCCCATGTTCGCTCCTGGAACCAGGCCGAGCCCGCCGACCAAACCGGCGGCGAGATCGGAAACGATGTCGCCGTACAAGTTCGGCAGCAGTAGGATGTCGAACGTTTCCGGCCGCATGACCAACTGCATCGAGGCGTTGTCGACGATCAGCTCTTTGTATTCGATGTTCGGGTGCTCTTCGGATACCTCGCGGCAGCACTTGAGGAACAGGCCGTCGGCCAACTTCATGATGTTGGCTTTGTGAATGGCGACGACCTTCTTGCGACCGTTGAGTTCGGCATACTGAAACGCATATTTCGCGATGCGCGCCGAGGCAATCCGGGTGATCACCTTAAGGCTGGTGACGACGTCCTTGACGACTTCGTGTTCGAGGCCGGAGTAGAGATCTTCAGTGTTCTCCCGGAAAATTACCATGTCGATCAGGACATCGTCGAAGCGGGTGTGGACGCCGGGCATCGAATGCACGGGCCGGACGTTAGCGAACAAGTCAAGCCGTTTGCGGAGCGCGACGTTGACGCTCTGAAAACCGCCGGCGACCGGGGTCGTGACAGGACCTTTCAGGCCGACTTTATTGCGCGTGAGCGATTCGATTACGTCGTCGGTGACGCTTTTCCCGGTCCGCTGAATCAGGTCCGCGTTGAGCTCGTGGCGCTCCCATTGGATGCTGACTCCAGTCGCATCGACCGCGCGCATGGCCGCTTCCGCGACTTCGGGACCAATGCCATCCCCGGGGATGACCGTAACGATGTAGGGCACACCTTATTGTAACGGCAGCATTTGGGCGGATTCGATTTGGATACCATGGACATTCATCGCATGGCCATCATTCAACGCGCGCTCATCAGCGTCACGGACAAAACAGGAATCGTCGATTTCGCAATCGGGCTGAGTGAACTGGGGATTGAAATCATTTCCACCGGCGGGACGTATCGTGTCCTTCATGAAGCTGGAATCTCGCCTTTACGCGAAGTTTCCGATCTGACCGGATTTCCAGAAATGCTCGACGGACGGGTGAAAACCATTCATCCGCGTGTTGCCGCCGGCGTCCTCGCGATTCGCGCGAATGCGACGCACATGAGCGCGCTGACGGAGCACGATATTCCGGTGATTGACATGGTGGTGGTGAACCTCTATCCATTCGAGAAGATCGCCGCCGATCCGCATGCGACGGTTCCGGAGCTGATTGAGAATATCGACATTGGCGGTCCGACGATGATTCGCGCGGCGGCGAAAAATTACCAGGATGTGGCTGTCGTTACCTCCGCAGCGGAGTATGGCGCGCTGCTCGAAGAGCTTCGATCGGACAACAGGAATCTGTCGCTCGCGACTCACTGGCGGCTGATGCAGCAGGCGTTCGCGACGACGGCGGCTTACGATCGCGCGATCGCCGGAAGGCTGGCGGCGATTGAACCCGCGGTCGACGGATGGGACGATCGGAAGCCACTGCTGCCGGCGATTCTCGACGTGCGCGCGGCGCAGTCGATGACGCTGCGCTACGGCGAAAATCCGCATCAGTCGGCGGCCTTGTTCTCGACCGGCTCCGGCGGGATCGCGGGCGCGAAGCAGTTGCAGGGCAAAGAACTTTCCTATAACAACCTGGTGGATCTCGACGCCGCGTGGGCTCTGATCGCGGAATTCGAAGAACCCGCGGCGGCGATCATCAAGCACACAAATCCCTGCGGATGCGCGGAGGGAGGATCGCTTGCGGAGAGCTACCGGCGCGCGTTCGAGGCTGATCCGATATCGGCGTTCGGCGGCGTTCTTGCGTTCAACCGTGAACTCGATGGCGAAACAGCTGCGGAGATTTCAAAGACATTTATCGAAGCGATGGCGGCACCTGGCTATTCGAGCGAAGCACTGGCGATTCTGGCGGCCAAGAAGAATTTGCGGCTGCTGGCAGTTACGGGGGCGCCGGACAATCTGGTGGTGAAATCGATCAGCGGAGGCTTTCTGGCGCAGACGGCGGACGTACACGTCCTGCGGCGCGCGGACTGCAAAGTGGTGACGGAACGGGCTCCGTCGGATGAAGAGTGGCGGGCTCTCTTATTCGGCTGGAAGATTTCGAAACACGTCAAATCGAACGCGATTGTTTACGCAAAGGCAGGCCAGACGGTCAGCGCGGGCGCGGGACAGATGAGCCGCGTGGACTCCGTGAAGGTCGGGGCGATGAAAGCGGTGCTTCCGCTCAAAGGGACTGTGCTCGCGTCGGATGCGTTTTTTCCATTTCCGGACGGAGTGGAAGAAGCAGCGACGCATGGCATCACAGCCGTGATTCAACCTGGCGGATCGGTGAAGGACGCTGACGTGATCGCGGCGGCGAACCGTCTCGGCCTGGCGATGGTGTTCACCGGGGTCCGGCACTTCCGGCATTAGAGAGAGTTGTATTCCTCGGAGTCCGCTCCCTGATGGTCGCGGTTCGGTGACAACGCTAACGCGCCGAAGCTATTCGACGCGGAGTTCGTTGAAGACGCCCGTCACGCCTTTCACTTTCTTAGCGATCTTTTCGGCTTTCGCGCTTTCCTTGGGCGACTTGACCTTGCCCATCAATTTGACCAAGCCGCCCTTGACGTCCACGTTAATGGCTCCGCCCTTCACGTCCCGATCGTTGGTGAGGCGGCGGCGCACCTCATCATAGATGCGATCGTCGGAAGGTGTTCCTTGTGCGATCAGCGCCAGCGGAAGCAGAAAAATCAGGACGAGGACAACGGAGGTCAGGCGTTTCATTTCTTTCATCCTACTAAGTACGAGCGGGGTTGGGGACACGGTGCCCAGCTAATTACCCGCCGCCGCGACGCGGCTAATTTCCGGATGACGCGCGCCAATCGATGGACTGGAGGAAATCCGCTTCTTCGCGCCAGTTGGGACGGACCTTCACGAATAGTTCCAGAAACACCTTGCGGCCGAGCATTTTTTCAATCTGGACGCGGGCGGACATGCCGATCCGTTTCAGGATGGAGCCTCCGGCCCCAATGACGATGGCCTTCTGTCCGGGGCGTTCGACGTAGATGACGGCGCCGATCTTCGTAATCTTTTCGGCGTCTTCCCAGGTTTCGACGAGGACCGCGGAGGCATGGGGAACCTCCTGCGTGGTGAGTTTCAGCACCTGTTCGCGAATCATTTCAGCGACTAGGAACCGTTCCGGCTGATCCGTTAAGTAATCTTCCGGGAACACCGCGGGGCCGACCGGCATCCCTTTGATGATTGCATCGCGCAAGGCATCAATGCCGTCGCCTTCCTGGGCGGAGACGGGGAAATAGTCGGTGAATTCGTGCGCCGCTTTGTACTGTTCGATCATGGGCAGGACCTTCTGTTTCGGCTCGATGCGATCGACTTTATTCAATACGAGGTAGGTGGGCGTTTTGACTTTCTTGATCAGATCGATCGCCTGCAGGTCTTCCTGCTTCAGCGATTGCGATCCGTCGGCGACGAACAAAAGCAGGTCGCGATCGGACAACGCGGCGCGAACCGTTTCCATCATGCGCCGGTTGATCAGCGAATCGGATTTGTGGATGCCGGGCGTGTCGACGAAGATTACCTGCGCGGCGGGACGCGTGACGACACCTTGGATGCTGGTGCGCGTGGTCTGTGGTTTGCTGGACACGATCGCCAATTTCTCGCCGAGCAGGGCGTTCAATAGGGTTGACTTTCCTGCGTTGGGGCGGCCGAGAATGGAAACGAATCCGGTGCGGTGTTTTTGCCGGCTCACTCGCCAGCCCCTTCCGGTGTGACTCTCGAAATCTTCACTTGGTCAACGCGGCGCCCGTCGCTCGCGAGCACCTCAATCCGGACTCCATCTTTTTCCACTTTCTCTCCCTGCAGGGGCAGGTGCCCCAACCATTCCTGGACCAAGCCGCCGACGGTGGTCGATTCGGTGTCCTCAGGCGGCTTCAAATCGACTAATTCGCGCAACCGCGCGATGTCGAAGCTACCGGATACGACGAAACTGCCGTCGGATTCGTGCTTCACGTCGCGATCGGGCTCATGCTCGTCGCGAATCTCGCCAACGATTTCTTCGACCATGTCTTCGAGTGTTACCAAACCGGCCGTATTTCCGTATTCATTCACGACGACCGCCATGTGCGCTCCGTCGTTCTGCATTTCGCGAAGCAGATCGTTGACAGGCTTGGCCTCGGGGACGATGCGGACGGGACGCATGATGTCGCACACCAACTTCTCTTTGCGGTCGTGCTCGGAAAGCTCGAACATATCGCGGACGTGCACGAAGCCCTTGATGTCATCGATGGATTCTCCATAAACGGGAATCCGCGAGTACTGATGCGTGATCGCCATGGTGCGGAGAGCCTCCAGACTCTCATTCTCGGCGATAGCGATCATGGAAGGCCGGGAACTCATCGCGTCTCTGACGGTCTTGTCGCCGAAAGCGACCACGCTTTGGATGAGTTTGCGGTCGTCCTCTTCAATGAGTCCTTCTTCGGTGCCGGCCTCGATCAGCGCTTCGATATGCTCGGCCTGGCCGGGCTCTTCCTCGGGATGATGATGGTCGCCGCCGAGTTCGAACAGGGATTGGAAGAACAGCAGCGCCCACGTCAGTGGAGTGACGACCAGAAACAGGAAGCGGCAAATTGGCACGAACGGAATCAGCCAGCGCCCGCTGCTCTTGCGATACATGAGCTGTGGTAGAACATGGGCCGCGACAATCATGATGACCGAGGACGCGAGAAGCGCGGTCGCTGTCGAGTCAAAGCCGAGAATGACTCCTTCCGCGGCGAGGGCGCAAGCGAAGACGGCGATGAAAATCAAACAAGCGTGTTTGACGAGCGAAAGCGAAAGAAGGGCTTTTTCGGCTTTCAGGCCCAGATGGTCTTCGAGTGTTTCCTTAAAGAAAGCCAAAGCGGGAAATTCTCGGGTCCGAATCCTGAGCGATTCGAGATACAGCAGTTGCACGGTGCTGGTGACGAACAGCACAAAAGCGGCCGAGCCGATCAACAGCAGCAGCGCGAGGGTCACAGGGCGTTTCCGGATTCTGTCCGTTCGATGAGGCCAAGCGGCAAACCGAATTCCCGACGCCAGCGAGTTTCCGAACGCTGCATTTTTCCGCCGTCGGTTTCATGATCGAAGCCTTTGAGGTGCAGCAGTCCGTGGAGCATCAGGATGCGGAGTTCGGTCGCGAGCGAATGGCCGAATTGGCGGGCTTGGACGCGCGCCCGGTCGATGGAGATGGCGATGTCACCGAGCGAGCCCTTGCGTTCGCCGGACGGAAAGGAGAGAACGTCGGTAGCATAATCGTGCTGCAAGAAATTGCGATTCAAGCGGCGCAAGGCGGCGTCGTTTTGAATTACACAAGCGAAGGGACGGCCCTTTCCAACGCGCAGGGAGAGGCCGGCGGCAAATTGGCGCAATTCCCCCTTCCGCAGCGAAGGCGGAGCCTTTTCGAATAGAACTGTACTGTCGTCGGGGGACATGGGAACGGATCAGCCGGCCGTCTTGATTTCGGGCGGCAGGGGCTGTTGGGCCGTTGCAGCAGCCGATGAATTCGGAAGCCGGAAGGACAACTGCCGCGCGGTCCCGTGAATCTCGGCGTGGGTCTCGTAGGCTTTTACGATCCGCTGCACGAGGCTGTTGCGAACGACGTCGCGATCGTCGAAATAGGTGAAGTTGATGGCGTCGATTCCCTTGAGAATATCGGTGACTTCGAGCAGGCCGCTGCGCTGGGCGAAATGGAGATCGATTTGGGTGACGTCGCCGGTGACAACCATTTTCGAGTTGAAGCCCATGCGGGTGAGCACCATCTTCATTTGCTCCGGCGTCGTATTTTGGGCTTCGTCCAAAATAATAAAGCTGTCGTTCAGTGTCCGGCCGCGCATGAACGCGAGAGGAGCGACTTCGATCACTTGTTTTTCGAGGAGCTTTTCCACCTTTTCGACTTCGATCATGTCGTAGAGGGCGTCGTAGAGCGGACGGAGGTAGGGATCGATTTTTTCCTGGACGGTACCGGGGAGGAAGCCAAGTCGCTCGCCGGCTTCGACTGCCGGACGGGTCAGGATGATGCGGCTGACCTTTTTGTTGAGCAGCGCATTCACGGCCATGGCGACGGCAAGATAGGTTTTGCCGGTTCCGGCGGGACCGATGCCGAATACGAGTTCATGCCGCTCCATGGCTTCGAGGTATTTACGCTGGTTGATGGTCTTGGCAGCCAGCGTCTTCTTGCCGAACGTGCGCTGTTTACCGCCTTCGACGAGGCCGCGCAAAGTGGTCCCCGCGTCGGCGAGCGCCAATTTGAGGTGGCTATTCAGATCCCCATTGTGGAAGGCGTGTCCTTCCTTGATGAGGGCGGCGAAATCCGTGAGGATTCCTTGGGCGCGCTGTACGTTCGCGTCGTCGCCTTCGATTTCAATGGAGTCGTTCAACAGGCGCGTCTTGACGTTCAATCCGCCTTCGAGCAGCCTGATGTTTTCATCTCGAGTGCCAAAAAGCGACTCGATTCCACGGCCTATCTGAACGCTAGCTTTCATTGATTATGTAATGGGAATGGCGAGAGGGCGTCGCGCAGAGAGCGGGATCGCCGGAGTCTTGGGAAGAGGTCAGAAATTCATTTGGACGCGCAAGGGGGTGGTGGAACGGAACTTCGAGTGACGGGATCGAGCGCCAAAGGCTCGTGAACATCTACGGCCATGATATCAAAAAACCCGAAATTGCAATGCGCAGAATTATGATTTTTTGATGGCGAACCGGGCGGCTTGGTTCGAGCTTCTAAGCTCTTGGTTTTTTGAGGGTTAGGCCATTAGAGTGGCTTCGCCGTGGCGTCCCTGGTACTTATGGAGGCGATTTCGCAGCTCCATACGCGCCCGGAGCAAGCGGCTTTTTGCCGCCGCGACGGAAATGCCGAGCTGCTGGGCAACCACCGTCATCGGAAGTTCCTGGACCTCGCGGAGCAGGAAAACGCGGCGCAGCAGCGGCGGAATGCGGGCGATTTCTTTGCGGAGGACTGCACCGATTTCGACGTTTCCAAACCGCACTTCGGGCGTCTCGCGAAGGTCGCGGAGATCAAAAGGACGGGATTCTTCCTCGCCGGCGGCGACGTCTTCAACGTATACGAGACGGGCGCGGCGCCTCTGGCGGAGCACCATCAGGCATTGATTCACGACGATGCGGCTCATCCAGGTGGAGAATTTGGCTTCGTGCTGGAACTGCCGAATATGCTCAAATGCCTTCCAAAGGGCGTTCTGCACTTCGTCCTCGGCATCCTGCCGATCGCGAAGAATCGACATCGCGGTTTTGAGGCACGACGGCTGAAAACGGCGGATCAACTCGCTAAACGCGAGGTGGTCTCCGGCTTGCGCCGCGGTCACCAAATCGACGTCCGGCCAACTTAAATATTCCGTCGCTACTGGTGACATGGCATCTCCACCTTCGACGCTATCAACGGAAGGGCTGCTTGCCTAGATGGTGGGGACAGATGACTTCAGTAGCACGCAATACTTGTGCCATATATTAAGTGCAGCTAAACTGACTTTATGGCGAATGAGACTGGTGAACAAACAATTCACCGGGTGCTGGCGGCGTACCAGATCGGCGGAAAACTACGCCAACTGCGAATGAAGAAGAAGATCGCGCTAGCGGATTTAGGCAAACACACGGGACTTTCCGCATCGATGCTTTCGCAGCTCGAGAACGGAAAGCTGGTACCTACGCTGCCGACTCTGGCACGCATTGCGATGGTCTTCGATGTGGGTGTCGATCATTTTTTTCACAACAAACGTGCCCGACGGCCTTTCGCTCTGGTGCGATCGAACGAGCGGATTCGCTTCCCGGATCGCGCCGACTCTCCGCACCCGAATTTCTTTTTTGAGTGCCTTGCCTATGCATCGCCGGACAAACGTTTCCAGGCGTACCTGGCGGAGTTCCCGAAGCGGAATCCGAAGGAGGTCAGCGAGCATTTGCATGACGGCGCCGAATTCCTGCACCTGCTCGAAGGCACGCTCGAAATCAGTTATCAGGACGAGTCGTACCTGCTGAAGGCCGGCGACAGCGTATACTTCGACGCGAACGAACCGCACTCGTACCGGGGCACCAGCAAGGTGCCGGTGAAAGCCCTTGTGGTAACGATGCTGGCCGAGCGTTAGGCGTAAGTGGCAGCGCGCTATCCTGATCGCATGAGCGGAGCCGCGTGCCTGCGGGGCGCACTTTTCCTCGCCGCCTTTTCCATGCGGATCTTCGCCGCCGACTGGACGGAGTACCGGTCCGGCCCTTTCCACGTATTTTCGAACGCGGGCGACAAGGCTGCGCGAGAGAAGCTCACCGAGCTGGAGCAGTTCCGCTTCGCGTTCGGAGCTATGTACGGCAAGAAGGATCTGAAAACACTCTGGCCGGTCCACTTCGTCCTGTTCGCGAACCGGAAAGAGTATTCGCCGTACGCGCTGCCTGAGGCGTACGCGGAAGGGCGGGCGGCCACACTGGCTTCCTGGACCGCTGACACGCCGATTCCCGCGGAGTATCATCGCGCGCTCGGGCGCCTGCTGATGGAGGCGAACTGCAACCGGCTTCCGGCAGAAATCGAGAATGCGCTGCTCGATCTCCTTTCGACGCTGAAAGTTCAGGCGACGCGTATCACGATCGGCGAACCGCCTCCCGCGGCACAACGCACGAAGGTTTGGGCCAAGCTCCATTTGTTCGCGACCAATCCGGATTACACGGGCCGGCTTCGAGTGTTTCTTTCGAATCTGGAGCAGGGTGGAGACGAAGGTTTGGCGAGCCGAAATGCGTTCGACAAGCCCAAAGCGGCAATCGACAAGATCGTGGACGCGTACTTCGCGGCGGGCAAATTCGAAACGACTTCAAGTTCCGGCTTCGCGATTAATCCAGCGAAAGACTACATCGAAGTGCGACTGGGCAAAGACACACCCAAAGTGCTGCTAGGGGATCTGCTGTTGGCTGCCGGCAAACCGGCGGAGGCCAAGAAGATGTACACGGGCACGGAGTCGGTCGAGGCGCAGGAGGGCCTGGGGCTGGTCGCCATGGCGGAGAAGAATACGGCGGAGGCTTACAAGCTGCTTGACTTGGCCACGACAGCAAAAACGAAAAGCGCGCGGGCATGGATGGCGCTTGGCATGGTGGAGTCCAACCCTGGAAAGGCGGCTGGCTTTATCAGCGAAGCGACGACGTTGAATCCGCTGTGGGCCGAGCCATGGGTACGGTTGGCGAAGCTCGAAACGGCGAAGGCAAGGATCGCGTTCGATTGGAAGCAGGCTGCGACGCGATCTCCCCGGAATTCCGGATACTGGGTTCGGTATGCGGAAACGGCGATCGAAGCGAGTCTTTTCGCGGAGGCCGGCAAAGCATGGATCTTGGCAGAGAAGGCTGGGGCGGGTCCGGCAGAGCGGGAACGCATCCATGAATTGCGCATGAAGACTGAAGAACAGCGCGCGGAGTATGAGGCGGCGGAACGCAAGCGGGCAGCCGATGAGAGGGTCCGCGAACTCGAAGATCTGAAGTCGCGCGCCCGGGCGGAAGTCCACGCCGCGGAGGAAGCGGCCAATCGGCGGTTGTCCGATAAGGCGGGTGGCGCTCCGGTGCCCACGGCCGTGGAGCAATGGTTCAGTGAAACGGCCGGCGATAACCAAGCGATCGGAATGCTCGAGAACATCGACTGCGGGAAGGGCGCAGTGCGCTTGGCCGTCCGCGTGGACAAAAAGATTTCCTACATTCTTGTGCGCGACCTGGCTACCGTTCCGCTGAAGGGCGCGGCGGCGCTGGGATGCGGCGTACAGAAGCCGGCGCGCGAGGTTGCAGTTGGCTATGCGGCGAAGCCCGACGCGAAGACAGCGACCATTGGGGAAGCGCTGTCCATCGAGTTCAAGGAAATCGCGAAAGCGAAACCGTAGCTTTTCCTGTTGCTTTCGGATGCACACGGGCCAGAGGCCTATGCCACAAGGATGCTGGCCGAGGTCGAATTCGACCGAACAGCGTTATTTGTCGCGATAATTCAGGGGCGGCTTGGCATCCGCCGGGATGCGCGAGCGGTACTCCGAACCACCGGTCTGCTTCTTGAAATCCGCTTTCGCGGCGGCCACGAGTTTGGGGTCTGTGAGTAGATCGACGAGCGAAAGAGACAGCGTCTTGGCGGCAACCATCATGCCTTTGCGGCCGATCGTCGAACCGGCGCAGGCGGTCGATTGCCAACTGTGCCCGGGAGTTCCGGGCACGAACGTTGCGGTCGTGAACTGGGCCGTAGGAACCAGCCAACTAACGTCCGCGACATCGGTGGATCCGCCGGCCGCCTCACCGCGGAAGATCTCGTAGACCGATTCCTGGCTGCCAATTCCATCGCTGGGTTTCTCGAAAAATGTCTTCGAAAGTGTTTCGGCGAAGGCTTTTTCTTCTGGCGTGTATTTGAAGCCGCCGACTTTTCTGAGGTTGCGATCGAGTAGGCTGACGAGTTCGTTGTTGTTCAGAAGATTGTAGACGCTGCCGATGATGCCGAACTCCATTTTCGTTCCGGTGCCGAGCGCGCCCGCTTCGGCGCATTTCACGACGCGCGCCCAAATACCATCGAGCGTGGGCATTTGCGGATGGCGGGCGTACATATAGATTTCCGAGAAATCGGGGACGACGTTGGGAGCGCCGCCGCCGTTGGTGATGATGTAGTGCATCCGAGTTTCCTGCGGGACGTGCTCGCGCAGCATCTCGGTGCAATGGGCCATCAGTAGCAGGCCGTCGAGAGCGGAGCGTCCCTTGTCTGGATTTCCGGAAGCGTGCGCGGACAATCCGTGGAAACGGAATTTGGCGTTTATGTTTGCGAGTGACGAACCAACGGAGACTTGATTTTTCGATCCGGGGTGCCAGGTGATCATGGCGTCCACACTTTGAAACGCGCCGGACCGCGCCATAAACACTTTGCCTGCACCACCCTCTTCCGCCGGGGTTCCGTAGAACTTGAGGGTGCCCGGGAGCTTGTTCTGCTCCAGGTATTCCTTGGCGGCAATCGCGGCGGCCATCGAAGCGACGCCGAACAAATTGTGTCCGCAGCCATGGCCTGGCGCGCCTTCAAGGCGAGGCCTCTTGTCGGGTACGGAATCCTGCGAGAGACCCGGCAGCGCGTCGAATTCGCCCATGATTCCGATCACCGGACTTCCGGAGCCCCAGGTCGCGGAGAAGGCGGTGGGGATGCCGGCGAGATTTTCCTCGACACGGAATCCGGCCTTCCGAAGTTCATCGCGCAATAGCGCGGAGGACTGCTTTTCTTTGTAGCCGACCTCGGCCCACTCCCAGATCTGGCGCGACATCTGGCCGTAGCGCGGCGCCAGATCGTCGAGCTTGCGAATCATCGAATCTTTGTCCGCGGCAGGAAGAAAAGCGGGCACGGCGAGGAGAAGGATCAGCCATTGCTTCATGGTAATGAGGCTTATGGTAGCAGCAGATTCGCAGGCGAGGATTACTGTTTCGGAGCGTCTTTCACGCAGCGGAATCCGATGTCGTCGGATGCGAAGCGTTCCGGTATCGGCGCATACTCGTACGCCACGGCCGCGGCCAGAGGCGTGTTGTAAGATCCGCCGCGGATCTGATACCAGCGTTCGGAGGACGCGGGCGGCGGCTGCAAGAGTTTGGCGAATCGTTCGGCGGCGACTGAGCTAGGCGTGACGGCGGTATCGACGAGCTCGAAGACATTTCCCGCCATGTTGCAGGCACCATACGGACTCAGCGAATTCGAGAAGGATGAAGCGACCGGCAGAAGCTGGTGAGTGATCGACGGGTTGTCACTAACGTTTGCGTTCTCGGGTTTCGGATCGTTGCCCCAGGGATACGAATATCCTCTCGAACCGCGGGCAGCCTTCTCCCATTCCTGCGCCGATGGCAGGCGCTTGCCGGCCCACTTCGCGAAGGCTCTCGCTTCGGCCATGGGAATGTTCACGGCCGGAAGATCGGGCATGCCGGCGGGCACGCCGCGCCCGGTCGCCTTGCAGAATTCCGCATAGATCGCGTTCGAGACTTCCGTGCGATCGATGTAATACGCGGGCAGTTCGACCGGCTTGTTCTCGGCGCCGAATGGAAACGAACCGGCCGCCACGAGGATCATCACGCCGGTCTGGTCGGAGAGCGTCGCGGGTGGCGTGACCGCTGACTTGGTTTCTTTCTTACCGTCGTTGCCGCCGTCGGGACGCGGCCAGAATACGTAGGCGGCTCCAGCAGCGACCAAGAGTACGAAGGCCGCTAGGATCGGAATCCAGATTTTGCTTGCGCTGGATTTGGCAGGCGAAGCCTGCTGCGGAGTAGGTGTTTGATATTGCTGCTGCGGTGGAACCTGATGCTGCCAGTTCTGCGGTATCGACGATACGGAGCGCGTATGCGAAGACGCATCGGCGTTGGAGAGACGCTGAATTTCAGCGGCGACTTCCGCGAAGTTCCCGAAGCGGTCTTCGGGCTTCTTCGCCGTGCATTTCAGGATCAGGCCGCGGACCGCGGAAGGAACACCGGCGCGTTCGAGTGGAACAGCATCGACCGGCGCGTTCAGAATCTGGAAGAACAAGCTCTCGATGGAGTCGCTTTCAAAGGGGCGCGCGCCGGTCATCAATTCGTAAACCAGAACACCATATGAATAGATGTCAACCGAGGTGGTGATGTTCTTGCCTAAGACTTGTTCGGGCGCCATGTAATACGGCGTCCCCATGGACATTCCGGTTTTGGTGAGCGACAGATCTTTGGTCTTCGCGATGCCGAAGTCCATCAGTTTGACCTTGCCGTTCTGATCGACGTGGATGTTCTCGGGCTTGATGTCGCGATGGATGATGCCCTGCTGGTGGATGAAGCCGAGGGCCTGGGCGACTCCGTAGGCGAGAAGTAGACGGTCGCCGATGGAGCCGCCGCGATTTTCCTTGATGCGGGCCCGGAGATCTTCGCCGCGCAGGTACTCCATCACCATGTAGGGGCGGCCCTGCTCTTCGCCGTAGTCGTACACGGCGACGATATTTTCGTGCTGCATGCCGCCGGCGAGGCGGGCTTCGTGCAGGAAGCGTGTTTTGGTTTGCGAATCGGCTGCGCCTTGCACGGTGAGGATTTTGACGACGACGGTTCTGCCGATTACCGTATCGCGCGCCCGGTAGACTTCGGACATGCCTCCACCGAGGAAGTCCAAAAGCTCGTATTTTCCAACGCGAGCGGGCAATTGCATCATCTAGTTGCCACGGCGAGGGCGACGGAACATGTTCAGATGATTTTCGCGAAACTCAGCGCGAGATACAACACGACGATCATCAACAGAGTGATCAAGCCTGCGAGCGCGATCAAGCCGGTCTGGGTACGCATCGGTCGCGGCAGTATTTTGACGAAGCCAGGCAACCCTTCGAGGCCCGTTGACGGGCGGGTTATGGGCATCTGTTGCTGTTGTTGCGACGGCATCGCCGGGTACATTGGCCGAGAGTTCTGCTGTTGCTGCGGGTTCATCGTCGTCTGCCGCTGCTGGGATGAAGGCTTTTGCGGATCGATCAAAGATTCGAGTTCGGCGCAAACGACTCCGAAGCCTTGCGGACGCTGCGCCGGCTGTTTGGCCGTGCAGCGGAGAATGAGGTCGAATAAGGGCGGCGTCACGCCGACCGCGCGAAGGGGCTCAATGTTAAGCGGTTCGTAGAGAATCTGATTGAATATTTTTTCAACGGTGTCGCCGCTAATCGGTTTTACGCTGGCGAGCAGTTCATAGAGGAGCACGCCGAACGCGTACACATCGACGAGATAGGTGACGCTTTGCCCGAGCACCTGTTCGGGAGCCATGTAGTAGGGCGTACCGAGCGTAAAGCCGGCGCGCGTCAGGCTGAGACCTTCGGACTTTGCGATTCCGAAATCCATCAGCTTCACTTTGCCCACCGTGTCGACGTGAACATTTTCAGGCTTGATGTCGCGGTGAACGATCTTACGGGCGTGAATGTACTCGAGTGCGCGGCCGATCTGATTGGCGATGCGGATCTTGTTGCCGAGATCGCCGGTGTGTTTTTCCTTGATGGCGGCCCGCAGACTTTCGCCGCGGAGGAATTCCATCACGATGAAGGGACGGCCGTTCTCCTCGCCAAAATCGTAGACGCTGATGATGTTGTCGTGCTGGATGTTCGAAGCCATGCGGGCTTCGAGCAGAAAACGGGCCTTGGATTCCTGGTCGAGAACGCCAGCCTCGGTGAGAATCTTAAGCGCGACGGTGCGGCCGAGCACGGTGTCCTGGGCACGATACACGTGCGACATGCCACCGCCGAGGAACTCCTGAAGCTCGTACTTGCCGATCCGTGCGGGTAGCTCCATGCGCCCCTAAGCAGTCCTCATGTTGATGAAACCCAATCTATCTAGATACCGCCGATACACACTTCAGTGTAGACAAAAACTCCCGGCTAAATACGACGGGACCGCCGCCGGTGTCCACGGTGAGTTCGTAGCGCTGTTCCGGGATCGGGCGATTGCTTTGGCCCTGACGCGGAATGAAGACGAAATTGAAACCGGATTGGCTATCCGCGTCGGCGAAGAAGCGGAAGACGCTCCACAGGCCGTGGAACTCCGGTCCGCCGATATCAGTGCCGCCGGCAATCAATCCGACACGGAAGGCGGGCGTGCCAGGGCCTGGCCAAACGCCCGATTTCTGACCTCCGACGGGCACTTTCGTCTTGTCGCCGTTGATTCCGATTTCGAACTGCGTGATCGCGCTGCGGGCGATCTTCACGGTGTACTTGTAATTTGGCTCGGTCCCCTCGTTGCCGTACAACGCGTAGGAGAACTTTACCATTTGTTGGAAGTACTGGCTGAAGGCGGGCATAAGCGGTCCGGGAGGACTCTGAGCCGGGATGCAGCTTCCGTTCTGGCAAACCAGGTAGTTCTTCACGTTCGCCTCATAGAACTGCCAGAGGCGTCCGGTCTTGGGCTTGAGGATTTCGCCCAACTCGGCGAGAGTGACTTCGGAGCCTTCCGGCGCTGATTTGTTGAAAGGGAATTTCCTTGTCAGCGCATCGAAGGCAGCGCAGAAGCGTGCACCGCCGCCGTTGGCGTCGGGCGCGACGTACGGCAGTTCGGTCGGCTGCAGCAGCAACGCGTTTACGGTCTGCTCGATGTGTGCCTCTGAATCGACCGGGAACGTCGAGGTCATCTGCCTGGTTGTCGTCTTTGCATCGTCGGAGCTCGACTTCATCGCGCGCTCAAGGTTTGGATCCTTTTGCCCCTTAGCCTGATCGACGGAAGATTGGAGCCTCACCAAGCCATCGTTGTAAGGCTTGTTACCTGGCACGACATAAACTTCAATTGCAGATGGCGGAGCCACTTGATGGACGGCCCGAAACGCCTCCGCAACTCTCGGCAGATCGATCGCCGTGTTTTGGGTGGTCCACCACATCAGCGCAAGTATCGGAGCGCCGCTGCTGGTGACCTTAATCAGTTTGCGCGAAGCGTCATCGAGATTGGCATAGCGCAAGAAGACGGATTTCTTCAAGACGTTGCGCCATGTGTCGATGTAGTCGCGAGTGTAGAGTTCAAGGATGCCTTTGGCCATCTGGTCGGGCGGAATGGACTGATCCTTAAAGCCGCCGAGGACCCATTCTTCGCCGCCGAAGTTGGCTTTCTTGAGGGCGTCGCTGATGAACTTCCAGCCGTCCTTGGTGTAGGCGTAAGGCACTGGATAGGTGCTGGCCAGGACTTCCGCGGAGCCTGCGAATTTCTGATTGAACGATGTCGTGGGGCCATTCTTCGCGGCCGAAGCCAGCAGCGCGCGGTAGGACCGCTCGATACCAGAGAACTGGGAAAGATAGACGCGCGACTGGCGGACGGCGTCTTCCTTTTCGTTCGGCGGATACGGATTGGTGAGCTTCAGGTCGCTCGCGTAGAAGAGGAACTGCGTCTTCGCGAGTTCGAGGCGGTCTTTCCCGATTTCCGCTTCGCGGCCCGCGCTCCAGCGTTGGAACAGGCGTTGACCGAGGAATTCCTCAAGGCTCTTTTCGGACGTGCGTTTGTATTGCGACGTCGTGAGCAGGTAGGCCTTTAAGGTGTCGTAGGCCAAGCCGTAATCGTCGGTCGGCGTGGGCGCACCTTTTGTTTTCTCACTCAGGAATGCCATGAGGCCGCCCTGCGTACTACCGAACAGAACCTGCTTGAACTTGTCGTAGTAGATTCGCCGGACATCGGGATAGATGTCGCTGCCGGCGTAGAGACCCCAACGGAGACTCCAGGGAGCGCCCTCGGTTTCGTATTTGGTGAGCTCGACGAGGGTAGCGCGCAGAGTGTCCAGGCGCTTGAGGACGTCTTCGGAGGGAATTGCTTCGGCGGAGGTGGTTCCGGAAATGGCTTTGGCGGACGTGATGGCGCGCTGTTCGAGGCTGTTGTTTCCGAAATACGAAACGGTGAGCATCGTCACGAAACCGAGCAAGAGGAGACTGGCGAGTCCAAAGAGCAGACGGCGGGCAGAGCTTGTTTTTACGCTCGAGCCGGAGGCCGCCATCGCCGCGCCATCCGAAAGAATCACGTCATTAAAGAGATGACTAAGAAAGGTCCACTGCGGAACTTTTCGCTGACTGCCTTGGGAGGCTGCGGCCATCGCCTGCTCCTGGCGCTGCTGTTCCTGCACACCGACGCGGAACATTCGCGTCGCGCCGCCAGCTTGCTCAAGGGACTGTTTGGAGGGCGCTGCTGCGATGGGCGTCGGTGCGTCGGAAACGAAAACCGGGCGAACGCCGGAGAAGTAGAATCCGCGCAGGAACGGACTGGCGCGGAGCTGACTGGGGCGCGCCACATCGACCAGGAAGCGGATGAGCGCATTGCTGAGCTTCCGAAATTCGCGCGGAAATTCGTAAGCGCCAGGAATCCGTTCCGTGTCGGCTTCACGAGGCAGCAGCACCAGCCGCTTATCGCAAAGGGAGGTGAACAGCGTATTGAACGCCCAGGAAACGCGCTGTGTTTCTTCCTCGGCCCAGACTCCCGTGGTGGCACCAGGGCGCAGCGGGAGCGTCGCGCCGAAAATCTGCGTCGCTTCTTCATTATTGAAATTGCGAATGTAGTCGTGGAAGAACGGCAGGCGATCGCAGCGGGTGAACAGAACGTATACCGGGTAGCTGATTCCGAGAACTTGTGAAACTTCGCCGAGCCGGCCCTGCAAATAGCGGGTGACGTTCTGAATGGCTTCGGACGAACCTTCCTGGGTGAACGCTTCGATGTCGAAGCACAAAACCACGGCGCGCGGCGCTTGATTTCCTTTTCCGACGATCGACGACAGCTTACCGGGCAACAGACGGCGGACGAGCGCGGTCCAATTCGAGGGTTCGCCGAGAAGTTGGCCGCCCGCTTCGACGAACGCGGTTGTCCGGCTCAGCCAGATATTGGCGGCGCGCGTCGGCGCGACCTGGTTGTCCTGGTAAACCTGTCCTGCGAGGAGTTCGGGTTCGAGTCCGGAGTTGAGAATGGTGCTGGTTTTCGCCGTTCCGCGATCCCCGATCACAAAGACGACGGGGAGATTCGCGATGCCGCCGGCTTTGGCTTGGGAGAGCCGCGCATTCGCTTCGCGGATCAAGCGGTCCACTTCGCCCGATGGGCCTTCCACCGGCGCGCCTCCGGCAGCGGCGCCGCCATTCTTCGAGGACTTGCTGCGAAACCAAAGGAAAATTCCGAAACCGGTCAGGCCGAGGCAACTGAGCACGCCATAGAAGATCCACATGGGCTGGCCTTCGAGTCCCAGCAACTTCCCAAGCATGGCTGTGAAGCCGAAATAAACCAGCAGCGAAGTGATCGCAACCAACATCGGGCTCATGCGCGCACCCCCGGCAGCATCGATTCGAGTGCGGCGGTTTTAAGATTCTTAAGGTCCGTCGCGCCGGAGCCGAGCAGGAAGTGATAAACGGCCCACAGGGCGATGGCGAGCACCACACAGCCGATTGCGGCGAACATCATTCTCCGCACCCACGGATCGGTGCCCGACTGAACCGGCGGATCCTGCGGCAGCCAGCCGTAGGGCGAAATCTGCGTGGTGGTTTGCCGGATACGCTGGATTTTTTCTCCAGTCTGCAAGAGAATCGCCCGCAAATCGCCTCGTCCGCCAATGCTATAGCGGCCGGCGAATCCGAGCAGCAAGCACAGATAGTAGACCTCGAGTAGATCCGCGGTCTCGTTCGAATCGGTGCGCTGCAAGAGTTTTTGCAGATTCTGAAAAAAGATTTCGCCGGCGATGTGGTGCCCGTACCGCTCTTCCTGAAGAGGTTGGCGCGGCCAGTCCGCGAACACCGGATGGCGCGTATTCAGGATCGATTCATCTAAGAATGCGATGACAGCGAAGATAGCGAGTTCGATGTCTTCGGGCGCGTAGCCGCGGTGGCGTGCTTCCGAATCCGCGGACTTGACCGCATCCCACAACTGCCCGCGGAAAGAGGCGGCGTCGTTGACCTGCTGGCGGTTGGAGCGCAAGCGCTCGCCCACCGTAATAAGCTCCTGAAAAACCAGCGCCAGATTCTCGGGGCGCCGTTGGGTCGTATTTGGATTCGAAGGCGTCACAAAAGACGGATCCTTTTCGTATGGCTATCGCTCTAGAATGACCATCAGTTCAATCTCGGGATTCGGAAGATCACCCGGGACGTAGAGCCCGATCTCCCGGCTCTGCACCAGGTGATCCCAGCATGGCCCGGCCTTGCCCACGGCAAAATACTGAAAGTCGATGCGCGCCGGAATTTGCGGAGGCGGAACGGGAAGATGCGTCATCGCGAGGCCCGGAAGCGCGCGCTTCACCAGCTGCGGGACGAACTGTTTCGAACAAAGCTTGACCAGCTGCGGAGTCTTGGAGATCACCTCGACTTCGCCAATCTGAGAGCGGACGGCAAAAATCCAGCGCGAGCGGTCGAGCACGCGTTGGTCCTTGATCTCGCCTTCGTAGAAATAATCCGCGCGTTTCACCAGCGGGATGGTGATGTATTGCGAAGGAACAATGGTTTCGAGATGACGGCGGATGTGAGCGTCGACGTCGCCGAAACACTTATCCAGATTCTCGTGATCGTAGAGCGGCAGATCGCGCGGATGTGAATCGAACGCGAACGTACAGAGTCCACCGGCGAGGCGGAGCATTTCGGTGTACAGCTCTTCGGGGTGCCCGCGCTTGGTCAGGAATTGATGGCGCAGCGGAGCGAGCGCGGAATTGACCGTATGAAGAAACCAGAAATTCGCAATTTCGCGGGTTGAGAATTCGGCCCAGCTTCGCTTCTCGGATCCACGGCGGGCGAAGGTCGAGCCTTTTTCATCCAGGATCTCGATCAATCGGCGCAGCAACGACATCAGATGTTCGCTGGCGCGGATCTCGACGCAAGGCGGGATGAATTCGGGATCGAAGACAAAGCCAGCGCCTTGGCGCATGACACGGGCAATCGGAATCCGAAGCAGGTCCCGCTCGGAGTCGGCGGGGATCTCGGTATCGAGTTTCAGCTCGATATTTTTGCGCCCCAAGTTGACAGGTTTTTCGTCGCGGCCGTTGGTTTCGTCATGGAGCAAACGGCTTTCCGCGCGAAATCGAACGCTCGGGTCCGCCTCGTCGCCGTCCATCTGGCAGTTCAGACCTTCCGGCTTGCGCGCGGGAACGGTAAGCAGAATCGTAACCGAGTCGCGAGTAGGCGGGACGAGTTCCGTAATGTTGCGGGGGGCGGGCAGAGGATCGCACTCCGGCATGTGGAAGGCGAGTCCGTCGGGAAAGAGTCCGCGTGCGTAGACGACCGACACGGTGCCGTTCTGCAACGCTTCGGCATCCAGATTGCAGCCTGAAATTCCCCACGGGCAGTACCACAATGCCGACGTGGCGAAGCGGATGGAATCTTCAAAATACCGGTTTTGGGCCTGAAAATGGTGCGGCCCGAGATACATTCCTTCGGACCAGACCACTCGCGAAAGGTATTTCATACGGTGGCGGAGCCCCTTGGGCAGACTCCACTCTATCACGCAAACATAAGGTCCATCCGGTCACCGGATGCCGTATTGTTGTACGCGCGAAAGGACGAAACCGCGGATCAAGCTGATCGATCCTACAAGTTGTTTCCGCCGGGATGAGCGAAGAGTTTTCTGTGCTGCGCGCGGCTGCGGGAATCGCCGGATTGCCGTGAAGCGCGTGGCATGATGGAATGGGTTGGCCACATGAGTATCTACCAGAAGTACGAGCTTTTCGAACTCAAGAAGGACGACGGCGTCAAGACGTTTCTGGCGAAACATCTGACGACCGGGCGGCCGGTCCTCGCGCACCTGTTCGTAAACCCGGGTTCGCCGGATCAACGGGCGCTGCTCAAGCTGGTAGACGAGCTACAGGAAAATGAGCGGAAGCGTATTCTGGAGCGCGGCGAAACCGACGGCACTCCCTTTCTGATCACCGACCGGCTGATCGACTACCCGAGCCTGCGGGATTGGTTGAATGTCAACGCAACCGGTCGCGCAAGCCATCCAAGCCTGATGACGGTGGAGTCGCCGTCAGCGCCGCCTGACGCTCCGAAGCCGTTGGCGAATGCTGGTGCGTGGACGGTCGGCGATGGGCCAGTTGGTGGGCCTTCGAAGAGATTCGACGACGATATCACGTCGTTGTTTGATGCTCCGGCGGAGCGGAAAACCACGGCAGCAACGCCTCCCACTTTGGCCAACATTCCGATTCCGAATTTTGCCACGGAAGCGCCGAAGGCTCCGGCGGCTCCGCCAACGCTCGGGAACATTCCAGTGCCGGAACAGAAGAAGCCGGTCGCGATGCCTCCGACGTTAGCCAGTATTCCAATTCCGAATTTCGCGCCGGAACCGCCGAAAGCCGCGGTGGCTCCGCCAACGCTTGGGAGCATTCCGGTGCCGGAACCGAAGAAGCCGGTCGCGATGCCTCCGACGCTAGCCAGTATTCCAATTCCGAATTTCGCGCCGGAAGTGCCGAAGGCCCCGGCGGCTCCGCCAACGCTCGGGAACATTCCAGTGCCGGAACCGAAGAAGCCGGTCGCGGCACCCGAGAAGGGCGATGAGTTTGATTTGCTTTTTGGAGGCGCTGCGCCAGGCGCTCCACCTGCTCCGACTCGTGCGGCGAAGCCTGAGTTGCCGCCTACCAAGGTTCCGCGTCGAGAACAGGCTCCAGCAAATCCCGAAAGCAATTTGGACACTGCTCCTCAAGAACAGGTCGCGGAGGCCACAGTGAAAACGGATCCATTTCCTATGCCCATAGATCCAGCCCAGGATGCGGAATTCGATCTGCTCTTTGGCTCGCCCATGGAACCCAACCCGCCTGCCATAGTCGAACCACCGGCAGTTCCGGTGGCGGCGCCGGTTGCGGTTTCGGAACCGGAAGCCGCCAGGGTTGGTGAGTTCACTCGCATGTTCGCGGCGCCCGTTGAAGCTGACTTGAAACCTCCGACGCCAGCGATGCAGGTACCGGGATCGAAACCAGAGCATCAGGTTGAAATTCTAATGTCAGCGCCTGAACCCATCGTCGAAACCATGCAGGAGCCGGCTAGAACAGAACCTGCGAAACCCAGCGCTCCGCCGACGCCGGTGTCAGCCCCCGGTGACTTCACCACGATGTTCGCGGCTCCCAAAGCAGAATCGCTAGAGCCGAAGCCTGCCGCGCCGCCTTCCCTGGTACAGCCGCCTGTGGCCAGGCCCGTGTTGGCGCAACCTGCACCGATGCCGCCTTCTTTGATCAAGCCGCCAGTGGCTCCCCGGCAACCGCCGTCTCCTGTACAACCGCCCTCGGTGATCGCGCCAGCCCCATCCGCGTTCACACCGAATCCGAGCGGGCCGCCCAGTTTCGAACCCGGCAACTTTACACCGAAGTTCCCTTCGGCGGCCGATGCCGCGCAGAACGATCGCAAGCCATCATCGGGTCAGGCTATTACTCAGACCAAGCCCGCGGCAGAACCGGCGAAGCCAGCCGCTCCGTCGAGCCCTGCCGGAGAATTCACGGGTCTGTTCCAGGCGGCGCCCGCTGCAGGGAGCACGCCCGCGAAACTGCCGCCGTCGATGCCGCCCGCGTCGACCCCGGCGAAACCAACTCCGCACGAGACGGCGGCGTCGCAACCCGAGCCATCGAAACCACCATCGATCGTAGCGGAGCCGAAGAGCATGTTCCCGGAACTCGCGAAGAACATGCCGGCGCCGAATGAGCCGGCCGATCAGACTCCGCCGCAACTTTCGCCGAAGGGGCCGACCGGGGAATTCACCAGCCTGTTTCAGGCACCTTCAGGAGCGGTTCAGCCGCCGAATCCCGCGACGCCCGCCAATAGCTCGCAAGGCGGAGAATTTACGCGTATGTTCCAATCGCCTTCGCGGCCGGGTCCTGCTGCGCCCAAGACGGTTCGATTGAGCCCGGAAGAAGCGGCCAAAGCCGCGCAGGCGGCAGCCGCCGCACGGCCTCCATCAAAAACTCCGCCGGGAGAATTCACCCGGATGTTCAGCTCGCCGGTGAATCCGGCATCCCCACCGATGCAGCCAATGACGCCGGTGAAACCGGGCGCGGGCGAATTCACGAACATGTTTTCCGCACCCGGATCGACGCCGGTACAGCCGGCACAGCCGGGCCACTCTCAGCCCGCTGCGGCGCAGCCGAAAGAGGGCGAATTTACGCGGATGTTCTCGTCGCCCACGCCGGGCGGGAGTGCCCCGCCTATGCAAGGTTCATCAGGCAAGCCCGGCGAATTCACCAATTTCTTTGAAGCGCCCGCGCAGTCGAATCCATATTCACAGCCTCCGCAAGGCTTCAACACGCCGGTGCCGGTGCAGCAACAGCATAGAGGCGGAGAGTTCACGCAGATGTTCGGCAAGGGCGACATTCCGGTAAACCCGGGGCAGCAAGCGGCTCCGCTGGCGAAGGGCGGAGACTCGTCCGCCACGCAGCGATTTTCGACGCCGGTGCAGCCCGGGTTCCCGCCGCAACAACCGCAGCAGGGTTCATTCCAGTCTCCGAAACCGGCAGCTCCGCCGGTGCAGGCTCAGCCATTTCAGCCGGGAGCTTTTCAACCGGGTCCCTTCACGCCGGGTCCGTTCCAGGGCGGACAAGCGCCAAGCGGTCAGACTCCGGCAGCGCCGCAAGGGTTTGCGCCGCCGCAGGGATTCGCGCCTCCAGCGCAGCCTCAGATGGCGGGAGGTTTCGGACAGCCGCAGTCGGGCGGAGCGAGTCCGATAGGCGGCGGTCCGGCTGGACCCGGCGGCCACAAACCGTCCGGGCCTGGCGAATACACACGCATGTTCCAAGCGCCGGCCGAACTTACGCTCGGACAGCAGCAGCCGCAGACGAATGCACCGGGCCACAATCAATCTCCGATTGCGCCAGCGGACAAGAAATCGAACCTTGGCCTGCTCATCGCGATCGGAGTGGTGATTCTGGTTGCGGTGGTCGTGGTGTTGGTTTTCGCGCTGAAGAAGAAGTAGGCGCGGAAGCGGTTTTATGTAGCTTCGGGAAGCAGGATAATCAGTTCCAGCTTCGGATTTGGAAAATCGCCCGGAACGTAAGCGGCGAGATTGCGCGCGCGCGTCACCGCTTCCCAGGCAACGCCCGACTGATTCAGGCTGAAGTACTGATAGTTCAATTTGACCGGCAGTTGGCTCGGCGGACGCGAAACGTGCGTCAACGGAACACCGGGCAGAGCCTGTCTAACCAGATGCTCGATGTGATTTGCGGAGCAAATCTTGAGCAGGTACGGCGCCTTTGAAATCAGGTCCGCCTCGTTCATCTCGGCGTTGACCGCGAGATACATTTTCGTATTCCGCAGATATTTGTCGTCGGCGAGGGCGGTGGCGTAGATCGACGGCTGCGTAAGCCGCAGCGGCAGCGATACAAAGTTGCTGGGCACAACAGTCTCAAGCAGGAAGCGGATCTTCTCGTCGAGGTCCTTGAAGCAAGTCGCGAGATCTTCGTGATCGTATTTCGGAAGATCGCGCGGCTGGATCGAGGTCGAAAACGTGGACAAGGCTCCGGCGATCGAGAGCATCCACGCATACAGGCGTTCGGGATGCCCGAGGCGCGTCTCGAACAAGTGATTCAGCAGGGGAAAATGCGAATTGATGGTGTACAGCAGCCAAAAATTCGCGATGTCGGCGACACCGAATTCGGCCAGACTCAGATTCTTTTGCCGGCGAGTACTGGATAGCTGGCTGCTTTTCGCGGTGAGAATTTCGACCAAACGCCGCGCGATGGCGACTAGCGAATCGTTGGCTGAAAAATCGAGCAGCGGCGGAACGAAGGACGGGTCGAGCTCAAACAGCCCGGCTGACGTCTTACGGATCCGGGCGACACGAAGTACGGAAAAATGTTGGTGCGATTCGCCTTCGACCAGAATTCGGAAATTCTTGCGTGCGACCTGTACGGGCTTTTCGGCCAGACCTGAATTCTCGTCGCGCAGCATGGTAACTTCCGCCAGGAAGCGCGTGTCTACTTTAGTTGAGCCTGGCCGCGAGATCGAGACATTGAGGCCGCGTTCGCGGTAATGCGGGATCCCGAGAAACATGTCGAGCGTTTCCTGATCCTGATCGAAGCAATCGGCCAAGGGGCGGGGTGCGGGCGTGGGATCCGCTTCAGGAGCGTCAAACACCAGCCCGTCGGAGAACATGCCCGAGGCCTGCGCGAGGGCGAAGTATCCGGAGGCGAGCGCCTCGCGGTTGATCTGCAGCTTAAGGAATCCCCAAGGCGCGAAGTTGAGAGACTGGACCTGAAACTCGAGAGTGCTCTCGATGAACCGATCCTGGGACTGGAGATACTGCGGACTCAGGAACGTGCCCTTCATCCAGATGACAGGTTGGAGTCGCTTCACAATCTAAAAACCTCGTTCGTTCGCACTTCATTTCGTCCGCACAGGCTAGACCTGATTCCCGCCGATCACAGCAAGACCAACGAATCCTGTTGAAGGCCGCGTCCGCTGTCCCGGAGTTCAACGGCGACTTCGGCCGTTTCGCCTTCTACGACGATGCGCGACATGGGGCCAAAGAAATCGGTTACTTCCTGGGGAGAAGCGAGCGGCAGGAATGCGCGCAGAATTCGCGGATCCGCGAAGCGAAAGCTGAAAGGGCGGCCCGCGCCGGTCCGCATTAAATAGAAAGTCTGAAGATGCCGACGCAACTCATCGAGCGGCGCGACCGTGGTCAAGTAGAAGCCCCAGCCTTTGCCCCAACCATCCTTAATCAAAACATCGAGCAGCCGCGCGTGCGGGGGCAGCAAAACCAAATAGGTCGCCGTCCGGCCTTGTTCCTGCGCTTGTACGCCGTCATAGAGCGACGCATACTGCTCGCGCGAGGCGTCGAGAAACGCGGGAACTCGCGATTCGCGGGACGCATCGAGCACGGCGTACACCGGCCACGAATCCTGATAGACGGATTCGAGCAATTTTATATGCTGCGCGGAGTAGCCCGGCCATTCTTCTTGCGGTTGCGACAGAATCGGCGGAGGAGTCTGCGCCGGTGTCATCGCTGGAGCTAGGCCCGGAGGCTCGCCAGGCACCATGCCGGGATAGGTTTGCGTAGGAATCGTCGCGCCCATCATCGTACGGCTTAGGTCCACGCCTTGCGGGGCGTCTTCAAACCGAACCGAGAAGGTGGACCCGCCGGCGACAACCGTATCGGCTGGCGTTACGATCGCGTCGCCGATTCGCGTTCCGTTGACAAAGGTTCCATTGCTCGAACCCAGATCCCGGACGCGGCATTGATTGCCATCACACTCGATCGCGAAATGTTGGCCGGAAAGATAGCCGTCCTCGGGAATCGCGTAATCGGATTTCGTGGTGCGTCCAAGGCGGAGAATCGTACCTGGCGCGATAACGATTCGCCGACCGGCGATCGGACCAGCGACTGCTTCGACAATGACTCGAATGGCCATGAAATAATCGCCTTTTACGTTTGCGCTTTTCTACTCTAACGTTTTTGCCGGGTAGGTTGCTGCGTCCAGGGAAGCGAACCTAACCGCCGATCATCACTGTCGGAGCCCCCATCACAATCACGCCACCGTGTACCGTCGGATCGCCCAATCGAGCCGCGGGCAGAAATCCGACCAGAACGGTCATCGAACCAAGCAGGATCATATCCGGCGGCCCGACGCACACCAGCATGTCGGTGATTCGCGCTTGCGGGAGAAACACCGTCAAGACGGTCGGCTCACACGGGGGCAAGATCGGTCCGCCGACGTGAGGAACCAGAACCGTCAACATCGGACAGGTGTGCATATCAAGGACTCTTGCAGCTGGGGGCATTTTAATTCGGCGTTCCTTTACAGGCCTAAATCCGAAATTGCATTTTTGACGTCGTCGGCTGCTTTTGAAGCTTGATCGCCTACCTTGCTGATCGAATCCGCCGCACTCGCAACCGCCGTTTCCGCACGGTCGGCGGCGGCCTTGACGTCCTTCTCGATCTGGCGCGCGCCTTGCTCCGTCATTTGCTCGGCGTCCTTGGCTTTCTGAACCGCCGCGCTGGTCGCGTCGTTGATATCTTGCTTTGCTTCCTCGGCCGCGTCCTTAACCTTATTGACAGCCTCATCGGCCTTGTCTTTCACGTCGTCGGCCGCTTTCTGCAGTTCCTTCTCGGCTTCCTTTACCTTTTGGACGCCTTCGTCGGCTGCTTCTTTTCCCTTATCCGCCACGTCATCGACAGCTTGCTTGGCGTCGTCGATAGCAGCTTCGGCACTCTTCTTGGCTTCGTCTACGGCGGCGTCGATCTTTTCTTCGACCTGATCTTTGATTTCATCGACTGCGTCGGCAACTTTGTTGGCTGCATCCTTGACCTCATCGACGGCCTTCTCGAGACCTGACTTCACATCGTCGATGACGGCGGCGACTTTTTCTTCGGCCTTGTTGATTGCGCCCTGGACCTCGGCGACCACCTGATCCTGAACTCCTTGCGCCATCTGCCCAAGCTGCTGCATCATGCCGACCGACGCCGCGGCAGCCGCGCCGACCCCTGCAACCGCCGCGGTGGCCACGGAAGAGACGACCTTGAGAATGTTTTTGGTAGCGCTTTCGAGAACGGCCGGGCCATTCGCCGCCGCCGCCTTCGCGGTATCGGCTACCGCCTGACCTATCTCCGGGGCTTTGGGGCTGGATCCGCTTCCGGAGCCCGCCGCGCCGCCCGAATTGATCATAACCATCGGGCCCGTAATCGAGACTCCGGCCGGCCCGATGTCCACGAAACTAGCACCCGCCTTCAGCGATAACTGCACACCGGCTTCGATGACGAACGTCATGCCGGCTTTGAGGTGGATCTCCATTCCGGAATCCACGGCCATTTTCATCCCGGCCTTGATCTGGTAGTTCATCCCGACGTCGAGGGAGGCATCCATGCCAACCTTCTCGTTCCGGTCCAGGCCCACCTTCGAGTGGCGGTTCATCTTGATCTCGACCTTTTCGTCGTTCTTGACGGTCTCGATCCGGTCGTGGTCGATGGTGATCGTCTGATCGTGACCGACATAATGTGTCTCGTCGGCTTCGACCTCGACCGTCTGATTTTTTTCCGCGTGGATGGTAATGAGTTCGCTGCCCGCTTTGTCCTCGAAACGGATTTCGTTAAAATTCGCCGGACCGCCGCCCTTCGAACTTCTGGATTTGATTCCGCTCTGGGTTTTGTTTTCGGGCAAATCGTACGGCGGCATCGTATCGGCGTTATAAACACTGCCCACGATAATCGGCCGGTCGGGATCGCCTTCGAGAAATTCGACGATGACTTCCTGCCCGATTCTCGGAATGTGAATCGCGCCCCACTGCTTGCCCGCCCAGGGCGTTCCGACGCGCATCCAGCAGGAGGAACTCGCGTTGTACTGGCCGTCGCGATCCCAGTGGAATTGGGCTTTCACGCGACCGTATTTATCCGTAAAGATTTCCTCTCCGGAGGGTCCGCACACGATCGCGGTTTGCGCTCCGGCAACCACAGGGCGGGGCGTGGTCCGCGGCGGAATGTAGGTTAGCGCGGAAGGAATCGCGAGGAAGGAGTTCTGATAGTGATTCTCGCGCCCCTTTATGGATTTTGCGCGGAAGTCGCCTTCGGCGGCCTCGTGGTAGACCGCCGTTAGAACATAGGGACCGTTGGCATCGAAGTGCTCGGCCAGCGTGAACTTGAACCCCGGCATCATCAACCGGCACTTTCCGCCGCCGCGAATGAGGATGGTTGGAGTTTCGGTCGCATGCATCCGTATTTTGGCGGTCCGCGAATTGTCCGTGAAGATCTTATTCAGCTCGCTGGATTGTTCGCCGCCGCTGCTGTTGATTCCATCGAACCGCTTCGCATATTCGCCTGGATACTCAAAGATCTCCCAGGTGTCATTCCCGGCCAACTTCAACTTGTGGCTGACTGTACCCACTTGCACGGTATCGACGACAGGCTGGTCCGCCGCCAGGTGCTTGTGCGCCAGTTGGAAATTGTGGTCCCACAGCGTATATTTGCCGGACCGCAACTCCTGCTGCTTGCTCCACCGTACGATGCGTTCTTCGTCGCGGTTGCCACCTTCCACGTCGTCGTACATCAGCGTTGACTCGCCGGGGACATCCTTGAACGACTGCTTCACGTCGCCGACGACCATCTTGGGCCCATCCTGATGTTTAAAGAAGTAGAAAATCCCCTCTTCTTCCATCAGGCGCGAAACGAAGGCAAAATCGCTTTCGTGATACTGGGTAACGAATTCGCGCTTTTCGTAGGTACCTTGCAGTTCCGTGGTCACGTCGATGCCGGCGGCCGAAAGTACCGCGTTGAGAATATCGGGAACCGTTTTCTGCTGAAAAATCCGGCTTTGGACGACTTGAGTCAGGACCCAGAGCTTCGGCACTACAGCCGCTTCGTAGTGAGTGAAAGTTTCGTCGCGATGCAGTTCCTTCATCGCCGCAATGATGCCGTGGAAATGGCGCGGCGGTCCCCCGCCAAAACCTTTCAGCCCAAATTCGACGCCCTGCCCTAACAGCTGGTCGAACGGAACGTTGGTCCCGATCGGCGCATACATCTTCAACTCAAAGCGAAACAGTTCGGAAATCGCCTCGGAACCGGAAAATTTGGCAAGCAGCAGCGCGTCCGGCCCAAGCGGTGTCCCCAGGAATAAATAGCGATCGCCTTCGACGTAATTATCAGGCATGGCGTTGGATCCGCCTCCCGGGCGGAAGAGCGCAGCACCGGCGGATCTGCTCCGCCGGAAGCCGTGTCTATCGAGTTACGCGTAAACGAACGAGGAGTCGGCTCCGACTCCGACCCGGATCGTGCCCAGTTTGTTGCCTTCCGCCATGGTCGTCAGGATCTGGCGGGAAATGGACGGCAACAAAGTGTTGGTCAGGATGTTGTCCACGTTGCGGGCGCCGCTCTCGACTTCCGTGCAACGCTTCGCAATTTCTTCGATCACCGCGTCGTCATAAACCAGTTCCAGCTTGTGGTTCTGCTTCAAGCGCCGGATGATCTTGCCGAGCTTCAACTTGATGATGATCTTCATCGCCTCGTCTTTGATCGGGAAGTACGGAATCACGACCATGCGGCCCAGGAACGCGGGCTTGAAGATTTTGTCGAGTTCCGGCTTCATGGCCTTCACCAGGCCTTCCGGACTCGGCATGGTCTCTGGATCCGCGACCAACTTCATCAGTGTGTCGGTTGCCGCGTTCGAAGTCAGAATGATGATTGTGTTCTTGAAATCGATTTCGCGGCCTTCGCCGTCTTCCATCATTCCCTTATCGAAAACCTGGAAGAAGAGCTCCAGTACGTCGGGATGCGCTTTTTCGACCTCGTCAAGCAGTACGACCGAATAGGGCCGGCGCCGGACGGCCTCGGTGAGCACGCCGCCTTCGCCGTAGCCGACGTATCCGGGAGGCGAACCTTTGAGCGTCGAAACGGTATGCGCTTCCTGGAACTCCGACATGTTGATCGTGATCATGTTGCGCTCGCCGCCGTACAAAAGATCGGACAGCGCCAATGCGGTTTCCGTCTTGCCGACGCCCGAAGGGCCAACCAGCATGAAGACGCCTATCGGTTTGTTCGGATCTTCGAGCCGCGCCTTCGAAGTCTGAATGCGCTGCGTAATGCCTTCGAGGGCATGATCCTGCCCGATGACGCGCGAGCCGAGATGGCTGGTGAGTTCGAGAATCGTCTTGACCTCGTCCTTCAGCATATTTCCGACAGGAATTCCTGTCCACGCCGCGATCACTTCGCCCACGATCTGCGCATCCACGCAGACGCGCATGAGCGGAGTTTCGCCTTGCAGCGCGATCAACTCTCCGTCGAGCTTCTTGGTTTCCGCCTTCAGCGATTCGATTTCGCCGGCGGTCGGCGCGACTTCGCCTTCCTTCAATTCGCCTTCGAGCCGCGCACGGACTTCGCGCAGCCGCATGACGAGGGTTTTTTCTTTTTCAAAACGCGCACCCAAGTCGGCGAACTTCGCCTCGACGTCCGTTTTCTCAATGTCGATTTCGGCGATCCGTTCGGAATGATCCGCCCCGGTCTGCGTTTCGCGATTCAGGACGCGCGCCTGTACGGCGAGATCGTCGATGCGGCGCTGCATATCTTCGAGCGCGGCCGGAATCGCATTCTGACCGAGCGCCAAGCGCGCGCAGGCCGTGTCCAGAACGCTGACCGCCTTATCCGGCAGTTGGCGGCCGGCGATGTAGCGGTGCGAGAAGCGTACAGCCGAGGCGAGTCCTTCGTCGAGAATGCGCACATTGTGGTGCTTCTCGAGCGCTCCGGTAATGCCGCGCAACATCACCGCACAGGTCAATTCATCCGGCTCGTCTATTTTGACGACTTGGAAACGGCGGGCGAGGGCCGGATCCTTTTCGAAGTATTTCTTGTACTCGCTCCAGGTCGTTGCAGCAATCGTACGCAGTTCGCCGCGGGCGAGGGCGGGCTTCAAAAGGTTCGCCGCATCGCCCTGCCCTGCGGCCCCGCCAGCGCCAATCATGGTGTGCGCTTCGTCGATGAACAGGATGATGGGCGTGGGCGACGACTTCACTTCTTCGATCAGGCCCTTCAGCCGATTCTCGAATTCGCCCTTGATTCCGGCGCCGGCCTGCAGCATCGCCAGATCGAGCGAGCGGAGGGTAACGTTTTTCAGCGGCGGCGGGACATCGCCCTGCGCAATGCGCAACGCGAAGCCTTCGACGACGGCCGTCTTTCCGACGCCCGCTTCACCGGTGAGAATCGGATTGTTTTGCCGGCGGCGCATCAGGATGTCGATGATCTGCCGGACTTCCTTGTCGCGGCCGAGGACGTTGTCGATCTTGCCCTTCCGCGCGTTGGCGGTCATGTCCACCGTGTATGCATCGAGGTTCGGCGTTTTGCCGCCTGCCTTTTTCGGAGCTTCGCCAGGAGCACCGGCTTCCTCTTCTGCTCCGAAGTCGTCGTCCTCCGAGGATCCGGCAACGATCTTGCTGAACTCCTTCTTGAAGACTTCGACTTGAATTTTTTGCAGTTCCTTCGAGAATTCACGCACGATGCGCGCGAGTTCTTCGGTGGCAAGCAGAGCCAGAAGGACATGGCCGGTGCGAATTCGCTCCGCACCGAAATCGATGGAGCCGATGGTCCACGCCTCGGTCAGCATCTTCACGACCGTCGGCGAGAAAGCGGGCGTGCGCGCGTTACCGGTTTTCAGCTTGTCGAGGCTACGCTCAATTTCCTTCTGCAGGCGGCCTCCATCTACCCCGAACTGGTGCAGCACTTTTGCCACATCGCTATCGGGCAGATCCAGCATCTTCAGAAGAAAATGCTCGACCTCGATGTCGTAATGGGTACGCGATAGACAGAGTCCAGCGGCACCCTCGAGCGTTCCGCGCGTCGCGTCGTTCAATTTGCCGATTAGGCTTTTCAGGTTCACACTCATGGCAACCTCAACTTTTCCGTTCTAAATTGTATCTATTGCAACTGCAAGATCGTATCACTCGCGTCTTCTAGCCGGGGCGCCGTTTTCACCCAACTCGTCCAGCCCAGTTGCGGGGCCTGTTCGTCCGTCAACGCGATACCACCCAGCCGGCTGCTTCCAAGCTCGCAGGCCGGAACTTCATTCTTCGCAAGAACTAACTGGACTTCAAAATCGAATTCGCTGCGCGCAAAAAACCGCGTCATCGCTTTCAGCGGTTCCCAGCCGCTTCCATTGGGAAGGAAATCCCGATACTGCTCGAGCGTCAAGGGGCCGAGCTGGATCCGTACGCTGGATTGCTGATCCCAGATTTCGTCGCCCACGATGGCGCCGATTCCCAACTGCTCCGAGAGCGTATTTCCGCGTTCAAACTGGAATTGCGTCGGCTCATCAAGCCGGTGCCAGGCACCGACGAATTGCTCGACCTGAACGGGCACGTCGAAGTAATCCCACAAGATCTGCTGGAGGGCTGTAGCGGAGCGCGGCTGCAGAGAGAGTAGGCCGGAATAGAACAAAAGGGAGTCGTCTTCGACGGCCGGCTCCCCATTTTCTTTTCGCGCCAAGCGTCGCGCGAGCCCCGGCGACCCGAGCCCGATCAGGTCCATCAGATGATGCGAAAACCGGTCACGCTCGCCACGTTCGTAGGCAATCGTAAAACGGTATTTCTCCCACGCCTGATAGAACAGCGAGATCATCCGGTGGTTGAAAATATCAAGGAATGACGCCAGCGCGCGATCGCGCTCGCGCAGGCGCTGGACCAGCATTTCCGTGTAATAAAGCGGCAGCAAACCGGATGGGCCGGTGAGACCCATGAAGTTCACCACCATCACGGGAATGTTCGTCGGAGGCGGCGGCTTCCGGCCCGTTGGCGGCAGTTCACCCGGACGCAGAGGCCATAAAACGGTTTGAATCTGACTGGCCGGAAACGGAAAAGAGTTATGCGCGGCGAAGCGCAGGACTTCACGCGAGGGCGCGACAAAGCGGCCGATCGGGCTGCGCTCCGGCGACAGGCGTTCGAACAGGCGCACCGCTTGAAAGAAGCGGAATTCCTGCGGTACCGTCCGCAGAAGATTCTCCACGGCGTGATAGCGCGACGGCGACAAAGCGATCGCCTCCGCAATCTCCGGAGGCAACACTTCGGCGTCGGCCGCAACTACATCAAGATCGTCCGTCCGGCTCTCGGGGGCCATTCCTTGACGAGTTCCTTTCTCTGCTTGGTTCGCACGGCGAGTTGGCTGAAACTATTCAGGGTCGCGTAATGACCTAGAAAATTTTCGAGTACCGACGCAAACAGAAAGACGCCTCCGCCGACAAATAGCTCCTCGTCAAATTCAATTTCGACTCTGGTCCCGCGGGCGAAAGAAATTCCATTCTCCGAAATCAGCCGGGTAAAGTGACGGCGGCTGTGGAGAGCCGTGATCCCGTCAATATGCTTCTCTGAAAATGCCGTGCCGGTGAAATTGTAGAGCTTAAGAATCTCCTGCAGCGACTCTTTACCTTCGCTCACGAGTGACAAATAGTTCAGCGATAAGTGCGAAATCAGCCGCCAAAAAGAACTGCGGCCAACCGGCGGTCGAATCGGATTGGTTGGCTTGCGGAGGGCCACGATCCGCTTGATGGCGACACCGGACTCGAGCTGGAAATCTCCTGCTTCGTTGCCAAACGGCAGCTTGGCCGGAAGGTCGCGATTCGTGCATGTGGTCCGCACTGTCAGCGTGTCCGCATCCGGTTTCACCGGCCGGGTTGACAGGTCAACCATCGACAGGTAGACCTCGGTACCGTCGTCGTTCTTGCGTCCCGAAGGACGGCGGCTGGCCATCCAAAATGTCTGCTTGCGGTCCTTGATCGTGGCGTGGCGGTACGAATAAAAGGGCTCGAACCGCATCACATCGCTATTCTGCGGATTGATGCTGACCACTTCGTCCACCGAGAATACTTCGGTCGCATTCGGACGCCGGATATCGGGAACGATCGGATACTCGTACTTGCGCTGATCGAGCATGATCGGTTCCGCGGTCTGCGGAAAGAGGTTGATCACCGGCGACGCATTCAGCCGGAAGGTACGGTCGGAAATCCCCAGCTCGAGAATCTGGCGCCGATCACTCTGCTCGAATTGGGTGATGAGAAACACGATTTCCATCCGGTTCTTGAAGTTGCTCGCGGCGAGCGCTTCGAGACCCGTGAGGTCAAAAAAGAAGAATTTCTCCGGAAAAGCGAAATACTCCTGGAGAATGCGATACCCGAGGAAGGAGCGGCGCGGGAAAGGCAGCAGTCCCTCGCCCTCTTCAAACCCCACCGGGCGCAGCGCTTCCGGACGCAGAACGATGGGCCGGACCTTCGACATCGGAGTCGGGTCGCGAACGAGAATCTGGGCCAGATTGCAATTTAACAGCTCGTACAGGCCGTGGACCACGTTGCTTTCACCGGCCAGGTGAATGCGCAAGGTATCCATCTTGAGCTTTGAAATCTCAACTTCCGCCGGACCACGCAATTCGAAGCGAACCGCTACCGAAGCTTCGAGCGATTTCACCGGCGGCGCCAGCCGGTCCGGCGTGGTCCACTGTCCACCAGTGACCGTCAGCGGCCACACGGTGGTGTCGTAACAGGTCTGGAACTGGCACGGAACTCCGCCGACTGTATCCGAACTCAGTTTCGATCCGCGGACCACTTTCTGCGGAGTTGTCACGCCGCCTTTTTCGGCATCCAGGTGGAACTGTACGATCGACGCCGACGGGATGGGCCGCACGTAATGCGGGTACACGATGCTTAACAGCGCTTCCGTGATCTCCGGAAACTCGTCGTCGATCTTAAGGTGGACGCGCGCAGCGAGCAGCGCGAAGGCTTCCATCAGCCGCTCGACATGCGGATCCTCGCACTTGTCCGGCTCGAGCAGCAGGCGCGCAGCGACGCGCGGGTATTTGTCGGCAAAGTCCGCGCCCATCTGGCGCAGGAAATTGAGTTCGCGTTCGTAATAAAGAAGCAGGTCGTCACGCATGGCGTGGCCCCCGTTGCGCAATCAGCCGGCCCGATGTTCCGGTTCGCTGGTACGTCTTCAAGCTGCTTCTAGGTCCCTTCGCCTTTGACCTGATATTCACCGCTCATCATTTGATAAACAGTATCAAACGACACGCGCTCGGGTGCCGGGTCCATCATCAGCAGGCCTTCGATGCCGAAATTTAACGTGCGGTTCGTCGCCGTGGGCTCGTTTTTGAGAAGAACCTTAACTTGTTTCAGGCGCGGCTCAAAAAAAGTGATGCATTCGCCGAGCGATCGCAGCAGCTTGTTCCGATCCCGATTATTCATGACGGACATGGCGGTGAAGTCCGGAAGCCCGTAGTTGAACACGCTTTTCTGCAACTCCGGGAATTCATCCCCGGCAGCTTCTGGATTTCGTCGCGTGTTCAGCAGCCATTCGAGGTCGCGGCGAACATTTCGCTTGAGCAGCGCGACGGCTTCCCGACGGGTCGCGGGATGCTTCACGTCGTCGTCGATCAGGCGGTCGATGAGCGACTGCGTGACCAGATCTGTTGGAGTATTTCGAGAGTCCTGCGCCATCACCCACCTGCTAGAAGCTTCGTTGTCTCGGCCGCGGAACGAATTCCGCGTTGCAGAATCGGGCGGCTTCCAGCGCGTCTTCGACGCCAGCTAACCAGAGACGGCAACCAACGGAATATGGCCGCGCGGTTTCTCTCATGGGAGAAGCTCCACGCGGCGGGGATGATCAGGCTTCCGCAGCCGGTTCCGATTCCGCGGAATTAAATTCCACGGTCCGCAGTTCGAGGATCGGCACGTCTTCGCCGTCGATGAGGAAAGTCCGCTGCCCATACGGTAACGCGTCTTCCCCTTCCGGCTCCCATACCGTCATTCGCCCCAGACGCACATTGCCGTCTGCATGTTTGTAACTGAACGGCGAAATTACCGGCAGCAGGATTTCACCCAGCTCTTTTTCTTTGAAGGCAGGTCCGGTTCGCACCAGCGCCTGCGACCAGATCAGATCGCGTAGTCGCGCCGGTTTCTGAATTTCAATCTTCTCGATGTGAGCGAACGGCATCCACATGTAGGCGCCGGCCGTAAACATCTCCAGCCGCCTGCCGATCCTCGGATCCGCATCCTCAATCGAGGTGAATGGCTTCGTGACGCCATCCACACCAGTCCAAGTGCCACCGCGGTTGTCCTCGGGCACTTCTCCGGCTGGATACTCTTTTTTCTCGAAGAGCTCATGCCGCTGGCGGTCAGCGTGAAGCGCCGATCGATACAGCATCGCTCCTAAATCGGTGTTCTTATTCTCGCCGGCCAAAATGTTCAAGTGCTTTGCCGCGCGCTCCCAATCGCCCGCAAAGCAAAGCAGCTCGAACAGAAACGTACGGCGCCGGGCGTCACCCGGGTTGTCCCGGACTTCGACGCCCAGCGCCTTGATCGCTTCATCTAATTGACCGGCCTGATACAGTTCCCTGGATGTCATGGGACCTCAGGCTCTCGCTTTGGATTAGACGGACTTGTTCGCCTTCAAGTCGTAGCCGGCCTTGATCGCTCCACCGAGCGAACCATCAGCCTTCTGCTCCTTGTACTCGATTTCCATCTTGGCGTAGTTCATGGAAATCTGTTCGGTCGCCATTACCGCGCCCTGGCTTCCGCCGGTCTGGTAGGACGAAACCATCATGTCCGTGAAGGTGTACTTCAGGAACTCCTGCTGCTCCTTACCGGCCTTGCGGCAGACCAGCGTGGCCTTCTTGATGTGTTCGCCAGTGGCGCACGCAAGCAACAACTTCGGTGCCGCTTTGTTCACGGTCATCACGAAGTGGAAGTCCTGCATGCTCACTTTGCCTGCACCACCGCCACCGCCACCGGCGTGCGAACCAGCGTTCGACTCGCCCCAGGACCACGATAAAACATCGATGTCGCCCTTGTGCTTGCTATCTTGGCTTTCACCTTCAATGCCATCAATCTTCAAGAAATAATCTACAGCTGCCATATTGGCCTCCTTGTCTTAATACGCGCGTTCGGCGAAAAAAGGGATCAATTTACTTACGGGCCGATGCCGGAAGTTCCGCTACCAGGCGCAACGACACCGACAGCTCATCCAGCTGGAAGTGAGGCCGCAAAAATGCTACTGCGCGGTACGCACCCGGCTTCCCGGGAATCTCCGCCACCTGAATCGACGCCTCACGCAAAGGATGCGAAGCCTTCACCGACGGCGAAGCGGTGTCATCCGGCGTGACGTAATTCTGAATCCACTGATTGAGCCAGCGTTCACAATCCGTTCGCGACATGAAGCTGCCGAGTTTGTCTCGCATCATCGACTTGAGGTAGTGCGCGAAGCGGGAGACCGCGAAAATATACGGCAATTGGGTGGACAAACGCGCGTTCGCGTTGGCCGCGTCCTTGTCATACAACTTTGCCTTCTGCGAGCTCTGCACGCTGAAGAAGGCCGCGTAGTCGGTGCCTTTGCAATGGACCAGCGGGATGAAGCCGAGATCCGCCAGTTCTTTTTCACGGCGGTCCGTGATCGGAACTTCGGTCGGGCACTTCATCGCGATATCGCCTTCATCGGTATAGAAGTTGTGAACCGGCAAGCCCTCGACCAGACCGCCGCCTTCCACTCCGCGAATGGCCGCGCACCAGCCGTGCAGTGCGAAGGCGTTGGTCAGCCGAGCTCCGAGAGCCCATGCCGCATTGCCCCACAAATACTTGCCGTGCTCGGTTCCGTCCACGTTCTCTTCGTAGGCGAACGCTTCGATCTGATTGGTGGCTTTGCCGTAGGGCAGGCGCATCAAAATGCGCGGAAGGCACAGACCGACGTAACGGGAATCCTCGCTCTGGCGGAAGCTCTTCCACTTCGCGTATTCCGTCGTGTCGAAGATCTTGCCGAGATCGCGCGGAGCATCGAGGCTGGTATAGCTATCGAGATTGAAGAAGTCCGGTCCCGCACCCGTCATGAACGGCGCATGGGCTGCCGCCGCGGTCTGCGAAATACGCTCCAGTAACTCGATGTCTTCCGGTCCCTTGCCGAATTGGAAGTCGCCGATGAGGCCCGCGAATGGGGCGCCGCCGAAAACTCCGTATTCTTCTTCGTAGACCTTCTTGAACAAGGCGCTTTGGTCAAATTCAGGAGCGCGCTGCAGATCGCGCAGCAACTCCTTCTTGTTGACGTTCAGCAACTTGATCTTCAGCATGTCGCTGGTTTCGCTCTGGTCGAGCATGTACTTCAGCCCGCGCCAGGACGATTCCAGCTTCTGGAACGATTCATGATGCAGAATCTCGTTCAGCTGAATGGAAAGCAAATGGTCGATCTGCGCGATGCGGGCATTGATCATGGCCTCCGCATCCTTACTGACCGTCATCGAACCTTCGAGGACGCCCTCGACGAACTGCCTGACCATATCGCGGCCCTTGTCTCGCGCGCCATCGCGCGCCAGACGGCCTTCATCTACGATTTGGTCCAGCAAACTGCCGCTTTGTTCGATAACCTGCTCGCTCGCCGCCGGGGAGGCCGCTGCCGCTTTTTCTTTCGCCATGTTAGTTGCCTCCTCCCAATTCGCCCTTTAACTTATCGAGCTTGGCCTTGTCGCCCACCGCATCGAGAAGCATCTCTTCGAGCTTGTCGTTGCCTTGCAGGCTTCCACGCAAGTCGGACAGTTTCGTACGCAATTCCATCAGTTCCTTCAGCGGCTTCACCTGCATGGCGACATTCTCAGGAGCGAAATCGTCCAGGCTCTTGAAGTGAAGGTCAATCTTCAGCTGCGGGGCATCCGAATCCTCGCTCAGCTTATTCTCGACGGAATAGGCCAGATGCGGCTTCATTCCAGCCAGTACGCTGTCGAAGTTGTCCGGCGTGACTTCCGTGAATTTCCGGTCTCGCATGCGCGGCAGTGGTTCGGTTGGCTGACCACTGAAATCTCCGAGCACGCCCAGGACGAACGGCAGCTCCTTGATTTCGATGGCGTCGCCGATCTCGACGTCGTAAGTGACCTGGACTCGCGGCGGACGCACCCGGTCCAGTTTGTGTTGCGTGCTTGCTCTTGCCATATGCTCCTCAGTCTTCCTTCCCGCCCCTCAACGGAGGCGATCGATCTCAGCTTCCCAGCTCGCTCAAACCCATACCAGCCTCTTCTGAAGAGGCCGCCGCCGTAGACCGTCCGAGAACGCGCAAAGCCGGAAAAAGGGTGACCGAGCCTTATTGGGCCGGGCACCCGCGAGTGAAGTATATCCGCGTCTTCGGAACCGAGTCAAGCCGGATCTTCCCCCTACGGCGCTTTTCTTCAAACTACTCCACGGCGAACGCTAAAAGTACGTTTCCCGGCATACCGGCGAGCGTTCCATAGCCGGAATTAACATACATCATTCCGTCATAGACGGTCGGGCCGCTCGCGCTTAACGAGCCGCCGCGAGCCGCCACGGCATTCACGGTCACGAAATCCTTCAGCGTGTCGAAATCCCAAATGATCTTGCCATCGAGCGCCGCATACGCTCGCAGATGGCCATCCATCGACCCCGAAAACACCACTCCCGGAATTGCCGACGCCGGCGCAATCTGCGCCTGGCTGCAGCCGGGCCTACCACTACAAGCGGATTTCGGAGCCGGAATTGTCCACTTTAATTTTCCGGTCGCGATTTCGAGCGCGAACAATCCTCCCGGCGGCGCCACGCGCTTGCGAACAAAGAGGTCCGACAAGGGGACGTACACCGTGTCCGAGTCCGCGGCGGAACCCCACATGATTCCGCCGATCGCGCTTCCCTGCCCCACTCTGGTCTGCCAAACCACTTCGCCTTGCTGATCCGGATCGAGCGCGTGCATCACGCCCGATTTCTGGCCAACCAATAAGAGGCGCTTTCCTCCAGGAACGTTCCGCAGGATCGGCGACGAGCCGATATCCAGGTCGTCGCCGGGCTTCTCCGGGCAATTTGCCCGATCGGGACTCGCGCAGGAATAATTCCAGCTGTCTCCAGGCGTCAACTGCCGCGACCATTTCAAAGATCCGGATTTCAGGTCGATGGCGACAACGGCGTCGCTCGTGGCCGGGGCGGGATCCGAGTAACCATCTCCGGTCCCTACATAAAGAAGACCCAGCTTCGCGTCGATCGTTGGCGCACTCCACACGCCGGCGCCGGCCGGCCCAAACTTCTCGATACCATTCTTGTTCTTACCGCGTGAAACGGGCGCGTCAGGGATCACGAAAGTCTTCCAAATTTGCTTTCCAGTCGAAATTTCTATCGCCACCACGCTTCCGCGGAACGTGCAGCAGGCATAATCCGTTCCACCAGCCGCTACCTCTTCGACCGACGACACCGGAAAATACGCAATTCCAGCGTTGTAGGCGGCGGCCGCGGTAATTCGGGCCGCTCGATGGTCCTCCACCTTGCGCTTCCACAGCAGCTTGCCAGTCTCCGCATCCAGGCCGTATGCGTTCGCGTCGATATCGCCGAACAAGGCGACCGGCTTGCCGCCCGCCTTCTGAATCACGACCGCCGCTCGAACGGTTGTGGGCGCGGCGAAAGTCCAGTACGCGCAACCGATCTTCGCGTCCACCGAGTAAACCGTGCCCTCGCCGGATCCGAAGAACAGGCGTCCACCCGCGATGGTTGGCTGGGCCATCGCGGAATCGGCATTCGGAAATCCGAAAGCCCACTTCAGTTTCAATTTAGGAACATCTTCCGGCTGCAAACCAGGATTCGGTTGAAAGCGCGTGTTCGCGGAATCGACGCCCCAACCGTTCCAACCGGCATCAATCGCACCGAGCTTCTTGCTTCCAGGTCCGTTTGGGCTCGCGCCGTCACACCACTTGACCGCGACAGCGGCCGCACCATCGGACTTGCCGAGAAATTCCGAAACCGCCGCGCGTTCGGTCGCCGTCAGCACGGCGCCTTGCGCGTTCATCACGCCGCTATCGAGCGCCTTGCGGATCTGTCGAACGGTCCGTGATCGGAGAGACGCCAGCGGCATCGCCCGTCCGGCTTTGTCCTCGCCTTCCGCCTTGTGGCAGACCGAGCAATATTTTGCGTAAATTCCCGCTCCATCGACGGCGGCGAACAGAGAGGTCGCGCAAAACAACACGAGCGCATAGCGACGGAGCATGCCGGTGATTATATAAGGAACCGGGGCGAGGGAATTGCACCTGTTCCGTCAGCGAGCGATTACCATAGCTCCATGCCGCTGAAAGTGCGCGAGGTCATCCGGCTCTTGGAAGCGGAAGGATGGGTAGAGATGAGAAAACGAGGAAGCCATCGGCAGTTCCGGCATCCGAGCTAGCCGGTGGTCATCACCGTACCCGGGAATCAGGGAAAGGAACTTGCCCCTGGCACGCTCAACGATATACTCGAGAAAGCAGGCCTCAAATGAGCTCAAAGCGATATCCTGTAGTGATTGAGCGCACCTCTACCGGATTCTCCGCCTATTCGCCGGACGTTCTGGGTTGCGCGGCAGCGGGAGACACCGAGGAAGAAACGCGCGCCAATCTGCAGGATGCGTTGCTGCACCACTTCGAAGCGCTTCGTGAGATTGGTGGAGTCGTTCCGGAGCCGAGTTCTTCCGTTGACTACGTAGAAGTTGCTCCCTAGGAACTGCATCCGCACTGACGCCGCCGTGAGAAAGTATTTCGCCCCGGAGGAATCGCTTTCGGCGTCAGGATCTTGGCGTCCGCGGAATCCGGCTGGCTAACGTGGTGGCTAATTACAATGAAGCGAATGTACCTCTCTCTTCTCGCGACTTTTCTTTTGGCCGCGAGTCTCGCGTTTTCCCAGGCTCCGCCGATTGCGATCCGCGGAGTGACTCTCATTGATGTGATCGATGGCAAAGCCATCCCGAACTCGGCGTTGCTACTGCGGGACGGCAAAATCGCGTACGCCGGCCCGACGGCCGGATTGCGTGTTCCGCCAAGCGTCAAAGTCATCGATGGGACTGGCAAGTTTGCGATTCCGGGACTGTGGGACATGCACGTCCATCTCTGGGAATCGGAAAACACCCTTCCGCTGTACGTCGCCTATGGCGTGACCGGCGTACAGGATATGGGGAGCAACTTCGATCGCGTCAAAGTTTGGCGCAAAGCGGTCGAAGACGGAAAGGCCGTGGGGCCTCGCGTGATCACGCCCGGACCGGCTGTGGACGGGCGCGCTTCGAACGACCCCAAACTCCCGGTTCTGGTTGCGAAGACCGCGATCGAGGCACGCAAAGCTTTCGACAAACTCTACGATCTCGACGTCGATTTCGTCAAAGTACTCTCCGGACTTCCGCGCGACGCCTACTTCGCGCTCGCTGAACAGACCCGTCACTGGAACCTGCCCTTGCGCGGGCACGTTCCCTCTTCCATCACCGTGTGGGAAGCAGTCGAAGCCCGGCAGCGGACCATCGAGCATCTGTTCGGCGTACCGTATGCCTGTTCTTCCGAGTTGACCGACCTCGAGCCGCAGCGGCAACAAGCCATTGTGGATCTGGATCGCGCCGCGCTCCAGAAGATCGCCGAGCGCGCCGATAAAACCTTCAGCGAAGAGCGTTGTGCCGAGTTGTTCCGCAAGTCCGTTCTCGTTGGAACCTCTTATACGCCGACGCTAACGATGTTGCGCCGAATGCTGAATCTCGACCTCGATTCCATGATGAACGATCCGCGGCTCGCCAGCGTCCCCGTCTCGATTCGCAAAGGCTGGGCGGATCCGCGGAAAGATGTCGCCAATCGGACGGCCGACGAGGAAGCCGGGCAGCGCCAGTACCTCGAAAAGATGAACCGGATCGTGTTGCTACTGCGCGAATCGGGCGTGCCAATCCTCGCCGGAACAGACACCGGCGACCCCTACACCATCCCAGGAGCCACCCTCCACGACGAACTCATCTCCCTGGTTCGCGCCGGCCTCAAGCCGGTCGAAGCACTGCGCTCCGCGACCGTTGTGCCAGCCCGCTTCTTCAGCCTCGAATCCATTATGGGAACGCTGACCCCCGGAATGGCGGCAGACATTGTGTTGCTCGACGCGGATCCGTTGGAAGACATCCGAGCGATCCGCAAGATCGAGGCGGTCTTCACCCGCGGCCGCTATTTCTCACGTGACGATCTCGACAAACTTCTCAAGCGGTGAGCAGACGGCCCCGCCAATGTGTAATCATTGTGTACACATTTGGAGTCGCCTATGCAAACTACCAAAGTTGGAATTCGAGAATTTCGCGAAAATCTTTCCACCTACTTAGAATCGAAAACACCGGTAGCTATAACGCGGCACGGCGCGACCATTGGCATCTATCTACCGACTAAACCGAAGCCCAGTGAAGCCGATCTGGAAGCGTTTCGCGCGGCCGGTGAGCAAATGCAAAAGCTGATCGCGGCGGCCGGTACCAGCGAAGAAGAACTTTTGCGGGACTTCAAGCAACTGCGCCGTCAAAGCCGCGGGAAAAAAGCTTAAACGAAATGGTCCTCGACGCGAACATCCTGATTCGCGCAGTGCTCGGATCACGCGTACTGACGATTCTGCATAACTTCGCAGGTCAGGTACAATTTCTATCGCCCTTCGCAGAAGCGCGCGAACATCTCCCAGCCATCCTAGCGCGACGAAACATCGACGTGTCTCTGGCGCTGGCCACGCTTGATCTCTTGGCCGACATCGTACAAATCGTCGGAGGCGAAGCCTACACCAGTTTCGAGCGCGCAGCCAGAGCACGCACGGATCGGCGCGATCCGGAGGATTGGCCCGTACTGGCCACGGCCCTTGCTATGAACTCCCCTATCTGGACCGAAGATACCGACTTCTTCGGTTGCGGCGTTGCAACCTGGACAACGGATAGAATCGAACTCTACTTGAATCAACAGACGCAAGCGAAAGAATCCGATGAGTAGGGGGCCGCGCATACGTGGCACCGCCTACCGGATAGAGAATTCCTCCAGAGCGTGGCTTGAGGAAATTGACAACTACTCGAGGTCGATTGACCGTTACGGAGCGACTGCGGAATATCGCACCCGGCTTGTACCGCTCGTGCTGGTCGAGGCGATCATTTCGGACGTCGATGACCGATTCGATGCCGCCGACTTCACACAAGAAATGGAACAAGCCCCGAAAGGTACATGGCAAGTCGCATACGACGAGTCGTTGCTTTCTGCAGATGGCTGTTCGCTATTTCTCAGAGGCGCGGGTTGTGCAACGGGAGTGGCTAGCGCGAGGGTCTGCTTCTACTTTCACTTCTACGATCCAACCAAGCCAATGAAGTGGACCTACGGAGAATTCCACTGTAGTCCGGTTGAACCTATCGCAATGCGTCTTGCAAATTTGGTCCCGTATCGCGACATCTGACGAGCCGCTGGCTTACCCTTCGAGAATGCAGATGTCTTTGAGGTTGCGATAATCTTCCGCATAGTCGAGTCCGTAGCCGACCACGAACTCGTCGGGAATCTGGAATCCGACGTAGTGAACTTCAACGGGACGCAGCCGCCGTTCCGGCTTATCCAACAAGGTTGCGATCTTCAGCGACTTCGGTTTCCGCTGCGCCAATACCTTCATCAAGTAGGTCAGCGTTACGCCGCTGTCGACAATGTCTTCGACGACGAGAACGTTCTGCCCTTCGATCGAGACATCGAGATCTTTGGTGAGCTTCACTTCACCGGAAGTCGTCTTGCCCTTGCCGTAGCTCGAAATCCCCATGAACTCGATTCGCGCTGGAGTTTTCATGGCGCGCGCCAGGTCGGAGAGGAAAATGAAGGCGCCCTTGAGAATCGCAATCAGGTAGACGGGACCTTGTGGATAGTCGCGGTCGATCTGCGCTCCCATCTCCTGAATGCGCGCCGCAATCTGCTCGGAAGACAGAAAGACTCTGGTATGCGTTGGGGTAAACGAGATGTCGGCCATGCAGGACGAGGATAGCTAATCCGCCAAGCGGATGCCACGCTCTCTGGACCGACGTGGATGTGCGGCGCCGTCGCTCGGCCGGCGATGGCCGCGCGGAACGCGAAATAGGGAATGCTTTTCTCCGCCAGATATTCGCGGAGCCACTTGCCTTCGGTCGAATCAGGAGCAACGGCTACGTCGATGCGTCCCCGATGATCGAAGCCCAGCGCTCGATGGACCGCGGTTTCGCCGCGCGCGCTGACCGGCATCGGCTTCGCGAATTCTTTCTCCCAAGCCAGGGTCATTGCGCGAATATCCTTCGGAGTCAGCATCGCGCCGTTTCCATTGAAACGCTGCGACACGCCTGTAAACGTCAGCGCCGAGGACTCGCTCGTCGTATCAACCGAGCTCGCTGCCGCTTCGGTACGCGCGATGTCCGCGATCTCTTCCACCAATTTCGCGCGAGATCGTGCCAGTTCGAGGGTCTTCCGCCGATTCGCCAGATCCTGCTCGGCGCCTTCGAGACCGAGTTTCCCTTGCACGCCGGCCTCGATCAGACCGCGCTCATGGCTAACGCGTTCCTGCTGTCGATCGATTAACCGCTGTGCGGCCGCGAGCATTCCTTTGGCCTGCTGCTCACTGAATTCTTCCGGACCCAGTTTGGCGTACAGCGTGTTCCTGAGGACCGCTTCGTCGCGGGCATCGGCGACCAAGGCTTCAGCTTCGCGAACTCGCGCGGGGGCGATGGCGCCAACCGCGGCCAGCTCTTTTAGACGAGCCAGCTCCGCTTCGGCAGCGGATTGTTCCTGCGCAAACACCGGCAGTGACAGAAGAAAAGCGATCTGGAGACACAACAGCTTCATGCGGTGGGAGTGGGGGAACCCTTCTACATTGTAGTACGATCAAGCTACAAGCCCGGTTCCACCAACGATTGTGGCGCCGCTGGTACGGCTCCGTCGTATCGAGGTAAGGAGTTTGCTTTATCGCCACCCGGAAGTCCACCCCCAAGAAAGCCGCCGGTTCCACCACCGCTAAGAAGACCGCCGGATCCGCCGCCGCTAAAGCGGCCCGCGTCAAGTTGTCGAAGCCCGGGTTCGCTCAGGCTCGCCCCGCCGCTCCCCGAAAGTCCAAGAAAACCGAGGCGGCTGTCGCTGAGCCGAATTTATCCTGGCACACCGTCGTCAAGGCGGCCGAAGCGAAACAGGCGAAGGACATCAAGGTTCTGGATCTTCGCGACATTTCGACGTTTGCCGATTTTTTTGTGATTTGCTCGGGCGGCAACATCCGTCAAATCCAGGCGATCAGCGACGAAATCGAAGTGACGATGAAGAAGCGCGGCGATTATCCGATCTCGATCGAAGGCTACAACAACGCTGAATGGGTCCTGCTCGATTTCGGCGATATGATCGTGCACGTTTTCACCGAAAAAGCCCGCGCCTACTATGACCTGGAGCGGCTCTGGCGCGATGCCCGCGAAGTCCAACCCGAAGAAGAATAGTCGCTTCGTCGGATTGCGGTTTATGGTTTGTCTAGACATATGAGGACCACGGTTCGCCTCGACGACGGCCTCCTCGATCTGACGAAACGCGAAGCCGCCCCGCGCGGCGAAACAGTTACATCCCTTATCGAGCAAGGCTTGCGGATTGTCTTATTGCAAACGCAAAAGACCAAATGCCCCGAACCGGTGAGACTGCCAATCTCGAACGCAACGGGCGGCACACTTCCGGGAATCGACCTAAATAATAGCGCCGACGTTCTCGATGTCCTTGAGGGATTTCGTTGATTCTTCCTGATGTCAACGTCCTTATAAACGCTTTTCGATCCGATACCACTAGCCACCGACAGTGACGTGACTGGCTGATGGAGGTGATCTCCGGACCCGCGCCATTCGGGATGTCTACCCAAGTGCTCGGAGCGGTCGTTCGAATCACCACCAACCCTCGAATTTTCAAGACGCCCAATACACCGCGAGCAGTTCTTGCATTCTGCGCCGCGGTCCTCGATATTCCACAATGCCACGTCGTATCGCCGGGAGACCGTCATTGGGAAATCTTTTCGGGACTATGCCGCAACGACGATGTCAGAGGCAACCTTGTACAGGACGCATGGTTCGCCGCCCTTGCCATAGAACACGGCTGCGAATGGATCACTTTGGATCGCGATTACATCTGTGTTCCTGGCCTTCTCTGGCGGGCTCCGTAATAAGTCCTTACAAATCTTTTCTTAACGCGAGAACGCGAGGCGCATCATTCCGGAGACGACCCGGGATATAATTCTGGAGTCACCCTGGAGGTGCCCGCATGACGTTCGCTCGCGCTCTGTCTGTCGCGACTCTCACCGCTGCTCTGGCTGCCGCCGCCAACACGAGTGGCTCCAAGCCTACGTTCCACAAGGACGTCGAACCGCTTCTCCAGAAGAATTGCCAATCCTGCCATCGCCCCGGCGAAGTGGCCCCGATGTCGTTCCTTTCCTATAAGGACACGCGGCCCTGGGCGAAGGCAATCCGTCAGGCGGTGGCGACCAAGAAGATGCCCCCATGGTTTGCGGATCCTCGTTATGGCAAATTTCACAATGATCCGCGGCTGTCGGAAGAGGCAATCAACACGATTACAGCTTGGGCCGACAACGGAGCGCCGGAGGGCAGCCCGAAAGATGCCCCCAAGCCGATCTTGTGGACGCAAGGTTGGTCGATTCCCCAACCAGATGTAATTCTGAAGATGCCGGTCGCGTTTAAAGTTCCGGCCACCGGCACGGTGGAATACCAGAACGTCGTTGTTCCGACCAACTTCACCGAAGACAAGTGGATCCAGATGGCGGAAGCGCGTCCTGGTAATCGCGCCACGACTCACCACATTGTCGCGTTCATCCGCGAACCCGGCTCGCCCTACCTCGCCGATCAAAAGCCAGGCGAATTCTTCTCACCGCGCGAAGAAGCGAAGAAGGCCAGTGAGGCGCGCGCCGCCGGCGTCGCCGGATCTCCGGAAGACATGCGACGCCGTCAAGCCGGCGCCGCTGCCATGCCCACCGAAATTTTGGTGGGTTATGCCCCAGGAACCGATCCGAGTGTGTACAAGCCCGGGCAGGCGAAGCTTTTGAAGAAGGGCTCCGCTCTGGTCTTCCAGCTTCACTACACGCCGAACGGGAAGCCGGGAGAAGACATCTCCGAAGTCGGCCTCGTCTTTGCGAAAGTGCCGGTTAAGGAGCGCGTCATCACCACCAACTCCGGCACCTTCAATTTTGCGATTCCGCCGGGCGACCCGAATTACGAAGTGAAGTCCACCATGACGATCCAGACCGACGCCAAGCTGATTGACTTCAACCCGCACATGCACGTCCGGGGCAAGGATTTTGAATATCGCATCACGTATCCGACCGGCGAATCCGAAATCGCTTTGAAGGTGAAGTACGATTTCAATTGGCAGCTCTACTATCGCCCGGAAAAAGAGATCCTGCTTCCGGCCGGCACCCGCATCGACTGCGTCGCGCACTACGATAATTCAGCGAACAACCCCAACAATCCGGATCCGAAGGCGACCGTCCGCTGGGGCGATCAGAGTTGGGAAGAGATGATGTTCGGCTGGTTCGACGTGGCTATCGATGTGAAGAAGGATCCGATGGATCTACGGCGTCCGCGGAAGGGCGCGGGTCCCGGGGCGGACCAGTAGGCTCCTGGCACGCCGGGACCAGACACTTACAGTTTCGGATATCGCTTCCGCAGCCATTCGACGAAGGCCGCCGGAACGGCCATAGTCGATAAGCGGCTTTGCCGGACTAAAGCGAAATCAGCGAATTTCGCCGACGCCTTGACTTCACTCAATGTCGTCGGCGGATCCAGTTTGGACAGGAATTCCAGTTCGACCACCGCCGATTTGGCGTTTTTCGGATCGTCCCGGGGAACGCCGGCAACGCGAGCAAGACCGACAATCGCTTTGTCTGCACCGGAGTGATAAATCAGTACCCGGTCGCCTTCCCTCATGGCCCGGATGGCCATCACCGCCTGGGGATTCGTGACGCCGTCCCACACGGTTTTGCCGTCGCGCTCCAAATTATGAATAGAGTAGACCGTCGGCTCGCTTTTTGCCAGGAAATATTGCATGGGGTCAGTGCTCCTATTCCGCAGGGCTCGGACACGCCGGCACAATTCCTTAGGCCGAAGGTTGGAGCCTGAAACCAGAGTCCCGGTACTGCGGGTTCTAGACACACCGCTTGTTTCCGGTGTTTCATCAATATTAGCAATAGCTTTCGCCCGATTTGAGCTTCGCAAAAGGCCGGTTGGGCGTTGTACAATCGTAGATGTCGTGTGGGCAAGTTCGCGCAGATTCTTAGCAAAACTGCTGAGAACGAACAGGTCGAATTGGCGCGAAAGAAACCACCCGCTAGCGGAGGGAAATACATTGGTCAGCTCATCTCGATCGCGGCTGTATCGGCTCGCTTCAACAATCGTTCTGGTCGCGGTTCCACTGAGCGCCGTCGCGCAGTCGCAGAATAAGCCACAGACGCCTCCGGTCAAAGAAACAGAAGCGGCAAAGCCTCCCGTTCGCCCGGTACTGCCGGATGATGGAAAAACTCTTGGCGCGGCACCTGCGCCGATCGATCCCAAATCCTACGTCATCGGACCCGAAGACGTCCTTTTCATCGAAGTGTGGCGCGAGCGTGATTGGACTGGTCCGAGAGTGGTCCGACCGGATGGCAAGATTTCGATCAGCCTGATTGGCGATCTGCAGGCCGCCGGGCTGACGCCTGAGCGTCTCGCCGGCCATGTCAAAGAGGCGCTCCAGAAGTACATTAACGCTCCGGACGTCACGATTTCCGTGGCCCAGGTAAATAGCAAGAAATACTTCATCGACGGCGAGGTCAACCGTCCCGGGCCGGCCGCCATGCCGGTGCCGATCACAGTTCTCGAAGCGCTTAGCAACGCGGGCGGTTTCCGCGATTTCGCCAACAAGAAGAAAATCACAATTCTTCGCGGCTCGAAGCGCATATATTTCAACTACACGGAAGTGATTCGCGGCAAGAAGATGGAGCAGAACATCTTGCTCGAATCCGGCGATCACATTCTCGTCAAATAATTTCGGGCGCCATCGAAGGCCGTCCTTGCTCTGGGTTTGAAGAACAAGAAGTAGAGGATATCGTATGCAAGCTGTCGACACGATGAGTATTTCCCGCCGCGCCTTGGACCTCGAGGATTACCTCGACGTTTTGCGCCGTCATAAGGGCTGGATCTTTGGACCGTTTCTGGTCGTCCTGGTTTTGACCGTGGTCGGCGTCTTCCTCTGGCCAGACACGTATGTCTCCCAAGCGGTCGTAAAAGTTGTTCCGCAGCAGGTGCCGGAAAACCTCGTGCAATCCACCATCAACCAGCAGATGACGGACCGCATTAACGGAATGGCGCAATCGATTCTGAGCCGCAGTACGCTCACCGCGATTATCAACAGCTTCAACCTGTATCAGCGCGAGCGCAGCCGCCAGCCGATTGAGGATGTCATTGAAGAGATGCGGAAGAAGATCACGATCTCACCGATGGCGAGCATGGGCGGCACCGGCCGCGCCGCGTTGCCGGCTTTCGCGATCCAATATTCCTACGACAACCGCATGTTGGCGCAGAAGGTGGTCCAGGATCTCGTCTCCAAATTCATGGAGGCCAATATTCGCGAACGCAACGGCCAGGTGACCATCACGACGCAGTTCATCCGCGAACAGTGGGATCAGGCAAAGAAAGAGCTGGACGATCTCGAAACGAAAGTGGCGCAGTTCCGCGCATCGAATCAAGGCCGCCTGCCGGATCAGATGGATCAGAACCTTCGCCAACTCTCGGCGATGCAGGCGCAGATCCAGGCACTGAACGGCATGATTTCCCGCGTCAACCAGGACAAGCTTTTGCTCGAATCGAATATCCGGATCTACAAGGACCAGCTTACGGCCTCCAGCAAGCAGGAAGCTCCGACTGTCGAAGCCGCGGCTGACCGTGTTAATCAGCGTGTTATGGAACTCGATCGCGATATTCAGAACCTCGAAACGCAGCTCGCCGTCCTCCGGCAGAATTACAAAGACGGACATCCGGATGTGCAGCGCGTGGCAGGCCTCATTGGACTCGCGAAACAAAAACGGGAGGAGGCTTTAAAGGAAGACCTCACCAAGAAGCCCGCCGCGCCAGGGGTCAACGCCATGCAGCGTAACGTCGCCATTCAGCAAGCGCGGGAAAGCCGCGAGATCGAAAATGCGGTCCGGCGCCTGCAAAGCCAAGTCGAGGCGAAAGACCTCGAGCTGCAAGGGTACAACCAGGAAATCACTCGCATCAATCAGAGCCTGAAATCCTACGAATCCCGCGTGGAGGGAATTCCCGCTGGTGAGAAACAGTATCTGGAATTGATGCGTGATCGCGATCTCGCCCGCCAGAAATATCTCGAACTCGACGCTAAGATGAACAAGACCATGCTGTCTCAGGACATGGAACAGCGCAAGCAAGGCGAAACGCTCGAACTCCTCGATCCGGCTTCGCTTCCGCAAAAGCCGACCGAACCGAATCGTCCAATCGTGATTGCTGTCGGTGCGGGTTTCGGCCTTCTGCTTGGAATCGCCTTTGCCGGGGCGCGCGAGATGAAGGATACGTCGCTCAAGAATCTCAAAGACGTACGCGCCTACACGCAAATGGCGATTCTGGGCACGGTACCGCTGCTTGAGAACGATTTCGTCGTGCGCCGCCGGCGCCGCCTCTCGTGGCTGGGCTGGACGACGGCATGCCTCGTCAGTGCCGTTGTAAGCTCGGGTTCCATCGTGTACTACTTTGTGACCAGGGCATAAAGACAAGCGGATCAGCGGACACTCTTTACAACTAAGCTTCGACCAGAAAAAAGGATCTTTTATGAGCAGAGTTCATGACGCCCTACGTCGAGCCGAACAAACCGGTTCGCTGGCGACCGCCGCGCCAAAGCAGTCTCCGCCGGTTCGTTCCGCGGTCGCCGTCGAGCAGGCTTCCGGACCGCAGATGGATGACATGCTCAGCCAGATCCAGGAGGTGTCTTTCCAGGCTTCTCCGGATTCGCTTCTCATCGATGCGTCCCGGCCTCACGAAGCACCTACGGAGGAGTTTCGCAGCCTGCGTACGCGCCTGAACCACATGCAGAGCCTGCAACCGATTCATTCGCTGGTGATCACCAGCGCGTCGCCCGCCGAAGGCAAATCGCTGACCGCGGTGAATCTCGCGCTCGCCCAATCGCACCTCGCCTCGAATTTCACCTTGCTCGCCGATTTCGATTTCCGCCGTCCGGTCATTCATCAAATGTTCGGCATCGACCGCAGCCCGGGAATCACGGATTACCTGCTAGGCAAAATTCCTTTGCACGCCGCAATTCGCCGCATCGCGGGTACGAACCTGTTCATCATGCCCGCCGGCGAGGCCGTTATCAATCCGCTTGAACTTCTCAATCTCAAAGAGGTTCGGCAAATGCTCGATCGCCTGCCGCAGTTGTTCAACTGGGTGATCCTCGATTCACCTCCGCTCTTGTTCGCCGCGGACGCGAACCTGCTCGCCACTCTCTGTCACGCCACAATGCTGGTCGTGCGCATCGGCGCCACCACGATCGATGCGGTTACGCGCGCCGTTCAATCACTGTGCGAAAACAATGTCGTGGGTATCGTTGTGAACGGCGCCCGTCGCGGAGAACTATACAGTAAGTACACCTACTATCACTCCTACTATCAGCCGCGCGATTACGGTCATCATCCGGCCGAAGGCGAAGTGGAAGCCGGGCAGCCGGAACCCGTCGGCGTCGCGGCCGAAGGCCCGCCGCCTGAGCACCGGCCGGAATAATCAAGTCCATCCAAAGAACTTGGGAAACGCCCTCCTGCCAGTGCGGCAAGGGGGGCGTTTTGCGTTTAGGTCCGAAAAATACAGGTTCCTGAATTGCGTAGCTTCAATCTCCGTTGATGATTCCGTTCACCTCGAGTGCATGCAGTGCCGGCGCATCCAGGCCTAACAAATCGCCTAGAGACGCCCCTGTATGTTGTCCAAGCGCCGGAGCCGGATCCCGCTTTTCGCCACCACCCGATTTTGACAACTTGACCGGGCGCCCCGTTACCCGAAATCCGCCGACGTCTTCGAGCATTCCTCGCCATGCCGTCTGCGGATCCGCCGCCACCTCGTCCAACTCCCGCACCGTAGAGCACGGAATTCCCGCCGCCCCCAAACACGACTCCCATTCCGCCGCCGTCCTGGTTAGAAATAATTCCGCGATCGCGGGCTCGAGCGATCCTCGATTCTGGACCCGCAGCCGATTCGTCGCGTAGTTCGGATCGTCGCGCCATTCCGGCTTTCCAATGGCCGGACAAAAGGACGCCCATAACTTGTCCGTCGCCACAGCGATCACCACTTCGCGGTCGGATGCGCGAAATCCCCGGTAGGGCACGATGGTCGGAAACGCGGTTCCCATCGGCTCCGGCGGACGCCCCGCGCCCATCAGGTTCGCGAAATTCGAAGCCATCGCCGACAGCATTCCATCGAACATCGACACATCCACGAACTGCCCCTCGCCCGTCCGCTCACGCGCATTCAGCGCCAGTAGAATCCCAATCAGCCCGAACATTCCCGCGCTGATATCCGCTACCGAATGCCCGCACCGGACGCGCTCGGCGTCCTTACCCGCGCCGGTCATCGATATCAACCCGCTCGATGCCTGCAGGACTAGATCGAGGGCCGGATCGTCCCGCCGCGGACCGTTCTGTCCATATCCGGAGATCGAGCAGTACACCAGCCGCGGATTCCGCGCCCGTGCTGCGTCGTATCCCAGGCCCAATCTCTTCATCGTCCCGGGACGCATGTTCTCGATCAGGACATCGGCGCGCTCGATCAGATCCAGAGCCAGCGCAAGGCCCTCTGGCTTTTTCAAATCGATCATCACGCCTCGCTTACCCGCATTCAACCCCAGGAAGAAAGCCGCATGCTCGCCCGTCGCGGTTTCGATGAACGGCGGCCCCCACGTCCGGGCCAGATCCCCCTCGGGCGGCTCGATCTTGTAGACGCGGGCGCCATACTGCGCCATCAGCATCGTGCAGTAGGGGCCCGCGAGAGCGTGTGAGAAATCAAGGACAATCAGCCCTTCGAGGGGAGAACGGCCGGCGGGCTGCGTATCGGAAGCTCGATGCTCAGGCATGAAGCCGTAGGATAGCCTGCCGCGCCCGGCGTCGCGCGCTGCCATAATCAGGCGATGAAGATTTTGTTCGCGCTGCTTGTCGTTCTCGAAGCTCAAGCCGCATTCCGCGCCGGAGCCGCGCCGGTCGATCTCTCGCCGCCCCTGGGACTCCCACTCGTCGGCTATACCGCGAATGGCCGCAATGCGACAGGGACGCACGATCCACTCGAAGCCCGCGCCGTGGTGTTCGACGACGGATCCCGCCGTATCGCCCTCGTGGCCCTCGACTTGATCTTCACGCCGCTCGAACCGGAAATGCGCGCCGTCCGGGCGCGCGTGTCGTCGAGCGTGAAGGTCGGAGACGTGATTTTCGTCGCATCGCACACCCACTCCGGACCCTCGATCTTCGCCGGAACCTCCCCTGAGATCGACGCGTGGCTGATCCATCTTTCCGATCGGATCGCCGTCGCGATCGAAACAGCGGCATTCCATCTCGAAGACGCGAAGATCGGAGCCGGCTGGGGTCAAACGCAAATCGGCGCGAACCGCCGCTATCAACCCGTCACGAACGCATCCGCTGAGTCGCCGGAAATCATGTGGTGGCGAAATTCCACGAAAGCCTCGTCGTTCCCCGTCGATCCCACGGTCGGTGTCCTCCGCATCGATAAGGCGAACGGCCAGGCTCTCGCCATCCTCGTGAATTACGCGTGCCATCCCGTGATTTGGGGACCGGATAACCGCCAGTATTCCGCCGATTTTCCCGGCGCGATGCGCCGCACCATTGAAGCAGCGTTCCCAGGTTCGATGGCCGTGTTCCTGCAGGGCGCCGCTGGCGATATCAATCCCTATTACGACAAGACGCCGTTGATAGAAAACGCGGAAGGCCTGGTCTCAAAAATGGGCCGACAACTCGGCGAAGAGGCCGTCCGCGTGGCGCGTGCCATCCACGCGGAAACGCCTCGCGTCCAGGAACTGGGACTCAGCGTGCGGGAAATCACCGCGCCCTGGCGCTACGATCGCGCGGAGTCCGAGGCACTTTTCGCGAAGCAACCTGGCCGCAGTCCGATTCCGCGCTATCCGCTCTGGGGCGATCCACCGAGGCTTCCCGTGACGGCTTTCGTCGTCGCCCGCGAATTTGCTTTTGCCGGAATGCCGGCCGAGCCCTTCGTCGAATTTCAGATGAACTTGCGCGCCCGATCCCCGCTACCCTACACGTTCTTCCTCGGATATTGCAACGGCAACGTGAATTACATTCCAACCATCCAGGCCGCGGCGCGTGGTGGTTATGGAGCCGACAATACCATCACCCGCGTCGAGCCCGGTACTGGCGAAGAGATGATCACCCGGGCCCTGGCGGCGATTTACCGCCTTACAGGAAAGATGAAATGATCCACCGCTATACGCAATCGAATTCCATGAGCATTTCAAACTTAAGAGCTGCGCTCTCCGAGGAAGCCCGTAGCGTCGATCCGCGGCCCGAGCCGATTCATGAGCCGAATCCAAATCCGCATCCGATGGACGATCCGCCGCCCGATCCGAGTCGCGACCCCAACCCCGACGACATCCCCGCTCACACGCGGCCGTCTGTCTATGCTGCTGCCGCGCTACTGTTCTTCGCCGTCTTCGCCAGCCCCGTAGAAGCGCAGTTCTACGCCGGAACCGCGCGCGTCGACGTGACGCCGCCGCCCGGCCTCATTATGGGCGGCTACTCCGCTCGCAAGGCTCCGGCTGCGAGGACCCACGATCCTCTATACGTGACGGCCTTGGTTCTCGAAAGCCCGGAAACCTCTGTCGCCATCCTGACTATTGATCACCGATACGCTTTCTCGGCGCACGCCGAAGAAGAGATCCGCCGCCGCTTCGGATTCAAGCATGTCCTCATATCGAGCTCGCATACGCATTCCGGGCCGGTTGATGTCACCGCACAGATCGAAGAAGGATTGATCAAAGCCGCCGGAGACGCCCACGCGAATCGATTCTCCGCGAAACTGGCCGCTGGAACTGGCAGCGTCTATCTCGGCCACAATCGCCGCCTGGTGAAGCCCGACGGCAAAGTTGAGATGTTCTGGCGCAACGCGGAACGCAAGCCCACCGATCCGGTCGATCCGGAGGTTTCTGTTCTGCGCATCGACGACACCGCCGGAAAGACTCGGGCCATTTTGGTGAATTACGCGTGCCACCCCACCGTCCTCGGCCCAGACAATCTCGACTACTCCGCCGATTACATCGCCGGGATGCGCCAGCAGCTCGAAAAGGAATTCCCTGAATCGCTGGCTCTTTTCGCGCTTGGGGCCGCCGGCGACATCAACCCATACAACGACAAGGAAGCAGTCAGCGGACCTGCTTTCTCGATCGCACAACAAACCGGCCAAGCCCTAGCCACCGAAGCCGCCAAAGTCGTTCGCCGCCTCAAGCCCGAAACGCCAACGCGAATCCAATTCGCAACACAACGCTACACCTTTGAACATCGCTTCGAAGCCAACAGGACCGTAGACGTCGCCCTGGCGGTCGGCCTTATCAGCCTGCCCAGCGCGAAGAACGCGATCGCCATCGCGACGCTCTCCGGCGAACCGTTCGTCGATCATCAAATCCATTTCCGCGACCGCAGCGATTGCGCTACGAGCTTTTTCTTTGGCCAAACCTCGACGCTCGGAACACCCGGTGTTCGCTACATTCCCACTCTCGAGGCCGCCTCGGAGGGCGGATATGGAGCCGATACCGATACGACGCTTGAACCCGGAGCCGGCGAAATTCTGGTGGATCGCGCCATCGTCCAAACCTACAAATTTATCGGAAGCCTCAAGAAAATCCCCAACCTGCGGTATTAGACAAACGAAGCCCCGGCCAATCGCATGCGCCTTGCAACCAAACTTCTATTCGCTCTCGCGGCCGTGGCGGCGACACCGCCCAGCGCGAATCGCTTTGCGCAGAATCCGTTGATCACGCAGCAGATGTCTTCGACTCTCGGCGACAACATCAACGGACCCAGCATCGTTCGCGTCCCCGCCTGGGTGCGAAACCCGTTGGGGCGCTATTACCTGTACTTCGCAAATCACCGCGGCCGATTTATTCGGATGGCGTACTCGAATAACTTGGCCGGGCCGTGGAAGGTCTACGAGCCCGGCGTGCTCGACGTGAAAGACACGCTCTTTTATCGCCCGCAGCCGGATCCCGTAGGGCCGGCGCACCATTTCTATACCCACGTGGCTTCACCGGAAGTGATCGTGGACGAAGTCAACAAGCGCCTGGTGATGCTGGTTCACGGATCGGTGACCGATGGAAAGCAATGGCCGGACGATTCCAAAGAAGCAATTCGGTGGGCACAGCAAAATGGCTACGGCCAGTACACGCAGACAACGGATTCGCCGGACGGCCTGCGGTTCAACCCGCGCCCCGAAGTCACGGTACCCACTCCTATGCGCGCCTGTTCCGCTGGAACGGGTCCTGGTACAGCATGGCGAGGCTCGGTGTACTTGGACGATCCAAGGACTTGACCGGCGTCTTTGCAACAGGTCCGAACCCATTCGACGGAGGTGCCTGGGCCGGACGCGTCCGGCACGTGGCGACGCTGGTGCGAGGCAATACGCTATACGTTTTCTTCTCCGCGATCGGCGACACGCCGGAGCGAATTCTCCTATCGAAAATCGCTCTATCGCCCGACTGGACGACGTGGCGCGCATCCCAGCCAATCGACGTCCTGAGGCCCAGCGCATCCTATGAGTGCACGGCGCTTCCGGTCGTCACTTCGAAAAGCGGCGAGGCCGAGGGCCCTGAGCGCGCGCTGCGGGATCCTGGTGTGATCGAAGAGAAAGGCCGCGTGATCTTGTTCTATTCCTATTGTGGAGAACAAGGGCTGGCGGCTGCCGACGTGACGGCTTTCCTCCGATAGACCGTCTCCTCGATTTTGTTCGGACCTCAGATGGTCGCGCCGATATAGCGTTCGTGGTCCAGGGCATCGTTGAAGTAATACACGGTCACCAGTTTTTCATCGGGCCGCAGCAGGCTTGTCGAAGTCGATCGAATGGCGCTCTTCCCTGCGATGAAAATATCCGTCTTCAAACCCGACCACGATTTCGTTTTCCCAGGGAGCCGCCGTGAGCCGCGCCGGATGAACGCCTCCGAGCCCGGCCCGACTGAATGGCAGCCTGTCAGCAGGATCGCGCTACGATGTACGTGTCACGAAAGCCCAGCCAACACCCTGAGGAGACCCGTTTGAAGCTGCGAACCTTCCTTGTTCTTGCGTCCTCTTTCCTGCCGCTCCATGCTTCCGACGCCGACCGCGTCGTGAAAAATGTGACCGTTTATAAAGAATCCGGCCGCTTCGGCGGGTGGCCGGCGAACAACGGGATCTGGGTTTGGGGGAACGAAATCGTCGTCGGCTTCATTCAGGGATACTTCAAGAACAACGAGCGCGGCCACGCGATCGACGGTCAGCAGCCGGAGCTGCTGCGATACGCTCGCAGCACCGATGGCGGACTTACCTGGAAGATCGAAGCGCCTTCTTTTCTCGATGCAAACGGTAAGGAGCAGGAAGGCACCGATTGCCCTGGCGGATTGGACTTCACCGCTCCGAATTCGGCGGTGACGCTGCGAATGGTGTCTAGTAGCAAAGGATTCTCCCGCTTCTACTATTCGAATGACCGCGCCAAAACCTGGCAGGGTCCGTACAAACTCCCCACCTTCGATCGCAAAGGAATCGCGGCGCGAACCGACTACATCGTGGACGGCAAGCAGGAGTTGACCGCTCTCGTCACCGCTTCAAAAGAGAACGGGCGCGAGGGACGCGTGTTCTGCACCCGCACGCGGGACGGAGGCAAGACGTGGGATTTCGTTTCCTGGCTGGGGCCCGAGCCAGCCGGCTTTTCGATCATGCCCTCGTCGGTGCGCCTGTCGCCCCAGCGCATACTAACGGCGATCCGCCGCAAGGAAGGTCCGGATCATTTCATCGACGCATGGGTTACGGGTGACAACGGAAAGAATTGGCGATTTCTCAATCGGCCTGTCGAATCCACCGGCGGCTCAGTGGGCAATCCTCCGAGCATGATCAAGATGAAAGACGGGCGCCTGGTGATCACGTACGGGTATCGCTCCGCGCCGTACGGAATTCGCGCACGCATCAGCACCGATCAGGGCGAGAACTGGGGTGCTGAAATCATTTTGAGAGATGACGCCGGCACCTGGGACCTCGGCTATCCGCGCACCGTGCAGCGCGCCGACGGCAAGATCGTAACGATTTACTATTACAACGATCAGAAGGATCAGGAGAGATACATCGCGGCGACGATCTGGGATCCCAAATAGGGCGAGGTGGCGGACGGGCGGCGAAACGACGGCTTCGAATCTCCGGGCTGCTACCCTTTCTCCTTAGAAACTATGCTCCTCCGAATCGCGGTACTTTCGTCAACGTTCTTGGCAGCGGGATTCGGGCAATCCAGCCCCGCTCGTCCAAAGGCGGAATTTGAACAGTGAACTGATCAGCGGATCGAATAACCGCCATCGACCCGAATCGTAGTGCCGGTGACGAAGTCGGACGCCGCGGACGCGAGGAACACGGCGGCTCCCGCAATCTCCTCGGGCTTACCCCAGCGGCCAGCCGGAGTCCGTCCCAGAATCTCGTCGTTCAGTGGCATCGTCTTGATAGGTGCCGTCATGTCGGTCTCGATCCAACCCGGCGCGATGACATTGACCTGGATATTATGCGCCGCGAGTTCAATCGCCATCGACTTGGTGAGCTGAATAATCGCGCCCTTCGCCGTGCTGTAGGACGGAATCAGCCCGGATCCAAAGAACGAATACATACTGCCGATGTTGATGATCTTTCCGCGCTTCTGACGAGCCATCGAAGCGGCAGCGAGCTTGGAAAAAAGAAAGACCGAATGCAGTTGGGTCTCAAGCACGTTGTCCCAGGCTTCCGCTGTTTCGTTTAGAATTCCACCGCTTAACGATACATTGCCGGCGTTGTTTACCAGAATGTCCACCGGACCGAGTTCACTCTCGACAGCACGGAACGCCGGCTCCAACTCCGATCGCTTCGTCAGATCCCCGCGCACCGCAACGGCCGGAACGCCGATCGCTTTCAACTCCGCGAGCACCCGCCGATTCTTTTCTTCGTTCCTACCCAGCACGGCCACGGAGGCTCCGGCCTCGGCAAAACCAACCGCGATGCCTCTCCCAATCCCCCCGTTCCCACCGGTCACCAGGGCCACTCTGCCCGTCAAATCGAATAATTTCTGCGTGTTCGTCAATTCTTGCTACTTTCTATTTCGTCCCAGTCGCCGCCGGCTCCACCAGGAACTTGTGCAGGAACGTCTCCATTCGGCTCAAGGTGTAAAGCCAACGGCTGTGCAGCAGAGACTCGTGCACGTCGTCCGGAAATACAATCACCTCGTGATATACGTTGCGCTGACGCAATAGCTGGACCAGTCCGACAGTTTGCAGGAACGAGACGTTGCGATCGTCGTCGCCATGCACTAACAACACAGGCGACTTCCAGCCGTCCATCGCGCTAATCGCCGACGACTTGTAGGAAACCGTCTCCGGATCGAGCGAGTTGCCCTCGAGGTGCACTCCCGCCAGATCGACGCCCGCCTTGAAGATGTCCGAGTTGCGCGCGAGCGCCTGCGACGTCAGCAAGCCGCCGTACGACAATCCCCAAATGCCGACCCGGTTCGGATCGACATCGGAGCGGGTAAGCAGGTATTTGCCGCCAGCCACCACATCCTTATATTCGCTATTGCCATTCACGCCGGCATTCGCCGCCTGACGGAACGACCGTCCATAACCCACGCCCAAGCGGTAGTTGATCGACAGCACGATGTAACCCTGATTCGCCAGCCACTGATTGATTCCGTATGCCCAGTGATAAAACTGCATGTAGTGATACGCCGGCATCATCTGGCGGGGAGGTCCGCCGTGTACGAAGACGATCGCCGGCCGCCGCTCGCCCGCTTTTAGATCCTTCGGCAGAAAAAGCTGATTGTGAATTTCGAGGCCGTCGTCCGCTTTTGTGATCACGATCTCCGGCTTCACGTGAGCGCCTTTCGGAAAGCCCGGCATCGAGGTGGGGAAAACGATTCTCTGCGATGCGTCGGCTCCCATCTTCCAAATTCCGACGGACTGCGGCAGGTTCCAATCGGCGCTGAGCGTCGCCAGGTACTTGCCGGACGCGACCGGCATCGGACTGGTTTCGACGCCATCGCCTCCCGTAATCCGAACCGGCGTTCCACCTGAAACCGGCACAGCCCAGATATGCCGCCGCTCGATGTCTTTCGCATTGGTGCAGTAATAGAACGTCGTTCCATCCGCGGAGAGTGCGATCGACGTTTGATTTTCGATTAAGCCGTCGGTCGTAGTCAGCATCACAGGTCGCGCCGACTTGTCCGCCACGTTCACCGAGTAATAGCGATCCCACTCGTCAACGGGCTCGTTGTTTGGAGGCGTCCGGATGTTCGCATTCTGAACTGCTGGTGCCGGCCTGCCCGCCGCACCACCGCCGCGTCCGCCCCGGTTCGCGCCCGGAACGAAAAACTGAAAAATCATATAATCGCCCGCCAGTCGCGGATTCACGATCGTACCCGCAATCTTGTCGTTGGGCTGATTGTGCCAAACTTCCTGAGCGTCGCCGGTCGCGACGTTACCTTTATAAAACGCGACGGTGTAGCCGCCCTGGAACGCAGCCCGCATAATCCCGGGCGCATTGTTCACCGGAGCGGTGGCGTTTCCGGCAGCCTGCCCTTGTCCGCCTGCGCGTCCGCCACCCGGCCCCCCGGTTACAATCTGCGATGGCGGAGCGTACGACGCGCCGCTGCCCGCGCCGACCTGGAGGACCTGCTGGCCGAAGGGCAGTCCCGGCGTTCGCATGAAAATCAAATGCTTGCTATCGGCCGTCCACATTGGAGCCGTGTCGAAGTCCACGCTCGGAGCCATGTATTTTACGGTTCGCGTTGCGACGTCGTACACCATGATGAAGCTGTGGTCCACGCGCGTACTCACCCAGGCGATCTTCCGTCCATCAGGCGACCACTTCGGCCCGCTCTGCACACCCCATTCGGTAATGAACGCCTTCTCGCCGCGATCCACTTCCGAAGCAGATTTCGCCGGCGTCAGCTTCGCGCGATAAATCTGCCCGTTTTTGATAAAAAGAATCGAGCTGCCATCCGGCGCCAACTCCGGATTCGCCGCTTCGACAACCCGCCAAGCTCCGCCACCCGTTGTGCGAGCGGCCCAGATCGCAAGCTCCGGTCCATCCGGGTTCGCCGTCGGATTCGCCGCCCAGCCGGAACGGTTCGGAGCCTCGCCACGAAGGAACACCACCGTACTGCCGTCGTCCGAAATGCGGATCGCCGACATCATGATTCCGTCGTCCTTCATGAAATTAGTTAGCCGCACCGGCGCGAACTGCGGCCCGACCGCCGTGTAGGCATTGCGCTTGCCTTCCGCATAATCGACCCACGCGATCCGATCGACTCTCTTCGCAGCAACCAGTTCCTGTGGAGAAGCCGGACTCAAGAATTCCCGATAGGTGACAGCCGGAGCCGCGGACAGCAAAACAGCGGCCGCAAACATCGAAATCGACGGACGGTTCAAAGTGCGCATAGGGATCCAGTGAGCGAAATTCTAGCACGAGGCGTGGATTCGCTCGACCCAGCAAAGGCGCCCACACGGGTCACGCTACAATCGCAGAACAGTGAACCTATCGAAGTTTGCGCTTTGCGTTTTCGTCTCGATGAGGCTCCGCGCAGGAGACTCCGAGTGGCCCGTCAACGGCGGTGTCAACAACATCCGCTATTCTCCGTTGACTCAAATCAACCGCGAGAATGTCGTGCAGCTCAAAGTCGCCTGGACCTACGATTCGCACGACGCGTTCAAGGATTCCGAAATGCAGAGCAATCCGATCGTCGTCGATGGAATGCTTTTCGCAACCACTCCCAAGCTGCGCGTCGTAGCGCTGGATGCAGCGACAGGGCGTGAGATCTGGACTTTCGACCCCGCTGCTGGAACCGCGCCGCAGCGCCGCTACCGCCATCGCGGAGTTACCGTCTATCAAGACCGCGTCTTCGTCACCCATCGCAATTACCTTTGGGCGCTCGACCGGAAATCCGGAAAACCAATCGACAGCTTCGGCAGCGGAGGGCGCATCGACCTTCGCGAAGGTCTCGATCGCCCGATCGAAAAGATCAGCATCAGCGCCAGCAGTCCCGGTGTCATCTTCGAGGACATGATCATCCTCGGCAGCACGGTTCCCGAAACGCTGCCCGGCTCGCCTGGCTTCATCCGCGCGTTCGACGCCCGCTCGGGCAAGCTGCGATGGGTGTTCCGCACCATTCCCCGTCCGGGTGAGTACGGCTACGAAACCTGGTCAAAGGAATCTTACAAAATCTCCGGAGGAGCCAACGCGTGGGCGGGTCTCAGCATCGATTCAAAACTCGGCATGGTCTTCGCCGCCACCGGATCCGCTTCTTTCGATTTTTACGGTTCTAATAGGATCGGCGACAACCTGTTCGCCAATTGCGTTCTCGCCCTTGACGCGCGCACGGGCCGCCGAATCTGGCATTTCCAGGGCGTAAAACACGACGTTTGGGATCTTGATTTTCCCGCTGCCCCCAGCCTCGTCACGGTCACTCGCAAGGGACAGCCGGTGGAGGCCATCGCGCAGATCACGAAGACCGGCTACGTCTTCGTACTCGACCGAAAGACCGGTAAGCCTCTGTTCCCAATCAAATATCGCAAGACGCCTGCTAGCAAGTTAGACGGCGAAATGCTGTCCCGTAATCAACCGTATCCAGTGAAGCCGCCGCCATTCACCCGCCAGACGTTCACCGAAGCGATGATCACCAACCGTACGCCGAAGGCTCACGCGGCGGTGCTCGAGAAATTTCGCAGCGTCGATTCCAAAGGAATGTATACGCCGCCCAGTCTCCGCGGAACCATGCTGTTCCCAGGCACCGACGGCGGCGGGGAGTGGGGCGGCGCCGCGTACGATCCGGAAACGGGCCTGCTCTATGTCAACTCGAACGAACAACCATGGATCATTCGCATGGTCACGCTGGACACCAAATCGCTCTACAAAAATAATTGCGGTGGCTGCCACGGCGACGACCTGAAAGGCGCTCCGCCCACGTTTCCTTCGCTGGTTGACATCGGAAAAAGAAAGACCCGTGAAGAGCTCCTCAGCATTACGCGCGAAGGGACCGGCCGCATGCCCGGCTTCGATCACCTCGGTAGAAACATGAACGAGATCGTCGATTTTCTGATCACTGGTAAAGATACCGGAGCAGTGGATGCCGTCGCGCAGGCGAACGATCCGAACTTTCTGAAGTACCGCAACGAGGGATATATTCTGTTTCGCGATCCCGAGGGCTATCCGCCCTTGACTCCGCCTTGGGGAACATTGAACGCGATCGACCTGAACAAGGGCGTCATTCGTTGGCAAATTCCCTTGGGAGAATATCCCGAACTCGCGGCCCAGGGGATCAAGAATACCGGCAGCGACAATTATGGAGGTCCGGTGGTCACAGCCAGCGGACTCCTATTCATCGCGGCCACCAGTTTCGATAACAAGATCCGCGCCTTCGACAAACTCAGCGGCAAACTGCTCTGGGAGGCGCTACTTCCGGCTGCCGGTAACGCGACTCCTTCCGTCTATGACATCAAAGGACGTCAGTACCTCGTGATCGTATGCGGCGGCGGTAAGAACGGCGCCGCCTCGGGCGGAAGTATCGTTGCCTTCGCGCTGCCAACGAAATAAAACAAGAGCGCAATCGCGGACGGTCAGTTGCTATCTGGCGGCCAGCTTTCGTCCCGCGCTGAGACTATCGAAGTTGAGAATCGCGTTGAACACCAGGAAGTAGCTGCCTTTGGTTTCGGCGCGCCACATCGGATGGATCGAGAACATCACGACGTGACCGTCGCGGAGCGGCGTATCGATAATCACCGGACGCTGTGCCAGTTTTCCGCCGTTGTCGAGCCAGCCAGAAGCCAGAAGCTCGTTCGCATTCGCATCACGCGATCCGAGCCGCGCGTGCCGGCCCGGACGCGAGCGCGATACACTGTCAAAAGTCGTATTCATGAGGACTCTGCGGTTCATTCTGGCTACGTCGGCGCTCGCGTTCGCCGCGGACCCGTCCTTCGAGAAAAGCGTCCAACCCATTCTGCAGGCGAAATGCGTGGTCTGCCATGGTGTCGCCCCGCAAGGGAAGCTCGACCTCCGGACACCGGAAGCAATCCTCAAGGGCGGCGTCACCGGCCCTGTGATTGTTCCCGGCGCGGCTGCCAAGAGCCTGCTGCTCGACAAAGTCGTCACGCGCCAGATGCCTCCCGGCAGCGCGAAGCTCTCGGATTCTGAAATTGATGCGATTCGGACCTGGATCGACCGGGGTATCGCGGTGCCCGCCGAAGTCAGCGAGATCCCGAAGGAGCGCGATGTCCTCGCGATCCTCCAAGCGCGCTGCATGATTTGCCACGGCAGCCTGAAACAGCAGGGCGGCTTGGATCTGCGGACCATGGCCAGCCGGCTGAAAGGTGGCAAGTCCGGTCCGGCGCTGGTACCCGGCAAGCCGGACGCGAGCCCAATGTACTCACGCATCGTCAACGGACAGATGCCCCCAGCAGCGATGGCGAAAGACCTCGCCGTTGAGCTTCCCACCGATTCCGAGACCGCCGCCATCAAATCGTGGATCGCCGCCGGCGCTCCCGGACCCACGCCCCTGACGTCCCCCGCCGTTGTCGTAACTGAAAAAGACCGGCTGTTCTGGTCCTTCCAGCCGCCCATCCGGCCCGCCGTGCCTACGGTCCAGCACAGCTCGTCCGTTCGCAATCCCATCGACGCGTTTCTGCTACAGCAACTCGAAAAGAAAGGCCTGACCTACGCGCCCGAAGCCGGTAGCCTGTCTCTGCTTCGCCGCGTATATCTCGATCTCACGGGTATGCTCCCGACGCGAGCAGAGGTAGACGCCTTTCAGAAGGATACGGCGCGCGGAGCCTACGAGCGCGTGGTGGATCACTTGCTGGCGAGTCCGCACTACGGCGAGCGCTGGGGCCAGCACTGGCTGGACCTCGCCGGCTACTCGGATTCCGAAGGCTTCGGCCAAGACGACGGAGTCCGGCCTTATGCGTGGCGCTACCGCGATTACGTCATCCGCTCCCTCAACGCCGATACTCCGTACGACCGATTCATAACCGAACAAATTGCCGGCGACGAACTCTCCGCTGACTGGAAACAGATCAAGGGAGCCGCTCCGCAGAAGCTCATCGATCGGCTCGCCGCCACCGGCTTTCTGCGCGCCACGCCGGACCAGACCGATTCAAATGAACGCGGGCTGATCGCCGAGCGCATGAACGTTGTCGCCGATGAAGTCGAAGTGCTGGCTTCCTCTGTGATGGGCGTCACCGTGGGATGCGCGCGCTGCCACGACCACAAATACGATCCGATTCCGCAGCGCGATTATTACCGCCTCAGCGCCATTCTGCAGGCCGCCTACAATCCGTACGAGTGGAAGCTGCCCAGTACGCGCAAAGCCGATCTCGCGCTCGAGTCCGAACTGCTAACGATAGAGCAGCACAATGCGCCGATACGGGCGACCCTCAACAAACTGCAGGAACAGGTCAATAAACTCGCGGAGCCGTTCCGTAAGGCAGGCGAAACCACTCCGGTCCCGGAACTCGAAAAGAAGTTCCCGGAACTCGCCGCGCAACTGAAAGCGATTCGCAAAGAGCAAAAGGACCAACGCGACAAGCTGAAGGGAAAGCCGCACATCCGCATACTTACCGACAACGAAGAGCCCTCCGTCAGCTATTTATTGAAGCGTGGAGACCCGGTCGGTTTTGGCGATCCGGTGGAGGCTGGCGTTCCGACAGTGTTCCAGAACGCCGCGCTCCGCCAGTACGAAGCGGTTCCGCCGTTTCCAGGCTCGAGCGGTCGCCGCCTCGCGCTCGCGCGCTGGCTGACGCAGCCCAATCATCCCCTGACCGCCCGCGTCGCTGTCAATCAAATCTGGTCGCGTCACTTCGGACGCGGAATTGTCGCGAGCGTCTCAAATTTCGGCCGCTCCGGAATGCCCCCTTCGCATCCGGAACTGCTCGATTGGCTCGCCACCGAATTCGTTTCGAACGGCTGGAGCATGAAGCAGCTCCACCGCCTGATCGTCACCTCGCAAGCGTATCGGCAAACTTCCGCCGTCGATTCCGCCATCCTCGCCGCGGATCCGGAGAACGTGCTCCTGTCACGCATGCCCCTTCGCCGCATGGATGCGGAAACACTTTACGACTCCATGTTGACCGCCACCGGACGCCTCGATGCGTCCATGTTCGGCACACCAGCGGCAATTGGAATCAAGCCCGACAAAGAAGTCGTCGTGAAGTCTACGAACAACGGTCTCCGCCGCGGCATCTATGTTCTGCATCGGCGCCAGACGCCAGTTTCCCTGCTCGACTCCTTCGATCAGCCGATGATGACGCCCAACTGCACGGAGCGGCGGCGATCGAATGTGGCGACGCAAGCGCTTCACCTGCTCAACGGCTCCATGTCCTGGGACCTGGCTCGCTTCATGGCCGGCCGTATCATCGACGAATCCGGCGAGGATCTAGCCGCGCAAGTTGAGAACGTATACCTACGCGCCTATTCGCGCCATCCGTCGAGCGCGGAGCGGGACCTTGGGGTCACCGCGCTGGCGGACTTCGCAAAGCAGTGGCCCGCGCGCCTTTCTTCCGACAACTCCGAGGGTCCGCGCGCTGCAAGTGCTCGTTGGCTTGCGCTCGCCAATTACTGTCACGTCATTCTAAACTCCGCGGAATTCAGCTTTATCGACTGAGCTATGCCATCACCCACGCGCCGCGACTTCTTCTCGACCTTCGCCAACGGCGTTCACGGAGCGGCGCTCGCCAGCCTTCTTGGCCGCGATCTGGTCGCCGCCGAACCAGCCACGTTTGATCTCAAGCCGAAGGCGCCCCAGTTTCCGGCAAAGGCCAAGTCGGTTATCCACCTCTTCATGAACGGCGGACCCAGCCACCTGGACCTGTTCGATCCGAAGCCAACTCTGAAACGCCTGGCGGGTAGCGCGCCGAGCCGCGAACTCGCCTTCGCCATCTCGAATGGCAAGGAATCCGGAACCCTGTTCCCGTCCCCGTTCGAATTCAAGCCGCGCGGCAAAAGCGGCATCGAGATTTCCGACGCGCTTCCGCATCTCGCCGGATGCGCCGACGACATCGCGCTGATTCGTTCGATGTACGGCGAACACGCCAACCACGAGCCCGCTCTGTTCCTGCTCCACACCGGTCGAACAATTGCCAGCCGGCCTAGTCTCGGCTCGTGGGTGACTTACGGACTTGGCACCGAGAACCAGAACCTGCCTGCTTATGTCGTTTTGGACGACCCCAAAGGGCTTCCGATCAACGGCATCTCGAACTGGCAATCCGCGTGGCTGCCGCCGCTCTATCAGGGCACCCGCTTTCGTACGGAAGGCCCGCCCGTCCTCAACCTGAATTCGCGGCCGGAAATTCCGACTCCACTTGTTGATGCGGAGCGCGGCTTGCTTGGCCGCCTCGATGCCTTGCATCGGCGGCAGCGGCCCTACCAACCGGAACTCGATGCCCGAATCTCGAGCTATGAACTCGCCGCACGTATGCAGATGGCGGCATCGGACGCGCTCGACGTCGCCAAGGAGTCCGACGCCACCCGCGATGCGTACGGTTTAAACGAACCAGCGACCATGTCGTACGGGAAGCGCTGTCTCATGGCTCGCCGATTGGTCGAGCGGGGCGTCCGCTTTGTGCAGTTGTATATCGAAGACCAGATCTGGGACAACCACGGCGACCTGCAGGCCGGGATTCATTACGCCTGTAGTAAGACCGACAAGCCGGTGGCGGCACTGCTCAAAGACCTCAAGCAACGCGGGCTCCTCGACTCGACGTTAGTCGTTTGGGGCGGCGAATTCGGCCGCCTGCCCATGTCGCAAGGCGGCGGCAAACCGGGCCGTGATCACGGTCCTAACGGGTTCAGCTCGTGGATGGCGGGCGGCGGCGTGAAAGCCGGCGTCGCCTACGGCAGCACCGACGACATCGGTTTCAAAGCCGTCGAGAACAGGGTCAGCGTCCACGATTTCCACGCGACCATGCTCCACTTGCTAGGCCTGCATTATCGAGAGCTCTTTTATGACCGCAACGGGCTCCGGGAACGATTGACTGACCAGTTCCCGGCGCGTGTGGTGACCGAGATCCTCGCGTAGGCAAGGGCCGCGAGAGCCAATAACGAAACAAATCACCTGCGGCAGCGATCTCTCTCCTAGAAGGGGATCATACCGTGGATACCAAAAACAAATGCGCTCATCCTAGCTGCCATTGTGCTGCCAAAGAAGGAAGCAAGTACTGCAGTACATATTGCGAAGGCGAAGCGGAGACGTCGGACATCATCTGTAGTTGTGGCCACCCGGGTTGTACGCAGAAATAGTCTTTTTTGGGCCAGCGTTCGCAGAATTGTTCTGGGAATTGCCGGGAGACAGCCCAGCAGGTCGCCCCCAAAGAAGGCTCACCGCGAATCACCCAAACACAGCAGTCTCGTCCGGCTGCTGTTTGTCATCGCGAATCCGTTGATGTACAAACGGCCATCGTCGCCCAGGAAGACCTGCTGCCCATTGAAGTCGTCCATGTTGAGTGTCCAGAGCATGCGACCCTCGGCATTTACGGCATGGACGTGGCCGACGTTTCCGGCGTCAGGCGAATCGAGGTAGTACACCGTGCCTTCCGAATCCGCTGTCATGCGCTGACCGAACGTCGAGCCGTGCGTCTTATTGGTCCAGCGCACCGCGCCCGCGTGGACGTAGTTCAACGTGTGATTCTCACAGCCGAAAAGAACGTCTTCGAGCACCGGCACCGGTGCCAGAGAAGCCGGGATGCAGCCGGGCGTCGCTTTCCAAATCACGCTGCTATCCTGCCGCACCGCCGTAATGCTCGGAGCCTGCGTCGCGATGTACGCGACACCATCCGATCCGACCGCGTGCGTGGCACACTCGTTGTCGAGCTTGATCCTCGCCTTCCCCGCCGCGAAGGTTCCGTCTGTATAACAAACTCCCGAAATGCGCTCTTTGAACTGCCGTTTGGTACCTACTGGCAATCGCCCGCCCTGGCCATTGCTATTGATGCAGTACGTCCCTGAATTCTCGGAACAGGTAAACCACAGCCGGCCCTGCGCATCGAACTCGATGGGACCCGGCGATGGGTGCAGCTTGTAGCCCCACGCCAGTTTGCCGTCGCGAATCCCCCAGATGGCGCTCGAACTCTTGCCGTACACCGTACCGTCCGATCCGGCCGTCAGTACATCGATGCCACCGACGTTAGACGCGAGCCGCCATAAAATCGTTGGCTTTTGCGGGCCCTTCGGCGGCTTGCCGGCGACCTTCGGAGCCGCTCCGGCAACCGGCGGCGGAGCCTCCTCGACATACGGCACTCCCTTGGGCTCGAATCCAGCTTCCTCTTCTTGCACCGTCGGCATATTTCGATTGGAATCCGTCCGTCTAATTCCCAATCCGTCCTTGCCAATGTTTCGCAGCCCAACCCATAGACCCATGCCGAGGATCATGACTCCCGCGATCGCCAGCAGAATTTTTGCTGCGGGCGCGACACCCGTTGTTAGCGGAACGACGCGCGGCGGCGGCGGCGGATACGCTTTGGTGGATCCCGCATCCACAGGCGCGCCCGCCGCTGCCGCCGAAAACGCTTCGAAGAATGCGCTGGCTGACGGATAGCGATCCGCCCGAGGTTTCGATAGCGCTTTCAGAACCACAGCGTTGATACCCGGGCCGCAGTTCGGAATCGGCTCCGGCGCCACGCAAAGGTGATAGTAAGCCGGATGCTCCGTCATGAACGGAAGGCGTCCGGCGATCAATTGATACGCGATCACGCCCACCGCATACACGTCGGTCTCCGGCGACGGCGCTTCGCCGCGGAGCTGCTCCGGAGACATGTAGGAAGGCGTTCCGCTGACGTGCTGCGTGCTGTGCGTGGTATCGGCGGAGAGGGCCTTGGCGATTCCGAAATCCGTGATCTTGATCCGCGCGTTGCGGAGATTCGCAGGCCTCCTCCGATGCTCGCGATACTGCTGCCGTTCCTCGCCTTGCAACTCGATCAGGAAATTTCCCGGCTTCAAGTCGCGATGGATCACGCCGGCGCCGTGCGCTACTTCAAGGCCCGCGCAAACGTCGCGAAGGATGTGCAGCGCATCCGCAGAGTCGGGCTGGTACCCACCGGCCAGCATGTCCTGCAGGCTCGGTCCGCAAACGTATTCGAGGATCAGGAACATGCCATCCGGCGTCTCCGCCAGATCGAACATGCGCACAATCGCGTTGTCGGTGAGGCGGGCCATGATCCGCGCTTCTTTCAAAAGCACGGCGCGCAAATCGGCGTCATTGGCGAGATGCGTAGGAATACGCTTGATCGCGACTTCCGTTTCAAGGCGAAGGTCGTAAGCGAGATACACCTCGCCCATGCCTCCGCGTCCGAGCAGCGATCGAATCACATAGCGATCCGCGATCACCATCGTCTGCCCGCATTGCGGACAGGCCGCCGGAAAGCGGTCCATCTCGAGTGTGCAATTGAGGCAACGCATTTTGTAAGAAGGCAGCGCTTCGATTTCACATCAGCGCGGACCAGACTCACCCCTGCCAGTCTTCGCGCGATCCGGAAGGAATCCGGTTCAGCGTAAATGAATTATGGCGCCGCCGCCACTGCCGTGGACTGCAGCCCGTCGGCCGTGACCATCAGCAATTGACCGTTCCGGATGCCCAAAGTATAGATCCCGGCTCCCGCTTTCTTGCTCACCACTTCGCCGGTTCGCAGCCGGAACGTAATCAGCGAACTGGTCTCGCGCGTGGTCCGCTGCACCGGCTCCCACGCCTTCTTCGCAGGCGGAGCCGCCTCGATCGTATATCCCGACTCGCCCTGGCTCGCAAAACTTTGCCCACCGGCGGTGTTTGCGGTGAACGCATCCACCTCCGCCAGCTTCTTTCCAGCACTGTCGAAAACCGTTACACGCGCCGATGTCGGAATCACCCAGACGTCCCCGGCCTTGTGAACAAACTCTTTGTCTTCGAGATACGCGAAGCCGCCCGCCCTCCATATTTCGCGCCCGTTCGCCGCTTCAACGGCATGCAGTGTCGCGTCTTTCGGCGCTTCGTAGTCGCTCCAGAACAGCATTTCGCCAAGCAGCAAAAAGCTCGCACGGTAATACTTCTTCAATTGGAAACTGTGCTTCCACAGGAGCTTCCCCGACGCCGCATCGAACGTCGAAATCCCGGACTCGGTTGAAACCGCCGCCAGCTTTTCATTCGTTCCGATCCAAGCCGCTTCCGACTGCGCGAGCAAGGAAATCATCCGCAGCGGGCCATCCAGTTTCTGCGTCCACTTGACGCCACCAGTCGCGAGATCGCGGCCTTCGAGAATCCCGGCGCGCCCTTGACCCACCAGCAACGTCTGGCCGGAGACGGCGATCGCACACCCCAGATCGTCCGCCGCCAACTCGCCCAGCTTCAGCGAAGCGACGCGCGTGACCTTGCCTGTCGCAACGTCCAACGAGACCAGTTCGCTGGCGCGATTCAAAACCCAAACAATTCCGCCCGCCGGAATAGGCGCGCTACTCGCCAGAAAATTCTCGTATTGCCACTTTGGATTTCCGGTTTTCGCATCGAGCGCCCGCAAGTAATGCGGCTCGGAATCGCTTTTCAGCGCCCGCGGATAAGCCAGCACTAGGTCCGCAACGCGCAGAACGCTTTCCCACTGATCCCTGGGCACTGAAGGCGCAGTCCATTTCACGTCCCCGGTGTGCTCGTCAATGGCGCGCAAGCCATCGAAGCTCGATAAGTATCCGGATCCGTCCACGTCGTGCGCTTCCGGAAGATGGATCCAGTGGCCGTTGCCCGCGACCTTCCAATCCTTGTAAACGGTTGCGTTCGGCGGCGGAGGCGGCGCATCGCACGACCACATCACGATGCCGAGCAACGCAGTTATTCCGCGAGCCCCGCGCGAATTAGCCATGCAGTCCAAGCTATCACCCATCGATTGACATGTCCGACGTGCGGTTAAAAAAGAAAGGCGACCGCTGAGCCGGCAAGCGGGAGCTATTCGTCCATCATTAAGCTAGCGGATGGGTATCATCGGTGCTACCTTTTACATCGCGAGTTTCTGCGGCACCACGGAGCTCGCCACCACTGACGCATTACATTGGGGACGAACGACAGTCGATACCTGCACCGGAGCCCTAACGTTGGTGTACTACCGCTGTAATGATGCGCGGCTTCGCTGGTCTCTGGAATCCAGCCGCGTTGGCATTGCGAGTACAGCGGCGGCGATTAGGATCGGAAATTTTCAATGAACCGGTTATGGCCGCGCGATTTCACATTCAACGAAGGTACGCCAGGTGCGGGCTCGCGGAGATCATCGCTTCGAGCACTTCCTCCGCCGGACGCCACTCGCCGACAATCGGATACTCGAGCAACGCCAATTTAGCCAATGAACGCGATTGTTCGACCGCCGCCCGAATCAGCGTGCGCTCGTAGGCCTTCACCGACAACACCAGCCCGCGAACTGATTCGGGCAACCGGCCAACCCTCTTTGGCGCCGCTCCCTCCCGAGTAATCGTGCACGCAACCTCCACCACATCCTCGTCCGCAAGATCGTCGATCGACCCGCGATTCGCGACGTTAACGACCACGTCGCGCGCGGAATCGCCAAACAATCCCCGTAGCACTTCAACCGCGATCCGGTGATAGCCAGTCGCTGCCGCAAACGGATCCGGCTGCTCCGCCTGTTCGCCAAACGCGCTCCCGGACTCCGCCTCCAACTTGAAGTACGACGCGTTTCGCCGCATCAAATACCGCCGGTAAATCTCCAGCCTGTCAGCAGGCGAAGCACCAGCCAACTCCGCAAACAAATTCTGATTCAGCTTTTCAATCTCCGCCCCCCGTGTCGATCCCGCGGACAGTTGATTCCGCAAGGCCCGCGTCCGCGCGTAATAGAAAAACAAATACTCCGTAGGAATCAGCCCCAGCGTCCGAATCAACTCCGGCTCAAGCAAGTCCGCCGGATACAACTGCCGCAAAAGCGAATCGCTCTCGAGCAAACGGGCAGTCACATCCACACCGCCCTGCGTCACGCGACTCACCCAGCCAAGATGATTCAGCCCCGCATACGCGCATTCCACCTCGCCGCCCATCGCGCCCGAAATCCGATGGAACAGTTCGCTCGGCGTATCGCAGATGCCGATCGCGCGAAGTTTGGTGTGCGTCGCGATCGCCTGCGAAATCAAACCCGCCGGATTCGTGAAACTCACGTACCAGGCCTCGGGAGCCAGCTTCTCAATCAGCCGCGCCTGCTGCAGCACCACCGGAACCGTGCGCAACGCCATCGCCGCGCCGCCCGGACCCGTCGTCTCCTGGCCCGCAAATCCATGCTCGATCGCGATCCGCTCATCGCGCGCTCGAGCCTCAATGCCGCCAACCCGAATCGACGACAGCACGCACGCCGCGCCCTCAATCGCATCCTCAATCCGCTCGCGCGCAGCCACCGGAAACGGCGCCACGCCCTGACCCAGCGCTGCCATGATCCGCGCCCGAGTCACATCAACATCGAACAGCGATAGCTCCGAAATCTCGACGCCCGCCTCCGCCAACCCATGGATCAACAGCGGAGTCCGTACTCCGCCGCCGCCAATCAACGCTACTTTGATAGCCACTCGCTCATCTCCTCGCGCGATGGAAATCCATTCATCCCGCCCGCCCGCCGTGTCGAAAGCGCTCCGCAAATATTGCCCGCCCGCAAAGATCGCTCCACCGATTCCCCGCGCAGCCATGAATCTAGAAACCCCGCGTCGAAGCAATCCCCCGCCCCGGTTGAGTCGATCCCCAAAGAATCGCTAGAGTAAGCGAGCGGGTTCCCATCTCCGCATAGCCCCGCCCGTAAGGGTGGGGCTCTCTCGGCGAGCCCGCCGACAGCGACGAACGCCCCATCCTCCAACGCCACCGAACCCGCCCCCCCCAACTTGATCGCCGCCCGAATCCCCAACTCGGCAAACCGCCGCATCATCCTCTCCGGATCGCGCTCTCCCGTCAAACACTCCGCTTCCTTCTCATTCGGCAAAAACCAACTGACCCCCGCAAGCGCCTTCCACACATCCCGATCCTGAAGCCACGACGGCTGCCACCCCGCGTCAATCGAAACCGTCCTCGCACGCCCGCACAACCACTGCAACAGCGAGGCATCGCAAGCCGCCGCCACATGAAGATGATCCGCCTCCGGCAACGCGCGCAGCACCGAAGCCAACGCAACATTCGCCCCGCGATAGGAAAAGAACGTCCGGTCCTCCGGCATCGAAACCGCCACCGTCGTTCCCGTCGGCTCCGACGAATGCTCCATCAACAAATACCGGACCTCCAGCTCATCCAGCCTCGCGCGAACCCATGAGTCCCTCCCAATCGGACCTGCCAACACCACCTCCCATCCCAGCCGCGTCAATCCATGGGCCGTATGCGGGGCCCCACCGCCCACCTCCAGCGTCAACGCCGACGCAAACGCTTCTTCGCCCGGCTGCGGCCACGCCGCGAATCCCGACATCACCTGATCGACGTAAATCTCGCCCGCGACTACGATGCGTAAGGCCATTCGTGAATCTTCTTCGCTCTCCACAAGTACGCGCCAATACCCGCAATCAGCAGACAAACGCCCGCGAGAACGTACTGCCAGCCGCTAACAACCAGAATAAATAGCCAGCCGAGCAGCGCGACGACACTGGTCACCGGGTAGCCCCACATCGCGAACGGACGCTCGATATCGGGACGGTTCCTCCGGATCAACGTCACCGCAACCACCTGCGCCAGGAATTGGATCATGATCTGGATCACGATCAGCGCCTTCACCAGGTCTTCCAAATCCAGCAGACACGCCACCGCCGACGCGCCGCCAAGGAACAAAAGCGAGAATGCCGGAAAGTTCTTCGTCGGATGCAGTTTCGCAAATGGCCGAAAGAAATTGCCTTCCACCGCCGCCACATACGGCACGCGCGAATAACCCAGCAGCACCGCGAACACCGACGCAAACGCCGTCCACAGCACCAGCAACGTAGCGAACCGCGCCGCGCCGCTGCCATAGATCCGCTCCATGAACGTTGAAACGATCGCTGGCGAATGCGCCGCTTCCTGCCAGGGGATCACGCCCAGTATCGTCACGTTCATCACGAGATAAACCGCCGCGACGCCAATCACCGCATAGAGGATCGACCGCGGAACTGTGCGCCCCGGATTTTTCACCTCACCCGCGAAGAAACACACGTTGTTGTAGCCGCCGTAGTCGTACATCGCGATCAACGTCGCGGCTCCGAGTCCAAAGAAGAACTTCGAGTTCAGCGCGAACGCCCCAGCCGGAAAGGTAAACGCCCGATGCGCATCGAAGTGCAGCAGGCCTGTAACGCTAATCCATGCAACCGTTGCCAGCACCACCACCCACAGCATCACCGACAACTTGCCGATGTCGTGAATCTCCCGATAGAGCAACGCGGTTGCGGCAAGACACACCGCCATCGCCAGCATCTTGCCTTCCATGCCCGTCATCGCGGGCCACAGGAATTTCGTGTACTGCGAGAAGCCCACCGCGCCTGAAGCGATGCTGAGCGGCGCCGTCGTCACGATCTGCCACAGAAACAGAAATCGCATCAGGCGCCCCAGCGACCGCGGCCCGTATGCTTCGTAAAGATAACGATACGGTCCGCCGCTATCCGGCATCGCGGCGCCCAGTTCCGCCCAAACCAGTCCGTCGCAGATGGCAACCGCCGCGCCCAGCAGCCAACCGAGCATCGCCTGCGGACCGTTCATGCTCGCGATGATCAGCGGGATCGTCAGAAACGGCCCGACGCCGATCATGTTCAGCATGTTCGCCGATGTCGCGCCCAGCAATCCCACGCCGCGAACCAGTTGCGGTCGCGCGTCGCCCGTCACCGCGCCGGATTCTTGGGCAGGCTGATCATGTTCGCGAAAATGCGGTACGCGCCCGGAACGCCTTCCGGCAACTGCCGGTAAAACGCGTAGGCGTTATAGATGTAGACGCCCTTGCCGTACTTCGCATACAGCAGGCCGCCCTTTTGCGGCTCCTGCCCCGCGTCATGCGTTTCGAGCAGCGCCTCGTATTGCGCGTCCCACGAGCGAAGCCACTTCGATCCGCGCTCCTCTACCCATCCGGCAAAGTCTTTTTCGCCGATCTTGTTCGGCCACTGGAACAGCGGATTCGCCGGCGCAAGAATGTTGATCTTCGACGCCTCGTCCGTCACCTCTTCCGGATTGTTGCCCATCGCGTACGGATACGGACCGTAGTTGTGGTCGTATTCCGGCGTGTTGTATTGCACGATCACGACGCCGCCGTTCTTCACGTATTCAAGAACCCGGTGATTCGAAACCGCCAGCTCCGGCCGGGCCGCGTACGCGCGAACGCCCAGCAGAATCGCGTCGTACTTCGACAGATCGCCGCTCTGCACATCCTGCGCCGCCAGGAATTCGACCTTCACACCCAGATGCGAAAGCGAGCCCGGAACATCGTCGCCGCTGCCCATGATGTATCCGATCTTCAAGCCCGGTGCGACCTTTACGTCAACGCCCGTCGTTTTGTACGTCGAGGGCTGATACAGCGGGTACGGCCGCGCGCCGGAATAGCCGGTTAGATCGTAACCTTCGCGATACTGCTTCCCGCCATACTCCGCCACCGCCGTAATCGCGTACGACTTCTCGACCAGGCCCACGGGCGTCACCGTGAATGCAATCGCGCGATCCTCGCCATCGACGCTCGTCGTAAACGCGGCCGACTCCGGCTGCGACTTCCAGCCCGCCGGAAGGTCCAAGCGCACCGTTCCGGACGCCGCGCCTTTCACATTGCTGTGAATCACCGTCTTCACCTCGAACGCTTTCGCACCGATCGGCACAATGCCAAAGCGCGGCGAGATCTGAATGCCAATCGCCGGAGCAACCACCAAGGGATCGAGCACGGTCCCTAATCCGGTAACCCGCTTCACCGTCTGGACGTAATTCCCGACAACAACCGGAACGCCTTCGTAAGTCCACTCCGCCCAACCAGCGATCGGATACGGCGCCAGCGGGCGATTCAAGAACGCTTCGTCGCGAATGTCGTAATAGGACTGCTCAATGTCGGGCCGCGTGAAGTAGGGCCGCGTGAACGGCGCGTCGTCAGGCGCCTTCACGGACACCTTCGCGTCGGCGACGCCGTTTGGCTTCATCAATCCGCCGGTATCGACGGACGACGCCGTCCAAGCCGGGCCGGAACTCGCCCTCACACTGAGACTCGTCAGCGTCGCCATCGCGCCGCTTTGATTCACCGCGTGCAAATTGACTCCAAACGCCTGCCCCGGAATCGCCACGCGAAACGTCTCCGGATCGCCCATAAACATTGCCATCCGCGCATTCGGCTCCTGCGCGGGCGCGACCACGGCGGAGAGCGAAAGCGAAAGTGCCTCCGCGAGCGCGCTATTAAACTGCGCGTCCTTGATTCGCAGTTCGTGCAGAATGTCGTACTTCGAATCGGCCGAAAGCCCGCTCTTCTCGACCGCCGAAATCAACGCCATCGTCTCGCGCCGACCCGCGGCGAGCGCGGGAGCCGACTTCTCGGGCGCGTTCGAAGAAAACTTCGCAATCGCCTCTTCGACGGCGGCGTTGACCTTTCGCAGACCCGCAGCCAGAAACGTCGAGTCCCCGCCCTTCGCCAGCGTCGCGATTCCGGCAAGCGATATGTCGATACCTTGGAAGAAATTGTCCTCTTTATCCGGAACCGTCACCAGGGATGCAACACGGTGATAGGCGCTCGCAACCGGACCCGCCTTCGGAATACTCGGACCGCCATTCTGCGACTTCTGCAGTCCCAATCCCTCGCGTGCGATCTGCGCGTAGGTTGCCCCCAGCACCGCGTCGAAAGTCCCCTGCGGAACCTCGACGTTCACCGAGAGCTGCGCAGCCGCATTCCGCCCGAACATACCCGGCGCCCGCGCGTAATCCTTCACCGGATTCCACGGCCGTAGTCCAGCGCGGATCTGATCAGGAAACACACTCGGATCGCCTGACGCCTTGAACACTTCCTTCGCCATCGCTCCCGCCGTCTGATGGTTCCCGTGCCCGTCGCTAGGGCCTCCGACGAACACCGACGAGATCACCAGCGGACGCACCATGCGCACAACCCGAACCACGTCGTACAGCACGCGCTCGCGCGTCCAATGCTCCATCGACTCCGCCATGGTCTTCGAAAAGCCGTAGTCCACGACGCGAGTCCAGTATTGATCCACGCCGTAGTAGCGCCCCGCGGCGAGCAGTTCCTGCGTCCTCACCAGCCCCAATCCATCGAAGAAATCCGGCGACATCACGTTCGCGCCGCCCTCTCCGCGATTCAGCGTCAACAGCGCAACGCGCGAACCGCGGCCGCGCGATTCGTAAGTCAGCATGCCGCCGTCCTCGTCGTCCGGATGCGCCGTAATCATGATCAGGCTCGCGCGCGTGTGCAGCTTCTTCAGACTCTGCCAAAGCGCGGCGGAGCCCTTGTTGATAGGAATTTCCTGCGCCACTACGGAAGGCTGAATAGTCGAATCGTACGGCGTCTGCGCGAGCGCGGCAGTGACACAAAGCAAGCAAAGAAAGCTTTTCATAAGCGAATCCAAAGAACCGCGAGCGTAAGCGAGCGTCTCCAGCCCTAAAAATACAACTTCAACGCAAACTGAATCTCCCGCGGGTCCGCGATCGTACTCAGCGACTTGCCGAACGACGGCAGCGCCGCCGCCGCAATGCTGGCACTCGGATTCTGGAAATTCGCCCGATTGAACGTGTTGAAGAACTCCGTCCGGAACTCCGCCTTCCATCGCTCGCGGAACACGAACGACTTGAAGATGCTGATATCCACGTTCTCGATCCCGGGCCCGTGGAACTTCCGCGGAGCGCAATTGCCAAAGAACCCCGCCGCCGGATTCGCAAACGCCGCCGAATTCAGGAAGAATCCCGGCGATGCTCCGCCCGCGTACCGCGACCTGTCGGATGTTGCCCCAACAAACGGATCCGAAACGCAATTCGCGCGGCTTTGGTGGCTTCCGCCCGTCGCGCTGACGTCCGTCGCCGTCACTGTAAAGGGCGTGCCTGTTTGCAACGTCACGATCGTATTCAATTGCCAGCCGCCGATCAGCCTCGATGCGAGGCTATCGTTGTTCAAAATCATCTTGCCTTTTCCGACCGGAATTTCATACGTCCCATGCGCAACGAACCGGTGCGTCACATCGAACGGAGAATTGCTGCGCTCCCAGCTATAGTTGTACGCATTCGCCGGCGTCGAACCGCCTGTCAGGTTGTCCACGAAATCGGAGAAGTTGTGGCTCCAGGTGTAATTCACGCCGAACGCCAGCCCATGCGAAAACCGTCGGCGTAGCGACACCAGCAAGCCGTTGTAATTGGTGTTGCCGTCGTTCGTCGCGTATTCGAGAAACGCGTGATTCCCTGTCGTCGCCGTCAGCGTCGTGTTCAGATTCGCGTACGGGAAGACGGTCTGCGGCTTGCCCGCGGCATCGAACCCTGTCACCAGACCCTGATTCGCGTTGCGGAGCCGGTTCATCTTTCGCCCGAAGTTCCCCACATAGGAAACGTCCAGCACCATGCTCGGCGATAGCTCGACCTGCGGACCGAAGCTGATCTGGTTGACATAACCGGTTCGCTCGTTCGGATCCTGCGCGCGGAACTGAAGCCGCGTCAGGTCGAGCAGCGAAGCGCTGAACGCCGGAAAGCCATTCTTCAACTGGAACACCGGCGTCGTGCTTCCAAGGGTCTGGATCAGCGAGGCATCGATGACAGCCGGCGGATTCAGCGCCAGCACGCTCTCGGACCCGATGCGCACGACGTGTTGGTAGAACGCACCGTAGCCGCCGCGCAGCACCACGCGTTTCATTGGCTGCCAACTGATCCCGATGCGCGGCGCAAAATCGTTCTTATCCGGATGCACCAGGCCGCGCGAGAACCAGTCGCCGTCTTTCGCCGTCACAAACCCGCCACCATTCGCCGACGTAAAGTTCGACATCGCGTTCTGATGATTCAGAATCGGCGAAAACAATTCGTAGCGCAGCCCATAGTTAACGGTCAGATTCGGCCGGACGCGCCACGTATCCTGCACGAAGAAATTATTCGAATATTGGTAGCTGTGCACCACCGTCGGCGTCGTGTATTGCACCGTGCTCGGATCGCCCAGCAGGAAATCCGCCAGGCCGAGGCCGACGTTGCCCGTATAGATGCCGGTGGAGCTGATCGATCCTTGCGGCGCCGTCAGATCCAGAAAGTTGTCGCTCGTGTGCCGGTGCTCGTAACCGAACTTGAAGCTATGGTTTCCGGTCAGCCAACTCAACGAATCCACCAGTTGCCATGCCTGCGAAACCTGAAACTGCGGACGGAACGGCGACGAACCCAGCCTCGTCAAACCGCTGACGTTGATCGGCGGAATGCCCGCGTTGTTCGGCCCCGGAGGAATCCCGTTCAATCCGTAATCGGCCGCCAGCGACTTGCCGCTCTCAAGGCCGACCATCGTGCTGTGCGCGTTGTCGCGGCTGAACCCCACCCGCATCTCGTTCAGCATCGACGGCCGAATCAGGTCCGTCCACGCCGCCGCGACGGACTGCCCGCGAATCGCGTACTGTGTCGCGAAGTTGCCGTTGCCGGCGATCGGATTGGCGGTCCACGGCGGATCTTGCCGGTCTACCCGAAAATTGCTATACCGCGCAAATACCCTGCTGTTGGGAGTGAAGTTGTGGTCGACGCGCGCATCGTAGGAAGTCGTGTCCGTCGGAACAGAGGGCTGATATTGATAATTGGTCGCGCCCGTCCAACTGCCCGCCTGACCCAGCCTCGCGACCGCGGACGGCAGATTCGGGTCCGGGTACAGCGTGACCAACCGCGCCGCCACCGGATCGATGCAGCCCTTCGCCACCACGTTGCCCGCGATGCAGTTGCTCTGCCCGGCTACCTTGGGGTCGGTCAACGAAGGCTTCAGCTCGAGAAAATTGCCGGTCTTGAAGAGCGGCGTCGGAACCGTCGAAAGGACGGTCGTGGCTTTTCGCGACGTGAAGTCCTGCATGTCGAAAAAGAAAAAAGTCTTGTTCTTGACGATCGGACCGCCAATCGTTCCGCCGTACTGGTTTTGCGAATAGTGCCCGCGCGGAACGCCGCCCGCATTGTTAAAAAACGTATTCGCGTCCAGCTTGTTGTTGCGCAAGAACTCCCACACGTTCCCGTGGAACTGATTTGTTCCGGTCTTGATCGATGCGTTGATAATGGCTCCGGCCGAAGTGCCGAACTCCGCGGAGTACGTCCGCGTCTGCACTCGGAACTCCTGCAATGCGTCAGGCGGAGGCTGCACCGTCTGCACCGATCCTTCCTGCAAATTCGTCGACCCCGAATTGTTATCGACGCCATCGAGCGAGAAGTAATTCTGCGTCTCCAGATTCCCGTTCGCGCTGAAGCGGTCGGGAGCCTGATTGTTCTGATTCGTCAGATTCTTCTGGATGCCGGCTTCCAGAAGAGCGAGGTCCGCGTAGCGCCGCCCATTCAAAGGCAAGTCGCGAATCTGCCGCTCCTGCACTACGCCGCCGACATCCGCCGATTGCGTCGACAGCAGCGCAGCCTGCGATTCCACTTGCACCACTTCAGCCAAATCGCCAACCTTCAAGGCGAAGTCCACCGAAGGACGCGATTGCACGTGAACCTCGATGTCTTTCTGAATCGCCGCCGCGAAGCCCGACGCCGACACTTTCACCGAGTACATCCCCGGCGGAACCGCGATGAACTGATATTCGCCCGCCGCGTTCGTCTCGGTCGTCCGCGAGACCGACGTCGACGCGCTGGTCAAAGTGAGAGTAGCCTTCGGAACCGCCGCGCCGGTGGGATCGCGAACGGCGCCCACTACCGTGCCCGTGTCGATCTGCGCTGTCGCGCACCACCCACAAAGCATAACGAGCGCACATAGACGGGGTGCCGACAGGATCTGGAATTGCTTCAGTCTCATGATTTCTTCTCCGTTCGCGAGCAGGTGAGAGCAGTGTATCCTCATTTAGGAATCTGTCGCAAGAGCAACGCCTACGAGGCCATGGACTTCCTCAGTCAACTCCGCTACGTCATCCGCCGCCTCATGCGGACCCCCGCCTTGACCCCCGTGGCCTTCTGATCCTGGCCGTCGGAATCGGAGCCAAATACAAATAAGTCACACGTTTCGGGCACGCGGAATAAGTGAGGGAAAGGCGAAAACGCAGCAGCGCTGGATCGTGGCGATAACTTCAGGCGGAAGCCGGGGTTCGGGTTGATCGCCGTAGAAGATCTGGATAACTTCGTCGGTAACTGAGCTTTTCGGGCGAACGCTCTGTTCTCCAAGCGAAAGGGCAGATGCTATCCATGACCAGAATGACCTTCAACGACTGTCTAACGACGCCGACGGACTTGGCAGTCCAGCCAGAAGCTGGCACACAGGCAAGTATGGGCACACCGATCAAACACCCGTTGTTGAAGAAACGTTGGACTCTCTGAGTAATTACCGCAGGCAAAACAAATTAGCTGGAGCCACCCTCCGGGATCGAACCGGAGGCCTGCTGATTACGAATCAGCCGCTCTACCAACTGAGCTAGGGTGGCCCGCTTCTCTCCATTGTACCGTAGGGAGTGTCGTTAGGCATCCTGCTTACTCTTTGGACCGCACGGCTGGCCATGATGTATTACGGATTGGCGGCTGGGGCTTGGATCTTGCGACGTTCTGTGGTTGCAATCTGGGCTTGGAATGCGGGGGCTTTGTTCTTGGCCGCGCACACCGTTTGCGCTTTTCGGTTCGTATTTCACTGGAGCCATTCCGAGGCTTGGATCGAGACGGCGCGGCAGTCGAATGCGATGAGCGGATTCGATTCCGGCTTCGGGCTTTGGCTCAATTACCTGTTCGGCGCACTTTGGATCGGCGATGCCGCGGTGTTGTGTTTCGCTCCCGCTCAGCATGCGCGAGTGCCTCAATGGGCTATGCTGGCGATTCATGGTTTCCTGTTGTTCATGGTTGTTAACGGAGCCATTGTTTTCGCGCAGGGCCCGATGCGACTAGCGGCGATTGCCGTATTGGGCATTCTGATTTTGCTGGCACTGTTTCGTGGCATTCCGGGGCGAACCGCGCTGGGCGCGCCATCTTAAGAAGTCATCCTTGTGATCCTTTGCCGCCGTGGTACACCAGAGTCATGGCTTGGGTTCGCGTGGGATCGCTTTCAACTCTGACGCCCGGTTCGGTTACTGAGGTCGTGATTGGCGAGGATAGCTATGCGATTTGCAATGTCGCTGGCCAGGTGACGGCGCTGAATGGAATCTGCCCGCACGCGGGCGGTCCGCTTGGCCAAGGCACTTTGGACGGCGACAACGTCGTGTGTCCGTGGCACTGCTGGGAATACAACTGCCATACGGGCGTCAACGACTACGACGACACGGTGAAGGTCGAGACCTATGATGTGAAGCTCGAGGGCGAAGAGATCTTCGCCGATTTGCCGCAGGCCTGACGCATTGCCCGAACTTCCTGAAGTCGAAACCGTGGTTCGGACGCTGGCTCCGGCGATCATGGGACGGCGCATCGAGAGCGTGGCATTCACATCCCGATTCGTGACGCCGGGCGATCGGACTGAGCTCGCCGCGCACGTCATAGGACGGACGGTGGGCGCCATCCGGCGGCACGGCAAGTTCATCTTGATCGAACTCGAATCGCCGGATCGCGCGAGCGGCACGCTGAGCATCCACTTGGGCATGACCGGACGGCTGCTGGTGAACTTGGCGCCGACGACGCACACGTACGGCGTGTTCCGGCTTTCGGATAACAGCGTGTTGCATTACGACGATCCGCGGCAGTTCGGCAGAATCGAGTGGGCACCGGAGCGGGTGGCGCGGCTGGGTCCGGATGCGCTGGGAATTCCGTTAAGCGATTTCTTGAAGGCGCTCCGTTCGCGGAAAACGCGGATCAAGTCGCTCTTGCTGAATCAGAGTTTCGTTGCGGGGCTGGGGAACATTTATGTGGACGAAGCGCTATTCCGGGCGGGCATCCGGCCGCTGGCGATTGCGTCCAAGGTGAGCAAGCAGAGGGCGATGGATCTGCACTCGGCGATTCAGGAGCTTCTCGAGCTCTCGATTGCGCATGGCGGGTCGTCGATCTCGGATTACGTCGATGCGGAGGGGCGGAAGGGCGGCTTCCAGAATCTGCACCAGGTGTATGGGCGCGAGGGCGAGCCCTGCGTCCGATGCGGAACGCCGATCAAGCGGATCGTGGTGGCTCAGCGCGGGACGCATTATTGCTCGAAGTGCCAGAAGGCTTGAAGTGTCCGATCCCGGCGCGCCCCTGCGGATCGCTCTCCAGAAACCAGGTTGTAAGGTATTGAGGGATTTGGGGCATGGTTAGGTGGGGATTTCGATGGGGACGAGGGCGAAGCCTTGTTGGGCGGCGTGTTTTGTGAGTTGTTTTAGTTTTTGTTGGCGGTATTTTTCTTC